>CAJUPJ010000040.1 GCA_910588655.1 uncultured Lachnospiraceae bacterium | reverse complement strand
ATGGCAAAATGTAACACTTTTGTAACAATTAAAAAAATCTTGGGGAAAACGCACCTCTCAAAGCCTTATAAACAGGGGCTTCCAGAAGGGCAGGGTAGAAATGGATGTAGCCCGTTTAAGGGCATTGACACCAAAAAGCCAATAACTAACAAAATTGGAATAATAACTAGTAGAAATGGATGTAGCCCGTTTAAGGGCATTGACACACAATGTCTGTATAGTTGGTTCCTCTGACCTCGAGTAGAAATGGATGTAGCCCGTTTAAGGGCATTGACACACAAAACTAGTTCAGATTTCACCTCAACCTCATCAGTAGAAATGGATGTAGCCCGTTTAAGGGCATTGACACAGGATTATGCGTGTACGGTAAAGTAATAATACCATGTAGAAATGGATGTAGCCCGTTAAAGGGCACTGACACGTTTCTGCCCAATAAAACTGGCAATAGCCAGATTTAGTAGAAATATATGTAGCCCATTAAAGGGTATTTAAGAATTATATGGACAAAGAGAAAACAGTAACCTTTATTGTAAGTTACTGTTTTTTAATTGAATAACTATGATATCAGAGTTATAAATAAAGAAATATTTATTATATTAATACGGTGGCAATGCCACCCATTTGCCACCGTTTTCAGGACAATGCAGAAAATCAGATAAGAATTTTAATAGTTTTGCTATATAAAAATATCTGTTTTTATAGCTTTATAAAATTGTGTAAAATTTAAAATGTTGAACTATCAGGGAACGGGGCATGTGGAGAGCGTATGCCTACTACATCGGACAGATTCGTGAAAATCCTTGATTTTAGGCACTTTGAGAGGTTTTTTACCTTTTCAAAAAGTGACCAAAAAACGTATAAAAAAGCAGTTTCCGATGGTGTAAACGTTTCAGTGGTTCTGGATGTGGGGTGCGGAAACACATCAAAGTAAAGTTAATAATTCATCAAAAATTGTGTTATCCAATTAAATAAAAGAGTATGGGAGACCGTTCATTTTCAGAGTTTTTTAAGAAACTTGCTTTGGGGATGGATGGTCTTTTTATTTTGAAATAGGAGGTGGTGATGAAAATGACAGAAAAAAGGCTGGGTTATTCTTCAGCCGTTCAAAACAAGGGTGTTGGAAGTAAGAAGAACATTTTTGATGGTAAAATCCAGTATTTATCCCTGAACCAGCTGGCGGATTTCAAAAACCATCCGTTTAAGGTGGAAATGGATACAGAATTATTTGAACTGATGCAGAGCATTGAAAAGGAGGGGGTACTGGTGCCGCTGCTTGCAAGACCAAATCCGGCAGGTAAGGGTTATGAGCTGATAGCAGGACACAGAAGAAAGGCAGCCGGCAAATGGGCAGGAGTGGATAAAGTTCCTGTTATGGTTGTGGAATTAGATGATAATCAGGCGGTAATCGCAATGGTGGACAGCAACCTGCAAAGGGAGCATGTCAAACCAAGTGAAAAAGCATTTGCTTACCGTATGAGGCTGGAGGCAATGAAACAACAGGGGAGACGGACGGATTTAACTTCCTGCCAAGTTGGCAAAAAGTTGGAAAACCCTACGGAAAAGTTTGCAGGACTTGAAACCTTTATATCTGAAAGTGGTGTATGGGGACTGAAAAATACAGATAAATCAGGAAAAGTGGATTCAAGTAAGGAACTGGCAAGGCAGGCAGGGGAGAGCCAGCGGCAGATTAACCGGTATATCCGGCTGACATATCTCATTCCTAAGATATTGGATATGGTAGATGAAGGAAGGATAGCTTTTACTGTTGCGGTGGAGTTATCTTATTTGAATGAGGAGGAACAGTATGAGCTTCATGCAGTAATGGATATGGAGCAGTGTACGCCTTCGTTATCGCAGGCAAACAGGCTGAAACGCATGAGCCAGTCGGGAAAGCTGGGCATGGATGCTGTTTATACAGTGTTGGAAGAAGAAAAACCAAACCAGAGGGAACAAATAAGGATACGCTCTGACAGGCTGAACCCATATTTCCCAGATGGCTATACAGACAGGCAGAAGATTGAACTGATAGAAAAACTTGTTAAAGAATGGCATCAGGAACAGATGATGCCAGGCAATAGGCAAAGATAGTAGAAGTGGTTGGAAGCAGTATCAGGTTGCCTGCTGTTTGTAATACCTTAAAACATTTAACTTAATAAAACACAATATCTGGCTATATATACGTAATAGTGAGAGAGCCAGGGATGCTGGTTGTGTTGTTGTAAAATTTCCCCAAGGTTTCTGGTCTGGTTTGCTATAGTGCTGCTTAAGTGAAGAACTTTTGCAGTTTTTGGTGTGTACACCTTGCAGTTCAGGAAGGTGTCCTCCAGAATTTTGTGGTTAGGCTACTGTCAGGAAACTGGCAGCAGTTTTTGGCCTCAACAGGAGGCCTTTGGTATTGCCGTTCTGGTAAAACTGGACGGTTTTTCATAATCTTATTATCCTTTTGGCTGGCAGCCAGGAAACTGCTGCCAGTCTTGGTCCATTGGACTAATCTGCAGTGGTGGGGCTTTTAAGCCCCGCCTTTTTTAGTTAGCCTGGGCTGGTAATTGTAACTGTCACAGGTTAATTTAAGGTTTCCAGTTGTGAAATGCTGAAGTGTGGGTAACTGTTTTTAAACTAAGAGAGGAGTATTTATGGAAAGGGTAAAAATTAAATATTTTACAGATAAGATTGACAAGCTTGCCTGTATTGGCGGCAAGTCTGACTGGATTGATTTGCGTGCCGCTGAGAATGTCACCTTGAAGAAGGGTGACTTTAAATTAATTTCCATTGGTGTAGCAATGGCACTTCCTGAAGGTTATGAAGCCCATTTAGTACCAAGAAGCAGTACTTTTAAGAATTTTGGTGTTATCCAGGCAAACTCTGTAGGAATAATTGATAATTCGTACTGTGGGGATAACGATGTCTGGTGTTTTCCAGCTTTTGCTGTCAGGGATACAGAGATACACGTTAATGACAGGATTTGCCAGTTCCGTATAGTTAAGAACCAGCCTGCTGTGGGGTTTGATGAGGTTGTTTTTCTGGAGGGCAATGACCGGGGAGGTTTTGGCAGTACAGGAATGTCATGAGCAGAAGAGGGTCTGTTTTGACGGTGAGTAAACTTTTTAAGGCAGGTTTAAGCTGCTAGATTAAGACTAGAGGAGGGTTTTTATAATGAGAGTAAAAAAGATGTTTGTGATGGGTTTAGCTAGTGCAGTGGTGGCTTTAGTATTGCCACAGACTATGCCTGTTGTGGCAACGGTAGTGGTGCAGGCAGAAGAAAACAGCAAGGAAGATGGCTCTGTACAGTATGCGGTTGTTTCATCTGTTGATGGTTTCCGTGACTATATTGATAATGATGGTGTGTACGCCAGCCAGGATTCCATAGAAACGAAGTGGAGTGGTTACACAGATGCACACAAGATTGTCCTGGAAGAGCCTGGGACGTTGTACCTGGCAGCTTTGGCTGGGGATAATGATGTAGATGTTGAGCTGTTTGGTAACTATGCCCTTACTGCTAAGATTGGTGGCAGTATAAAGACAACTCCTTTGGACAGGACAGAAATTAAAGGTTTTGACCTGGAGGCTGGTACATACTATTTCAGGGGAAGTCGGTGGAATGGGTATGAAGTGCCATTTGTTGTTACAGTATATGCTGGTTTTGTTCCTGATGATTTATCTTCTGTGGACAGTGCAGTTAATGTGTATGACAGTACAAGTGATAGTGTTCCTGTAAATGAAATCCCTGTTGTGCAAAGTCCAGACGGTCTTAAGGATTATGTTATGGGTGATGGGCAGTTTGCATGGCAGGATGATATTGAAACTAAATGGTCTGGAAATACAGATACGTACAGTTTTACAGTCCAGGAAGATGGCTGGCTGTTTGTATATCCGGTTGCTGAAGATGATGGTGCCAACTGGACGCTGTACTCAAACCGAGACCTGACATCATGCCTTGTTAAAGAAGAAACAATGGCTAATGTTGATGGGAAACCTTATTCTGTGTACTTGAAGGCAGGTACATATTATTGCAGGGGTGAACGCTGGAATGGATATAAAATACCATTTACAGTTACTGCTTACCTTGGTTTTATGCCAGCTTCCACAAGGATTTCTGTACAGGATATCCAGTACAACAGCAGCCATTCGGAAGCTACAGTCACTTTTAATTACAGCCAGGAATATCTTCCATCTTTCCAGTCTGGGACAGTAAGGGTAGTTGAGGGTACTATCCATCCTTGTGATGAAGGGAATAATGAAGTGTGGAAAACATCAACAAGGGAAAATGTGCTTGAAAGTTCCTCTGTTGTAATTAAAAAGAATGGGGATTACACTGTACGTATTGCTAATCAAGATATTGATGAAAATTTTTGTATGGCGTACTTTACTGTAGATGGTTTACAGGAACCTGCCAGTAGTGAAGAAGCTGGACAAAATGGCAAACCCACAGCTCCTGTTATAACTGTTGCTAAGAGAGGTAAGAAAACTGTAAAGGGAACCTCTGCTGCCTATGCAAAAGTAACTGTAAAAGTAGCTGGTAAAGTATATAACACTGTTTCTGATGGCAATGGAAAGTGGTCTGTGAAAGTAAGCAAAAAACTTAAGAAAGGAAATATTGTTAAGGTATTTGTGACTAATACGCAGTCAGTAAATAGTAAAACTGTTTCGTACAAGGTAAAATAGCTTTTGTGGTCTGGGGGTGCTGCCTATGTTTGTGCTGGGAAAAAGATTCCGTTTAATAACTTCGCTTGCTTTTTTCCTTCCTGGGAATGAGTTTGCAAATTTAGCTATGGCTGTGCTTTGGGGGTCAGGTATTTATTCTCTTGCTGCATTTGGTTTTTTATGCAGGTCAGTACCCGCTGGTTGTATGGCGCTTTTGCTGTTTGCGTGTATACATTTTTGCAAGATTTGTAACCTGTTTTGTAATAAACGCCGTTTTAACAGTGTTTTAACAAAACCTTATGTTGTTGTACTGGCTGTAGCTGAGCTTTGTTATTTTGTTGCTGCAGGCTTGTGTATTTACTCTTTTGTTTTTGTATCTGATACAGATTTGGTTTTATCTGTTTTAGGTATAACTACGTATATACCTCCCTTTTTTGAGTGTCTGTTTTGTGAAATTCTAAGGTTTCATATTCAAGTTGGAAGTATTGTTAGTTTTAGAGTGTATCTGGGTGGCAATGCAGATATTTTTGAGCCAGAACTCACTGTTAATGCAGAAACTGGTGTGAAAGTGAACAGCAGTATGCCAGAGCTTGACAGGGTTGTTAAGCTTGGCAGGGAATACTTTGCTGTTAATGACAATGACGATTTAGTAATCGTAGAATACGGAAAACAGAAAGAAGAAGCTGTTGTTATACCCAAAGAGTTAGTAACAGATATTACTTTTACTACAGTAACTGGGTGTGTATTTAGAGTATGTTATAGTGATAATAAATGGAAAGAGGTTACGGAAAGTTTGTAGCAGTGGCAGGCTGTCTTCTGAAGAGGGAGGCAGTTTTTAGGAGGTATAGGTTGTGTTTGTGTTTAAGAAGAATTCATATGTTGCAATGCTTATAGCTAAATATGCTTTTAGGGATTGTTTGCTTAGTTTAGTTTGTCTGGTAGTAATCCCGGTTTCATTTGCTGGCTGTGGTTGTTTGTTTGGAAGTTTCACAGGGGTTTGCCAGGCTGCCAGACTGCTGGCTTTTTTGCTTTGTACAGGGTTATTGTACAATGGCTGGAACGGTTTGTTAAAATGGACCAGGAAATCGTTATGTGATGTTATGCCTAGGCATTTGTTTACTTTGCTGCGGGTGTTAAATGCAGGACGTTCTGCCTTGTTAGTTGTTGTTTCTTGTTTGACAGTGTGTACTGCAGATAGTGTAGTCCCAGGTGTATCTGGGACAGTTTTTGCTTTATGGGGAGTAGCAAAACATGAGTGCTGCTCCTTGCTTATAATTATTGCTGTGGGAATGCTGGCTGGACTGGTGTGTGCGCTTATATTGGTTTTTTGGGCTGCTGGTGGTGGTATTGTCCGGTTTTACTTGCAGGAAGAGGGGAAGCCTGCCATAGGGGATTTAAAACATACTATAAATGGAAAGACAGGTGTAAAGGTAAACAGCTGTATACCAGATTTTAACAAAGTGGTTGATGTTGCAGAAGGCTACTTCAGCATTACACCTGGTAATGATTTGTTAATTGCAGGGTCTGGGAAGCCTGGATCTGTGATAGTGGTCATTCCAAAAGAATCTGTTGATAGTGTTGATTTTACTACCCTGGCAGGGTGGAAAACTAAAGTTTATTATCACGATGGGGAATGGCAGCGTGTATAGGCAGGGAGGGTTATTGTATGGAGAGCCTGGAGTCAAAGCAGCCAGCAGAAGTTTTTAACCTGGGTGACTGGGTGAGAGTACCTGTAACTGAAATGGGAAATTTTTCTTTTATTGCAGGGCCTGTAATTTATGTGAACAGCAGGTTTTTTGTTATAAAGTCTGCTGTTGGAGGGTTTACAACTTCATTTACCTGGACGGAGGTTACCATTAACCCGGGTGCTTTTAGGAAAATTGGTATTTTGGAAGCGCACAGGCTGTTAGGGAAGCGTCTTAATGGCAGGGAAATGCTTGTTTAGGTAAGTGGTGGGGATTGTTATCTTTGATAGCGGCTTAGCAGAGCGGTAAAGAATTAATGTTATAGAAGCAGAAAGAAGGTAGTGTATATGGAATACGTTGGATGCCATCTCAGTATTTCAGATGGTTATGTCAGTATGGCTGAAACAGCAGAAAGGATTGGTGCAAATACTTTTGCATTTTTTATCAGAAACCCACGTGGGGGAAATTCCAGAAAACCATCACAGGAAGAAATTGCTGAGTTTAACCATGCAACCGAAAAATTTGCTCCCCTGGTGGTACATGGCGCATACACAATGAACCTGTGTTCAGATAAGGAGGATGTCCGTAATAAGGCAGTGGGAATGCTTAAAGATGACCTGGAACTAATGGAACAAATCCCAGGGAATTATTATAACTTCCACCCAGGTTCACACTTGTTCCAGGGCATACAGGCAGGTACATGTTTTATTGCAGAAGCTTTGAATGGTATCCTGGATGCTGGACAGTCAACAGTTGTACTGCTTGAAACTATGGCAGGCAAAGGCAGTGAAATTGGACAGAATTTCCAGGAACTTGCAGCGGTGCTTGACAAAATCAGATGTAAAGAGAAAGCTGGTGTTTGTTTTGATACGTGCCATGTGTGGGATGCTGGGTATGATATCAGGGATAACCTTGACAGTGTCCTTGATGTGTTTGACCATGCAATCGGGATTGACAAGCTTAAGGCTGTCCACATTAATGACAGCCTTTATGGCAGGGGTTCAAGGAAAGACCGGCATGCAAAGTTAGGGAAGGGGACTATAGGACTGGAAGCCCTGGAAAGGATTGTTAAACACCCTGCACTGGCAGGAAAACCTTTTATTCTGGAAACACCTTGTAATTTAACAGAGTACCAGCAGGAGATAGCATTGGTTAACAACTGGCTGGGAGAAGCGTAATTTAGTGTTTATTATGTCTGTAAAAGTTAGTTTTTGCGGGTGTGGTTAAGTAATAAATGGCCAAGAAAAGGAGAAGCCATTTATTATAACAGAAAGGGGATAAAAATGGAAGGTTTAAATTTATATCCACGCAAACTAGGCTCTGTGTCGCAGGGTGATATTAGTAAGGCTTTGCTTCAGGAGGTTATAACCATTGGTGCAAAATACAGTTGTACTGTAACTGAGCTTCAGGAACTGCTACATGCGCTGGCAGAATTTTTACCATCGTGTATTGTTATACCAGCACAACCTGCAGTCTCAATTGCAGATGTTGCTAATAATAAGTGAGCCAGTACCTTGTGTAAGCCTGGCAGGAGCAGATGTATCTTTCGTTGTTATGCTATTTAAGATAGTATTATGGTGCTTGAAAAGGTTCAAGTAAGATAATATAAAAGCTGTCACTTTAGGGATTCAAATACTTAAAGTGGTGGCTTTTTAAATATTATTAATGGTGTATGCTTTTGTAATTATCTGTATGTGCTCTATGCTGGTGATAAATCTTCAGCAAATTATAAGCCTGTGGATAAAAAAAACAATAGCAGGTTATTTCTGTGAATCTGCCTGGATTTAGTTTGTCTGTTTTTAATTTGTTTCAAAACGGGAAACCAGGAAACCATTTATAAAATGTTTAATAAATATATCAGATTAGCCAGCAGGATAAGTCCGGGAGGAGGGCTTGTCTTTTATAAATGGAAGGAGGTTTTGTGGTTAAGGGTGTATCCAGTGGAAATTTAAATATATTCTGCTATGTGCCTGTTATGAAAGATTTTGTCTTGGGCTGGGCCAGGGTTTATGCGGAAGATAAATGCCCTGGAAACCAGTAAGACAAAGTTTGTGAAGAATTATTTTTTGGTACTAACAGGAGGTATAGCTGGCAGTAACTGTTTCTGGTTTATAGCAGTGATATTTTATAATGGCGTGAAGACTGGTTTCCAGATACCTCTGTTAGGCAGTTCATTTTTTGATTGGTGGTAATGGCTACCATTAAAGCTTCTTTCGGGGTTTTGTCTGGTATAACAGTAAACAGGAGAAAGTTATGGGAAAGAATATAGTTAAAGCTGGTTATGTTTTTGTAGTTTTTGTGTTGTTGCTGTTAACCACAGCTGCAGTAATTAAAGTTAAATCTTATTACCATGTCAAAAAATAACCTGTGGGTTGTCAGTGGCAGTGTTTCGGAGATTATTGCCAGTGAAGGCATAAGGTCTTTAGAGGCTGATAATGTATCACTTGTTTTTAAGTGTGGACAATGGTGTAAGAAGTGAGTATGCTTTTGGCAGCAGCAGTTCTGCTTTGTATAGATGCGCATGGATGGTTCTGTTTTGCACCAGTTTAGGTCTGGTGTACAGACTAAATTTTGTGGGAGGGCTTTTGTACAGGTTTCATTATACCCGTTTATGGATACATTGTTTAGTGCAGAGACAGTTATTAAATTAAATATAGAAGGGGTTACAGAGATGGGCAAAACAAATATGGAAGCCAGTGAAGAGGTTAGAAACTTTAAAGAAGAATTAGTCCTGGTTCTTTCCCGTTTAGATGAAATTGGGAATGTGGTTTTTGAAGATACAGATTGTGAGGGAAATCTTTATAATTTTAAAGATGTAGTTTATGACAGCACCACAAAGTACGTCAAGGTACAGCTTTCTATGTGGGATGACAGGCTGCCGAATAAAGATGGGAAATTACGTAACAGACTGTTAGCTGCGGAGTCTGGACCTATGTCAGTTTTCTAATTGGTAATGTTTATGGAGGTGTAACAAGGCAGGACAGGAGGGTAATTATGGATTGGTCTTTAATAGCTTCAGTATTAGTAAATTTTTGGTGGGTGTTATTTGTTTATGTGGTTACAGTTATAGTAACTGGTTTATTTACTGATTCCAATTATGATGGTAAAAAACACAGAGTCCGCTGTTTTATGGACAGGACACTTGAGGTTTTTGGGCTGGTGTGGGCTGGCTTGTTTTTTGTTATGCTCACTGTGTGTATGCTTACTGGTGTTCCATTTACACCTTCAGTACCAGGCTTAAAGAAAGTGGCAATAAAAATTGAAGAAATAAACCAGAAACGGTCTATAGAAGCGGGACAGGCTGAAGCTTATGCTACAAGTAATGATATTGTTACAGCTGATGGTAGTCCTGGGACAAAAAATACTGTATGGGATAAAAAAGCAGAAAATGATGGGACAAAAAATATTGTGGAAAGTAACAAAGAGGAAAATAATAACCCCAAAAATTCAAAATTTAAAAATTCCAATAATAAGTCTATGGCAGATAAAATTAAGTATGCTAAGCAAAATAATTATACGTTTCTTTATAATAACAAAAAAGTAAATGAAGAAGATTTTGATTACAAAAATTCTGATGTAGTGGTTTTAAATGATTTAAAACTTGTTATTGGGATGCCAAAATGAATTTAGTTATACAGGTCTGGTGGTTCTCTTTTAAGTATTTTGTGCGGAGAGTGTAAAGATTCTGAAAACAGTATGTTTTTAATAATGTGGAAATAAGCAAAAGGAAAAGATGGATAAGTATTAACAGTGGGTTGTTACTTATGCGCTTTTCCTTATTTATACAATAATGCCAGGTGATAAACCTGTATTTTAATAATCCTTATTTATTATCTGGTTGTGTTGTATGAATGGAGGTTGTAAAAGTGGTTCTGCCCCAGAGGTTAGTATCTGTCCGGTTGTGTTTCTTTTTCTCCTGTTAAAGTGTTATGGGGCAGGGCTGCTTTTATGGTTTTCATTCAGTTAACAATAGTTTTTTGGGTCGGACGGGTATGACAGGCAGATAGTCTGCTTAATATTGTAACGCAAAAAATATTGTATTTTTAGAATAAGTATTATGTGTTGTTTAAATTGCATTTTTTTATGAAAGAAAATATCAGGAGAAATATGTAACTGTTTTTCTGCAGTCTGTAAATGTGATTTGGTTCTGGTATGGGAAACAGGTTTGTTGTGGTTTAGTTTTTAAAATACAGAAAGGTTATGTAAATTTTGTTTATATAAGGGTCGGAGTAGATTATTCCAGCTAATAAACCAGGAGGGATTTAAATGAAATATGCTGTAAAGGTTTCTGAAATAGTAAATGCTTTTTCACAAGAACCACTGGAAACGGGGCAGATGGATATGTTTTATTGTAATGGTACAATGGAATACCGAACAGATGACAAGTACAATTCACCTGTCGTGGATATTTTTGAGGGATGCCAGAGCACAGGGGAATGTACTGCCTTTTTGTTATCAGGGCACAGGGGATGTGGAAAAAGTACAGAATTAAATAAAATGTCTGAAAGACTTACAGAAAAAGGATACCCTGTAAAAATAATTAATTGTGGAAAGGATTTAGATTTATTTAATATTGAATACTTTGACCTTTTTATAATAATGGGTATAGTATTGCTTGAAATTGTAGAAGAGTCAGGATTTAAAATTAAAAATGAAATCCTGGATAATATAATTGGTTTCTGGGATAGCAGTACGGAAATACCTGTATATCAGAAAATAAAGAAAGTTTCTGGCAGGACTGGGATACTGGCAAATAAAAAAGACAGCTTAACAAATATACTGGATATTTTTACTGGTATCAAAACAGATTTAAAGTTTAGTGAAGAAATAAGAAAAGAATACCACAAAAAGATAGCCATCTGTTTCAGTGAATGGGTCCAGATGCTGGGGGATATTTCAGATGAAATTACAAAACAGGCAGATGGCAGACGCCCTGTTGTAATCTTTGATGGTTTAGACGGGCTTGGTCCTGAAAACGCAAAGGCATTGTTTTATAACCATGCTGCTGTTTTATCCTGTATGAAATTCCATGTTATTTATACCTTTCCTCTTACTCTTTTATATGACAAAGGATTTATGTCTGTGGAAAATTATTTCAAAATTAAAATACTTCCCTTTATAAAAACAAGAACTGTTGAAGATGTACCGTTTAGGGATGGTATTAATATAATATATAAGATTATAGAAAAACGTGCAGATTTATCTTTATTTGAACTAAGTGTTTTAGAAAAGCTGGCATGGTATACAGGAGGCTCTCTTAAAGATTTATTCTATGTAATAAATATTCATCAGCAAAAAGAGCAATGCGTAGGCATAGTGAAACCATTTCAGAAGAAGATGCCAGCTATGCACTGGAAGAATTAAAAACATCTTTGATAAAACGGATTGAAGAAAAAGATTATGAATTTTTATTAAATATATATAACGGCAACAAAAGGGGGATAACAGACAGAAAAATGTTTTTGAAGATGTTACAAGCTTCTGTAGTGCTTATATATGGTACAGGGTACTGGTATAACCTGCACCCTTTAGTTATAGAGTTTTTTAAAGAGCAGGGACTTATTGTACAGAAATGAAGCTGGCGTCAAAGGTAATATTAAAAATGCGTAAAGGTTTTAGAAGCTGGCAAGGCATGGGTGTTCCAGCACAACATTCAGGCAAAATGTAACTATAAAAGCAAAAAATTTATTGAAAAATATAAAGTTTGCGTAAGTATAGTAAATAAGAGGGAGCGGTATTGTGAAAGAAAACATTAAATCTTATCTTGATGAAACTGCTAAAGCCAGCAAAATGGATACCAGGGAACAGTTTTATAAAAGGTGTGAAGGTATTGTCCTGGATTATGTTTCTGGAAATTTAAAACATGGTGATAAAAGGATAGAAAATTTAAAAGATTAGAGGATATTGATATTGAACAGGGTATGGCTTTTATTGCCAGGGATTGTGATGTGGTGAAGGTTATTTCGCCATGCGAAGCGGCAAGTGTGATGCAGGAATTATTTGATAACGGGACAGATAAAACCCAGGCTGCTGCTAAGGCAGCGGATTTATTAAAAAAATATGTTCTCTGGTATGGCATTTCTGGGCAGTATAGGTACGCTGCAGTTTCTTTTTGGAAAGAAAGAAGAAGAGTTAAAAAAGCAGGAATTTTATAAACCGTTACTGTCGGAAGATAAAGATTTACCAGAACTTATTGTTTACCTGAGCAGGAAAGGTGACATAGCATTAAAAGAAATTGAAAATGATTTTTCAGCACAGAAGGGGAATATTAAATGCTTGTTAAACAGGAATGACTTGTTTAACGTTCGGTGTCTGGGACAAAATAAAACCGTTGGTTTGTCGCCAGAATGGTTCAGGCTATTGAAATATATAAACAAAGATAGACAGGATAGCAGCAGCGTTTATCAGGCAGACTAGCAGCCAGAGTATACAGTGCTGTTTAGTCCTGGAAGATAAAACTGCTGCTAATAAATTTAATCAGGAGGTTTCTTATGAAGAGAACAGGGAATATTTTAATTGAAGACAGTGATTATGAATTGTTACAAAAAGTATTGCCAGATAATCCATGCGACAGTTGTGGTGTAGGTATGGCATGTTGTGGCTGTCCAGAAGGGAGAAATTACAGTGAAAAGGTAAAACCATATAAAGATTCTGGTGTTTATGAAGCAGCATTGGCAGTTAAGCGTATTAACACTGCTGGAAACAAGATAGAAGATTTACAAAACGAAATAAAGAAAGAATGTGGATATTTAAGGGAACAGGGATTTGATTTAAACAGGCTCTTTAACAGTGAAGAGAAAGTTTCCCATCCAGTAAAGAAGTTAAATGCTTTTTAGTGATATAGCTTTAAGAAAAACAGTTGTTATAGAACTTAAGTAAAGACTCCTAGGATTATAAATATCCGTTGGCAGGTTATGAAAGAGAAAGTTTATTTTCATAACCAGATTTCATAATAAATATTTTATATAACTTCATAACAAATTTAGAAGGAGGCAGATTAAATGGTAAATTTTACAGTGGAAGAGGCTTTGGCTAATTTAAGAAATCCATTCAGACCAGAATATGTTAAGAAGGATATAGCAGATAACTCTTTGTCTAAAGAAGGTGTTACAGTTCCTGGAAATCTTGCAAATAAGTTTACAGAGGAAACATGGAAAGAATTTTGTAACAAGTACAAATTAAAACTTTTTAATGTCCAGCATGATAGTATATTAGGTGATACCGGAATTTATGTAAATTATGATACTTGTGCTGTTGTCAGATTTAAAACCAACAAGATGCAGATTTCTGGTTTTTATTGGACAGATTCTGCAGGAGAATATCATAGTACCTATTTAGGAGAGGAAAATTTATCTGAATTTTTTGATAATTATTTTCATGCTGTTTTTCCGGATAAAGTAAATAATTGTTTTGTTAAGTTAGTAGAGGACAATCCGCTGCGTTTTAGTTTTTTCCCTCCAAGAGATAAAGGTTCTACAATATGGGAACTTGTTTATCAAAATATAAGTGATAAGAGGAATGATAAAAATTCTGATTTTATAGATAAAGTCTGTTCTGTTATAAAAACAGAGACAGATGCAGATACAAAGGAGAGTGCAAGTGCAGATGCAGTGGAAGGGGAAAAAGTTTTCCGTATCAATGTAGGCAGTGATGGCTCTTATGCTGACCGTTGCCTGGAAGTGGTTTCTGTGGGAAATACCTATGTGGAACTTCTTTATAAGGAAGGACACAGTGCACACAGTATTTATACATACCGTGGTGAATTTTGGAATAATTTTGAGAGAAGTGAAAAATTGAAACCCGAATTAACAATATTTATTTTAAAATTGTTTAGTAATATTTTAAATGAGGATATTATTAATTCTATTCTTAAGCAAGAAGAGTACAAAGGAGAAATTTCATTTACGGGATATGCGGCTGATAGCGGATTTTTACGCCTGTATTCTGAACGTTTTAGAGTGGATTGTAACCTTGGTTTGTTAGACCCAGGTGACTTTCATGTTTTTGTAAAACTAAATGATTCAAGAAAGAGTTTTGGGCAAAACATGGAAAATAAAGTATGGGCAGAAGGATTTTATACAGATATTTTATTAGCTTTAGCTTTGGGGAATTGTGAGGCATCCATATTTGCAGAGGGGATTATAAACCTTTCTAAATTTTGTGATGCATTAAAAAAAGCTTTAAGTGAGCAATACTTGTTTTTTGATTCCATCGCTTCAATATTTTCTGATGTGGACAGGAATGTTAGGAAGATATTGAAATTTTTAGAGAGTACTGGAGAGAAGCTATCTTTGGAGGCAGAGGAGAAACAGGGTAATTCTGTGCAGGAGTTAAATGCTTTTTAGTTATGCGTATCGGTGGCCAGGCTTCTGTTTAATTTTTAGTCACGTGTTTTAAATGGCTGTCTGCAGCCAGTTTTATTTCTGCCCGTTTGTGTTGTGGTAGCAGGCAAGTCTGTTTAAAAGCAGGCTTGCTTTTTGCTTAAGTGGACAGGAGAGTTATGCCAGGGGTTTGTAAAAGCAGTACCAAATAACCTGAAAGAGTTACTTATTTCGTCTGGAGGAGTGTGGATATATGGATTTTAAAAAGTTAATGCAAGATATGCGTGAAAGAAAAGAACTGTCTGGTTTTCTTGAAAATCATTGTATTGGTGAAGCCAGGAAGTTATTCCCGGCCGGGACAGCAAGAGGTCTTATAAAAGACAATTTATTACATAATGAAATTTTTAATACAAACGGATTTATTCAAAGTCTGGATGATGATGTTATATGGGAATTGCTAAGCAGCCCAGAAAAGTTAGTTAAATGCTGGCAAAGTTATAATACTGCTTACTGGTATAACATCAGAAGATACACAAGAAAGAATTATAGGGGTTACAGGGCACAGACCAGAAAAATTATATGGATATGACCTCACAGAGCCAAGGTGGATAAAGCTGAAAGAGTTGTTTAAAAAGGTTCTTTTAAAAGAAAAAGCAACTGCTGGCGTGACTGGCATGGCTCTGGGAACAGACCAGGTATTTGCCATGTCTGTACTGGAATTAAAAGAACAAGGCTATGATATAAAACTTGTAACTATGTTACCCTTTAAGGAATATTCGTGTAAATGGCCAATGGAGTCACAAATCCTATTTAAAAATATATTAGATAAGGCTGACAGAATAAACTATGTCTGTTCAAGTCCACTAAATGTTGGTTATTCCCTTCAAAAAAGGAATGAAGCTCTTGTTGGTGTGGTAAGGAAACTTATTTGTGTATGGGATGGCAGTCCGTCTGGGACAAAAAGATGTATTGAATATGCTGATAGTAATGGTGTCCCTTTAATCCCTGTAAATCCCAGGACTATAGAATTATTTTAGGGGCTAGAATAAATTGGATTATGTGTGGACTGGATACCAGTGGGTTTATTTTTAGTGCAATTAAATATTTTTAACAGGATGGTAGTTACAGTTCATACAATTATGTGCATTATTTTTTCTGCATACTTGTTCCACATACTGGTTTGTTAATTTAGTTTTGTTGTGTGCCACACATTTCCAGGCACCACTATGGGAAGCTCCTAGAAATCCAAAAACTACGGTTTTTGCTAGGTTTTGGCCCAAATATGTACATTGCATAAAATACGCCTCCTTACATTTTTATTGTATTTATTATAGAACAGGAAGGCTGGAAAGTAAAGGGGGAATTTAAAATGAATGACAACTGGCTGGTTTATAAATCATCTTGTGATGGGGAAAGTAATGAGTGTCTTGCTTTTAATGTCACAGAACAAGAGGCTAGAAACATTATTATTAGTGATGAGTGTGCTGAAGGAGAAACAGGCTTTTTTAGGCGGTATATGAATAGTATTCTTGTTATTACTAAAAAATATGTATATTTTGCAGAAAGGGTAACAGCAGAAGAAATCGATAATTATATAGTGGAAGTTTGCAGGGAGGCTGCTATGGAAACAGATGGGTAATGTAAAACTGGAGTGGAGTATTTATTGGTGTCATAAGAAACTTATTTGTGTGTGATAGCTGTAAATGAGGAGAGAGATACAATGCTTGCAGAATTTAAGACCAGGAATTTCAGAAATTTTAGGGAATGGCTGGTATTTTCATTAGAAACGCCAGAAGCTTATGCATTTAACAAAGAAGCAGTTTATAATGGGGTTATTAAGGATGCTGTTATTATTGGGCATAATGCTTGTGGCAAAACGGATTTAGGGATAGCTGTAATGGACATTACTACACATTTAACTGATGTAGGAAAGAGATACCCACCCAGTTTATTATTTCCTGGATTGTCTGGACAAGACAGTAATATGTCTTTTATGTATAAGTTTAAATTTGGCAGGAATATCCTGGAATATTCTTATGAAAAAACTGGAACAGGAAGCTTAATACAGGAATGTGTAAAGATTAATGGGAAAAAAGTTCTTGCTACTGGCAATGGGCAGGCTTTTACCTGCCTGGCTGTAACAGAACCTTTGGATTTAGGCAAGTGGGATAGCCAGGTTTCATTTGCCAGGTATGTTAATGCAATGCTGGATACAGAAGATTCAGACAGCCAGGTTTTTCTTGAATTTATAGAGTTTGTAAATAAAATGGTACATTTTAGCAGTACAGAAGGGACAGATGGTCTTGTTTTTAGTTCTGGCAGAGAAGGATATTTAATTTTATTTGCGGTCTTGATAATGGCGTTAAAGGTCTTGAGGGATTTCTTGAGGAAGCAGGCATAAAGACTGCTCTTGTTGAAAGGGATATACCAGGAGGGAAAACTATTTATTGTAAGATGGGAAACAAGGAAATTCCTTTTGAAGAAGTATTATCAAGTGGTATGGAAGCACTTGTCATTTTATATTTCTGGTATGTGCAGAGAAAAGATTTTTCCTTTGTTTTTATTGATAGTTTTGATGCTTTTTACCATACGTTTTTATCCAGGGCTGTTATTCGGAAACTGGCAGCAGAAAGAAATATACAAATAATTTTTACTTCCCACAATACAAGTATTATTTCTAACAGGTTATTACGCCCGGACTGCTATTTTATACTGGAGGACAATACAATCCAGCCATTTTGTGATTTAACAAACAGGGAGCTGAAAGAAGCGCATAATCTCCAGAAAATGTATGTTGCGGGGAAATTTACTGGTAATAAGTAAAGGTATGCCTGGCAGATTTATTTCAGGAGGGGATATTAATGGTGGATGATGTTATACACAGGTTAAAAATTTTGGATATTTTTGCAGATGATATACTGGAGGGAAATAAAACTTTTGAGCTGCGTTACAATGACAGGAATTACCAGAAAGATGATTTTATAAAATTTGTTGTGGTGGACAGGGAAGGACATATATCCAGGCATCCTCTGGCAGGGAGTTGTTCCAGATAGTATATTTTTTGGAGGGGTGAGGTCTGAAGGACGGTTATGCTGCCCTGGGAATACAAAGATTACCACAAGAGCTTTTGCATTAAATTCTTATGTAGCAATGCCAGAAGAAAAATGTTATAATAAAATATGGCAGGACTGGTAATTTAGTTGCAGAAAATAAATATTATAGAAAAGGAGACCTTAATGGAGCGCAAAGTTAAGCAGTTAACCGCTTTTGGTGACAGTACATCTGCTGCGGGGAGGAAACCTGAAGAAAAAGAAGACATTGATTATACATATGACAAGCCATTCAAAAAATTATTTTCAGATAAAGTGTTTCTTGCACCTGTTTTGAAAAATATTGTCCCAGAATACAAAAACCTGGAATTAGAAGATATAGAAAAACTAATTACTACAGACAGCGCTGTGGATGTAAATCCACAGGTGTATAATTCTGAGGATTTTGGAAAAGGCAGTGAAATGGTAACACATTATGATGTGCTTGTTAGCTGTGCATTGCCAGGAGGAAAAGTAATATGTGTTGGTTTTTATTTTGATTTAGAGATGCAGCGTGAAAGTGAACCAGAATATCCTGTTGTTAAACGGGGTGTTTATTACTGTTGCAGACTGGTCAGCAGACAAATTGAACGGCTGGGGAAAGAATCATATAACCAGATAAAGCCTGTATATTCAGTATGGGTTATGCTGAATAATATCCCAGAAGGTTTGGAAAATTCAATATATACATTGGAACTGTCAGGCCATAGCAATAAAGAAACGGCGGATATTGCTGGATTAAATAAGCAGGCAGATTTAATCCATCTGAGCCTGGTATACTTATCAGAAGATTTCAGATATGAGAAAAACCAGGATGACTTAATAAGTTATCTGCAGTCTGTGTTTATGAATAAAGTTAGTAACAGCCAGTTTAATCCATATTATGAGTATTCCAGAAAAATTAAAGAGGAGGTTGATGAGCTTATGTCAGTAAGAGAAATGTTTGAAGCCCGTGGTGAAGCTCGTGGTGAAGCCCGTGGAGAAATCCGTGGAGAAATCCGTGGAAAAATTAATATTCTTATAGAGGATGGTTATACAGATGAAAAAATTATTGAACGGCTTATGAAGACAAAAACTAATCCATTAACCAGAGAAGATGCGGAAAAGTTTCTGTCGTTATATTATGAAAAATATAATGTGTAGCCTGGGAAATCTTTAGTGTGGAAGTTTTTAGAAAACAGGGTATACAGGCATTGATAGTACAGTGTTGTAATTTCTGGTTTTAATAATAGTGTGTTTAAGAAACCAGTGTTGGTATTATACCCGGTATATGTAAAATTATTAGTTAATAAAAGGACTCCAGAAAGGAGTTCTTTTATTTTGGCTGTTAATAGTCAAGGCAATTACAAAGATAGCTTTAGTTGTTGCCTTATTTTACAGGTTGTATGGTATCCATATTGATGAAAATTTGTTTAATCTGGATAGCCAGTCTTATCTGTGTGGCAGAAAATTAACCATTTACATGAAAGGAGGCTTGCAGTACAGTGTATTCAGGGGTGCTTTTATGAATATACTAAGTATCTGTAAAGAAAAATTTATGAATGGACAGATTAATTCTGGTACTTTAACAGGATATTTCCGCAAGACATGGATTCTAAAGGAAGTATCTGGATTTAGTGAAACCTATATTGATGCATTGGAGGATACAATGCACAAGTTCCAGATTGATTATGTAGAATCTGGTGTGTTTACTGACAAGTGGCTGGATAAAACGGTGAGAGATTTACACGTGGCTTTTGAAAAGTATAAAGAAAGTTTAACCAGACTCCAGGTACTGGATTCATCAGTGCAGTTTACAATTAAAGAGCTGGCAGAAACACGTAAAATCTGGGATGGTTTGCTAGATGCTTATACAAAGATACATATAATTGACCGTACTCTGGCAAAACAGTGTCTGGGGAGCTGGAAACTGGAATTAACAGATATTAAAAATAAAGAAATCCAGCTTGAAGACTGCAAGGAGTTTTCGGTAATTGCCCATGCGGTAAGCAGTGTTTCCCTTCTATTCAGCATTAATAGGCAGGAAATTATTTATGCAAGTCTGTTCACCAATGAAATAAATAAACTGTACCAGGATTGTATGCTTGCTGTTTTGTACCCCGTTACTGAAAAAAAACTTATTTCAATGTGTACTTCTGATGCTTATGCAAACTACTATACTCTGGATAATGGCAGCAGCTTACACCAGTATGAATGTTCAATGGAAGAACTCTAGGCTGCTAATAATTCTGTTATTACACAGCACAACCATGCATCTAATTTTTATTATTATGGCAGGTTTGTTACAGAGTGTTTAGAAAAATGGAACCGCAGGGCAGCAGGTGCTCCTAATGGGATAATTCTGACATCAGATGAAGACCCTGTTGGACTTTTGTGTGTTGAAGGTTACAAATATACAGAAACCGTGAAAGTTGCTGCAGGTCTGTGGGGTATACTTGTGGTTTATTACAACAGGGATAAAAACTGCATTACACGCCAGTTTGTAGAACAGGTTTACTAATCAGGTTAATAGAAGGGTAGTATTAAACTACTCTTTTTATGTGCATTTGAACAGTTTATATTTTTATAAATTAACACATTTCTCTCTCTCTCTCTCTATATATATATATCCAATGAGTGATGAAATACAATAATTAGGAGTGTTGATAAAAAGGGTAGCAAGGATTACTGTATAATTGTTACAAAAACAAAGACAGCCGTAACTCTTATTCAGGTTTTAGAATATATTTTTGGTTTCCTGTACCTAATGGCCGAGAAAATAACTCTTGTAACTGACAAAATTAATATCCATATGGCTGCTTGGTTATATAAAACATTTCCATTAGAAAAAGCCTGCTGGCAGAATATTTTTAATGGCATTATACGTTGGAAAATGGAAACCGTTTGGACATGGCTGAAATTGAAATAAGTATTAAGTAACTAGACACTTGTTGCAACAATTTCTGATATAAAAAGCTTCAAAGAATAGAATTTGTATTATAAAACGAAATACGGAATGTATGAAAAAATTGGTAATTCAAAATATCTGATACAAAAATAAAATTAGCAAGGCTGTATCTAATACTATTCTAGAAAATGGATGGTTGACCAGTGCTGCCCCTTCTTTTTATATCTAAATATTTTAGAAAAGAAGATAAATTTTTTCAGTAAAAGTATTTAAAATAATAGTATATAATAAATAAAAAATACTATTAAATAAAACCATCAAGAATTAAGTATAAATAATTGAAATAAAATGTATATTCCTTTCCAAATGTTATTTATTAATTACATATTATACCATATAAAAAGTATACACATTGATTAAGTAAAAAGTTTAATAAAATAATTTTTATTGATAATTATAGTTTTTTCATGTATACTTAAGAGGTATTATAAGAATTACTACTTAAGCAGGTATATTCTTTTGCTCTACATTAAGAAAGTTATTGAATAGAAATCTCTATATGATGAGATATAACAGACATTGGAAAAAGGGAGGAATTAACAAATGGATCCAATATTTGATAGTATTTTGTATAGTATAGTAGCATCTGTTATTTGTGATATTGGAAAATATGAGTTGGGGCGGTTAAAACCCAAGAAAGTTAATTTTGAAAGAAAAACTGTAGAAAAATATGTTTCTGAACATCTAGATAATAAATATGAAGTTCTATGTGATTCAGGAATACTCTCAAATTTCATAAAAAGTCCATTAATTTTCGATACTATAAATAATTATACTACATATGTTATTACTGGAAAATTAGAAAATAAATTTTCAGATGGGGTTTTATCTAGAAAAATAAAAAATAAAAGTATAAAAAATAAAGATTTGGAGGAATTGGATATCATTACTTTTTTAGCAGATAATCTTAAGGAACAATATACAAATTCTGGTGTATTGACAAAACCAAAAGAAGAGTTATTAATTTCTTTCTTTGAGGAAATATTTGTATTAATTAGCGACTATATTTTGGCTCAAATAAGCCAAGAAGAAGCTATAATGGTATATTTTATAAATAAAAAACTTAATTTATTGGGAAATGGAGTTACATCAAAGTTAAATGAAATTGTTTCAATTTTAAAACAAAGTATTCAATCAGATGTGGTATATAAAAATGATAAATTTTTAGAGGAAAAAGAATACTATACTAAAATTTTAAAAGATAATCATAAAATGGCTCATATATATTTATTAGATAAATTTAATATTAATGCCTTTTATGTTCCTCCATTTCTTGTTCAAAGACAAGAGAATATACATGGGATACCTTTTAGATTGGTAAAAAGTGATTCAGAATATAGAATTGGGTTTCAAGAAAATATACATGACCCAATAAATTTTGATGATTGGAAGTATATTTTTGAAAGAGGCAACATAGTATATGTTACTGGTGGGGCGGGTTATGGAAAATCGTTATTTATGAAAAAACTGATAGTAGAGTATGATAAATTAAATTTAATTGATTCTAACGAGTATATGGTAATTTATGGTGAATTAAAGAATTTTTTTGTAAATAATAAAAGTAATGCAATTTCGGTTATTGATTTTTTACAGAATAGTATGAAAAAGGAAACACTCATTGAAGATTCTAAAGTATCTGCAGATTTAATAAATTATTATTTAAAGAGAGGCAGGTGCATTATATTACTTGACGCTTTAGATGAAGTGGATAAAGATAAAAGACAGGACTTGCATAGCCATGTAATTAATTATTTCAAGAATCAAAATTTAAATAATAAAGTGTGTATTACATCAAGAGCAAGAGGTTTTTTGCCAGAAAAGGATATTGAAGTGTTTGAAATAGAACCATTAAATGGAACACAAATACAAGTTTATGTTGATAATATTATAAAACTGGGTAAATTTGACAAAAGTGATAGAGAAGCTTTTTTGAAACAAACACAGGTGTTAGTTGAAAAGAGGTTTTTAAATAGTTTTTTAGTTTTGTCTCTTTTGATAAATATATACAAGGCAGAAAGAGAGTTACCAGAAAACAAATTAGAGCTATACCAAAAATGTTTTGAATACATTTCAAATAAGAGAGAAAAAGAAAAATCACAAGAAAAATATGATTGGAATCTTATTTCAACAATAATGAAAGATAATACATTTATGGAGTTAGCAAATCTTTGCCTGCCTAATAATAGTGATGTGAGTAAGGACAAAATAATAGAAAGACTAACTCAAATTTATAAAACTAAATATGTTTCAGAAAATCAAACTGAATTAGCAATTGAACAATTTTTAATATTTTGTTCTGATAGGACTGAATTATTTGTTCCAGCATCTGGTGAAGATTGTTTTAAGTTTTTCCATCGTTCCTTTTTTGAATATTTTTATTCACAGTATATCTTTACAAGAATGTCAGATGTCGAAAATATATACAATGCATGGAAAATGTTTGATGTAGATTCAGAAATATTTGAATTAACGCTTGCCATGTTTAAACAGAAAAACGAGAATAAGTACCAGGCAATTGTTGAATTTCTTTTTGAAAAACTGAATGAATCATTTTATGATAGAAATGAGAGAATCAATGTATTTAATATGCTTATTTTATGTATGCAAGTAATAGATGATGAATTATATAAAAAACAATTTGTTGATTTTATAGTCAATAATGTGAAATTTTGTGTAAGTAGTATCTCAAAAATTCATAATCAGATATTTATTATTAATGTTATAAATTCTAATGATATTTATAGAAATAATATTATTGATAAATATAAGGATATTGCAATATTTGAATGTATTAAAGCGTTTTTGGAAATATATACTGAAGTAGAAGAATTTTTTAATCAAAATAATAAACGTGGTGATTTAAATGAACAAACAGAAATGCTTAAATTTAAATTTAGGCATTTCTATAACTATAATTTTTATTCACAATTATATTTTTCTAATATTGAATTGGCAGAAGTATTTGGAGAACTTACAATTGAAGATATAGATACAATTGGAAAAACTGTAGGGGCAAAAAAGAAGGAAATCAATCATATACAGGCAAAATATAAAAGGTATATCATGTTAAATGCAGAATTAAAAGAAAATGTGGATAAATTATTGCTTCAAAATTAATAAGCAAAAAAGTATTGGAAGATAGTTTTGTGCTGGCATTTGTATTAGCTATAAAAATAAAGTTTTGTTTATTGGTAAAGAATTAAATTTAAAACTTATTGTGTGAATGTATTAAATATAAATTATTGTATTATGAATTGTGGTTGTTTAAGATAACTAAGTCTATTAATCATTCTTAATGAAAAATATATTTATATTATATTAAATTTTTATAATTTATTTTAGTTCGTTTTGTATAATAAAATTTATTAATGATAAACTGTAGATATGTGTAAATGAAGTAGTTTATAGTGGCCAGCCAGGTTTGATTGTGCAGTTAATAAAAGAACCCTAATTGAGGGTTCTTTTATTTTACAAAGTAAGTATAGTAGAACCAACATACTATAGTATAGGTGTTATAAATTATTTAGAATTGAATACAATTGCTGGGTATGTCCTGTATGCGGAAACGGCATGTGGAACGGACAATGTGAAAATACAGACTGTGAATACCACTGGTATCCAAAGGAAGAGGAGGATTTTGAAGATGAAAATAATTGCAACATTAGAGATTGATGAAGGGAAACTTGCAGAAACTGGCCATAGTTTTGAAGAGGAAATGAACTGGGCAGCGCAGTCAGGTATTTTTTTTAAAAGGATACAAGGAAATGGATAAATGCAGCGGATACGAATATGCTGCTTTTGTCTGGGACACTAAAGAAGAAAAATATGTACAGGTAATGGGAGCAGTTACAACAAAAATTCTTTGCAGAAACCGATACAAGGAATACATAAAAAAGGAAATGTACTGTCAGACTGTGATACAGGCAATGTTGTATTCAGGAAACGTCTTGTATCTAAAGTGTGTGCCGAATGGTAGGATGAAGCAGATGGTAATTAGAAGAAATGGTAATGGTTTTGGGCTGCCAGCAGAGGTTATTGAAATTGAGCTTATACCACAGAAACTGGAGCAGGCATACAGAATAAAGGAGAAGGAATACAGGATGCAGGATGCTTATGAGAACGGGCAGGTTGACTCAGGAAGTTATGAAACTTTTAAAAATAATAATTTTTATGAGAAACTGTTAACGGAGTATGATAAGAGATTTAGCTGTGAAATTGCTGAAAATGTTATCTGGGAAAGAGCACTTGCGTCTGTTTTAGGAACAGAATGTTAAACTGGTTTGCCTTTATGCTTGCAACGATTTAACAGAAAGAAGAGGAAGAGAGAAGTGTGTGTAGTATAATAAAAGTGGCCACTAAAGCTATGGTAGCAAAAAAAAAATAACTGGATAAATGAAGAAAGTATCCCAGCAAATCCATTTAAGAAGATTTTTAATTACATATTAAAAGAACTCTATAATTTATATAAAGATATGGGTGGTACAGGAAATCTTTTAGCCAGGTTTTATTGTGGGACGGTACTCTTTTATGGGGCAGAAGTAAACAGGCATAGGATTGTCCAAGAGAAACGTTATTTGGTTATTGGACAGAAATTTTCTAATGGCATGGTATACCATTATGCAATGGGATAGTCTTGCTGTCTGCTAAAGGTGGCCAGATTTCATCAGGTTTAAACCCGAAAAAGGATGAATGTAAAAAGTAAAAGATAGTGGGACAGTGCAGATATATTTGTACAAGCAGTCCTGTTATATCCACTATAATAAACTTTCCCTTAAGGGAACAAAAAGGAAGAATTATGAAAGTATATTTATTAGAAACTGGTGTTTTGCTTAATAAGTCTGATAAAGATTATAGGAGTTATTCGCAGATTTATGACAAGCAGCATGGATTTTATGATGAGTGCCAGGAATTCAAACCTAATCTTGACAAAGCTGTAGAAGAAGCAGAAACATATGTACAAGGCGGTGTACCTGGTACTTATGCTGTGGTTTCAGAGCTTGATACAGGTTATGGTTATGAAGAAGATGGACTGGAGGAAATGGATTTGTCTGGCATAGAGTATAATCTGAAAGATGTGGTATTTTCATTTGTTAAACAAAAAGATGGAAAACTGGTAAAGGATTTTCTTGGAAATATACAAAAATAACACAGATAGTATATGTTTTGTATGTGGACATGCAGTATCTGGTATAAGGATTATGTATGGATTACTGTCCTTATACCAGAGATATTTTCTAGCTACAAAACCGGATTGTTATGTATTGTGCTGAAGAAATGATAGAAACTGGATACTCTGCCAGACCAGTTTTTGTGTTTTTAGAAAAACTGGAACAGGACTGGCAGCGTGTAGTAGATTCCTTTGACCCGTTATGGTGTTCCAGAGGTACTGCAGTAAGCACAAGTCTGTATACTGACAAACTTAAACAGGTTGGTAATAGCAACTTTTAGAGCTGGCTGGCTTTGCCGATAAAGAGTAAATAAGCATGCAGTGTGAAACAGTAAGGATAAAGTAATGCTATAAGACTTGCAGCTTTTGATTTTGCTTTGGCAGTAAACAAATATAAATAAATATATATATATATATATTTGTGGGAAAATGACAGATTTTAAAAAAGCGGGTGTCCTTTAACTAAAACCAGATACATGGTATTATCAGAAGTGTCTGGCAGGGAATTTTCTTAGAATCCTGTAAGAAGTATAGCCAGGTTACATGAATATTCATTTTTCGGAAATTGTTATTTAGTATATTTTAGTGTATAATATAAACAAAACCCCAAGAGATAGTGAAACCAGGAAAAGTGGCTGTAAATACTGGAAGGGTTATGCTGGAAAATGGGAAATTTGGCAAGGTTTTATATTAAAGTGGGAAATACATGGGTGGTATTGCCAGAAATATAATTACAATAGTTTGTTGGAAATTCAGGGTTTCCAACAAAGAAATATTCATTGGGTTGTAACGCAGGAGATTTGAAATAGTGTTATATTAACTGGAGGTGTAGCAGTGGGAACAAAAATTATGAATGCCTTTGAGGACAGTGAACTTCATTATGATGTAGATGTTTCTTCTACAGGGAAACAGAAACGTCTGGAAATATGTCAGAAGATTTTGAAAATATGACATATGATAACCATTTTAAAAATGTATTTAGTATTAAAAGAATATTAGCTGTTGTCATAAGAGAAACTATTGATTTATATGCAGACTGTACGGTTGATGAAGTGGTAGATTTACTTGAAATGCCAGAAACGGCTGGTACGGTTTCTACTACAGGGCTGGAAAAAATTGCTTCTTCTGAAAGCCATGCTGTTGGGGAGGGGGAGCGTGTATTTTGACGTTTTTGTAAAAGTAAAGCTGCCCTGGTATGCTGATAAAAATTTGTATACAGCACCTTGCTTTTGTATAAAGCTTGATGCTGAGATGCAAAGAAAACTTAACCCAGGATATATTTTATCAAAGAGAGGTTTGTATTATGGTTCAAGAATGATTACAGGGCAATTGCCGGTCATTAATAAAGACACTAATTATGATTTAATTGCTCCAGTATATAGCATATGGATTACTTTGGTCAGTAAGAATTCAGGTTTAGCAGGGAGAGTTATTAAGTACCAGATGGAAAATGTTGGGGTATCTGGCGGTAACGGGGATGAGTTGTATGGAAACAAGGCATTGTGTAAACTTGATACAGTTACAAACCTGATGAATATTTACTTTATTTGCATAGACAAGGATATTGTTGATTTTAGAAAATTAAATTAGAATCTCTACGCAATTGAATTGCATAGAGATTTTTCTGTTGTAGAAAGGTATAGAAGGAGGTTGCTGTTATATGTTATTTTAAACCAAAACTAAATTGTTTAGAAAAGATTTTAATAATAAATACTTATTTAAGATATCAGACCTTAGTGGAAATAATTAATAAAGAAGGAGTATTAATTATGAAAATTTATGTATTAGAATATGATTTTACTGTATATACTGTAAATCTGGAAGCTAAAGAAACAAAAAGAAAAAGAGAATTTTTTGATAAGATAGAGGATCTGATTGCAGAATACAGGGAGAAAAAAGAAGCACTCTTTATGGGATTTATAAAATACAATAATAATTTTAAAATATATGAGGCCAAATTTTATGAAATGGATATTAGCGCTGTAGATGTTCTGCTTTAACTAAAATTAATTGTAATTTTTGGAATAGCCTGGGAAGCTTGTAATAAAACCGTGTAATTTCCTTAGGTACAGATGTATAAAATAGATTATTTAGGACTAGATGGCGGGTTGCAGGCATGAAGTGGCCTGCCATTAGAAAGGGGATGGTGGAAATGGAAGAAAGATTTACCAGGTTATACACAGAGTTAGAATTTTTACTTAATAATGCTCCTGTTGAAAGTGACTGCACAGATGAGGAAAATAAGATGTACTCTGATATGGCAGACTTGAAAGCCAGCATGGAAGAAGCATTGTGGCATTTGCTTATTTAAAATGCAAGGCTGCTTCACGGTTAAAGAAGTTTTTTATAGGAAAATTTTTTCTTGATTATCTCCAGCCATGTGTTTATTATTAAAGTAAAATATCCAGACAGGAGGGAGATATATGGATAAGGCTATGGACAACCATGCAGAATTTATAGTTGCTGGTGTTGGCAGTGGGGCGTGCCGGGTTGTTAATGGAATGGCAGGGAATAAAATAGAAAATGTCAGGTTTGTATGTATCGACACAGATATGGGGTGTCTTTCAGGGTGCAGTAATGCCAGGACTGTCTGCATAGGCAAAACCATTACAAGATGTTTTGGTTCTGGTAAAGGGCCTGGTATTGGCAGGGCTGCTGCCGAAGAAAGCTGGGAAGAAATCGGAGAGGTATTGTCCTCGGCTGATATGGTATTTGTAATAGCCTGTATGGGTGGTGGTACAGGGACAGGTGCAGCCTCGGTTGTTGCATATCTTAGCAAAGAAGCCGGAAAGCTTACTGTGGGGGTTGCAGCCAGACCCTTTAGTTTTGAATCAGGAATATGTTTAAACAATGCGGAAACTGGTATCAGGAAACTCAGGAAAAATTCAGATTCTGTTGTAGTAGTTAATAATGATGGTCTTTTCAGGCAGGCAGGGAATTTTACAGGGATATCTGGTGTTTTTTCTGGCATGGTGTCAGAATTGTGGGTATATGTCAGGTCTGTTGCGGATATGGTTAATGGTTCTGGGCTTATTAATTTTGATTTTGCAGATATAAAAACAGTTTTTCAAAATAAAGAAATGGTATATATTGGGGCTGGTACCAGTTCCCATGATGATAAGGACAGATATCTTGAGGCTGCCAGGAAAGCTTTAAATAATACTCTTATGGAAATGGAATTAGAAACTGCGGGTTATGCCCTGGTGTATATTTCTGGAGATGATGTGGGACTGCAGGAAGCTAGTTTTATAGCTTCCCTGGTTGAAGATGTTACTGGAGAGGACAGCAATATTATTTTTGGTGTGGCTGGTTCAGATACTGGTTCTGTCAATGTGGTAATTATTGCTTCCAGATAAAAAAGAATATGCTGGATTTTATCAGGAATTTACACAAAAGCCAGGATTGCAATATAAGTCCTGGCTACAGTTTTTCTTGACAGGAAATAATCTAATAAATCTAAGTCTGTTTCTTTGTGGATATTTATTTTGACATTAACAGTATTGCCGGAGTTTTTGTGGAAAACTTAAAGTAATGCTGGCGGCTTGATATTGATGGGCATATATGTTGTTTTTATCAAGAGGGAAACGGATGTCTTGGAAGCATAAAAACACTTGTAAAGGATACAGAGGCAATCCAGGATATACTGGACAGCCTGATGGAACTTTTATCAGAATTAGAAATATAGAAAATTAAGGATTGCGTGCTGGGAATATTTCCTGTATGTTTTACAGGTTACAAATCCGGGCACTTTTTTATTGCAAGAAAGGAGGATTATATGGCATGGTATTCACTTTATAAGTGGTTTATTAGTTTTCGGAAATTGCCTTATGTTAATATTATAGTCTGGTACAGACAGTTTTTATATAAAGAGTGGTTTAACAGTTTAACAGAGGAAGAGCAGGAAAAAGAAAAAGCAAGGATTAAAGGGCTTAAAGAAAAAGAAATGGCAGGCTTACAACACGCGTGCTTAGCCCTTAGTATGCTGGTGGGGTTTTATAGTAACAGGATATATTAGAGTGTGCAGCATCTGCCAGAAAGGAAAGCAATGGTTAAGTATACAGGCCAGGATTTACTGGTATTTATACCTGGAGAATATTTATGGAAATAATAATGGTTTATAATTTAATTGGCAGTTCTGCTCTTTCAGATGATGAAGGTGAAATCCTTCATGCAGAAATTAAAAAAGCATTATCAGGTGGTGGCTGTGTGATGGTTGGTTTTAATGGTGTAAATATTGTACTTGCCCAGTTTTTAAATGCAGCCATAGCCGCTTTATATGAAAAACATAACAGTGAAGAACTAAGGAAAAGATTAGTAATCACTGGATTAAAATCAACATGTTATTTACATAAACTAATATCCAGGACAAAAACTTTTTATGCAAATGAAAACGTGCCTGGTTATGTAAACAGGGACAAATTGTAAAAATGTTTGCTAGTTTTAAGGGATTAGTGTCCTGTTAAGTTTAGCCATTGCCAAATAATGCAGGCAGTGGAAAACTAGGGAAAAGGAAGCCAGAAGACGGCTTCCTTTTTTATTATATGACTTTAGTCTGTTGACTGCGAAGCGAGTTTCTCAACAGAGAA
>CAJUPJ010000039.1 GCA_910588655.1 uncultured Lachnospiraceae bacterium | reverse complement strand
TTCAGTTGTCAAAACCCAACTCTCAATCTATTTGATATGAATCCGAGAGGCTATAATTTCTAGTTATAATATTAATTTTGTTTTTGTGTAATGTTTTTTGGAATTTTAGCAGTAAGTAGCAGGGTTTCCAGTGTTCCATCTAATATTATTCTATGACGGGGGCACTTCAGACCTGCCAGTACAATGTCATTTAGTTAAGAGTTTAGGTGGAAGATATTTCTATAAATTACCAAAGTGTAAGCTGGCTGGCAAATTCCAAATGTGCTTCCATGAAAAAGCTGTACGAAGCCGCTGGTGCTTAAGCCCCGTATTAAATGTTCCGTAGGAACATTAGGGGCTTTATGCACCATTGCGTGCAAGCCCTTGCCAAACCAGCGCAAGCGTGCTGTTTTCATGGAAGGCACTTTGGATTTGCCAGCTCATCCAGCATATGTAATTTTTAGACATCCTTTCTTAACTAAATGATATTGTAACGTAGCCTACGTGTGCCCCGGAATGGAATAATTTAGTGGAACACTGGAAACCCTGCGTCCACCACCCACAAATCCATAAACAAACACCAAAACAAAATAAATAGACAACTAGAAATTATCCCATTAATAATGTATAATCGTGGTATACTATTTTAACGGAGGCCAGTTATGGATAATTACGAATTTATTGCCCCATGCCATTTTGGGCTGGAAGCAGTTTTAAAAAGGGAAATTACAAACCTTGGGTATAATATTACGCATGTAGAGGATGGCAAGGTAACTTTTGAAGGTGATGCAGGCGCAATATGCCGTTCTAATATTTTCTTAAGGACAACAGAGCGTGTACTTTTAAAAGCAGGCAGTTTTAAAGCGAAAACTTTCGATGAACTGTTTGAAAAGACGAAAGCCCTTCCCTGGGAAAATTTTATACCAGAAAATGGCAGGTTCTGGGTTACAAAGGCAACATCTGTTAAAAGCAAGCTTTTCAGCCCTTCAGATATACAGTCCATTATGAAGAAAGCCATAGTTGAACGCCTGAAATCAAAGTATAATATAAGCTGGTTTAAAGAAGACGGCGCTTCATTCCCTATACGTGTTACAATTATGAAAGATGAAGTGGTAATAGGGCTTGATACATCAGGGGACTCACTCCATAAACGTGGATACCGTAAGGCAGTTGTTAAAGCACCAATTACAGAAACCCTTGCTGCTGCGCTTATTATGCTTACCCCCTGGAATAAAGACCGCATACTTGCAGACCCGTTCTGCGGGAGTGGCACTTTTCCTATAGAGGCAGCACTTATCGGGGCAAATATTGCACCTGGCATGAACCGTTCTTTTACTGCTGAGGACTGGACACATATTGTCCCTAAAAAGGAATGGTATAATGCTATAAATGAAGCACAGGATTTAATAATACATGACCTGGATATGGATATACAAGGATATGATATAAGCAATGATGCTATTAAGGCAGCAATGGAAAATTCAAGAAATGCAGGTACAGACCATCTTATCCATTTCCAGAGGCGTGCCCTTGGGCAGTTCAGCCACAGGAAGAAATATGGGTTTATTATAACAAACCCGCCATATGGAAAGCGCCTTGACGCACCAGATGAAATACCTTCCCTTTATAAAGAGCTTGGACAAGTCTACAGAAACCTTGATGAATGGTCAATGTACGTTATTACTGCTTATGAACAGGCAGAGAAGTATATTGGTAAAAAAGCTGATAAAAACCGCAAAATATATAATGGAATGATTAAGACGTATTTTTACCAGTATTATGGCAAAAAACCTCCGAAGCGCCAGGCAGGGCTTTAAGCAGGCATTTTGGAAAGCAGCAGTTTATAAGTGTAATTATACAGCCAGGGGAGGGACAGGTTATGTTCTGGGATGCTAAAAACCATAAAATAAAAATAAATGGATATGAAACAGATTTTATTTCTTTTGGCAAAGGTGATAAAAACTTAATAATTATCCCAGGACTGGGTGATGGGATTAAGACTGTAAAAGGTATGGCAGTACCACTTGCATTTATGTACAGGATATTTGCAAAAAAATACAAAGTATATGTATTCAGCAGAAAAAACAATCTGTCAGAAGTTTATTCCACCCGTGAGATGGCTAAAGATTTACATGATGCCATGCAGGAACTGGGAATACAGTACGCTGATGTACTTGGTGTATCTATGGGTGGAATGATTGCCCAGTACCTTGCTATTGATTATCCCATAAGTGTACATAAGCTTGTTTTAGCTGTAACCCTTGCTAAACAGAATAATACTATACAAAATTCATGCAGGAAATGGATTGCTTTAGCAGATGCTGGTGACTATACAGGATTAATGCTTGATACCGCTAAAAAATCTTATACAGACAGTTATCTTCATAAAAACCGCCTTATGCTTGGAATTTCATCAAAAATAGGAAAACCTGGGGATTTTAAACGTTTTACCACAATGGCGCAGGCATGTATGTCCCATAATGCATATGATGAACTTTATAAAATCAAATGCCCTGTCCTTGTAACAGGCGGTAAACAGGATAAAATTGTAACATGCAGAGCATCGCAGGAAATTGCAGGCAAAATCCGGGACAGCAGGCTAAAGATATATGAAGAGTACGGCCATGCTTTATATGAGGAAGCAGATGGTTTTAATAATATGGTTCTGGAATTTCTGGATATATAGGTTATAAGCAAGTAACCAATGCCTGCCTGCAGGCATTGCGGATATCCACTTAAAAAGGCAGCAGGAAATGCCGCCTTTTAAACCAACTATAATTAATCCGTATTTTATAAGTCAATACCATCAGTCATTGAATAGAAGAAATCAAAAACCTGTTTTATAGCTTCGACAGAATCACGCTGGTACAAGGTTTCTCTTTCAAGCTCATGTGCTATATTATTTACAATAAATGCAGTGTCAAGAATACGGCTAAGGATTTCCATTAAAATGTCAAATTCTTTTATCCGTTCTTCATCTGTCGCTGTTGTCATTTTGGCAGCATGTTCCCTTGCATCACTAAGAAGGGTCACAAGACGGTCTGTAATATTTATGGAATCATATGACATCTGTTCCAGATTATTCATGGTATTTTCCATTCTCTCTAAAATGTGTTGAGTATCCGTTTCATTTTCCCTTAATCCCATTAAATTACCTCCAGCAATTCATAAATACTGCCAACTCCTGTTACCTGCATCCCATTTAAACTGCTGGCATCCAGTTCAAGCTTCTGGCTGTTGGCTTTTGGCAGGATGCAGCGGCTAAAACCAAGCTTTGCAGCTTCCATTACACGCTGGCCGGGCAGGTTAACTGCCCTGACCTCCCCAACAAGCCCTACTTCACCAAAGCATACAGTTTTACTGTCAAATGCCTGGTTACGGTAACTTGAAAGTATTGCAGCAACAATTCCTAAATCAAGTGCTGGCTCATTTATCTTCATGCCACCTGCAACGTTAATATAGGCATCATAGTCACCCATGCGTATGCCAAGCCTTTTTTCTATTACTGCCATTAAAAGGTTTACCCTGTTATAGTCAGTACCTGCTGCTGTACGTCTTGGCATGTTAAAATTAGTCTGGCACACAAGTGCCTGTACTTCAGCAAGTATAGGCCTTGTGCCCTCTATAGAACATGTTACCACTGAGCCTGGTTCATTCTCAGGTTTGCCCTGCAGCATATATCCAGATGGGTTTAATACTTCTTCCAGGCCGTCCTGGCGCATTTCAAATACACCTATTTCATTAGTTGAACCAAAACGGTTCTTAACACCTCTCAGAAACCTGTAAGAAGCACCACCTTCACCTTCAAAATACAGCACCGTATCTACCATATGCTCTAACATGCGCGGGCCTGCCACTACACCTTCTTTTGTCACATGGCCTACAATAAATATAGATACCTGCAGGCTTTTGGCAAGTTTCATCAGGACGCTTGTTGCTTCCCTTACCTGCCCTGGGCTTCCAGGCGCTTGCCCTGCTTCTTCGCTATACATTGTCTGTATTGAATCAATTATTACCATGCCAGGCTTCATCTCTGTAATAGCAGATGAAACTGCTAAAAGGTCTGTCTCGCACAATATGTACAGGTTGCTGTCAAAGCTTCCAAGCCTTTCTGCCCTCATTTTTATCTGTTTAGGTGACTCCTCACCTGACACATACAGTATCTTGTGCCCGTCTGCTGATAATTTCCTGCACATTTGCAAAAGAAGGGTAGATTTGCCAATGCCAGGGTCACCCCCGACGAGTACAAGCGAACCAGCAACTATGCCTCCTCCAAGAACCCTGTCAAACTCCCCTATGCCTGTTACTGTCCTTTCCTCCTCACCTGCCCTGACTTCATTAAGCCTTGCAGGGACATTGTGTGCCATACCAGGCAGAACCCCTTTTACACTTTCTGGAAGATATTTTGCTGCTGGCGGTGCTTCTGTAAATGAGTCCCATTCATGGCATACTGGACACTGGCCAAGCCACTTTGGTGATTCATAACCACACTCCTTGCAAAAGAAAACTGCCTTTTTCTTTGCCTTAGCCATACTATAATTTAACCACCCTGACCTCTTTAACCTGGCCTGGGTCAATCTCAATGCTTAAAACAAGCTTTCCGCCAAGGTTGGTTTTCATCCTGCCTGCATTAACCCCTCCTATAAATACTTCATATTCCTTCTCAGGTTCAAGTTCAAGGGTGACAGATGTATCTTCCAGTCCCTCTGCCATAAACTGTATACCTGTGCCATCTGCCTTCATATGGGTAACAACTGTACCAGGCACAGATTCATATACAAAAAGACCATTCTTCTCAAGCTTTGTAATTTCTTTAAAAGTCTTGACCTTATATAAGTCCCCTTCAAATTCAAAGTCAGAAAGTTTCTTTTTGGTATCAAGTTCAAAATTCCCAAAACTTAATGTACCATCCTCCTCCTTACGGATTAACTCTTCAACTACAGCCATCTTTCTCCTCCTTGTATTTCTAAATACAGCCCCGGCAGGATAGCCGGTGGCATTTTTAGTTTGTATTTTTTGTATATTATATATAAATTCCTATATACAGGATAACATATTTTGTATATTATTTCTACTATTTCCCGATGGAAAATATAATCTTTTCACCAATATAATCCACAACCACTTTGCTGCCCTGTGTTATTTCATGTGAAAGCAGCCTGTCAGCCATGCCGTCCTCTATCATAGTCTGTATTGCGCGCCTTACAGGCCTTGCGCCATATGTCTTGTCAAAACCGCTTCTGGCTATATGGCATATTGCTGCTTCTGTTACTTCAAGGGATATGTCCATCTGCTCTTTAACCCTTTTAATAAAGCTGCCAAGCAGTATTTTAACTACCTCTTTTATATCCTCCTGGTTTAATACACGGAATACAAGCACTTCATCTATCCTGTTTATAAATTCTGGCTTAAAAATACGCTTTACTTCTTCCATTACACTGGATTTCATCTTTTTATAGTCTGTTTCTTCATCTTCATTAATTCCAAAACCAAGATGTTTAGGAGATACTATCTGCTGTGCACCTGCATTTGAAGTCATTATGATTATTGTATTTTTAAAGCTCACTTTCCTTCCATGCGCATCTGTTACATGCCCGTCTTCTAATATCTGTAACAGTATATTAAACACATCTGCATGTGCCTTTTCTATTTCATCAAAAAGTATTACTGAATAAGGATGCCTCCTTACTTTCTCACTAAGCTGGCCGCCGTCCTCATAACCTACATATCCTGGAGGTGAACCAATCATTTTAGATACACTGTGCTTCTCCATATATTCAGACATATCTACCCTGATTATTTCATTCTCTTTGCCAAATACTGCTTCCGCAAGTGCTTTTGAAAGTTCTGTTTTCCCAACACCTGTAGGTCCTAAGAACAGGAATGAACCTATAGGGCGGCGTGGGTCTTTTAACCCTGCCCTTCCACGTCTTACTGCCTTGGATACTGCATTTACAGCTTCTTCCTGGCCTACAACACGTTTATGCAGTATTTCTTCAAGCTTCCTTAAACGCTCTGTTTCTTCTTCCTGTAGTTTCTGTACAGGTATCTTTGTCCAGTCTGCTATTACACCAGCAATATCATTATCTGTTACTACTGCTTTGGAACTATTGCGCTCTTCTTCCATCTGCCTGTGTATTGCCTTTATCCTGGCAGCATCTTCTTCCTGTTTGCGCTTTATGCTTCCTGCAAGCTTAAAGTCCTCTTTTCTTATGGCATCCTCTTTTTCTTTATCAAAAAGCCTCTGCCTTTCTTCTAATTCCCTGAGTTCTGGAGAAGGCATATACCTTTTAAGCCCTGCCCTTGCTGCTGCCTCATCCAGCGCATCTATAGCTTTGTCTGGAAGAAACCTGTCATTAACATAACGTTCAGACATTTTCACTGCACTTTCTAATGCACTGTCTGTTATTTCAACACCATGATGCTCCTCATACCTGTCACGCAGCCCCCTTAATATGGCTATTGTTTCTTCCTCATCTGGTTCTTTTACTTCAACTGGCTGGAAACGCCTTTCAAGGGCAGCATCTTTTTCTATATATTTACGGTATTCCTCCCTTGTTGTAGCACCTATAATCTGTAATTCGCCACGTGCAAGCGAAGGCTTTAGTATATTAGCGGCGTCAAGTGCACCTTCCGCCCCTCCTGCCCCGATAATTGTATGGATTTCATCTATAAAAAGGATTACATTTCCTGACTGTATAACTTCCTTAATTACACGTTTAATACGTTCTTCAAACTCACCCCTGTATTTAGAGCCTGCCACCATTCCTGATAAATCAAGTGCAAGCACCCTTTTATTCTGGATTACTTCTGGTATATTGCCTGACACAATATCCTGTGCAAGCCCTTCTACTACAGCAGTTTTGCCAACTCCCGGCTCGCCTGTAAGGCAAGGGTTGTTCTTGGTACGCCTGCTAATTATTTCAACAAGGCGCTTTATCTCTGCATCCCTGCCTATAACAGGGTCAAGCTTACCTTCCCTTGCATATTCTGTTAAATCCCTGCTGTACTGGTCAAGCACTGGCGTGGCTGATTTCCCGTTTCTTCTTCCACGCTGCATCAGATACTCACTCTTTGCACTTGCCGCATCCTGTCCTGTTGCAGCAAGGGTATCTATATAAAGTTTCTGTATATTAACACCTTTTGTGCTTAAAAGGCGCAGAGCCATGCTTTCATTCTCTTTTAAAAGTGAAACCAGCAGATGTTCTGTCCCAACAGATGAAGAACCAAGCCTTTCTGCTTCAGCAAAACTTCTGTCAACAACCCCCTGTGCCCTTGGCGTAAATTCTGCATCACCATCTGTAATTACAGGCTTGCTGCCTGAAAGGAAATCCTCCATCAGCTCTTTTATCCCATCAGCGTCAACATTGTTCGCCTGCAATATATCTGCTGCAACACCCTTTGATTTTAACAGCCCAAGCAGAATATGCTCAGTGCCAGTATAATTATGCCCAAGTGATTTTGCAGATTTCTTTGCATAATTTAAGGCTTTTTCTGCATTTTTTGTGAAACGTTTCTGCATAACGTTTTAGTCCTCCATTCTACTGCCATTTTAACCAATATGCCACTTAAAGTGGCAAAATTAATTGCTTATTTATTTAATATATCTGATAAATCATCTTTATCCATGCCTTTAAAGTGCATATATACAGATATAATAATTATTACTAACAGAAGGCATACTATTACTGCTATTGCAAGTATATATATAAGCCTCTGTTTCTCTACATCAGCTTCTGGCTCTTCTGCCACAACAGCATTGCCATTAATGCCCCTGTACCATGACTGTACCTTGGTATATGGCATAAATGCCTGTTCTTCTTTGTCATAAAGATAAAACTCTGGTTTATTATCTCCCCTTTTACAATATATAAGCACAAATTTATGTTCTGTGTCACTTTCAGATGAATAAACTTTAATTACATTGCCATCCATCTTCATTTCTGTTTCACCAAAACCTTCAGGTATTAATTCCCTGTCCTTAAGCTCCACAACTGTATACTCATCATTTGTTCTTAATACAACACTGCCATCCCTTAAAGAAGTGCTTATATTGCCACTGGCCTGTACTTCTTCATGCTTTACTTTTACTGATAACTTATATACAGCTTTCTTTCCAATAGAATTTCTTACAATGATTTTTATAGTGTTTTTGCCTTCTGACAGCCCTCCGTTGCCCTTTATTGTAACATCTGCATCCATGTCTTCTGTTTCATAGGAAATATCAAGGCTTGTGCTGTCTGTATATATAATAGTGCTGTATTTATAAATATCTGGTGAAAATTCTGGTGAAAGTGTTACATCTTTTATATTTAATGACCGGAGCCTGGCAGAACCAGAATTATTATATACAGCAGGTGAAGGTGAAACCTGCGGTTCTTCTGTATGCGCTGGCTGGTTTGTATTTGCCGGCTTTTTTGTGTTTGCTGGTTTTTTTGTATTTGCCGGCTTTCTGGTAACTTCTGCCGGCTTTTCCTTTTTAGGGCTTACAACAATATTTAACGGGCTGTATGAAACTGACATTTCCTCTGCATTATCACCATATCCGTATACTGCATAAGGGCTTTTTAACATAATTGTAGTGCTCCCGGCTGCCCTTGCAGTAAATTTTATTGAATATTTCAGCCTGTAGCTTCCATCTTCCCTGTCCGTATCTGATACAAGGAATTCATTATCATTGCCACTTGCAACACTGCCTCCTGTAACATATTTAAGGACACTGTTATCATAACTGAAATATCCTTTAAAACCTCCAATTTCATCACTGGAAGTTATAGTTATAATAACATATACTGTATCACCTTTCACCACATTGTTGTTATTAACTGTAACATTAACAGCAGCGCTTGAAGCCTGTACATCCCTGCTGCTTATTAAACAGGCTGCCATAATAAATATAAATAACGTTATAATATATAATGCCCGCTTCTTTAAAAAACACATGCCTGCCATTATTCTCCAATCCTTGTTCCGCCATACAATTAAATTCTGGCTACTGTCTTGTTACCTCTATTGTGTATTTTCTTGCCTCACCACTTTCAGAAGTAACTTTAACTGTAAATGTTGTAGTACCATCTGACAGTGTTTTAGTTCCTGTACCTGTAAGTGTTGCATGTGAACTAACCTTTGTTGCACATATTTTTATGCTTTCAACGCTTTTGTCTACAACAAGCTTATATTTTTTGCTGCCATCATCACCCAGTACAAAATTTGAAGTAAATGGATGGTTTTTAACATATAATGTCTTTAAATAATTATTAGGGTTTTTGCCCCCTGATGGTACTTCACATGGTTCTTCTGGCATTTCCTCATACACGGGTATTGAAAATGTGACTGGCATATCCTGCTCAATCACGCCATATGCTGAAACAGTCTTAGTTGCTTCACTGTTAGGGGCTTCAACATTTGACATATACTGGTGCTCATACCGGTTCTTTGATGTAACATTGAATTTCTGGAGATAAAGTGTATTCTGCCCTACATTAATATAATTCTTGCCAATATATTCAGCACCGCCTGTTATTGACTTGTAGCGGTCTTTCCAGGGACGGTTATAAGTAGTGCCTGAACTTGCCCATTTTAAGCCATTGGCAATTGCCCCGCCTGCCTCTGTACTGTTATATGCGCCAATATTGTAAAAATTATAAATACCCTCATATCCTGAAACATTGCCTGAAACAGAGCTGCTCATAAGCGTATTGCTTAACACAACCTCCTGTTTAACACGTGATGCAAGATGGTAAGGGCTGACTTTTGATGACTCTGCTGCTTTAATAAAGGCTTTTGAATACTTTATTTCAACAGAATTGCCTAAAGAATCTGGATATGAAAACTTTGCATTGTACATAGGGGTATTATTTAATATTTTCTCAACACCATCCTGTGTCTGCGTGCTGCTCTGGTATTCCAGGTTTTCAAACTGGAAAATCCCTCTTTCATCTAAAAAATTCCTTGGGTCCATATAGTATTTAACAGCTTTTACAGAAGCTGTTACCCATGTACTGCCATCGAATGGTATATATTTGTCTTTTGTCCAGTCATATGCCCCGTCTGCTGTTGACTTCCAGGCATATGATTTATTATTGCTTAACAAATTAACGCCAACAGCAGACTCTTTTTTTATTACAGTACCCCATTTAAGCCCTGTTTTAAATGCCTTAAACTCCCAGTATGGATACTTGGCATGTAATTCCATAAGAGGGTTTATATAATCATCTGGAAAGCCCTCTTCTTTCAGCTTCTTCTTAAATTCTGCATCGTCCAGCGGTTCTGGTTTCTGTGTTGGTACAGCAGTTTCCGCTGGTTCTTTTGTATCTGATGGTGTCTGTGTAGCACCAGGTTCTTTTGTATCTGCTGGAGCACTTGTACCTGCTGGCTCTTTTGTGCTGACAGGTTCTTTTGTGTCCGCTGGTTCTTTTGTACTGTCTGGTTTCTTTGTAGCTTCTGGTTTTTTTGTAGCTTCTGGTTCTTTTGTTTTATCTGGCTCTTCTGTTTCTTTTGCAGTACTTCCTTTTGCCTGTACTATCTGGAATCTGGCGGCATCTGCTGGAAGATAACCACGTACAACAGCCTTGCCTGCACTTGCCTTTATATAAAAATACCTTGTTCCAGCAACAGTCTTTTCATTTAATATTGTAAACTGTTTATTTACACCTATGCTTACTTTCCTGCCTGCATTTTCTACTACTGTGTTTTTACCTGCTTCTTTATAAAGCGGGAATTTAACACTTCCATCCCATATGCCTGGTATGCCGTTCCCATATGAAATCTTAAGGCTTTCTGGCTTTACATACCCTTTATATGTCTTTCCAGAATACTGGCATGATATGTAATACCATTTCTGGTCTCCTGGATTAACATCATCCAGTACCAGTACATTACTGTCTTTGTTAATGGAAATATCTTTAAGACCTGATTTTACATTGGCACTTTTATCCGAAGTTTTGGTTTTAAGCTTTAAACTTTTAACAGCAACTGAAGCCTTTACAGATGTGCAAGCAGTCCCGCCCTGTACTTTAATATATGAACCAAGCACATATCCTTTCAGGTTCTTTCCATTAAGTTTAAAACTTGCCTGGTACCAGTCACCTGCTTTTGCAATAATTGACACTTTCTGGCCATTAGACAATGTAACATTTGTCCCGCCTGATTTTAAAAGTGCATATGACGTTCCAGGGCCTTTTCTTACGTTTAAATACCCGCTTACCTTAACAACACCTACTGCTTCTGCATGTACAATTCTTGTAGTGTTAAACTTGCCTGCAAAAACAAGCATTAATGCAGAAATAATACATATACATACTATTTTTTTGTATCTTTTTGGCATCTGACCACTCCTCATCTAATTAGTCCATTTATTTCCTCTGTACCAAAAACATAATGTGAGCCGCAGAACTGGCAGTTTACTTCAACTGGACTTCCATCCCTTGCAATTTCCTGTAAATCTTTCTGCCCAAGGCTTGCAATTGCCCTGTAAAACCTGTCCTTTGAACAGTTACAGCAGTACTTTACTGGTATTTTCTCCAGGATTTCCACACTGTCTTCTTTTATAATATACCTGAGGATATCTTCAGGCATCATGCCGCTTTCCAGCATATCTGTCACAGATTTGATATTGTTTATGGACTCCTCAAGCCTGTCTATAACACCATCTTCTGCATCTGGCATAACCTGTATTATAAATCCCCCTGCCTGCCTGACAGTATTATCCATATCCATTAACACACCAAGACCCACTGTTGAAGGTACTTGTTCAGATGTAGCATAATAATATGTCAAATCCTCGGCAATTTCCCCTGAAACAAGGTGCACCTGCCCGTTATATGGTTCTTTTAACCCTGTATCCCTGATTACATTTAAAAAACCTGGCCCTAGTGCGCCAGAAACATCAAGCTTTCCCTGCGGGTTTGGCGGAAGCATTATATCCGGATGATTGGCATAACCTTTTACACAGCCATCAGAACCTGATGTTACTACCATGCCCCCTATAGGGCCTCCACATTCTATTTGTAATGTAAGTACATCCTTTTCACCTTTCATCATGCTTCCCATCATGCTGCCTGCTGACAAAAGCCTTCCTAATGCTGCTGTTACAACAGGGCTTGTATTGTGTATGCGCCTTGCCTCTTCTGTAATATTCCTGCTTGTAATTGCAAATGCACGCAACTGGTGGTTTGCTGCCGTTGCCCTGGCAATATAATCACTTCCCATAACCTGAAATCATCCTCCAAATATAAACTTTATTTATGCAAATATAAACTCTATTCATACTTTTTTAATATAAAATAAACTCTTTCACTGTCTTCCTTTGGCTCTTCCTTTGTAAATGCATTATAAACTGCTGCTGTTTCCAGACCTGCCTTTTCTGCAAGCCCCTTAATTTCCTCTATGGAATACGCTTTCTGCATATGAAGTTCTTCATATCTTTCAAATAAACCACTTTCTTCATCACAAAGGCTGTAAATTGTAACCAGGTATTCATTTTGCCCTGTTTCATTATCGAATTCATTTTCCCATATAAGGCTTGCATCTTCCCTGTTTTCTGCAATTATCCTGCTGCCCAGGACATTTTCATAAAAATATCTTGTTTTAAGGTCAAATATAAATATGCCGCCATAATCAAGGAATGTATTTACCTTGCAAAATACCTTGTACAGACTGTCTGCACAATCCATATAATTCATGCCATCACATACACAAACCATTGCTGCCGCTGAACCATATAAATCAAGCTCCCTTATATCCTGTTGTAATAAAAGTACATTTCCAGGACATTTGCCCCGTGCAATGCCAAGCATGTCATACGATATATCAATGCCTATCATGTCATAACCATCTGCCGCAAGCATTGACGTCATAGTGCCTGTGCCACATGCAAGTTCAGCTACAATTCCATTAATTATGCCATATTCTTTAAGAAGCATATGTATATAACTATGCCACTCATTATATGGGATGTTATCCATAAATTTGTCATATACATAAGCAAAACCTGTATATATGCCATTATTGTTATTATCTTCCATTATATCCTGCCTCTGCCTGGGCGGCCCATACTAGTCTTGTGTTTATTAAAAATATAGATACAAAGACAAGTATAACAAAAGGTTACAAAGCTGTCTACTATATTTTTATGAAACGGAAGTGTATATTTTCTAATTTTTCTTGCACTGCTGCATAATATATGTTATATTGAATATACACTAGAGAGGGAAACCACAGAAGCGGTTACCCCCTTTAAACAGTTTCAACTGCTATAAATAACAGCCGTCACTATTGGTGGTAGTGGCGGCTGTTTCTTTCCCTTAAAGATTGTGTAACACAATCCTATAAGGGCAACAATAAATATTCCAGTCTGGATTAAATCCTGGTATGTAATATACATTGTTATCACCCTCCTTTCCTTGTGGTCTGGAGGGCTTTTCCATCCCTCCCAAAACACTTGAAGGGCTGCCGCCTTAGCTCTATGGTCTCTCATACCAGTAATATGCCATATTTCATGACGTATGGCAATTATTACATAATTTATATTTTTATATTGTACCAAAGCACCAGGTTTGTTACTGTACTGTAAATGAAGTCCATTCTATCTTGTTATATTGCATAACATCATCTGCCTTTTTCATGCCTGGTTTTTCATAAAATGAAATGGCATTTTCATTGGCTACAAGATATATGGCTATATCTCTTTCACCACCCGCCACATCATGTGCCGCCTTCATAAGCTGCCTGCCAATCCCCTGGTTCTCATAATCCCTGTCAACTCCCAAATCTGTGACAAAGAGCCAATATGCATAATCTGTTAACCCAAATAAAACACCAACAGCCAAACCTTTCTTATTTCTTGCAACAAGGCTTATTGGAACATTATTTACAAGCTGGGATATTCTTTCTGTAAAGCGTTCTTTTGGATACTGTGAACCTAAATCCGTCCTTTTCAAAAAATCTGTATATTCTTCAGAAGATAAACGTTCTTCTGTTATTTCTATTTTTTCTCCCATAATATCTTCCCTCTGCTAAAACCTGGCTGTTGCCTGGAATAAAACATTAATTCTGCCAGATATTGGCTTTTTCTTATAACTTTTTTACAATATATCATCCATTTAGTAAATTTTCAAGCACAAGATAAACTGTAAATTATCCGCCAAATTTTAATCTGCTTGCCAAATCCCCTTTTTATGTTATACTTATCTCTTGTAATATTAATTATGGAAGGAGATTTTAATGGAAAGAGAAAAGTTAGGCTCACGCATGGGATTTATCCTGCTTTCTGCAGGCTGTGCCATAGGAATTGGAAATGTATGGCGTTTTCCTTATGTAGCAGGACAGTATGGAGGCGGTGTTTTTGTAATTTTCTACCTGTTCTTCCTTGTTATTATGGGTGTGCCTGTTATGACAATGGAGTTTGCGGCAGGACGCGCAAGCAGGAAAAGCATTATAAGAAGCTTCCATGCCCTTGAAAAACCTGGACAGAAATGGCACTTGCATGGTTATCTTGGAATGGCAGGCAATTATATTTTAATGATGTTTTATACAACTGTAGCCGGATGGATGCTTTATTACTTTTACCTGATGCTTACAGGGCAGTTCCAGGGCAAAGACGCAGGACAGACAGGCGAAATGTTCCATGAAATGCTTTCCAGCCCGCAGATATTGCTGGTTACAATGGTTATTATCGTAGCCGCAGGTATATTTATCTGTTCAATTGGCTTACAAAAAGGTGTGGAACGCATTACCAAAATTATGATGACGCTGCTATTATTAATTATTATTGTACTTGCAGTACATAGCATTACTTTAAAAGGCGGAATGGAAGGGCTTAAGTTTTACCTGCTTCCTGATTTCCAGAGAATTAAGGATATAAGCATATGGGAAATAATTACTGCTGCCATGAACCAGGCATTTTTTACCTTAAGCCTTGGAATTGGCGCTATGGGTATTTTTGGAAGTTATATTGATAAAAAACGCAGCCTTTTAGGTGAATCTGTGAATATAGCCGTTTTAGACACTTTTGTTGCATTTGTTTCAGGACTGATAATTTTCCCTGCCTGTTTTGCTTTCAGCATAAACCCTGGCCAGGGTCCAGGACTGATTTTTATTACACTCCCTAATATATTTAATAAAATGGCAGGCGGACGCATATGGGGCACATTGTTTTTTGTATTTATGACATTTGCTGCATTTTCAACAATAATTGCCGTATTTGAAAATATTATCTCATGCTGTATGGATTTGTTCCACTGGGACAGGAAAAAGGCCTGCCTTGTAAACCTTATAGCAATAACTGTACTGTCACTGCCATGTGTATTTGGCTATAATATATGGTCTTCGTTCCAGCCGCTTGGAAAAGACACTACAGTATTAGATTTAGAAGACTTCCTTGTAAGTAATATAATACTTCCTGTTGGTTCGCTTTGTTATCTTCTCTTCTGTGTAACACGCTTTGGCTGGGGATTTGACAAGTATATTGAAGAAGCCAACACTGGTGAAGGCCTGAAAATACCACGCTGGATAAGGTTTTATGTTACATATATCCTTCCAGTCCTGCTTTTATTCTTAATAATAAAAGGATTAATCTAGCCTGGTTAAACAAACAGCATAAAGACACCCGCTGTATTACAGCGGGTGTCTTTATGCGCTGCCAGCTTTGGCATTACTTATATCTTTATAGAATTTATATGAATTCTTAGAATTATTTTTCACTTCATACATTGCACAGTCTGCGTAAACTACCAGGGAATTAAAGTCTTCCGTATCCTGTGGGTATCTTGCAATTCCAATACTGCCATGTATTGTATGTATTATTCCTGATAAGTCAAAGTCTTCACGGAATATGCTTATACACCGCTCCGCCTGCTCTTCATATAATAAATTTCCTGTTTCCCTGGCTATAACGGTAAATTCATCGCCTGCAAAACGGTATGGTGTAAAACTGGTGTCTGAAACTCCTGACAGCCTTGTGGCAATCTGGCGTAATGCCTCATCACCTGCAGAATGCCCATATGTATCATTAATATATTTAAAATTATCAATATCTATCATCATTACTGCAAATGGCTCTTTTGATATTTCAAGTTCTGCCATATCTTTTTTAAACTTTGTCCGGTTATTAATCCCTGTAAGTATATCATGATAGTAAGCATTTTCCAGTTTATCCTTTGCTGCTGCCAGCTCTCCTGCCATTTTTTTATATTTCCTGCCATTCCAGAATGCAAATAATGAAAATAATATAAACCCTGATATAACCGTTATACTTGGTTTTAAAACTTTCTGGTACTGTTCCCAAAATGTCTTTTTATGGTTAATTACTTTTGCATTATCTGGTATAAGTGATAAATCAAGCCCTGCATCCCTCATTACATTTTCATCAATACAGAAAATATTAGGGCTTTCTATAACAGTATTAAATGTTTCAGGGGATGTACCATTTATAATCTTCATAGCTATCTGGGCTGCAATCTCCCCTGACATCTCCATTGAAACAACATTGCCGCCAAGAATTCCGTCACCCAGTCCGCCCTCAACCATTTTAAATACAGGCACTTTTGTATTACTGCATATAAATTTTATTGCTTCTGTATTTTTGTATTTCCTGCCACTTGCATCTTCTGTCATAACTACAAATATCAGTATTGCATTCTCTTTTACTGATGCAAATTTACTTTTCAGCTCCAAAGAACTAAATTCTGAAGTGTTGATATCAGAAAAATCCATGCCAGGATACTGGTCTTTATATTTATAAAAACTTTTGCGTACTGCTTCACCAGTTACTGAACTGTCTGAAACTAAAATAATACTTCTGGCATCAGGCATCAGCTTCTGTGCAAAATCAATATTTTCACTAATAGAAAGCTTTTCAAGCACACCTGTAATATATTGGTCTTTTACTGATTTCTCTGCCAGTTCTTCGTCATTAACCCCCTCATACACAAGCGGTATTTTATCAAAAAATTCTTTCTGGTATTTAATGGCAAAGTTTAATGCCGCATCATCACCAAGTATTACCACATCATAGGGTTTAAGCCTGGACATACGGTATTTAAAACCTTTATAGAATTCTTCTATGTCACTGTTGCTGCTAAAACGCTTTGTATCCATAAACTCATAATCTATTGTGACGCCTGGTGCAATCCCCTTTTTTATTCCCTCAATCTGGAACTGTACTGTATCCCAGGCATATGAATATGAACTGATAAATAACACCCTGCCAGCATCCTGCACGCCGTTTCCATTTTCCTGTCCTGATGCAATACAGACATTATACAGCAGGCTTCCTGTTAAAACCAGCAGAAATAACAGGTTCCTGGACTTAAATAACTTAAACATATAAAATCCCCCCATTATATATTTTCAATATTGCCAAATAATAGAATACCATTACTTTATAAAAATATCAATTCTATATTTTTCACTTGTGGTTTTATATATTTTTTCGTATACTATTAGTAAGGGGATTTACATAGCATTATGTTATTCCCATTTGCAACAAGCAGAGTGGGAAATAATACAGTATTTATTTTACAAAATATTGGAAAGGTATGGTTATATTATGAGTATTATAGGATTAAAAAAGGAGAAATGTGTTGGCTGTAATGCATGTGTAAGGGCATGTCCGGCCGGTGATGCCAATATAGCACATTTAGATAGTGATGGCAATTTAATTATTGAAATTGATGACAGCAAATGTATCAAATGCGGTGCATGTATTACCGCATGTTCCCATAATGCACGTTATTTCCAGGATGATATCGGACAATTTCTTGAAGATTTAAAATCAGGCAAGGAAATTGCTATTATTGCTGCACCTTCCATTAAAATTGCTTTTGAGGGCAACTGGCGCCATGCACTGCAGTGGTTACAGAACCAGGGTGTAAAAGGCATATATGATGTAAGCTATGGTGCTGATATATGTACATGGGCACACTTACGTTATATTGAAAAACATCCTGATGCCAAACTGATTTCCCAGCCATGTGCTGCTGTTGTTAATTATATACAACGGCATAAACCAGAACTTCTGCCTCATCTGTCACCAGTCCAGAGCCCTATGATGTGTATTGCAATATATATACGTAATGTCCTTGGATTTAAAGGTAAAATAGCTGCTATTTCGCCATGTATAGCTAAAATTGATGAATTCAGGGAAACTGGCAATATTATAAACTATAATGTCACAATGGAGCATTTAAAAGATTACTTTGAGGAAAACAAAATAAGCCTTCCTGCTATTAAAGTATACAGTGAGTTTGAATTTAATGAGCACCAGGGCTTGGAAGGCGCAATTTACCCTAAACCTGGCGGCCTTATGAAAAACCTTCTTATACATGCGCCTGAAATGGAGATTGTAACTTCGGAAGGAACAGAAAAGCTCTATAAAGATTTGGACAGGTACTGTGAAGAAAACCCCAGGTGGCTTCCAACTGTTTTTGATGTCCTTAACTGTGAAAACGGCTGCAACGGCGGGCCTGCAACAGGCGTCCACTACAACTGTTTTACAATGAGTGATATTATGCATGATGTTGAACGCTATGCAAGGAAAATCCGTAAAGCAAACACTACTAAAAAAGGTGTTGACAAGCAGTTTGATGAGTTTGATAAGAAATTAAACCTTAATGATTACCTCCGTACATATAAATCACTTGCTGGTGTACAGCATAAAATTACAGAGTCAGATATTGAAAAAGCATACTTAGAACTTGACAAACACTCTGAAATGGATAAATCATTTGACTGCCATTCATGTGGCTTTAAATCATGCCGTGAAATGGCTATTGCCATTGCAAAAGGCATTAATGAAAAAGAAAACTGCCACCAGTATATGATGAAATCCATACGCAATGAACGCCAGAAAGCAACCTCTGTAAATAGTGAAGTGCTTGGAATGAATAATGAGCTTGTTGAGATATTTGGCAAACTAACAGATAATATTGACCAGGTAACTAAAGAAACTATCCTTATACGTGAAACAGGAAAAGCAAGCAGCAGTGAAATGGCAAATGTAGCTGAATATATGAATAATTTACAAGTGCTTAATGAAAGCATTGCCGGCTCATTGGAACATATTAATTCCAGTGTAAAGAAATACAATGTAATGACACAGGATGTTGAAAAAATTTCTGGCAAAATCAACCTGCTTTCCCTTAATGCAGCGATTGAAGCAGCGAGGGCAGGCGAAGCTGGAAGAGGCTTTTCTGTTGTTGCTTCCAATATACGTGAACTTTCTGAAAGCTCACGTGCTTCTGTTGGCAGTGCAAGGGAAAATGATGAGTCTATACAGTCTGCCATTAATGAAGTTAATGATATAATACATAAATTTAGTGAAACTACAAATGAACTTCTGGAAGCTGTACAGTCCTCAATTGATAATGTCAATAAAACTACTGAAAAAAGCACAATGATTGAAGACTCTATGAATACAGTTGCGTTAATTGCAGAGCGTGTCCAGGAAGTAATAGAAAAGACTAACCATATTTTAAATTAAACACAGCAACATGCTTTATTTATGAGGAATAAAATTGTTAAATATAAAAACCAGCATTATTTCAATTGATTACAAGCAGACTTTACAGAAATTCCTGCCTGGCATTATAGAGAAAGGCAGGGAAAGCCAGGATGGAAGTGCTGCCAGCCGTTTCCTGCAGAAACTGGATGATGAAGATATTAATAAAATATATAAAATTATATATGGTCTTCCAGATGATTTATATAATAATTTAATATGTATTATTACAAGACTGTTTTACAATGAAATATCTGAAAATATAAATTCTGCCCTGCAGAACCAGGGATATGGAGGAAGCTTAAGTATTGGCGGTATTGTTGCAGCAGGTGGTGCTGGCGGAAGGCTTATATTATATGTTAATAATATTGAAGCAGATTTTAACAGTTTATTATATTTATCCAGTGAAAAAATGTCTAATGGCATACTGTCCTGGATATTAAAATTAATATCCCCTGCACTATCTGGAAAAGACCCATATAAGCAGGAAAAGAAAGTTCTGTCACTATTACAGAACAGCTTTGTCAGAAAACAGCTTGAAAATATGGCAGAAAAATCCCTGTTAAAAAGCGGGATAATAATAAAACTGGAAGGAATTGGGTTTTCACAGACAGGAATCAATCCTGTAGAATTAGAAAAATTAAGCCAGATAGAAAAATCATTTTTAGATATACTTGTTTCAATTATTAAAACAACAGAATAAATACAATATGGCAGTATAACATATAAATACCTGCAGACCATTTATAAACTTTATATGCTGTACTGCCATTACTAACACCTGGAATTACTTATCTTTTGCAGATATATACAACATAGGCAGCATACATCAGAAGCATTACTATCCCTTCGCCTCTTACCAGCTTCTGCTTTGACCATGCAAACACCCACACTATAAGGCTCATTACAACAAGCACTACTATGTCAATAATATTTTCCATTATAAACGCAATTGGTGATATTGCTGCTGCCACACCAAGCACAAGCAGTATATTAAAAATATTTGAGCCAATTACATTTCCAAGAGCCATATCAACTTCATTTTTCTTTGCGGCAACTACAGATGTAACAAGCTCGGGAAGGCTTGTTCCAAATGCAACAACAGTAAGCCCTATAAGGTTTTCACTCATTCCAAACTGTCCAGCAATCTTAGTTGCGGAGTCTACTACAACATCACCACCGGCTATTATTGCTACAATTCCGCCAATAATATAGAAAATACATTTCCATACTGGCATTATCTCATATTCTTCTTCATTATCCTGGCTTTCGGCCCTGGCTTTCTTAGCAGATATTACCATCCAGTATAAAAACCCTGCAAATATAACAGACATTATAATACCATCTATATGTCCTAATACCATTCCATAAGAACCAAGCCCAAGCAGTATAAGTGCAACTATAATTGAAAAAGGAAATTCCTTTTTAAGTGTCCCTTTGTCCACTGCGAGAGGACAAAAAAGCGTACATACGCCACATACAACCATAAGGTTAAATATATTAGAACCAACAGCGTTACTGATTGCAAGTGCATTACTGCCTGCAAGGGAAGCATTAATGCTTACAGAACATTCTGGAAAGCTTGTTCCCATTGCAACAATAGTCATTCCAATTATAAGAGATGGTACTCTTAACATTTTTGCAATACTGGAACTTCCCTCTACAAAAAAGTCTGCCCCTTTTATTAACAATATAAATCCTACAACTAAAAAAACGTAAACCATAATTATCCCCTTTCTTTAAAACGTAATAATTCCAAGATGTTCCAGAAGTATCTTTAAACCAATAGCTATAAGTATTATTCCTCCTGCAAGCTGTGCCCTCTTTTCATATTTATTACCAAATTTATTTCCTATTACAACTCCGGCAAAAGAAATTATAAAAGTTATTATTCCAATCATGCCTGCTGATAAAAAAATATTTGTACCTTCAAGTAATGCAAATGTAATTCCTACAGCAAGTGCATCTATGCTTGTAGCAACCGCAAGTATAATTAGCTGCTTTATACTGAATACCCCGCTGTCCTCCATGTTTTCCGTTTCCCCGCCATCCTCCCTGAATGCTTCATAGACCATCTGTCCGCCTATAAGTGCAAGCAGGGCAAATGCAATCCAGTGGTCAACAGATTCTATATATTTCTGGAAACGTGACCCCAGCAAATACCCAATAACTGGCATGCCTGCCTGGAAAGCACCAAAAAATAAGGCAATTATACCTGCACGCTTATAATTGGTTACAGGCATTTCAAGCCCTTTACATATTGATACTGCAAATGCATCCATAGCAAGCCCTGCAGACAGAAAAACTAATTCAATAATTCCCATAAAAATCTCCTTTCATTTTTATTATCCCATAAAGTAAAAAAACAGGTACTACTGTACCTGTTTTAAAACCCTGGCACAGTAGTATACATATATTACTGTGCAAAAGTCTTGTTATTTAAGATTAAGCCAGGCCATATGGCCGGGTTTGTTGGCTTATTCACGCATAATGCGCTAACTACTCCCTAATGCTGTATGGAATATTATAGCAGACAGTGTTATATGCTGTCAATTATTTTTTATGGTACAATATATGATAATGAATTTTTGCCTCTTGTGCCATATTTGTCAAATGCCCTTACCATATATTCATATTCTGTTCCCTGTTCTGCTTCATAATCTGTATAGCTTATATTATTATTTTTCTTTGTCTTTTTAATGCAGACCCATTTATTTGTGCCTACAGCCCTGCGGAATATTTTATAATATGATGCTTTCTCAAGTTTCTTCCAGTCAATTTTAACACCGCCAGGTACTTTCATTACATTTTGTATAATGCTTGTGCCATTCTCAGCCCATAAAGTGTATACCCTGCTTTTACCGCCAACTATGTATTTTACCTTGCCACTGAAACAGTTTGCTGAGCGCAGCCTTACATTCCACCTGTCAAGTGATACACCGTCTTTACGCATTACTTCAAGTGATTTAGCCTTATATGCCGGAAATGTCTTAACCGTTACTGACATATCGTCATCTGGTGCTTTTACTGCTGATGATATATCTGTATAGCCATCTTCGCCTACAAGCCTTATCTGTGTCTCTGTTTCAGGCGCTTTGGCATATTTAAGCGCATAACAGATATTAGCGGCAGCATCCCTGCCAAGCTCATTGTAGCCAAGCTGTGTATAGTGTACTGACTGGTGGACATCTGTAACCTTTGAAGGCATAGATGTATCAAGTTTTTTCATATTGTTAAAACTATAGTATGCATCCAGGTCTTCATATCTTGATTTAAAGTATGAGTCCACCCCTTCATCTGTCACCCAGTCTTCTGAAATATGGCTTGCAAGGTATATTTTTTTAAATTTCTCTTTAGATGAATTGCACATATAATACTGTGCTTTCCTTGGGCCTGTCATATACAGGTCAGAAAAGCCTGTTGGGTCACCATGTGCCCTTACCATCAGTATTCCTGCAAATTCCATACGCTGGTTCAGGTTTTTGTATTTAAGCCCTCTTCCATCCCCAGTTTCTTCCATAAGCCTGTTATGCATTGACATAAATTTCTTAAGATATTTCCTGGCACTCATACTATCATCTGATTCACCCTGCAGCCAGAAATAACCTTTATGGCTTAATTTATAATGGCCTGCCTCTATTTCCTTATTCAGAAGCTGTTCACATACTTTATATAAGGATACTGCCTGCCAGAAGTTATTATTAACCCTTTCCCCGCCTGGAAGCCATGTTTCAATAGAACTTCCACTGTGGGCGGCATTAACAAGCCATACCTTTTCATCTGTCTTTTTAACCCATTCTTTGGCAAGTGCACCGTCAACGCCTGTTTTGCCTGTTGCATTTTCTGCATCAGTAAGGTTATTGGTACGCTGCCATTCATTAATACTGCTGTTATCAGTTAAGCTTGCAGGAACATAATCATACGGGTTCCATATTGTAAGCTTAGGTGAAGCCATTTTAAAACACCCGTTTGTCAGTGAATGGCTTAATGTTGACGGCCCGTATGTATTGTATACTTTACCCTCTTTATTTATAACATACTCATTCTGGTAATCCTCAAGAATTCCAAGCTTATCAGGGCTTCCTTCCATATTGCTCTGTCCAATAAGGAGCAGCAGGCTTATTTTGGCAGCTTTAACTTTAACACCAATTTTTTTGCCATTCTTAAGTTTTACAACGGCTTTGCCACAGCCAGAAGCAATTACCTTATTCTTGCTGCCCTCTGCAAGTTTAAGCACTTCACTATCTTTTTTGCCTGTCTGGACATTATTTGATTTAACTGAGATTATCTTTATTTCTTCAACATCATTTTTAAATGTATATCTGTCATCGTACTTTAATGTTATCTTAGAATCTGTATTTTTCATTGTAAGCTTTGCAGCCTGCACATTCCCTGGGACAAACATAAAAATCCCTGCCAGAACACACAAAATAACCAAACCTTTACATATATTCTTCATATCACACTTCCACACTAAAATTTTTCCATCTGGATTGCCGCCCACTCCCTAAATAAGCAAAAAATGGATGCATTAGCAAATATAGAAGTACGCTAGCACTGTTTTTGCGAATTGATGAACGGGCTACCTGTGCTGCTGGATGCTCCAAAGAATATCCAGCCAGCATCTGGTTGCATTATTATTTGCATACAATATTTACAATACGTCCTGGAACATAAATTTCTTTAATAATATTTCCTGAAATCCTGTCCCCAAGGGCTTCTTTTGCCTTTGCAAGCACACTGTCTTTCTCTTCATCCTTGGCAATAGAAATTGTTACCCTTGTTTTGCCATTAACCTGTACAGCAATTTCAACTTCATTTTCTACAGTCTTAGCCTCGTCATACTCTGGCCATGTACCCTGGTAAATCCTGCCACTGCATCCTGTAATCTCCCAGAGTTCCTCTGTAATATGTGGTGCAACAGGGTTAAGCAGTGTAAGCAGTGTTTTATATTCACCCTTTGTAACAGAATTTTTCTTATAAAAATCATTTATAAGCGCCATCATTGCTGCTATTGCTGTATTAAACTTAAGGTTTTCAAAATCACTGCTGACTTTCTTAATTGTCTGGTGCATCTTCGTTTCCATGTCTTTAGAATAACCTTCTTCATCTGTAAGTATTTCCTGTAATTTCCATACCCTTTCAAGGAAACGGCGGCAGCCCTTTACACCATCATCTGACCATGCTGCACTTAAATCAAATGCACCTATAAACATCTCATAAGTACGGAGTGTATCTGCACCATAATCCCTTACAATATCATCAGGGTTAACTACATTGCCACGGGATTTGCTCATCTTCTCGCCATTGCTTCCAAGAATCATACCATGTGAAGTACGCTTCTGGTATGGTTCTGGTGTTGGCACTGTTTTCTGGTCATAAAGGAATTTATGCCAGAAACGTGAATAGAGCAGGTGCAGTGTTGTATGCTCCATCCCTCCGTTATACCAGTCTACAGGAAGCCAGTACTTAAGTGCTTCTGGGTCTGCAAGGCACTCACTGTTACAAGGGTCTGTATATCTTAAGAAATACCATGAAGAGCCTGCCCACTGTGGCATTGTATCAGTTTCACGCTTTGCCTGCCCGCCGCAGCAAGGACACTTTGTATTAACCCAGTCTGTCATTGAAGCAAGTGGTGACTCGCCATTATCTGTTGGCATATAGCTTTCTACTTCTGGAAGCAGCAATGGAAGTTCACTTTCATCTACTGGAACAAAACCACATTTTTCACAATGTACTATTGGAATAGGTTCTCCCCAGTACCTCTGTCTTGAAAATACCCAGTCACGCAGTTTGTAATTTACCTTGCGTTTGCCAATTCCCTTTTCTTCAAGGAAATCCTTAATCTTTTCCTTGGCATCTTCTACAGAAAGCCCTGTAAGGAAACCGGAATTAACCATTACACCTGTTGCAACATCCGTAAATGCTGCCTTGTCTATATCAGCCGCCCCTTCTTTTCCTTCTACAACCTGGATTAAAGGAAGCCCGAACTTCTTTGCAAATTCCCAGTCCCTTTCATCATGTGCAGGAACTGCCATAATTGCACCTGTACCATATGTCATAAGTACATAATCAGAAATCCATACTGGAATTTCCTCATTATTTACCGGATTTAATGCCTTTATACCGTCAAGCACAACGCCTGTCTTGTCTTTGGCAAGCTCTGTACGCTCAAAATCTGACTTCTTAGCAGCCATCTCACGGTATTTTACAACATCATCCCAGTTCTTTATCTCATCTTTATATTTATCAACAAGCGGATGTTCTGGTGAAACTACCATATATGTTGCACCAAACAAAGTATCAGGGCGTGTTGTGTACACACGCAGCTTTTCTTCCTGGTCTTTAAGCTGGAAATCCACCTCTGCACCCTCTGAACGTCCAATCCAGTTTCTCTGTGATGTCTTTACACGCTCAATATAATCAACATCATTAAGGCCTTCAAGCAGCTTGTCAGCATAATTAGTAATTTTAAGCATCCACTCACTTTTAACCTTACGTACAACTTCAGAACCGCAGCGTTCACATACGCCGCCAACAACTTCTTCATTCGCAAGCCCTACCTTACATGAAGTACACCAGTTAATAGGCATCTCCTTTTTATATGCAAGACCTGCTTTAAAAAGCTTAAGGAATATCCACTGTGTCCATTTATAATATTCCGGGTCTGTTGTATTAATTTCCCTTTCCCAGTCAAATGAATATCCAAGAGAACAAAGCTGCGCTTTAAAACGCTTAACGTTATTCTTTGTAACTTCTTTTGGATGGATTTTATTCTGTATCGCAAAATTTTCTGTAGGAAGCCCGAACGCATCCCATCCCATAGGATATAATACATTGTACCCCTGCATCCTGCGTTTACGTGCTACAATATCAAGCGCTGTATATGGCCTTGGATGCCCTACATGAAGCCCCTGCCCTGAAGGGTAAGGAAATTCAACAAGTGCGTAGAACTTAGGCCTTGTATAATCATTCTCTGTCCGGAATGCCTTTTCATCATCCCATATCTTCTGCCATTTCTTTTCAACCGTATGATGGTTATAAATCTCCATTCTAATCTCTCCATTCTATATCAATTCCAGAATTTTTCCACCTGTGTGGTTGCAATCCACTCCATGAATAAGCAAAAAATGGATGCGTCAGCAGACATAAGAGTGCGTCAGCACAGTTTTTGCGAATGGATAAGTGGAGTTGGATAATCTTTAGATTATCCAGCCGCACAGGTGGGAATTGTGCCTGCATTGCACTATATCTTACTACAAATCCGTAAAACCTGCAATACTGCATAAAATCCCTGCCAGTGCACCTGCTATTACATCTTTTGGGAAATGTACACCTGATACCACCCTTATTACTGCAAGCAGTACACCCATTATATAAATTAGTATCCCGGACTGTGGGTATATATATCCTGCAGCCCCTGCACAAACAAATATGGAAAATACATGCCTGCTGGGAAAACTCTTTCCATGTGTATCTTTAGGAATAAGCGGCTTAAAATTATACTTCTCATAAGGTCTTACAGCATTATATTTAGCACGCAGCACAGATAAAACTATAAAACTTACAGCTGGTACTGCAATAACCCTTATAAAGCGCATGTCTTCCCTGTATACAAGCAATGTAATAGTTAATAAATAAATTACTGCTGTTAAATATGTTATGGCTTTGCCTGTTATATAAATAATATTTACTCCGTATTTACAGGAACGGATAAAATCCATTACCTTAATATACCTTTCTCTGCTCATAAATCTCCACGTACTTGTTGTATGTGTTTTGTTTTTTTGTTTTTGGGGGTTTGGGGACGGACACTGCTGTTATTCCAAAACCCAGAACCACAAAACTACTATATAATATATTCTGGCAAAAGCCAAAAGGTATTTTGCCAATGTGTTACACCTTGTCTGAATACACTCCACTCCCCAGTGCAGTAATTATGCCAAACATGGGATTGCCAGAATATTATGTGTGAGCTGCCTGTATTGTGCATTTTGCCTGTACTTGTGTTTATTTGTATTTTTATTTTTGTTTTGCAATGTGTGGATTCCTGGCAATTTGCAAATGTGTTTTCATAAAGCGGCTGTTTGAAGCCGCTGGTGCTTAAGCCCTGTCTTTTAGGGCTTTATGCATCCATTGCGTGCTTCATCCAAGCGGAAGCGTGCCGCTGTTGAAAACACTTTGAAATTGCCAGGGCAGCCACAAAATTACAAAACCACAAACCACCAAACCCAACAAACAACACACAATCCTGCACAATTACTGCACAACTTAAATTACTGCAACTTCAAATCCAGGCACAATTCTTCTAACTGCCCCTCCTCTACTGTGTCTGGTGCATCTGTCATAGGGCATGATGCATCTTTTACTTTAGGAAATGCAATTACATCACGTATATTATCAAGCCCTGCCATAAGCATTACAAGGCGGTCAAATCCATATGCAAGCCCTGCATGTGGTGGTACTCCATATTTAAACGCATCCAGCAGGAAGCCAAACTGTTCATGTGCCCTTTCTTCTGTAAAACCAAGTGCTTTAAGCATTGTTTCCTGCACATCATCCTGGTGTATACGGACTGAACCGCCTCCAAGCTCTATTCCGTTAAGCACAATATCATAAGCCCTTGCACGCACTTTTTCAGGCTCTGTGCTGATATACTGTATATCCTCTTCAAAAGGCATTGTAAACGGATGGTGCATTGCAAGATATCTTCCCTGTTCTTCTGAATATTCAAACTCAGGGAATTCTGTAATCCAGAGGAATTTGTATTCATCTTTTTTAAGAAGCCCTGCCTTTTCTGCAATTTCAAGGCGCACGTTTCCAAGCACATCATAAACCACTTTGTCCTTGTCTGCCGCAAATAAAAGCAAATCCCCTGGCTGGCCATCCATTGCAGCCACAAGTGCTTTTAATTCCTCTTCCTGCATGAATTTTTCAAATGAACACTTATATGTGCCATCTTCATTTATTGCAAGGTATGCAAGCCCCTTTGCACCAAAGTCTTTAGCAAGCTTTACCAGTGCATCAATTTTCTTGCGTGGCATTGCAGCCTGTCCCTCTGCATTTATCCCACGCACTGAACCGCCTGCTTCCAGTGCACCTGTAAATACCTGGAAACCACATCCCTTTACGGTTTCTGATACATTCTTAAGTTCCATTCCAAAACGCATGTCAGGTTTGTCTGAACCAAACCTGTCCATAGCTTCCTGCCATGTCATGCGCTGGATTGGAAGCTCTATATCAACATCAAGCACTTCTTTAAAAAGCTTTTTAAGAAGCCTTTCATTAACATCTATAACATCATCTTCATCTGCAAATGACAGCTCCATATCAACCTGTGTAAATTCAGGCTGCCTGTCAGCACGCAAATCCTCATCCCTGAAACATTTTACAATCTGGCAGTACCTGTCATATCCTGCACACATTAATAACTGCTTAAAAAGCTGTGGTGACTGCGGAAGTGCGTAAAACGAACCCGGGTGTACCCTGCTTGGCACAAGATAGTCCCTTGCCCCTTCTGGTGTACTTTTAGTAAGTACAGGTGTTTCTATTTCTATAAACCCTTCTTCTGCAAGGAACTGGCGGATAATCCCTGCAATACGGCTTCTCATTATAATATTTCTCTGTAAATCAGGACGCCTTAAATCAAGATAGCGGTATTTAAGCCTTAAATCTTCCTTAGTCCTGCTGTTTTCTTCAATTGGGAAAGGAGGGGTTTCTGACTCCGATAATATACGCAGTTCCTTAGCCCTTAACTCAATAGTGCCTGTTGCAAGGTTCTTGTTTACTGCACCTGAACGTGCTGTAACTGTACCCTTTACAGCAATAACAAATTCACTCCTTAGTTTTGCAGCTTTGTTTATACATTCATTGCTGCCGTCTTCTTCAAATATAATCTGTAATATGCCTGAACGGTCGCGCAAATCAACAAATATAATATTCCCCATATTCCTCTGTTTCTGCACCCATCCCATTACAGTAACTTCTTCGCCTATATTCTTCTCACCAAGTTCTGCACACATACATGTGCGCTTCATGCCTCTCATCGGTTCAGCCATATTTATCCTCCATTCTTTCAAAAGCCCGCATATATTATATAATGCTTTCTACATAATACAACGAAATCCGGAATATATCAAGAAAACTATATTATTTTAATGCTTCCTTTTCAAACAGCAAAAGCTGTTCTTTCTGCAAATGGCTTATATTCCTCCTGAGTTCCTGTATTCCTTTAAACTTTCCATTATGCAGTATACGCTGGAATGTCAAAAAAACTTTCATATCATAATTTGAAACTTCTTCTATCATTATTTCTACGGCCTGCTTTGTATCAAATGCTTTCCTGTAACTCCTGTTACTTGTAAGTGCTGCAAATACGTCACATGTCCTTAATATCCTTGCCATCCAGGGTATATTTTCACCCCGGAGGTTATCAGGGTAGCCAGAGCCGTCGTAATTCTCATGATGGTAAAAAACCGCCTTTAAAATATTGTCTGGATAACCTGCTTCCCTTAAAACATTATAACTATATAATGAATGCTGCCTTACATATTTCATATGCTCAATAACAAGAGTATCCTCTTCTGAAAAAATATAATCTGTCAGCTTAAGTTTGCCTATATCATGCAGCATGCCTGCTATCTCTATATCCCTGCAAAAAGCAGGGCTTTCCCCCAGTTCTTCCGCAAGCAGGACTGAAAGATTACTAACCTCAATACCATGGTACATTTCATCATGCAGTACCTTTTTCAAATGGTCAGGAATTGTATCATTCTCCATTATTCTTTTTATATAGCCTGTCATAAATACTCTTCTTTCTGCCAATCATCTCACCAATACGCCCTATGTAATCATTAACGCTTTTAACGTTTTCAATACGCTCCACCTGTCCCATCCCCATATGGTACAGTTTTGTTGATGCCCCGGCGCCGAGTGCCAGAATAGTCTGTTTCTCCTCCATAATAATACACACAACCCTAATTATATCTTATTATTAAG
>CAJUPJ010000038.1 GCA_910588655.1 uncultured Lachnospiraceae bacterium | reverse complement strand
CTTAAGGGTTTATAGGAGTTCCCTTTGAATAACCTAAATACATTATACAAGGTGATTTTTTGCTATAAGCATTTGTTGCACCACCCGCATAGCAGGTGGTTTATTGTTTCCTGCGGCTCATTTCTCTGTTGAGAAACTCGCTTCGCAGTCAACAGACTAAAGTCATATAATTAACCAAGACGGCAGGTATTTTACCTGCTGTCTTTTCCTGTGCCAGATAACGGACGGTTTCTGTGTGCCAGAGCCAGAATATTATATAAAAGAGGTACGCTTGCGCTACGGTAAGCCACGCAGCGGCACATAAAATCTGAAAAAACCAGATTTAAATGCCGGCGGGCTTAAAGTACCCTTTTTATATAATATTACTGGCATCTGGCACGTGAAACCTGTCATCACACATCTGCAACACATTATACCCAGACAACTATAAAATTATGGGTGGTGGAGAATTATTCTGCTAGTCAATTATTAAATAGTGTAATATTAAAGGATATCATAAACCTTCCGTTCGTCTAAGTCACCTGCTCCACACCATAATTTCCAGTTATACCAGCAAAATGGTTTTTTGTAAGTTTGTCAGGGGACAGCAGTTTTTTGTGTTCCATCTAATATTATTCCATGACAGGGACACTTCAGCCCCGCCAGCATTTAAGCCAGATATTTAATGTTACGGAATAAACGCCAGTTTATTCTGGAGCATTAAATTCTGGCTTTATGTGCTGCTGCGTGGGCTGAAGTAGCGGAAGCGTGCCCTGGCATGGAATAATTTAGTGGAACACATAAAAAACTGCGTCCGTCCGTCAACCCACACAAAACACCAGATAACTGAAATTATTTTATTTCAATATAGATTGACCAATTTGCCTTTGGATGATAAAATCATATTTATATAATTATTTTTTATCATAGGGAAATGGGGCATTTTTTATGGCATATAGTCTGGAAACCCCTGCCGGTGACAGGTATAAGCTGCGTAAAGCAGCAGGCAGGTACTGGCTTCTTGATATGGAACAGCCTGGTTTTCCATATAAGCTGCCTGTAGTTATTAATGAAGGCGGTGCATTTATATGGCAGTTCCTTGCAGAAGGGCTTTCTGTTACATGCATTGCAGAAAAACTTGCTATGGAGTATGGTATACCAGAGGAAGAAGCATGGCAGGATATTATACAGTTTATAAGCCAGCTTAAGGAACAAGGGATAGATTGAAAAATCATTTATTTTTCATGTAAAGGGTTTATTGAAGGGCAGCATAACTAAAAAGGGGCATTAAGCATATATGGATATTCTATTAATTGGCGGCATAAGCAGTTTTATGCGTTTGTTAGTTGATAAGCTTGCCAAGGAAGGACATAAAGTTTATGTGCTTACCGAGGAGAAAAAGGAAAACTACAGTTTCCAGAAAGTATTTGAAACATATCATTTTGAATATAATAACGTCTGTATAAGGGAAGTGTTTGAAAGTGTCAAACCTGATGTTTCTATTTTTACAGGTGCTTATGATATGAACTTTGCATGGGATGATGCACAGAATACAGCAGTAAAATATTCATCAGGGCTTATGAATATACTGATTGGTTTTGCTGCTGCTAATAAGGGGCGTTTTATATACCTTTCTTCAGAAGAGGTTTACCAGAAGTCATATGCTTATGAAATAGAAGAGGGAGAACCTTATACAGCATATAACCAGAAAGGCCAGGCACTGGCTATTGGTGAAGAAATGTGCATTAATTACCAGAAGATGTTAAATGCAGATATTACAGTACTAAGGCTTGGGCATATGTACAGTATACCAGGTGAGCCTGCCGAAATGGACAGGCTGTGTGCAAAAATGTGTATGGAAGCTATTGATACTGGCGAAATAACAATAAATGTGCAGCACCGCCATTCAATAATATATGCTTCAGATGCTGTGGAATTTATCTATAAAATGGCAAGCACCAAAAGGCATGATTATAATTTATACCAGATATCAGGCACTGAACCCGTACCAGAGGCTGATATGGCAAAAATTATACAAAATGCGCTTGGTGGCAGCAGCAAAGTTAAAATTGCAGAAGAAAATTCTGGCAAGGATTTTGGCATTGTCCTTTCGAGCCAGCTTTTTGCAGATGAATTCGGAATACAAATCAGGCATAAACCTGCAAAAGCCCTTCCAGAGCTTGCAAAATATTTAAAGAAAAATGTTACAAAGTTCAGCAGGCTTGATGAAGCGCCAAGAAGTTTTATGGAGCGCCTGAAGATGAAAACAAGGGGGCTTTTTATTGCAGCATTCCCATTTGTAGAAAACCTTGTTTTATTTATCCCGTTCTTTATGTTAAATAACAGGGCGACAGGCAGCCAGTTCTTTTCACATATAGATTTTTACTTATTATACGTACTGCTTTTTGCTATTGTGCATGGGCAGCAGCAGGCTATATTTTCATCGCTCCTTGCAGTTGCAGGCTATTGTTTCAGGCAGATGTACAACCGTACAGGTTTTGATGTGCTGCTTGACTATAACACATATATCTGGATAGCACAGCTTATGATATTAGGGCTTGTTGTCGGTTATATGAGGGATGAACTGCGCATGGTCAAAGAGGAAGATGAGCATGAGATAAAGTATTTATCAGGGCAGCTTGATGATATATCAGATATAAATGTCAGCAATGTAAGGGTTAAGGAAATACTTTCAGACCAGCTTGTAAACCAGAATGACAGCTTTGGCAAGATATATGAAATTACTTCAAGGCTTGACAAGTATGAACCAGAGGAAGTTATATTCTATGCGGCAGAAGTGCTTTCAAAGCTTATGGGAAGCAAGGATGTAGCAATTTATATGGTGGCAAACAGGTCTTATGCCAGGCTTTTTTCGGCAACATCCACTAAGGCACGCAGCCTTGGCAACTCCATAAATTACCAGAATATGGGTGTGATGTATGAAAGCATGGTTGATAAAAAGGTTTATATAAACAGGGATATGGATGAACAGTACCCTCTTATGGCAAATGCCATTTACTCAGAGGATGAAATGCAGCTTATACTTATGGTATGGGGCATACCCTGGGAAAGAATGACACTTGGCCAGGCAAACCTGCTTACTATTATAGGCTACCTTATACAAAATGCAGTAATCAGGGCAACAAGGTATATGTCCGCCCTGGAAGAACAGCGTTATATACAGGGTACTAACATACTTGAAGAAGAAGCATTTACTTCACTTGTAAAGGCATACCTTAATGCCAAGACTAAGAACCTTACTGAATGTACATTAGTTTCAATAGAGACAGGCATAATGAGGAAACTGGAAATAAGCAGGGAATTAAGCCCGCTTGTACGCCAGACTGATTATCTTGGCGAACTTAAAGACGGAAAGGTTTATGCACTTCTTTCCAATACAAGTATAAATGATGCGGAATTTGTGCGCAGGCGTTTTATTGAAAAAGGTTTTCCATGCCAGATTGAGGAGGATATTGCAATATGACATATATGGAACTATGTTTTATACTGGTTATTTTTATTAACACCATTGTATCACTGGTTTACCTTATATGGAATATAGTACATGTGGATAAAAGGAAATGTATTGAAGAAGGCATGGATAACAGGACTGGATATATAATTAAGTTTATTATTATGCTCTTATGCCCTGTTACCGGTTCTATGTTTTTTTTTACAGGCTATGCAATATACAGGACTGTATTCAGGCAGGGGGCTGACCTTGCAGACGTAATTTTTTCCAAAGACAGGGTTAAAGTACATAAAAGGGCAGATGCTGAAAGGGAAGGAAACCTTGCCCCTATAGAGGAAGCGCTTGCAGTTAGTGATAAGGACAGTTTAAGGACACTTGTTTTAAATGTAGTGCGTGGTGATGTTAAAAACTCCCTTGCCTCCATTGCCCTTGCATTAAACAGTGAAGATACTGAAACATCCCATTATGCTGCTTCAGTTTTAAGGGATGAATTAAATGATTTCAGGCAGAAATCACAGGAACTTTATAATGCAATAAAACAGGATGGTGAACAGTCTGTAGAATATGCCAGCATACTGGTTGAATATATGAACAGCGTACTGGCACAGGATGTATTCCATGATATGGAACAGCATACTTACGTAAAGATGATGGAAGAGGCGGCAGGCTTCCTGTATATGAAAGATAAGGAAAGACTTACCCCTGAGTATATAGAATGGATATGTTTAAGGCTGCTTGGCATAAAAGAATATAAAGATATGGAACTGTGGTGTGACAGAAGCAGGGAGCTTTACCCAGAAGAACTGTCAACATATACATGCCAGCTTAAACTATATTTTACAATAGAAGATAAAAATAAATTTTTCGATGTGTTAAAAAGGCTAAGGCAGTCAGATATAGTAATAGATAAAGAAACATTAGAGCTTATAAGGATATTTAGCTGAAAACCAGCAGATAATTTATTTAAGGATATTAATTACAAAAAGGAGGTGCAGGGAAAGTGTCAATGCAGTTATTAACAATAATGCAGTTTGCCGGGGTTTTTGGCATTTATTTATTCCTGGCTGTACTTCTTCCTGCACTTGTTTTTTACCGTAAATTCCAGAAAGAGCCGTTTTATACCAGGTTTATGGTCTATATTACATTTGGTAATTTTTATATTATGAACCTGGTTTTTGCTGTACAGCTCCTTCATATCTCTAACAGGTTTATGCTTATATCTGGCACTGTTATATTTTTCCTGCTTGCAATAAGGAAAGTATACAGGATAAAACCTCTAAACAGTTTTAAAAATATGTTAAAGTCTATAGTCCGCCTTTTAAAAGGGACAATGGGCTTAAGGCTTTTAATTAAAAGAATTCTCTGGTATTTGGACAATATTATTAAAGCATCACTAAAGAGAATGTTTAAAAGCATAATCCATTCATGGGCTGAATGGATTTGTACTATTATAATAATCTGCCTGGTTTTATGGATGTATGGCACTAATATGGTAACTGTATTTGGCTATGGTGCATCTGATATCCCGGTACACAATTACTGGATTAATGAAATGGACAATAATAATATATTTGCAGCAGGGATATATCCTTTTGGTTTCCACTGTGTAATATATTATATCCATACAGTGTTTGGTGTAAAGACATATATACTTTTAAGGCTTTTTGGCGTAGTCCAGACAATATTTATACACCTGGTGCTTCTTGCATTTATCCGTGCATGCTGTAAGTCAAAATATATACCATATGCCATAACTGCATTTTATATATGTATTTCTTTTCTTGACAGGGGCACATATGCAAGATACTGTAGTGCACTTCCGCAGGAATTTGGCATGGTTTTTATACTGCCTTCAGTATATTTTATATACAGGTTTTTTGAAGCAAGAAAAAGGGAACTGTTTCTTAAAAAATCCTTACTGGGAGATGTGGGGGATGTTATAGAAGAAGTACGTAAAAAGTATAAATATAAAGATATAAAAGGAAAGATAATAGTAGAAATAGAAATATTTGAGAAAAATAACCAGAAGCAGGATGTTGCAGATAAAGAACATGCCGGAAGCTTAATAATTGAAGACAGGATATACAGTGATGCAGGGGTTATCCTTGAAGAAAGCGAGGGAATTGACAGCAGGGCAATAAATGAAAGCCTGGAATTATGTGAAGATATAAAAGAAACTTATAAGGCTTATAATAACAATACAGAAATACAGGACACAGAACAGCTTTTTAAGGAAATAGAATCTTCAATAAAGAAAGCAGAAGAAGAACGTCCCTGGGAAAAAGTGCTTGATGAACTGGAAACAGGCACATTGTTATCTGGCAGCAGTATCCAGGAACAGGACAGCATACAGCAGGATAGTGCTACAGATAGCAGTTCTGCTGGAAATACAGATATAAAAAAGGATTTAAAGAAACTATTTATAAATGCCTGGATTAGTGTTAAAAGAAAGTTTAATAAACTCTGGGATATAGAGAGCAACCTTTACCTGCTGCTTTTTGCATTGTGTTTTTCAATGACACTTGCTGTACACTTTTATGACACAATGATTGCAGGAATATTTTGTATTGGCATTGCAGCAGGTTATTGTTACCGTCTGTTCAGAAAAGGGTATTTTGGGCATGTAATGCTTGCTGGCATTTTAAGCATAGCTATAGCAGTGCTTCCAATGGCACTTGCATTTGCAGGTGGCAGGCAGCTGCAGGGTTCTCTTGGCTGGGGGCTGGAGATAATCTTTGGAGCAGGAGGGGGCAGCAGTACAGGTACAGATGGGAATGCCCCTTCACAGGATGGCACAGATAATACTTTTGTGGCTGGAAACAATACAGATAATACAGGCAGCGGGAATAATTATATACAGCAGGATAAAACAGAAAACAAGCCCCCTTTGGTTAACAGGGTATTTAATAAAATAAACAATACCTTTTCATATTTCACAGATATGTTAAATGAATATGTTTTATCAGAGGCATCAGGATTACAGGTTTATTCTGTTTTTGCAGCTCTGTTATCATGTACTATACTAGGGCTTTTACTGGCTGCTGGCAAAGATAAGGATTATGCATCAATGGTAATTTCGGCAGGGGTTTGCATAATAATACTTATGGCTGTCTTATGTGCTAAGAAACTTGGAATTCCAGCAATAATGGATGAAAGCAGGATTAGTATTTATATTGCATATATAATGCCGGTTGCAATTGGAATGGCAGCAGATGCAGTTATATATATCCTTTTTGGATGGGTAAAGAACAGGAAAGTCCTGTATGCTGCATCTATGGCAGTTTCAGTATTCTTTACAGTTCTGGTTGTACAAGGCAGGTATATAAGGCCTCATGCACAGATTACAGCATTTGAAACTAATGATGCAATTACATGCCTTACTAATATTATGGGTGAGAATAAAGAAGGGACATATACCATATGTTCCGCTAATGATGAACTAAGAATGGTTGAGGGATATGGCTACCATTATGAAATTATTACATTTTTAAGGCAGATGGAGGGGGATAAATACCTTGACAGCCTTACAATACCTACAGACAAGGTTTATTTCTTTATAGAAAAGAAGCCTGTTGACTATGCTGAAGAATATGAAGGAAGCGGGCAGTATGTTTCAGCAGACGGGGCATCAAACCCGCTTGTATATTCCAGCGGGCTCGGAATATATAAGGGCAGGAACAGGTGGATTGTAATGTCCAGGATGTATTACTGGGCAAAAGAATTCCAGAAAATGTATGGAAAAGAGATGAAGGTTTATTATGAGTCAAAAGACTTTGTATGTTATGTGGTAGAGCAGAACCCTTACAGGCTTTACGATTTCTCAATAGATTACTGGTATAATACAAGGGAATGGCAATACCGTCCATAACGGACTGGAAGGGGGCAGCATATGGTATCCCGCAGGAATTATATTACAATTACAATAATGATACTAATTCTCTTATTTATGTTCCAGTTTATCGGAGTTATGAAGGATGCACTAAATGAATATGGAACTAATGAATATGAGAAAACTACTGTTACAGGGTTTGGCAGGGAAGATATGTTTATATCAGATGGGAAGACGGACGAAGAAATACTGGCTTCTGGAAGGGAGTATATAATTTATACAGGTCTTTCACCAAAAAACAGTGTTGGCAAAACAGTGTCATGGTGGTGTACCTATAGCAAAAGGAATTTCCTGTATTACCCGTCACTTAAAGAATGTAAGGTTGATACATCAAACCCTCCTAAAGCACTTGTGCTTGAAGGCAGCATATTTCAAGCATCTGATATACCTGTTATTGACTTATTATTAGAACATAAAGTAAATATAATTTTTGCAGGGCTTCCGCCAAAGGAGTTAATAGCAAGAAATGCAAAGCTTAAGAAAATCCTTGGTATAAAGTCTGCCAGAAGCAATGTGAAATTATCTGGCATGCACCTGTTTGGCGGCTTTTTGCTGGGTGGTGAGGCAATTTATGAACCAGCAGATGAAGAAGAAGAGGAAAAGCGCCAGGACCTTGACCTGGAACTGCCCTGGTATGTTACAGGTGAAGGCACTAAAACGTATATTATGGGGCTTGTGGAACAGGAAGAGGGCATACAGGAAGAAGATAAAATTAAGAATGAAATGCTGCCGGCAGTTATCTGGCGCAATAATATAAAAAATACACATGTATTCTGCATAAATGGCAGTTATCTTTCCAATATGCAGGGAATGGGAATACTAACTGCAATAATGTCGGAAATTTCTGATTATGAGATTTATCCTGTTGTCAATGCAAGAAACCTTGTAATTGCCAGTTACCCGGGGTTTGCCAATGAAAATGGTGAAGAAATGGACAGGCTGTACAGCCAGCCGCTTGAACAGGTATTCAGGGATATTGTCTGGCCTGTACTTGCATCAATGGCTAATAAATCAGGCAATAAATTAAGCCTTATGATGACGCCGCAGTTTGATTACAGCGACGGTATAGAGCCAGACGGTACACATGTGCCGTTTTACTTTAAACTTATAAAGGAACTGTATTCAGAGGCTGGCATTTCCTTAGACTCCATACATACGATGTCAATAAACAGTAAACTGGACTATGACAGGAGGTTCTGGACAGGAAATGCACTGGATTATGAGTTTAAGGCGGCATTTTCTAATTATTTAATCCGTTTCTATGGGCTTGCAGCACTTGGATGTGGTTATGATATAGATACATTTGTGTATGGCAACAGACGGAATACAGATGAAATTATTTCATATATTGATGACAATATAATTTTACAGGGAGTGACAGGCAGCGGGACTAAGCATACTTATACAGATGATATTATGCTTAAAAGCATCGAAACAGCGCTTGCCTATTCTAATACAGTTATAGACCTGCAAAGGGTTGCCTATCCTGAAAGTGAAGAGGACTCATGGGAGAAGTTCAATAAAGATATGACAGCAATTATAGGTACTTACTGGAAGCCTTTTAATGTATTTGACACTACAGTTGTTTCAGAAAGCAGCCAGAAGATAAAGCGGTTTCTGTCTGCTGATTTTACAAAGGAGCAGACAGAGGATGGCATAAATATAGATATATCAAACTTTGAAGAGGAGCTTTCATTTATACTTAAAACAAATGGAAAGAAGGATATATCTGTAGATGGCGGCACAATTGAAGATATAGAAGAAGGGGCTTATCTTATAAAGGCACATTCAGGGCATATTGAAATAAAATGGCAGGAAAAAGACAGCCAGGAAATATATTATAACGGGGAATAGCAATGAAAATATGTATTGTAGCAGAAGGGTGTTACCCATATGTGGTTGGTGGTGTTTCAAGCTGGATACACAGCATGGTAAAAACATTTCCAGATTATGAATTTGTAATTCTTGCAATTGTGGCAAACCGTTCTTTGCGTGGCAAGTTTGCATATGAACTGCCAGAAAATGTAACAGAGGTACATGAGGTTTATTTACAGGATTATGACTGGAACAAGAATAAGTCCAGGCAGAAGAAAAAACGCAGGCTTGACAATACAGAGTATGAGGCATTAAGAAGCCTGTTGCTTAACCGCAATGTTATGTGGGAAGAGCTCTTTAAATTTTTTAGTAAAAGAAACTTCTCTTTTAACAGCCTGCTTATGGGCAATGACTTTTTACAGGCGGCCAGGGAATGTTACCAGTTAAGGTATCCGGAAATTGTATTTTCTGACTTTTTATGGACAATGCGTTCAATATACCTGCCTCTTTTCCTGGTGCTTGACACAGAACTGCCAGAAGCAGACCTTTACCACTGTGTTGCTACAGGATATGCTGGTGTGCTGGGCAGCATGGCAAAGGTAAAATACGGCTGCGGGCTGCTGGTTTCTGAACATGGGATTTATACAAGGGAAAGGGAAGAAGAGCTTATCCGTGCCAGATGGGTAGAGGGTATATATAAAAATATATGGATTGAACAGTTTAAGAAAATGTCCATGCTGGCATATAACCGCGCAGACCTTGTTACAAGCCTTTACGGCCATGCAAAGGAATTACAGGTTGAACTTGGATGCCCTGAAGAGAAAATAAGGGTAACGCCAAACGGGATTGAATGGAAAAGGTTTGAAAAGTATGAACCAGACAGCAGCACAGGGATTGAGCCAGATAAAATACATGTAGGGGCAGTATTAAGGGTTACACCAATTAAAGATGTTAAAACACTTATACGTGCATTTGCATATGCTAAAGAAGAAGTGCCAAAACTTAAGCTCTGGATAATGGGGCCTGTTGATGAGGATGAGGAGTACGCAAAAGAATGTTTTGAGCTTGTAGAACTGCTTGGTGTCCCTGATATAGTATTTACAGGCAGGATAGATGTAACAAAGTATCTTGGCGGAATGGATATGACAATACTTACAAGCATAAGCGAGGGCCAGCCGCTTACAATACTTGAAGGATATGCAGCGAAAAAGCCGGCAATAGCCACAGACGTAGGCAACTGCCGCGGGCTTGTATATGGTGAAGATGATGGCATTGGCGCTTCTGGCATACTTGTACATATTATGAATGTACAGGAGATTAAAGATGCCATAGTCTACCTTGCAAAACACAGGAGGAAAAGGGAGGAGTATGGCAATAACGGATATAACCGTATGATGGCAAAGTATAAAGTGGAAGATATGAAGAAAACATACCAGGATATTTATAATAGCTTTAATAAAGTTTACAGATAAGAAAGGCATGGGTTATATATGGCTGGGATAGGCGTCAGGCTAAGCAGGATATTTGGAAAAGAAACCATTGCAACAAACCTGCTTGGATTTGGTTACAGCGCAATGGTTACAATAGCCCCTATGTTTGTAATTATAGGAAATGTAATATTAATGGGCAATGTACTTGGATATGATTCAACAAGCTACGCAAGAAGAGGGCTTTTTTCAGGTACACTTCTGTATATATTTATATTTTCACTGCTTTCAGCATCACCCTTTAATGCTGTACTTTCAAGGTATATGTCAGATGTTATATATGATGAAGAATATGATGACATACTTCCATGTTATTATGTAGGGCTTGTACTGAATATAATTTTAAGCTGTATTATTGGTATACCCTTCTGCGTATGGGAATATCTTGTGGGGCATGTAAACCTGCTATTTGTGTTCACAGGGTTTTGTGCATATATTTCACTTGTGCTGGTATTTTATTCAATGCTTTACTTGTCAATATGCAAGGATTATTCCAGGATATCGTTTTATTTCCTGGCAGGAATGGTATTTTCATTCCTTTTGTCACTTCTCTTTGTAAAAGTGTTTGAAAGGGAAATTGTGTACAGTATGCTGCTTTCACTGGCATGTGGCTTTTTCCTTACAGCATGTCTTGAAATGGCTACTGTTAAACATTATTTTAAAAAGAACAGCAACCGGTATAAGAGAGTTCTTTCATATTTTATAAAATACTGGAAGCTTGTTGTTGCAAATTTCTTATATGCAACAGGGCTTTATATACACAACTTTGTATTCTGGACAGGAAGCCTGCGGATGGAAGTTGCACATTCATTTGTATATGCGCCTCCATATGACCTTGCTACATGCCTTGCTATGTTTACGAATATTTCTTCTACAATAATCTTTATTGCACGTGTAGAAATGCATTTCCATGAGAGGTATAAGGCATATTCTGAAGCAGTTATTGGCGGCAGGTGGGCAGATATAAAAAATACAAAGAAAAGGATGTTCAGGCAGCTTTCAGCGGAACTTCTTAACCTTGTCAGAATACAGTTTATTATATCTGTAATAATATTTATATTATTTGTAATACTTTTGCCGCGTTATGGTTTTTCAGGGCTTGTAATGCAGATATACCCATGTCTGGCAGCAGGGTATTTTATACTCTTCCTGCTTTATGCAGAAGTAATATTTCTATATTATTATAATGACCTCACAGGAGCAGTACTTTCAACAGCAGTATTTTGTATAGTTACTCTGGCAGGGTCGTTAATTTCCATGAATTACAAAGACCTATGGTATGGCGCAGGTATGGCAGCAGGCAGTTTCTGTGGCTTTACAACTGCTTATTACAGGCTGCGCTGGGTAGAAAAACATATGGATGAACATATTTTCTGTAATGGGATTTTATTTCCACATGGAAAAGGTGCAAAGCCATCAGGGCTTGTTTATAAAAAGACAGATACTACGGGCTGACAGCCAGGAATGTGTATTATAAGCCGGGCAAAGGCGCAGAAAGGCAGGTTTAAGACATGGATATTTTGAAAATATCATGTATTGTAATAGGCATAGTATTGCTGTTGCTTGATGTTAATGCATATGTACGCCAGAGACTGGCTGATGAGACTGGTCTTTTAATAGGCAGTTTTTCTATATTTCTTGTAGTAATGGGGATAATACTGCATTTCAATGTGGACAAAGACTTACTAATAACACTATTAATTATATGTTTCTGCTTCCTGCTGTTAATAATATTTTCACTATGTACGGCTGTATCAGTCCTTGTTATGAAAAACAGGGAACTTGCAATGCAGGTATCATTACTTAACCAGGAAAACGAAAGAATTATACATGAAACTGGCATTATGCCAAAGGCAGAAGAGGACTGTGAAAGTGACATATAAGCAGGCACGGAGGGAAGAAATGAAGAAAGAGCTTTTATTTGTAATTAATACATTAAGCAGGGCAGGTGCAGAAACTGCACTTCTTGAACTGTTACGGATAATTGCAGGGATAAAGGACAGCAATGGCAATAATAAATATAATATAGATATATATGTATTAATGGGACAGGGGGAGCTTGCAGGAAAACTTCCTGAAGGTGTAAACCTTTTAAATAAAAAGTACAGCCATTTTTCTGTCCTTTCCAATAAAGGCAGGCACTATATGTACAGGCGTATTGCCAGGCAGGTTTTTAAAAATGGTGCAGTATTTAAAAATTTCTTTTATATTATTTCAAACTTTGCAGATATGGCAAGGTCACACCATATATGGCCTGACAAACTTCTCTGGCGTGTACTTTCAGATGGTGCAGAATTTACAGAAAAAGAGTATGACCTGGCAGTTTCATATATTGAGGGCGGTTCTGCATACTATACAGCAGAACATGTAAAAGCAAAGAAAAAAGCAGCCTTTATACATATTGATTATAAAAAAGCAGGTTATACAAGAAAGCTTGATAAAGGCTGTTATGATAAATTTGATATGGTTTTTCCTATATCTGACGAGGTAAAGGGGCAGTTTTTAAAAGTTTATCCAGAATACAAAGACAAGACAAAGGTTTTCCATAATATAATTAACCAGAAACGTTTAAGGAAGCTTGCAAAAGAGCCAGGTGGTTTTAATGACAGCTTTGATGGCATACGGCTGCTGACCGTAGGCAGGCTGACATACCAGAAAGCATATCCCATAGCAATAGAGGCAATGAAGCTTTTAAAAGAAGAGGGTTATAATGTACGCTGGTATGTACTTGGGGAAGGGCCTGAGAGGCAGGTGCTTGAACAGTGCATTTCAGAGGCAGGGCTTAACGGGGATTTTATACTATGCGGGGCTGTAGACAACCCATACCCATATTACAGGCAGGCAGGGCTGTATGTACATGCAACAAGATTTGAAGGGAAAAGCATTGCAATACAGGAGGCGCAGACACTAGGGTGTGCTGTAGTTGCTTCTGACAGCAGCGGCAACAGGGAACAGGTTGAGAACGGCGTAGATGGGATATTGTGCAGCCTTAATGCAGTTAGTGTTAAAAATGCCATAGCAGGGCTTCTGGATAACCCTGCAAAACGCCAGGAATTTGGGAAAAAAGCAGCAGCAAAAAAGATTACATATGAAAATGAAACCAGGATGCTGCTTGCACTGGCGGAAGAACAGGGAATATAGATTTTTAGTTTCTGTAAAGGCTCTTGTAATCAAATCTAAGATATACTATATTATAGATACAAACAAGAGAACAACCGCCCACAAGCCTATAATGGTTTTGACAATCCATATTTATCAATAATAGCCGCACAGCATTTACTCCATGGGAGTTCATGGATTGGCTCAATGATTACCCCGCCACCGCTTAAAATGCGGAATGCATTGTAAACGGCTTCTTCGCTGCCCATCTCAAATACATTAACCTGTGTATAATTTTTCATGACTGCCCTCCTTATAAATCCTCCTTCTTAAGTGTAATAAATATACTGCTGCCTATGTATTTAAATTTTTTCTTCATTGAATGCCTCTTCTTTTTCTTTTTCAAAGTAATCTTTATTTTCTCCACATAAAGAACAGGTTTTTTCCCTTGCAATACTGAAAATTCCTGTGATAGTTATATAGCTGTCTGCCTGGCTGGCAGGTACAATAGTCTGGCTTGTCTGTTTTCCTGGCAGTATACACTAAAAATCCTCAGCGTAGCCCGCTATGCCTATGTTTTTTAGTGTATACTCTAAAAAAATATCCTGCATCAAATTATAAGGAATTAATTGAATGATGTCTATGGAGCATCCACAAGGTATGTTCTTTGACCTCTTCCCAAGAGAAATTCCCAACAAATTCTAACAGCCTGTCCACTAATTCCGAGTGTTTTTCAACTTTTTTAATCTCAAAATCTAAAATATCTTTCAACTTTTCCCGCCCTTTCTTTAATTGTACTTTTTGGAGTTCTAATAGCCACTATCTTTGATAGCATTTTTTGTTTCCTATTGTACCATACATATTTTTTACATTCAATTTGATTTTTCTAACGTTTTTATTAAAGGCAAATGTTCAAGCGCACGTCCTTTTCATAAATTTCTACCCAATAAACTGTATGCATGATAATTTATAGTTATCCTGCTGAACCTGCTGGTTTATGGTTTTTTCTGAAATTTTACCAGCAGGCAGCAGGTTTCCAGCTTTATATAACATAATTATTGTTTTTGATTTGAAGGAGTATAATAAAAGTGAACCTCAAATTTTTTTTAGATTTCAGGAATAGAAAGGGTGGCTTTTTTTACCAAAAGCAGGACGGGGAGGTGGTTTTAAGTAATGCCTCTGTCCAGGCAATCAGTAAAGCGCAGTCTGCTTTTTTGGACTGGATAAGTGTAATAAAACTTGACATAATTCTGTTTTCTAATATAATGGAAAAAGGTGGAAAATATTTACTGTAGGAGGACTGGCAATGCTGGTAACTGGAAAATTATTAAAGCCGTTAAAAGAGGCAAGGTATCTTAATGTAGAAAATACAGACAGATACAGGCCTGTTTTACGGCTTTTTTATATGAATTATGAGAAGCTTAAATATTGGATGTATATTGAAGAAGTCTATGAAGAACTAAAAGAAGATAGTTATTTTGAACAATATACTATAGAACAGTGCCAGCAGGATTTAGCAACCCTTGTTTCATGGGGAAGCCTTGATACAATGCAGGATACAAGGAAAGTAACAACATTAGAGGAGTTTAAAAATAAAAAATTCAGGTACCAGCTTTCAGCATATGCTATAGAAATTGAAAGAATGGTTATCCACCTTGAAAATCTTTTTGTAGAAGGTGCTTCATTAGAGCCAGGGCTTTTAGAACGTATCAGGCTTAATGTACACCACATTGGAAATATTTTAGAAGAACCAGAAGAAAAGATTTACAGCTGGTGGAAAGATTTAACTAGTGATTTTATCAGGCTTAATAAAAATTACCATGACTATATGAGGACGCTTGACAGTGTAAAAGCAGAAGAAATAATGAAAACAAGGGGATTTCTTGTATTTAAAGACAGTTTAATTGAATATTTAAGGAATTTTGTAAAAAGCCTGCAGCAGAATGTGGATGTAATAGGGCATTATATAAAGAATACCCCAGAAGAAAATATTGCAAAGATAATAGAAAAAGTATTAGCATATGAAATGTCAGTTCCAAGGATGGATATAGAAGCAGATGAAAAACTGGTTAAAGAAAATCTTGAGGGACAGTGGCAAAGTATTGAAGAATGGTTTGTAAGCAGGAATGGAAAAGAAGCAGAAGCAGGCAAGGTTTTTGATGTTACAAATAATGTTATCCGTAAGATTACGCGTTATGCAACAAGAATTAGTGAAATGATAAATGCAGGTGCAAACCGCAGGGAAGAATATTATAAAGTTGCCCAGATGTTTAATAATTGTAATAATATTAATGAAGCACACAGGTTTTCTTCTAATGTTTTTGGGATTGAAAGCTGCCTGCACTTAAAAGGGGAAATTGAAAGGGAAACGGAGAGCATTAACAGCGGGGTATATGAAGAAAGGCCGCATATAGTAGAAATTACCCCAAGAACCAGGACATACAGGGATAAAGCCCAAAGAACAGGGATTATTGACAGGACAAAGGAGAAAGAAGCAGCAAAACGTGCTGCCATCGAAAGAATTGAGAAGGAACGCAGGCTTTTAGACAGTTATATAAAAGATAACAAGCTGGATTTTGCAGGGCTTCCAGTGCTTGAGCCATCTGTAAGGGACACTTTTTTGACATGGCTGTCAAAAGCACTTGAAAGAAAGGACAGAAGTGCAAAGACAGAAGATGGGAGAAATTATTTTATTGAAGAACACGAAGGGCAGACTTGTGTTGTAGAGTGTACAGATGGGAAATTTACAATGCCTGCATATACAATATGCTTTAAATAAATTATAATTATAAAAGGACAGGATTGGATGAATACATTAGAGATATTGTTAAGTAAACGCTGGATTTTAAAAAGCAGGGAAAAAGAATTATATTACCAGGTAAAAGACCAGCTAGGAAAATACAGGGATTTCCTTAATGACAAACTTGGCTACCATATTGTTGTAACGCCAAACCTTATTAAACTTGAAAAAGTGCCAGCACAGCCTGAAAACTGGATGGGCATACCAGAGTTTAAAGAAAAAACAGAATATATATTTCTATGTCTTGTATTAATGTTTCTTGAAGATAAAGAAGCAGAAGAACAATTTGTGCTTTCAGATTTAACAGAATATGTACAAAGCCAGTGGAAAGAATATGAAGTTGACTGGACTGTTTACCGTAACCGCAGGTGTTTTGTAAAGGTATTAAAGTTTTGTGTAAACTGTGGAATATTAAAAGTAGATGATGGGAATGAAGAGAATTTTTCAAAGGATAATGAAGCAGAGGTGCTATATGAAAATACAGGAGTATCCAGGTATTTTATGCGTAATTTTGCAATGGATATTTCAGGCTTTACAAGTCCCTTGGATTTTGTTAATAAAGAATGGATTGGCATGGATGAAGACAGGGGGATTATCCGCAGGCAGAGGGTTTACCGTAAACTTCTTATGACTATGGGGGTTTATAAAACAGAAGATACAGAAGAGGATTTTCTTTATATAAAGAATTACAGGAATATAATACAAGGGGAACTTTCAGGATTGGCAGACTGCCAGCTGCATGTACATAAAAACAGTGCATTTCTTGTTTTAGGTGAAGAATGCCATATGGGAAGATGTTTTCCAGAGGGAAATACATTATCAGATATTACGCTGTTATGTGGCGGGATTATACGTGAAATGCTTGAAATTGGGGAGATAACCTGCCCTGTAGATGAAAAAATAATTATGCCTGTACAGAAATTTATAAAAATCCTGGAAAACTGCAAAGAAAAATACCAGGAAGGCTTTCCTAAAAAATACAGGGAAATGACAACAAATGAATTTGTAACAACAGTAAAACAATATATGGAAGAAATGGAACTGGCAGGCACAAATGGTACAGATATCTATATCCAGCCGGCACTTGGCAAAATGAAAGGTGTCTATCCAGATAATTTTAAACTCCAGAAAGGGGCAAAAGATGAATAACAGCAGCTGGATTATTAACAAGGCAGGATTAATTGATTTCTGGTATTATGACCAGCAGGAATTTTCATTTCTTGATGGAAGAATGCTTCTGCGTGGTTCTAATGGTTCTGGAAAATCTGTTACAATGCAGAGCTTTATACCACTTTTATTGGATGGGAATATACGTCCTGAACGTCTTGACCCGTTTGGCTCAAGGGCAAGGAAAATGGAAAACTACCTGCTTGAAGAGGATGACAGCCGGGAAGAACGCACAGGATATCTTTATATGGAATTTAAACGCCAGGAGTCAGATACATATATAACAATTGGAATGGGGCTGCGTGCCAGAAAGAATAAAAAGCTTGAAACATGGTATTTCTGTATTACAGATGGAAGAAGGATTGGCAGGGATTTCTGGCTTTACAAGGATGTACAGAATAAAATTGCATATTCAAAGACAGAATTAAGAAACCGCATTGGTGACGGCGGCAGGCTGATGGAATCACAAAATGAATATGCAAGCTGTGTTAATTCACTGATATTTGGTTTTGAAACAATTGAAGAATATAAAGAAATGCTGGATTTATTAATACAGCTCCGTACACCAAAACTTTCTAAAGATTTCAAGCCTTCTGTAATTAACGATATTTTAAGCAAATCTTTGCAGACATTATCAGAAGATGACCTGCGTCCTATGTCAGAAGCCATTGAAAATATGGACACACTTAAAACTAATCTTGATAACCTTTCTGAAAGCATAAAAGCAGCAAAACAGATTGAAAAGGTATATGACCAGTATAATAAAGCAGTCCTTTTAAGCAGGGCAGAATCATACCTTAAAACTGTAAAAGAATTTAATACACAGCAAAAAGAATTAAAATCCATTGAGGAAGGAATTGCAAGAAATAAAGAAAAATTAGAAAAAGAAAAGGAACTGTATAATAATTTAAAACAGGAATATGGTATTCTGGAAAAAGAGAGGGATTCTTTAAGCAATAACGATGCTACAAGGTTAAAAGCAGAGGAAAACAAAATTGAAGGACAGGCAGCAGAATATGAAAAAGAAATAGAAAATTATGGGAAGCGTTCTGATAAAAAAAGGGAAGAATGTATTGAAAAAGAAAACCGTATTAAAACGCAAAAAGATATGAATAATACAGCCTGGCAGGATTTAGATAATATGCTTGTACAAATGGAAGAGGCAGTAGGAGATATCCCATTTGATGAAGCATTTTTCTTTATAGAAGAAATAAAATCAAAAAAAGAAGGCAGATGCGATTTTAATTACCATGCAAAAATGCTAAACCAGTATGTACAGAAGGTAGAAGAGGGCACAAGTATATTAAGGCAGGAAGAAGAAGCTAAAAGACACTGTGATGAGGCGTTTAAGGAACTGGATTTAAAGCGGGAATACAGGGATAAGGCAGAACGGGAATATTACCAGTATGACAGGCAGCTTACAGAACAGAAAAGTGAGATAACAGAAGCTGTATATGTATGGGAACGTGGCAATACAGAGCTTCATATAGAACCTTCCAGTTTACAGGAAATTGCAGGCTTTATTGATAATTACCAGTATGGCATGGATTATTCCAGGGTAAGTGAAATACTGCGCAGCCAGAAGAATAAAGCTTATGATATGCTTTATTCAGCAGAAAGGCAGCTTATACAGGAAAAAGAACCATTAACTGTACAGCTTGCTGAAACAGAAGAAGAACTTAAAACATGGGAAGAAAGCAGAGAGCCTGAACCAGAGAGAAGCCAGGAAGTCCTTAGTAACAGGAAGAAACTTGATGAAATGGGTATAAAATATATACCATTTTATAAGGCGGTGGACTTTGTGGAAAGTTTAAGCAGTGAAGCGGCAGACAAGCTTGAAGCGGCACTGTACAATATGGGTATCCTGGATGCTTTAATTGTAGATGCAGATGACAGGGACAAGATACTTGGCATAGAAGGAAATATCTGTGATAAATACCTTTTTAGTGATATAGAGCATGTCAAGCCTGGCATTATGGAAGTTATACAGGTATATAATGCAGAGGATGACATTATCCTTTACAACCGGATATCAAATGTACTTTCAGGAATTGGTTATTATAGCAAAGATGGGCAGCCATCAACATGGGCAGGCACTGAAGGGCATTACCATATAGGTGTACTGGAAGGCACTACAGGCACAGGGTATAAGGCTAAATATATCGGGACAGCAGCAAAAGAGCGTTACCGTTCAGAAAGAATAGAAGAACTTAAAAAACAGGCTGGCATATTAGAGAAACAGATAAAGCAGATTGAATTGGATATTCTTAAAAATAAGGAACAGCAGAAAACTTTACAGGAAGAAATGGATAAATTCCCTGATGCAGAAGACCTTAAGATTGCAGCAAAAGACCTGTGGGACAGCAAAGCCCGCCTGGATGCTGCAAAGGAAACAGCGGAGCAGTATAGGGAGAGGCTGTTAAAAGAACAGGGGAAATTAAAAGAGATACAGCTTAAAGTACAGGAAACCTGTGCAGGGGCACATATGGCAAACCGCCTTGATATTTTTGAAAATGCTTTAAAAGGGCTTAAAGAGTACCATAACCTTTTAAGTGAAGCAGGAATAACATATAACAGGTACTGGTCAGGAATCAGCCTGCTTAAAACACTTGAGGACAGCCTTGAAGGGCTTATAGAAGACAGGGATGAAATACTCTACACATTAAACCAGTATAACCAGCGTAAGGCACGTACACTTGGGGAACTGGAGTCTGTAAGGCAGCAGCTTGGGCTTACAAACTATAATGAAATTAAAGAACGTCTTGATATATGTGTAAAGCGTCTTGGTGAAATACCTGGTGAGCGTGACAGGGCAGCGTCAGATATAGGCTTTCTTGAAAATTCCATTGAAAATGACAAGGAAAAAATGGAGAGAAAACAGGAACAGATTTCTAATGTAGAACAGCTTAAAAACGTGGAAGAACAGATATTCCTGATGGAATACAGCCTTGGATATGTAATACAAGATGTTTCTGCCGGGGGAACTAATAAACCAGAAGATGCGGAAATAATGGCAAAGAATGTGTGTAATCTGCCTGGAGGACAGGATATAAGCAAGATACAGCTGGATTCAATGCATGGAAACCTGCAGACAGCTTTCCATGAGAAAAAAGGACTGCTGGCAGAATACCAGCTTTCTATATACAATCTTTTTGAAGAGCAGAGAAAAGCTATTGACGGGCAGGAGCTTATAGAGAAATACGGCATACCAGCTTTCAGGCCTGATATTAAGACAAAATACAAGGGGATATCTCTTTCATTTAAAGAACTGGTTGTAAAATTAAATACTGACATGGAGGATTTGGAGAAAGTATTAAGTGCAAAGGACAGGGAACTTTTTGAGGATATACTTTCTAATACAATTAGCAAAAAAATCAGGGCAAAAATTTATGAGAGCAAGCGCTGGGTAGAAAAGATGAACAGCCTTATGGAATCTATGCAGACCTCAAGCGGGCTGAAACTAAGCCTTAAATGGATTAGCAAGAAGACAGAAAAAGAGGGACAGCTTGATACAAAGGAACTTGTAAACCTGTTACAGAGTGATACAGAAATACTGCGCCAGGAAGACATTGATAAAATGGCATCACATTTCCGTTCTAAAATTATGGATGCAAGGAAACTGGCAAGTGATACAAATACAGCAATGTCTTTCCATATGATTATGAAAGATATACTTGATTACCGCCAGTGGTTTGAATTCCAGCTTTATTCACAAAAGACTGGTGAGAAGAAAAAAGAACTTACAGACAGGGTTTTCTTTACTTTCAGCGGAGGGGAAAAGGCAATGTCAATGTATGTGCCGCTTTTTTCCGCTGTTGTTGCTAAATATGCAGGGGCAAATAAGGATGCACCACTTCTTATTTCACTTGATGAGGCATTTGCGGGTGTTGATGAAATGAATATAAAGGATATGTTCAGGCTTATGGTAAGTTTAAACCTTAACTTTATGATAAATTCGCAGGTGCTGTGGGGTGATTATGAAACTGTGCCAGGTCTTGCAATATACCAGCTTGTACGTCCTGAAAATGCTAAATTTGTTACAGTTATACCTTATCTGTGGAATGGGAAGACAAGGGTACTGGGTGTTTGAAAATGGAACAATTACTTAAAGAATGTGTAACTTATTTTAAAAAGAGGGATGTATATAAGAAACTTTTTAATGCTTTAAAGAAGAAATATGCAAGCCTTGGACATATGGGCGGTGTTATAAAACTTTCCGGGTTATCAAGTGATGAAAAGTATGATTTGGAAGGGTTTTTTAAAAAAGATTTACATGCAGAAAAAGATGTAAAGATATCTTATGCATTTATGGAAAAATCCCTTAAAAACAGTAAGTTTGCGCCATTGTCATGGGAAGAGGTTTTAACCGCATATTTTAAAGAACCACTTGTTATAAACAAGGATAAAAGGGAAAAGGAATTAAATAGCAGAAATGCTTTTTTTGAAGAATGTGCTTTAAATTGTAATAATAAAATTGTTTTAAACTGGTTTTTGTATGTTTTTAAAGAAAAGGGGAAAGGCAGCCAGATTATTTTTAAAATGTATAATGAAAATAAAAAAGAACTGGAACTGTTTTTAAATAAATTGTTTACAGCATTTGGAAAATTGCCATGTTTTGAGGGGAAAATGCTGCTGCTTCCTGTATTTGCTGCAGAAACAACCGGAAATCCACATTTCTTTGATTTAAGGACATCTGCATGTAAGCTTTTATTGAATTATATAGAATATTTCCTGGAAAATAAAAATCCTTATGGACTTGGACTGGACAGAATTGGTACAGATGGCTTGTCTGGAATTGAGTACACGGAAAACCTTTTATATAGCGTGGGTATTTTAAAGGATAATGTGTCTAATACATGCCTTGTATATGGTTTACATGGAGTTAAAAAAGATGGCAGCATACACAAAGGTATAGAAGGTGGTTTTATAGAGAAAGAACCTGTACAAGTTACTTTAAAAACTTTAAATTCACTGGAATATTTATGGGCTGGAAGCATACAGCACGAAATAAAAGAGATATATGTTGTAGAAAATCCTGCTGTATTTTCTTATCTTACAGACACTTATCCAGAAGGTGCATTTATTTGCGGCAACGGACAATTTAAACTGGCTTTTTATATAACATTGGAACTGTTAAAAGAAAAATATACTATTTTTTATGCAGGGGATTTTGATGCAGACGGGCTTCTGATTGCACAGAAACTTAAAAACAGGTATCCTGGACAGGTTGTGTTATGGGGATATAATGAAGAATATTATAAGAAATATTTATCTGATGTACAATTTGATGATAAAGCACTTGCTAAACTTGAAAAGGTGGTGGCAGATGAACTGCAGCCAGTTAAAAAATGCCTTCTTAAGTACAAAAGGGCAGTTTACCAGGAAACAATGTTAGAAATATATTTACCCTACAGCTAAAACTAGTGATGTAAAAAATAAGAAAACCCAAAATATGGCTGCCGCTTCATAAAAAAGGCTGCCATTATATTTCCGTTCGTCTAAATCACCCCACACACAAAAAAATAACATGAAATAATTCCAAATAAACAGCATATAACACTTGACAACAGTTATAAACTGTTATATACTGTTATCATTCAAAGGAGGGACGGTAAAGAATGAAAGTAATTATTAACACATCTTTAATGGTTCCAATATATGAGCAGATTACAGACCAGATAAAAACACTTATACGCAACGGGGAACTAAAGGAAAATGATAATCTTCCGTCTGTCCGCACATTGTCGAAGGAGTTAAAAATAAGTGCTTTAACTGTTAAAAAAGCATATGACAGCCTGGAAAGTGAAGGTTTTACTATAACTGTACATGGAAAGGGGACATATGTAGCAGCCGCCAATCCAGAGCTTTTACTTGAGGAACAAAAAAAAGAACTGGAAGCAGATTTAGAACAGGCAATCCAGAAAGGCAGACGCTGTGGAATTAGCAATGAGGATATAAGGAGTTTATTTGAATTAATTTTAGAGGGGTGATATATATGCTTAAAATTGAACATTTGAAAAAACATTATAATAATTTCTCGCTTAATTGTTCGTTAGAGGTACATAAGGGCTGTGTAACAGGGCTTGTCGGGCAGAATGGTGCAGGAAAAAGCACAACTTTTAAAGCTGTGTTAGGGCTGGTCTCAGCTGGTAGCGGGAGTATTACAGTTTTTGGAAAGGATTTAAAGGATTTTACGCCAGAGGACAGGGAAGATTTAGGCGTTGTCCTTGCTGACTCTGGTTTTAGTGGCTATTTAACGGTTAATGATATTATTCCTGTATTGAAAAATATGTACAGGCATTTTGATTATACATTTTTTACAGAACAGGTTAAAAAGTTCCATTTACCACTTGATAAGAAAATTAAAGAATTTTCCACTGGCATGAAGGCTAAGCTGAAAGTGATTGTTGCAGTTTCACATAATGCCAGGCTGTTAATACTTGATGAACCAACTGCTGGTTTAGATGTTATCGCCAGGGATGAATTATTAGAAATGCTAAGGAATTTTATGGAAACAGACGAAGAGCGTTCTATTCTTATTAGTTCACATATTTCCAGTGACTTAGAAACCCTGTGTGATGATATTTATATGATTGATAACGGGCAAGTGGTTTTACACGAGGATACAGATGTTTTACTGGGCAGCTATGCATTGCTTAAAGTTAGCGAAGAACAGTTTAATAAACTTGACCAGCAGTTTATTGTATGTTCAAAGAAAGAAAGTTATGGATATAGCTGCCTTACAAACCAGAAACAGTATTATATAGAAAATTATCCTAAAATTGCAATCGAAAAAGGAACAGTAGATGAGGTAATTACAATGATGGTAAGGGGGCAGAAATCATGAAAGGTTTATTAGTAAAAGATTTTAAACTTATGAAAGGACAAAAAAATTTCTTCTTAATAATTGCTGCCATAGCAGCCAGTACAGCATTTTTTTCTGATGACACATCATTTTTTATGGGATTTTTGCCTTTCATCCTGTCAATGTTTGCATTAAGCACGATAAGTTATGACGAATTTGATAATGGCAATGCATTTTTGTTTACTTTGCCAATAAGCCGTACAGGTTACACCATTGAAAAATACTGCCTTGCCCTTATGTTTGGCGGGAGTGCATGGATTTTTGCAACATTTTTAGCTGTTATTTCCAATGCATTAAAAGGAACAGCAGATATTAAAGAAATACTTATTTCTTCTTTAATAATTTTACCTATATTAATTGTGATACAATCATTAATGATTCCATTCCACCTTAAATTTGGCGGGGAAAAGGGACGGCTTGCCCTTATTGGCGTTTTTGGTATAATTTCTGTTATTGGCATTGCTGCTATAAAAGTTTCAGAAATGCTAGGGGTTAATATACCAGATATAATTAACCACATATCGGTTTTAAGTATGGGTGTTATTGTTGCAATTATAGTTATGGCGGCGGTTGTTATTTTGCTAATATCTATAAAAACCAGCAGTTCTATTATGAACCATAAAGAATTTTAGTGGGAAAGGGAAGTAGTGCCATGATTTATGGAGGAATTTATGAAGATTAAAAAACTAATTATCCCAATAATAGTTTTATTAATAACAATACCCGCAATTATTACAGCATATTATGCATACAGGCGTTATTCGTATTATCTTCCTGTCAGGTATGAACATAATAAATGCAATATAACCACTAGTGCGCTTGATAATCCTTACTGTGGTTTCTACCAGATTTATCCCTATAAAATTACTGGCATTAACTCTGGTGGAAATATACTGCCTGGCAATATAAATGAAATAAAAGACAGGCTTGCTATGGTACAGGTTAATTTATCCATGTATAAAGATATGCCGTTAAGCAGTGATGCACTTTCACAGCTTGACAGTATACTTGGCGCATGGGCAGGAAGCAATAAACAGCTTATACTCCGTTTTTTATATGACTGGGATGGCAATGCTTCTGCTACTGAGCCTTCAGATATAAAAATTATACTAAAGCATATGGAACAGACTGCTTCTGTTTATAATAAGTATGCCGACAGTATTTATATATTACAGGGGCTGTATATAGGAAGTTATGGTGAAATGCATGGTTCTGCACACCAGGATAAAAATAATATAATAAGGCTTGCCAGGAAACTTTACAATGTGTCTGCCCCGTCAATTTTTCTTGCTGTACGTACACCTGCACAGTTACGGGCTATAACAGAAGGGACAGACGGGCTTGTAACGGAAAGGCTTGGGCTTTTTAATGATGGAATTCTTTCTTCCACATCAGACTGCGGCACTTATACAGAAGGAAAACGGGGACAGGAACTGGAATTCCAGGACAATTTATGTCTTTCTGTTCCTAATGGTGGTGAAGCCATAATAGAAAACCCTTTAAACGATATTAATAATGCAGTTAAAGATTTACGCAAAATGCACGTTTCATACCTTAACTCAATGTATGATGCCAGTGTACTGGATAAATGGAAATCTTCAGCATACAATGGAGATGGTATTTTTAATGAGTGCAATGGTTATGAATATATAGAAAAGCACCTTGGTTACCGCTATATAATAAATTCCAGTTCGCTTGAATTTGAACCATACAGTGATGAAACAGCAACCCTTAATATTTCATTGGAAAATATGGGTTTTGCCCCATGTTATTACCCGCCAGATTATACTATTACATGTATAAACCAGGAAACAAATAAGACATATACAATAAAACCTGGAATTAATGCGCCAGATAATGGGATAAAAGAAATAAAGCTTTCTGCTGTAATTAATGTGCGGGACATGGAACAGGGTATTTATAATATTTATCTGGATACAGCTGACAGTAAGACAGGTGAAACTATTAAATATGCAATAGATACTCCGCCTGGACAATATGGGTATCTGGCTGGTACACTGTTATTTCCTGGTAAATAAACTGCCCAGGAATAACATTTCTTTAGCACCAGCATTGTCAAAATGGATAGTTTTTTTATCATGTTTTCTGGATAATTCCAGGTAAAGCCTGCTGCCATTTGCAATACCTCTGATATTATCTATAACAGCTTCTTTTGTATTTCCTGGCATAAGAAACCTGGCATCAAATGGAATTTCCATTTTAGATTTATTACCGCCTGGCTCTTCAATAACCAGTGCCAGGCATGTTTCAAAGTAAATACAGGAGAACCCGTTATTGGCAAATATTATTTTTAAAGCATTGCCACTTTTCACCAGCTTAACATCTTTTACAGTTATACGGTAGCCAAGATGCATGCTTATATATGAATAAATATTGCCATATTCTTTTGTGGACTGGTTTTTCCAGTATTCCAGGATTTTGGCATCATGTATACAATTAAGGTAGTTTATATTCATATCCCTTAATAATTTTATAGTTTCATCTGGTGATGGAAAGCTTTCACCTGCCACTGCTTCGCCGCCGCATGGTATTTTTTCTGATATTTTCCTGGCAAATTCCAGTTCCTTATCTTTACACCACGGCTTTTCCCATCTGTTTTCATCTGCAATGCCAAATGTACCAAGATGTGTTGGTGATGCAAATATAGCATCATCAAATATGCCTATATCATTATGGCTGTTGTTTTTTTCTGTCACAATCCTTACCTGCACAGGGGTGCGGAATGATATTTTTACACTTCCGCCTGTTTCCTGCTTCCATTTTGCATAGAGGATTTTAAGCCTGTCTTCAGATAAGAACTTAGAAGTATGCATTTCTCCCCAGCTTCCAACAAAAAGCCCCTGGAACAAGAAAATGTTGCCAGCATATTCCTTTACGATGCCTCCAAGCTGCTGCATATGTATAACTACCTGTGAAAAAAGGGATGGTTCTTTCTGCATGCCTTTTCCTTCTGTATCATAGACAATCCTTAGTATTACTTCTTTGCCTTTTTCCTGGAATTTGCCAAGTATATACTTAAAAAAATCCAGTGCACTGTCATCAATATTTTTGCTGCTGTATGCACCAATATCAATTAAAACAAGGGCAAGTGTTTCGTTTTCATTATAATAAAGCCAGTCCAGCTCATTGTAATCCAGGGTTTCCAGCTTAAAAGTATAAATCCTGTACCATCCCCTTCCAGGATTAGCAAAGTCTTCATTGCTTTCTTTTAAATATGCTTTATCAAGTTTTATGTATTTACTGCCGCCAGTCCTGAAATTTTTTATAAAACCAAACATACAGCCCTTATATCTCCTTATTCAACACTGTCCCATTTTAAAACTTTAATCCTGTAAATTACTGCAAATATTGAAAATGTCATCCGGAACATATATAAAAACGGTTTAAAACCTGAGTGCATACTTTTACCAAGTACCCTTGAGTGCATAACTGCCGGGATTTCTTCAATATTGAAGCCAAGCAGCAGCATCTGGATAATCATATTGGCATCCGGGTATTTATCATCAAAATTCCTGTATTTGGAATAGTGCAGCACAGCACGCCGGCTAAGCCCCTGCAGGCCTGTAGTCGGGTCTGCTATGTATCTTCCTGTTGCCAGCTTAATAACCTTCCTGAAAATATGGTATGCTGCCATTTTAGCCGCAGACACCCTGAAAACAGAACTTTCTTTTAAAAAACGCGAGCCCAGCACTATGTCAGGACAGCAGCCATTAGCATCTGCTTCTTTCAGCTTCTTATAAATAACAGGAATATTACATACATCATGCTGGCCGTCGGCATCCATCTGTATGACATATTTATATTCCCGTCTTATTGCATATTTATAGCCAAGTTGTAAAGCCCCTCCATATCCAAGGTTAAACACATGTGTAACAAGCGCATGTTTGCGTTTCTTTACAATCCAGTTTGTATTGTCAGAAGAAGCATCATTCATAACAAGCAAATCAGCAATACTAGCAATTTCAGGTGCTTCAAGTTTATCAAGTACATTTTCAATATTGCCGGCTTCGTTGTAAGCAGGCATTATAATAAGCAGTTCTTTTTGTTTCTTCTCCATTCCAGTATCCCCCAAAATAAAATTATCAAAAATAAATTTTTATCCCCATAATAAAAATTATATAACAAGACTATTCTATTCCAGATAGTATAACCTGATGCCTGTATTTTGTATAATTTTCTTTAACTTTAACCTGTTTATATTTTACACCAGAGGGGGAGGGGCGTCAATAAAAGAAAGTCCGGGAACATGCATTTCCAAATCTCTCCTGTATGTCTTAAATCCAATGCTCTTATAAAATTTAAGTGCAGTTTCATTAAATTCCCACATATTTAATTCCAATTTACTAATTCCCCGTTCCAGTGCGTCATTTTTAATAATGGCGTTTCATTCCTGTGTATATACTGGATAATGGCAAAGCCTGTAATTCCGCTATCATTACAAGCCACAATTACATTACTGTTATCTGAAACAAACCTGTCCTTAACAATATCTTTTATACTATCCCAGCCGCCAGGTTTAAAAAAATCAGCTCTGCCATCAGCATGTAGTTTATGTACTTGTTTTCTAATAACATTTACCTGTTCCAGTTCATCCTCTTTTGCAAAACGGATATTAATCATAATTATAATCCTCCTGGCAAATTGCGTTTTACTACTTGTTTTCTATTATTATAAGCGGTATGTCCATCTCATCTGCAGTTATCCCCGCATGTACCCCAATAAAAGAGTCTGCTTCCTCTCTGGTATTGTAAATTGACAAATCATCTGTTGCAATTGCCAGATAATTTCCAAGCATCCCCTCAAAACATGGATGCTTATTTTCTGTTCCAAATAAGTTACTTTCAATCACCTTTTGCTTTGTCCAAAGTAAGAATTTACCACCAAATTCCTTCTTAAATTCATATTCAAACTGATGGATTTTTTCTTCCTTGACAAATAAATTTAAAGCTCTTGGCTCAATTGACGGCATACGCACCAGACAGTCAATTATCCCCGGATAGTCTGTTATTGACACCCCTTTTGAGTCCATATGCCCATGGTCTGCTGTCACAATCACAAGTGTATTTTCAAGCCCATTACACAATTCTTCCACTTGTTGTTCCAGACTCCGGAGCATCTGCTTTGCATCACTGCCATAACACCCTTTCCTGTGCATAATGCTATCTGGCTCATTCCAGTAACTATAAATATATTTCTTTCCATTCTTCCTGCACAAATCCTTAATATATCCACATATTTTTTCAAATGAATCTGGATAAGGTTCTGTGAAAGGAGCAGCCTCAAATGCAGTCCCTCCATTTTTCTTTATTTTTGACACTATGCTCTCATAACCACAGTAAGTAAATGCAACATTATAATCTGCTGCCTGTTTATCAGTTCCAGCTTCCTTATTAAGATATACGGTTACATTTTTATTAATCTGCGGATAATAACATTCCCATCCAAGCCATCCATGCCTACATGGCTGCATGCCGCTCAAAATTGATGTGGTTGCCGCAACAGTTGTCGGGGGAAAAACAGAGCTGTATATTCCCTTCAGATTAGAATTAAAGAAACCATCCTTTTCAAGATTTTCCCGTATAATACATTCACCCATTCCATCTAATAAAATAATTACAATATTCTCATAACCCTTTTTCAAATATCCATCCAGTAAATTCATTTTTTGCTTTCCTTCTCCAGCGCCAAATTCATCTAATATGGTATTTGCTACATTTACTAAACAATTTGTATAATCTGGAAATTTTATTTTCATAACCAATCCTCCCCATATCTGTCCATTGCTGTTTTTTAATATACATATTTTTTATAGATTAAAAAACGCACCAGGTATCTGTCTGCCTGATGCGTTAATATAAATATAATAAAAAATGCAATATATAAAAAAATGCAGTTTACATTCACATTTATGCACCAGACTATAAGACCTGCAAGCTTATAACCAAGTGCATATAATTGCCTGGTTACAAGCTGGCACGCCTATAATACAAATACATATAATATGTGATGTGTAAACTGTCTTTCATTTTTATACCCCTTTCTTATTAATCATAAATATGTGAACTACCCATTGTCTAAAGCCAATGGGCTTCCTGCTTCACAGACCTCGCAACCTGCTATCTCCACAGACGTTAATCCAGGCAGTCCCTGCCCTGTATATTTGTCTTCCTTATGCTATTTGTCTTAATCCTTCTTCCAGTATATTCTTTGCTGCATTAATATCCCTGTCGTGTTTTACACCACAGACAGGACATATCCATTCCCTCACTGACAAGTCCTTTGTACCAGTATTCTGATATCCACAACCAGAACACAACTGGCTGCTGGAATAGAATGTATCTATTTTGATATAATCCCTTCTATTCCATTTTGTCTTGTATTCCAATTGACTCGTCAGTTCATACCATGATACATCACTTATTGATTTTGCCAGATGATGGTTTTTTACCATATTTTTTATCTGTAGGTTCTCTGAAACTATCAATTGGTTTTCGCTGGTAATCTCATGGGAAACCTTATGCAGATAATTTTTTCTGGTATTTCTTATCTTCTCATGGCATAATGCTATCTTTTTCCTTGTTTTGTAGTAATTGTGACTCCTTTTTTCCTTATGCGCCAGCCGTCTTTGTAACTTTGCCAGTTTCTTCTCATATTTTCTAATGGCTTTTGGATTTTCGTATTTCACTTTGGATATCCTGCATGTTCTTTGAAAAATTTTTGGTATGCAGAATCCATATTGTAAACAGCATTTGCCAGCGCAAACTTATCAACTTCTTTCAGCCATTCATATTCTTTCTTTAATTCCCTGTTGCAATAATTATTACAGTCTGTTTTACTGACAGAGTTTTTCTCTTTTTCATATTTTTCTTTCCGGTATGCAAGTGTATGGTTGTACACAAAACGGCAGCAGCCAAATGTTTTTGCTATCTGTACTTTTTGTTCATTATCAGGATATATTCTGTACTTATATGCTTTTAACATTGGCTGCCATCTTCTTTCTTAGCCTTGGTTTTCTATATACTTTTGTAACATCTCTTCCGGAACATTACCAACTTTATTGTATCATTCTTAAATTTTTATAAATATTAGCATTTAAATCATATGTTGTCAAGTGTACATTTTTTTATTCTTCAATTAGTCTTTTGAAAATATTATAAAAAACATGCTATACTTTAGCAAGA
>CAJUPJ010000037.1 GCA_910588655.1 uncultured Lachnospiraceae bacterium | reverse complement strand
TGTGTGCCTAAAATTTCCTTTATTATTGAAAAATCCAACCGCACAGGTGGAAAAAATTCCTAAAGAGTTAAATATCCATAAACGTGCTGAAGAAATCACGCACAAAATGATGGAATTGCGCAAACAGGAACGTGGCATAAAGAGAGCAATAGAAAAACAGGAAATGGAACTGAATAAAATTTTAGATGAAACAGGAAGTGATTCCATTGAGCTTGAAATTGGTATGCTGAAACGCAATAAAGTTAATGGCAGATATGAGTGGAGTGTGGAATTATAAATGTAACAAAATCCCATCTGTATATGTTTTTTGCAGATGGGATTTTGTATTATGGGATTGTACAAGTAAAAAAATATTTATAAAAATAGCAAAAAATCTTGCTATTTGTCAAATATATGATATAATTCTATTTAGAAGTTTGTGGAAATGGATTGTAAAATTTTGTAAAAACAAAAAAATGGCGAAATGTAACACTTTTGTAACATTTTTAAAAATCTTGGGGAAAACGTACCCTTCAAACCCTTATAAACAGGGGGCTCCCAAGTGGCAGGGTAGAAATGAAGGAAGCCCGTTAAAGGGCATTGACACACACAACCACATAATGATTAGTATTAGTACCGTAGAAATGAAGGAAGCCCGTTAAAGGGCATTGACACATTAATATATTCAATAGAATATTTTTGACGAAGTAAAACTGTAGAAATGAAGGAAGCCCGTTAAAGGGCATTGACACACGATTTCATCACGATAGTGAATCGGATAATCTCCTCCGTAGAAATGAAGGAAGCCCGTTAAAGGGCATTGACACAACCTTTATAACATTCTCATTTGTAACTTCCACGCCATTGTAGAAATGAAGGAAGCCCGTTAAAGGGCATTGACACATCCAAAGCTCCTTCATTTCTTTTTTTTTCTTTTCCTCGTAGAAATGAAGGAAGCCCGTTAAAGGGCATTGACACATGGAACATATTAGGGTATCTGCCGCAGGATTTCGGCTATGTAGAAATGAAGGAAGCCCGTTAAAGGGCATTGACACACTAGTATCTGTTTCATCCAATAGATCCTGATATTTCCGTAGAAATGAAGGAAGCCCGTTAAAGGGCATTGACACAATTTGTTCTTTATTGGCACATCGATTGCTAGCCAATGTAGAAATGAAGGAAGCCCGTTAAAGGGCATTGACACAACAGATGCACCAGAGTGCCTGCAGCAAGCACAGGGTAGAAATGAAGGAAGCCCGTTAAAGGGCATTGACACATTTGCCTTTACTTCTCCTAAACCTGTTACTTTAACGTAGAAATGAAGGAAGCCCGTTAAAGGGCATTGACACATCCAAAGCTCCTTCATTTCTTTTTTTTTCTTTTCCTCGTAGAAATGAAGGAAGCCCGTTAAAGGGCATTGACACATGGAACATATTAGGGTATCTGCCGCAGGATTTCGGCTATGTAGAAATGAAGGAAGCCCGTTAAAGGGCATTGACACATTCCATTCAGTGGAACAAATCCATCATTAACGGAGTAGAAATGAAAGAAGCCCGTTAAAGGGCATTGACACATTAGGATTTACTTTTTTTGAACATGATGGCGAGTTGTAGAAATGAAGGAAGCTTGTTAAAGGGCATTGATGCACGTAGTTGTTAACTTCTAACATTAGGTACTGCTTGTAGAAATGATATAATTCCGTTTAAGGGTGTTTTTAATACTATTGAGCAGATTTTATACAGTATATGTATCAATAAAATCTATATAAGACTTTGCTTGTATAAAATTGTAGTTTTCTACAAAATTTATGTATTTTTTTGACGTATATAGTTGATTTTTAACAAAAAATGTCATATAATTAATATACTTTAAGGGAATAAGTTATGTTTCAGTATATTTGTACAGGGGGAAGTAAATGGGAAATATAGAAGAAGGAAATATAGAAGAGGACAAAACAAAAACTGTTATAGCAATGTATGATGTAAGAGGGATACAGAAATATATATACCGTACACCAAAAGTAAGAAATGCTATTGGAGCATCTTATATTGTGGAGAATATTATTGAGGATGCTTTAAAATATGCTATAGAAAGTATTAAGAATGAACAGACAGATGGAGCTGGTAACAAAAATCCATATGTTAATATAAAAGTAAAATTAGAATGGTATGATAAAGGGAAAGAAAAAGATTGTATTTGCGGGTATAATGAAGAGAATAATGATGTAGAGGTATTGTTTATTGGCGGAGGTAATGCTTTTGTCAGTTACAGCAGTATAGACCTTTGCAGGAATATTAACCAGCGCATGTCAAAATATACGCTGGTTAATTCTTATTCATTCCAGTTAGCAGTTGCTATACATGAAAAAAGTGATAATTATGCAAATGATTATAAAAGCCTGCAGGAAAAGATGGCAGATACTAAAGCAGATATGGCTGTTGCAAAGCCTTTAGGCGCTCTTCCTGTTATGAAAACAGAACTTAAAAGTGGTTATCCAGCAGTTTTTATAGATAAGGGAGATGAAATTTTCAGACTTACAAATGAAAAGAAAAATGAACCTAAAAGTTATGAAACTGTTTTAAAGTTAAGGGCATATATTAAAAAGAAAAAAGAAAAAAGACTGGAAAAAGAAGAAACAGTATTTGATAACCTTGTTTTAAAAAAAGGTGAAGACAGCCAGCTTGCTGTTGTACATATTGATGGTAATAATATGGGTTTGAGAATACGTGGGCTTATTGAAAATAAGGAAAATTATAATGATGCAGTTAAAGAGATGAGGAAAGTTTCATACCAGATTACAAGTTCTTTCCGTAAAGTATTTGATGAAATGCATGATTATTTTACAAAAGCAGCAAAAGAAGAAGTTGCATTTTCTGGAAAAGAGAATAAATATTTTATAAGGGAAATTCTTGTGGCTGGTGATGATATTACATATGTGTGCAATGCAGGAATTGCATTGGAAACTGTAGAATATTATTGTAGAAAAATTTCTGCTTATGCAATGAATGGAAAAACAGATAAGGAAAGTATAGATAATTATGGTTTCAGCGTTTGTGCAGGAATTGCTTTTATTGGAAGCCATTTTCCATTTTATATAGGTTATGAAGTTGCAGAAAGCTGTTGCAGCATAGCAAAGGAACGTGCCAAAAAGGAAGAATATATGGATAATGGGCGTATTGGGAACTTCCTAGATTTCCATATTTGCAAGAATATCCAGGCACAGGATTTAAAAGAAACCAGGAAACGGGAGTATATAACAAGAAGCGGGGAAAACCTTCTTATAAGACCTTATTATATACATACAGAAGCATGTAATGGAAACAGTAATTTTGAAAAAAACAATAAAGAATATTTTTCATTTGAAAATCTGAAACATAACATTAAATATTTCCAGTTAAAAGACAATATTCCACATTCTTTTGCAAAACAGCTCAGGAATACATATCCACAGGGACAAAGCCAGACAGAAATGTTTAATTCATTTTTGCTGTCAAGAGGTTTTAAAATGCCAGATGAATATGTTAAAGAAAATGAAGACAGTAAAAAAGAGGAAAGCAGGCTTTATTTTGACTCTGGAAAGGACAGGGTAAAGACTGCAAAATGGTATGATGCGCTTGAACTGATGGATTATTATAAAAGCATTAAAACGGAAAAAGGGGGACTGGCAGATGGGGAAGTACCAGATAAAAATAGAGCTTCTAAGTGATTTGTGTGTTTCAGATGGCGGTGTGTACAATAGTTCCCTGGATACAGATATTTGTTATGATGCATATGGTTTTCCTTTTATTCCGGCAAAACGTTTAAAAGGCTGTTTAAGGGAATGTGCACAGGAATTACAGGACTGGGATATAAATTGGAGTGATAAAGATTTTTCTATAAAAAGATTTTTTGGGAGTGAAGGAAAACAGCCTTCAAAAGTAAGAATAGGTAATGCAAGGCTTGAAAATTATGATAAAATGCGCGCTGAAGCAGAAAAATACAAAAACAGCCTTATATTCCATCCACAGAATATTTTACAGCATTTTTCATATATACGTACACAGACAGCAATAAATCCAGAAACTGGCGTAGCAGATGATACTTCCCTGCGTACTATGCGTGTGGCAGATAAAGGGCTTGTATTTATTGCAGAAACGGAAATGGAAGAGAAGTATTATAAAGATTTTACAAATATTATATCTGTATTTAGCAGTATGGGAATTGCAAGGACAAGAGGGTTTGGTGAAATAAAAGCAAGCCTTGTTCCTATAAAGACAGGTTTCTGCCAGAATAATGCCATCGTAAATAATACAGAAGAAAACGTATGTGGTGCTGAAACATTATGCCGCCTTGAATATTCCATTTACCTTGAAGAACCTGTTATCTGTAAAAGCATGGATGGCGGGGAAACAAAAAGCATGGATTATATTGAGGGCAGTAAAATGCTTGGGATTATAGCACAGGAGTATGCAAAAGAGCATTATGGCAGCTTTACAGAATTTTTAGATAAGGGAAAGCTTGTTTTTGCAAACGCTTATCCAGAAAAAGAAGGATGCCGTTTTACAGAAGTTCCTGCGTCATGGTATGGCATAAAAAATAATGATAAGTATTTTATTAATAAGATATATAAAGAAACAGACAAAGGCAATAAGCTTGTAACAGGACAGCAGCTTAATGCAATGAAACATTGTTATGTAAATGCTGGCGTATATTCCAAAGAAAATCCTGTTACAATTAAATATGATGTAAAACTTGAGGAACGTTACCATCACCGCCGCCCAGATGACAAATCATATGGACATGTTGTGGAAAGTGCTGGTGGAAACAGCCAGATGTACCAGATGTCAAGCATTATGGAGGGGCAGTCTTTCCGGGGTTATATTTTAGGGAGTATGGGACAACTTATAGAAATTGAAAGATATTTATCTAAAAAGAAAGAATATTATATTGGATATTCCCATTCAGCAGAATATGGCAAAGTACGTATACAGACTGGAAACAAAAAAGAAGAAACTGGACAGCATAAAGACACCCAGAATACAAAATTTAAAGATTTGGTTGTTAAACTTGAAGCGCCAGTAATTGTTTATAATAAAGATAGCGTAATGTATTCTACAATGGCAGAGGATTTACTTGAAGAAGTTACTACAGCGCTTGGCATAAAAGGTGCAGAAATTGGAAAAATAGATAAGTTTATAAATTATACAAGCATAGGCGGTTATAATGTTACATGGGGAAGGAGAAAACCTGTATTAGATGCATTTGACAAAGGGACAGTCCTTGTACTACATCTTAAAGAGCCAGCCAGTCTTTCAGTACCTGTTTCTGTAGATGCACCAGTTACAGTATTTTTAGGTGAACGTATAATTGAAGGGTATGGCGAAACATCTGTCTATCCATTAAGACAGGGAGAAAACCATTATATTGGGGAGTTTGCAGATGAAGAAAATAATGGCAGCACGGAATGTGTGGACATAAGCCAGACAGTTATAGGGAAAGAAATCAGCATGAAATTATTCCGGGAGCATTTAAATGTTTTGGCAATAAATGATGCCAGCGATAAAAAGAATGAAGACAGCAATGTATATAAACCTGCAATCCGGGCTTTAATGCTTATATGTAAAGAACAAAAAAATATGGCTGATATAAAAGAAACTGTAACTAAACGTTTTTCTAAAAATTCTATTGTAAAAAATAAAAAATTAGAAGTTGCCAAAAATATTTTAGAGAAAGTAAATGGAATAAACCAGGAAATTGTGAAAGATTTTGAGGAAAAATATGGCATAATTAATTTTGAATGTGACACAGAGAAAAGTAAGCTTTTTTATCTGGAAGCATATCTTACAGAATTAAAATATATATTCCATCAAAAAGATAAAAAAGGGGAGGGGTATTATTGTGAATAAAATATTAAAAAGAAAATATTATGCTTTGGAAATAGAATTAATCTCTCCCCTTAAAGTTTCAAATGGGCAGGAAATCCATTCTGATTCAGATGTTATGCGTAATGGGAATGGTGTATTGTTTATTCCAGGTTCTTCGCTTGCAGGGGCTTTCCGTGATTATCTTGGGTTTTCAAAAGACAAAGAATGTATAATGGGGTATGCAGATGGGGAAAAAGGTTATATGAGTTCCGTATTTATTTCAGATTTGTATTTTGATAATAAAGGCCAAAATATGCCAAAGGTTTCATTACGTGATGGCGTCAGCTTAGATGATGGTAAAATTGTAAGTAATAAATTTGATATGGAGATTATTGAAACTGGTGCAAAAGGCATAATTTTTTTAAATATTATAATATGGGAAAATGACTCTAAAAGTAACATGGAACAGTCATTATATAATATTTTCCAGGGAATACAAAATGGTGATATACGTTTTGGTTCAAATAAGACCCGCGGTTTTGGACGTATGAAAATTAATAATATTTTTCATGCTGGATTTGATAAGGACAGTCTATATGAATGGATTGGGTTTATGCCACACCGTACTAATCTGGAAAATAATATATACAAAATAGAAACTTACGATGACTGGCTGAAAAATAATAATATAAATAAAGTAGAAACAAAATACCTTAAAATGAGTATTCCATTAAAACTGTCAGGAGGCATCAGCATACGGCGCTATTCTGCAATGCCTGGCGAAGCAGATTTTGAACACATTACATATACAGATGCTGAAGGCGAAAAAATACCAGTAATTCCAGGAAGCAGCTGGAATGGTGCAATACGTGCAGATGTAAAAGAAATCCTTGGGGAGCTGGGAATACAAGGAGAAGGACGGGATGATATATTAGAAAACTGGTTTGGTTATACAGATAGCAAAATGAAAGACAAAACTGCGCAAAGCTCTAAGGTTGTAATTGCGGAAAGTACAATTGAACACAGCAGAATGTTACCTGTATTCAGAAATAAAATTAACCGTTTTGATGCATCAACGAAAGATGGTGCATTATATTCAGAACTGGCATATTTTGGTGGTGATACATGCCTTGAATTTTTATTATATAAAGACCAGGAAAAACAATACCTTGCCATTGCTGGAATGTTGCTTCTTGTTATCGAAGACATTAAAAAAGGTTATGTGGCAGTTGGCGGACAGACTGCTGTAGGAAGGGGTATTTTTGAGGCAGGAGAAGATGTAAAAGTAAAATACAGTGAGGAAATTAATGAAGAAGATTGTTCAAAAGAGCTGTATAATCTTATTGAAAGATATAAATAAAATAAGCAAAATATAAAAGGCTAGGCTGGGAAATATAAATACACTATTTACTGGCATTTTATGGGCTGGTGGAACTGGTATGGGGGATTTTTATGAGCGGAGAGAACTTATGGCATAAATTAGAAAGAAAAGAAGAAGCGCCAGAAAAGGGCAGGGCACTTATTTATACAAGAATGGAAGATGTTATATGGAAAAGGTATAACAATATTGAAGAAGTAGAAAAGTGGATTGATGGCAAAGAGGTACTGGAAATCCACTTATTTAATAATGAAAAAGAATACCGGGCATTAGCTGCAAAAAGCAAAAGGTTTCCAGATGGCTTTCTGGAAAATTGTTTTAATTATTCTGGTGAACCAGATAAAAATATTTACCGGGAGAAAATCTGTCTGGAAGATAGAGGTACAATAGAAGTAATTAACCATTTAAAATATGATGAAAATAGCGGAATGGCAACGGTAGATGGCTACCAGCTTTTAGATGCCGGGTTTGTATATACTAGAGAGGGGGAGGTATAATGTCTGGATTTATTAATCCATATAACTTTATTCCTTTGAAAGGAAGTCCGAAAAGAGAAAACCGCAGGGAATCAGATAACCAGGAAAAATTTACAGGGGTTATTGAATATTCTGTTTTATCAAAGACCAGATTGTTTATTCCAAATACAAGTAATAGTAAAGTGTTTCAATTTAATATATCAATGAATGATGTTGATGGGTGTAATGATGATGAAAAAAAATCTAAAATAAAAGAAATAAAAGAAAAACATAAGACTTATGATTTTTATTCTTATACTGATTTATTAAATGTAAAGGAAGATTGCAGTGACAAATTTCAGATGCCAGTAATTCCAGGGAGTGAAATACGTGGCATGTTACGGAGTTATTATGAAGTATTAACAAATTCCTGCCTGTCTGTTATGGAAGAAGATGCTATATTAAGCAGAAGAATGATAGAAACATTTGAACCAGGCTTGATAGGAAAAGATGAGAATGGAAACTTCTCACTTTATAAAGCAAAAGATTATCTTTGGCGTACAAAAGGAACAAATAACAGGGAAGATGAGTTAAACTGGCGAGACAGTTATTATAGACGTAAATGTTATAAACAAGATGCCGAAGATTTAAAGGAAGGACACAAGGTATATTTTGAAATAGGAGAGAGACCAACAGAAAAATTAGGAAAAACCCCAAAAGGAAAACCATTAGCAAAAAATGTAAGTGGAAAGAAAGACAATAATAATGATAATCAGCTGGAGGGTTATATTATAAAAGGTGAAGACGGACCAGTATTGGGAAATAAGGGTGAAAAACATTGTGCGCATATTTTTAAACCCATTGGAAATTCTATCAAAGAAAATGTGGATATTTCAGTATTAAAACTAGTATTAAACGAATATAAAAAATATTCAGAACAGGGTGATGATAAAAAACAAAATTATGCTTATAAGGAATATGCAGAACAATTAGAAATTTTTGAAAAAGACAAAGAATGGGAATTTTTTCCAGTATATTATAATATAATAGAAAATTCTCCAAATTATGTTATGCTTTCACCAGCATGTATTACACGTGAAATTTACCAAAATAATATGAAAAAACTGGCTGGCAAATTTTGTTCCTGTGATAATAAAGAAAAACTTTGTCCTGCATGTAGTCTTTTTGGTACAGTACAAAAAGATTTTGCATACAGTTCTAAAATACGGTTTACTGATTTAGAATGTAAAATAGAAAATAAAAAAGAGACTACTATTAATGAAGATGATATTATTAAAAATTGTTATGATAAGATTATAACACTTCCAGAAATGTCATCTCCTAAGATAACCAGCACAGAATTTTATATGAAACGTCCAAGTGATGATGCAGTATTCTGGACATGGGATTATTACATTAGTGCTAATGGAGAAGTTATTCCTTTAGAAAAACCAGAATTAAATGGCAGAAAATTTTACTGGCATAATTTAAAAGATAATATTCCAGAAAATATACCAAAAACTATAAGAAATATAACAGTCCGTCCCTTAAAAAAGAATGTTAAATTTACTGGTAAACTTTATTTTAAGAATATTACAGGAGATGAACTTATGAGCCTGTACTGGCTTCTTAATTGTGGGGAAAATGAAGGGCTTGAAGATAAGAAACATGGTTATAAACTAGGTTCAGCTAAACCACTAGGCTTTGGAAGTATTGCCATTAATGTGGATAATGTATTTTTAAGGAAAGTAAACATGGCTGATAATACAATAAAAATTAAAGAAGAGCCAATAAAAGAAGAACTTGACCAAAATAAAGATGTATGGGGAGAAAGATTCTTTAGAAGTGTTAATAGAACAAGGACAAGAGATATCATTTCAGATTTTAATGAAATGACGAAGTTTAATATTTTTTCAAAAACAGGAACAGAAGAAGATATAGTCTATCCAAGAACAGAAAACCAGACAAATGGAACGGAAGGTTTCCAGTGGTTTGTAAATAACAGGTATATTTGTGATAATAACAATAATAGAAGAAGTCCTTCACCAGGCAAAGGTAAAAGGAATAAATTGCACTTTAAGGAATATATGCAGCCAATGCAGGCAAAACTTAAATTTACTACAGGACAAGGCCAAAGAAGAAACTAGAAAAAGGCAGTCCAAATTTTCTGGAGCACTAACTGGTAATATATAAAATAATAGATAAAAAGTTATATGTTAAAAGGAGCATTTTAATGAAAAAAAAGGTACAAATATTTTTTACTGTTGTTTTATGTATTTTATTTGCTGCCTGTTTTTTTAAAGAACCATTGCAGGCAGCAGGAAAGAAAGCGGTAAAGAGGGAAATTGCAATAGTTTTTGATAATTCTGGTTCTATGTATGGCAGCCAGCTGTCATGGTGCCGTGCTACATATGCAGTGGAAGTATTTGCTTCAATGTTAAATAAGGGTGATGTTCTGCGTGTATATCCTATGAATAAGATGACAATAGGAAGTAAATCTTATAATATGGCTAATCCTCTTGTTATTAATGGTGGCGGCAATGCTTCTATTATAAGGGAAGCATATACTGTGTCAGGGCAGGGAAACACACCCGTTGAAGCAGTAACATCTGCATATAAGGGGATTTCTAGTAAGAAAGCTAATGAAAAATGGCTTGTTGTCTTGACGGATGGCACACAGTTCCATAAAAATGATAATGCTATGTCAATAGGAGCATCTAAAAAGGCTTTGACAAAGATGTTATCAGATTATGTTAAAAAGATAAATATAATGTACTTAGGGATTGGAACTTCCCCTGTTATGCCTGATGTAAAGGGAAATGCAGAACACATATATTACGCATTGCAGACAGGAAGTTCAAATGATATTTTAAAATCACTTACATCAATGTGCAATATAATTTTTGGAAGAGATGAGTTAAAGACAAATAACAGGATGCTGGATTTTGATATTCCTATGAGCCGGCTGATAGTTTTTGTACAAGGGAAAAATGTAAATAATGTAGATATTTCTGATAAAAAAAAGAAAAAGAATTTATCCCCAGATAAAATATATACTCCTAAGTATAGCAAAAAGGGGAATGGTGGGAAATTTAAAATAGATTATAATTTAAGCGGTGTTGTAGCTGTTTATTCTGATGTTCCGGCAGGAAAATATAATTTAAAATACAATGGCAATGTATCAGATACAGGGGTTTATTATGAGCCAGATGTAGATTTAAAAGTTACCCTTACGGATAAAAATGGGACAGATGTAAATGATATGGAGGAAGTTTATCCGGGCACTTATTATATAAAGTATGGGCTTGTAAATCCAGATGGCAGTTATACAAAATCACCATTGCTTGGCAAATGTAAATATAATATTACATATACTAAAAACGGAAAATCCAAAGTAAAAAAGAGTTCTTCTAATGGGAAAATACCAGTTAATCTTATACCAGGCGATAAAATGGATATTTCGGCAGAGGTGGTTTACCTGGGAGGATATGTTATTAAGAAAAATGCTAAGGATTTAGGCTGGCCGGGTGATGGCATATCTGTTTCAGACTGGCCGGCAGGTAATCTTGAAATGTCTGTAAGTGGCGGAAAGAATAGTTATAAGCAGTCTGAAATAGAGGAATATGGGCAGTATAAGGCAGAGTTTTTTTATAATGGAAATTTGCTGGAAGGCAGTGAGCTTGATAATATAAAATTTACAGCAGATATTTCCGAAGAAAACCTTAAATGTGGAATATACCAGAAGCAGGATGCGTATTATTTTAATTTACAAAATAAAGGCAAGCCCTATGAAACTTCTGCTGGCAGCTACACTCTGGAGTTAAAGGCTGTTTATACTGATGAGAACCAGAATACTGCTGAAGCTGGAGATATTATAACTTTTGATATAACAAGTGAACTGCATAAGCTGGAATTGGAATTTGAAGATGGACAGGATTTCTTTAAAATATCAGGACTTGACAGTGCAAAACCAGTTAAAGCGTTTATAAAAAAGGATGGCAGGAAACTGTCAGGTGAAGAATTTAAATCAGCAGAAGTAAAAGCCAGTACAGATGGTTTGGTTCTTATTGTAAAACCAGATATTGGCAGTTCTGCTTATAATATTTCAGTTGATACAGGCAAGGAAATAAAACAGGGCATATATAATATTAATTTATCAGCGGTGCTTAAAGATGAAACAGGATATAGCATGGAAGCAGAGGCGGTTAAAAAAATAGAGCTGAGGCCATATTCCAAGGGGGTTGTATGGGCGGCAAGAATTGCTGGTGTTTTACTGGTACTTGCAGCATGTATATGGTATATGACAAGGAAAGTGCTGCCTAAAAATATAAAGTTTAAAAATAATATAGCAGCAGTAGCAGATGGAATTATAATATTAAATGCTAAATCAGACTTCAGGATTAAAGATAAAGAGTTAAAGATAACAGGGAGAAGCAGTACAGATGGAACTATGTGTAAGGTTATAATAAAATTAGAACCTGTAAGCAGAAGATATACAAGGTCAAAGAACAGAAAAGCAGGAATAGCAGATGTAAATGTTACAGGTACTTTTAAACAGGAAGCAGATGTTTCTGTTAAATGGCCTGCGCAGATATTTTTGAAAGTTGATAAAGATGTAACTAAGAATTTAAAAGGTGAAAAGAAAACAAACAGTACATTTGAGTTTAGTGCATTTAATGCTGCTGGAAAACCTGTAGGTTTTAACGGAAATATAATTTATAAATAATAAATTATGGAATTAACGGGGGAGGATTATGAGAGAAGAATTTATCAGGTCTAATGATGTTATGGCAAGGACATTATTTGCAGGTGTTGGCGGAATTGGCAGTGAGATTGTGACTAAAGTTGCAGAAATGTGCAGGGCTGGTGAAACAGAAAATGTAAATTTTGTATGCATGGATACTAATGCAAATGATTTAAGGGCAGTTAAAGACAGCGCAACAAATATTTATTATGTACAGACTTCAAGTACCCAGACAGTGGGTGATTATTTGAACTATGATAAAGATGCAATGGACAACTGGTTTCCTAAAAATAATGTACTGTATAATAAAACTGTGTCAGAGGGTGCTGGACAGGTGCGTGCCATTTCCAGGCTGGCGCTTAATGCTACAATTAAGAACGGAAACATTAATCCTTTGCTTAATGCAGTAGATAATTTATTCAGGAAAGATGGGGAAGAATTGCAGCAGGCTCTCCGTATTGTACTTGTATCTTCCGCCTCTGGCGGTACAGGTTCAGGAATGGTTCTTCCGCTTTCTATGTATTTGCGTAATTATGTTGAATCAAAATATCCAAATACAGGAATTATAGTAAGATGCCTGCTGCTTTTGCCAGAAACATTAGACAATGAAATTACTTCAAACAGGGAAAAAGAAAACCAGAGAAGAAATGCCTATGCCACAATAAAAGAAATTAATGCTTTTATGATGAAAGGTACAGGCATTTTTGATACAGACCCGTTTTTGTCAAAATATAAAGATTTGCATTTAGATTTTACATCTCCAGGGACAGAACAGTTGCAGAAACTTGGGTGTCTGCCATGTGATTTCTGTTTCCTTCTTGATGGGCAGAATACAGAGGACAGCACACTTGTCAATCTGGCACAATACAAAGAACAGGCAGCACAGGCACTTTATGAACAGAATATAGGACCTATGCAAAAAAGGGCATTTTCAGTTGAGGATAATGTAATAAGGGAATTTACAAGCCCTGGTAATTATGCAAGAAACCGTTTTGGCGGGATTGGTGCATCTACTTTGAGATATCCTTATGAAGATATTGCTGATTTTATTGCATATGGCTGGGCTGCTGACAGTATTGGAGGGGAAACAGAAGCTGCGAAATGGTCACGTTATGATAAAATATACAAGGCGAAGCTGCGTGAAGCAAAACGGGAGGGGATGCCAATATCTGAATATCCAAAGATTAGTGAAGTTTATACAAGTTCATTAATAAATGGTACAGATATGTTTACAAAATCGCTAATAGATGTATATGGTTTAAAAGATGTACGTGACGAGAAATTTCCTCAATACATATCTGCCTTGGAAAGATATTTGTTAAGAAGCTGTATGTCAGATGAAGCAAGGGTAGCAAATATAATTAACCAGGTAAGCCATTTGTCAGAAAGTTTAGACCCTGATGATGAGAGTGACGGGGAAGATATAGAAAATGATTTATACTCACTTAGAAATTATAAAAATATTATTGATACTGTGCTGCGTGGAATGGCACAGGCTAAAGCAGAGGCTGTATTTAAAAATGAAACAAAATGTGTACTGCTTACAGAACCATATATGATTGAAGCATTAATTAAACGTCCAGATGGCACAATCTACCACCCAAATGCAGTAAGGTATGTATTATATTCACTGGAGATTGAAATGTATGGCAAGCTGGAAAGTACACAAAGGAGAATTAATAAAGCCTTAAGGGATTTAGTTAAGTTTGAACCGGAAAATGGCAGTTCAGATAACGGTGATTATTTTTATGTTAAGGGAAAAGAATATCCTGATATAGATTCATTAATTGATGCCGCAGTTTCTAAAGCAGGAAAAGGTGAGAAGTTTTTCCGCAAGGGTAATGAATATTATGAAGTTGGGTATGAGAGGTTACAGGAAATGTATAACCTTGTAAATACACTTGCTGAAAATACTGTAAAATGTGAGGGGTATAAAACAGGAATTAAACAGATAAAAGCATTAATTTCGTCATTTGAAAATTTTTATTATACATTTTCTGATAAAGTAATCCTTCTTGAAAAAAGAAGGGAAGATATTATTGAAAAACTGAAATTCAGGAAAGGCGATTCAATTTTAAATATATGTTCAGAAGAAGGGGTCCTGAAAGAACTTGAGGCATCTTCTTCAAGACAGGATACAGAAGGAACAATGCTTGATTCTGATTTATGTGGTGAAATATTTGATGCTGTTAAAGCAAATGCTAAATTTGAGGAAGAAATTAAATATATGGATGTGGTTGAGGGAGACCAGAGAATTGATATTTTTGATAGTATTCTTTTAGATTATTTCAGAAAAGAAGTCCGCAGAAAAGCAGAAAGTATAGATATGAATATTATTGAGGCGGTTGTTTGTGAAAACCACCTTAAGAGAAGAAAGTTCCAGCGTGAATCTATGGCAGGAACAAAAAACAAAATATTTACAAGTGTATCTCCAGAAGAGGACAGGAAATATATTGACAGGATATTATCAAGAGCTAAAAACCTTGCTGCCCCGGGAATACAGCCAGTTGAATTTGATGAACAAAGGGAAATAAATTTAAGTGCTTATAACCAGTCATTAAAATATATGAAAGGATACCGTATTGATGAATTATTAAACGGTGGCGTCCCAACAGATACAATTTCATCTTATGAAATACATTTTTTCAGGGCTTTATATAACCTTACACCAGATTCTATTGACAAGTTTGCATGTGAAAAAATTGAAGGTTCAAAAAATGAACCAGCCGGTTTATACCATAAAGCATATATGAATTATTCAAAGACACTGGGTCCGGATTCTATGAAAGATTTACAGATTTCTACACATATTGATAAACGCTGGGATTCGGTTGCATTTCTTCCTGAACTGGATATCAGTTTTTTAAAACGGCAGATGACAAAGGTACACCAGGCATTAATTTATGCTTTAGTATATGATGTAATTGTATACCGTCCGGTTTCATTAGAACCAGACAGCCGCAAAAAATATATGTATGAAGACCCGGATTATAATGTTAAAGACCTGGTTACACCAGGTGGTTCTATATGTACTGAATTTTATGATATTTTAAATGCTTTTTATATAAACCCAATGCTTGTATCTGAAATTGAAAATTTAAGAGATAAACGCCGTGAAGATGATAAGGCAAAAAACAGGGAATATGAAGAATCTACATTTAAGAGAGAACTGGAAAACCTTAATGTAGAATATTTCCATAATGGAAAGACAAGCCTTTTTGAACTGCCGCTTATGTATTATAATACACTTCCTAATACGTTACGTTCAAGTGATGAAGTAACGGCTTTGATAGATGCTGTTATAAAAACTTTTTATGATGAAATCGGGCTTCTTGAAATGGAGAGTGATGTTAAGATGGTAATGGCAAAGGTGCTTTTTGAGGATTTTGGGCTTTTGATAGAAAATTATAAATCTTATAATACACTTAATGAGGAAACTTCCATTAAAGATAATGTAGTCCTTGATGTAATATTCCGCAAAGTTAAAAGGTTTATTACCGAAGAAGCACAGCCGTCTAATGCAGATGATATAGTTATAAAAATGAAAGCACTCATAAAAGAGGAAACATCTTAGAAAAAGGGTGGAGGTGTTACATAAGTGTTTACTGTAGTAATAGCTGAAAAGCAGTTGCTGGATGATATAAAGAATTATGGCAGGCTGCTGGACTCTCTTATAGACAAGGATAATACTACGTTTTGTGAGTGGCATACAGAAGAGGATAGTTTCCAGAAGGCAGTACCAAAGTTAGCCAGGGCAATTGGAGGAAGGAAAAAATGGAGGGCACTTATTGTATGTGGTGTGGAAAATCTGTATAAGAATAATCCGTTTGATTTTGTAAACTATGATGAAGAAATCCAGGGAGTAGAGGATAAAAAATCTTTACATAAAATAAAGATGGCATGTTATGAAAAGGCAGTAAATAACCCGCTTGTTAAACTGGCTGCCAGGCTTGGGCAATGGCCGGCAATTACATCTGTTTATTCTCCAGATGCACCTTTAGAATTACTATGGTACCAGGAAGAAATGGAGAAAAAGCTTAGATTATGGCAGGAAATTACTAAAAATGATGATATAAGTACCAGACTGCCAGAAGAACTTCTATGCATTGCCAGAAGGACAGGGCACAGTATAGCAGAAGATGTGAAAGACAGCTGGAGTTTAAAACTTGAAACAGGATATTCAAGATTTTATGACTATAATATGTATTTTGATAATATGCGCTATCTTTTATTTGATATACACGATAAAGGCCATCTGGATTATAATTATGATTATTTATGTTTCCTTGCTACATTACTTATTATTGCTGGTAATAAAACACCTAGGGGATGCCTGGCTTCTGGAAGGATATACCAGACAGGCTGTATAAATGATAAACAAAAACTGCAACAGATTATAACAAAATATGATAAAAAACTGGCTAATACAGAAATAATGTTACAGAAACTAATAAATAGTATAGAAACCAGTCCTAAAGAATATTTAAAGGATGAAGACGTGGAACTTATTTTTAATGTAGTTATTGAACCAGCCAGAGATGATAAATATAAGACAATAAAGAGAAAATGTTTTGTAGATGAAAAAATTCCAGGAATTGCAACAGATGTTCCCAACAGTGAAAATAGTTACTGGAAAAAAGCATCTAAACAGGTTACTAATGGGTTTTATGATATGCTGAAAATTGCAAAATATATGTTAAAAGTTTCTACAAGAAGTATACATAATAAAAAAACAGCCATAGATAAAGATATCAGGAACAGCGAAAAATGGATTGGGGAATTACAGTATGGTGATATTAAAGAGTATGCAGAACATGAAGAAAAAAATCTGGTTATAAAACAGCCGCACAGCTTATATGATGTTTCTGATTACACCAGCCTGTTAGAAGAAAAAGACTTAATTATAAGTAATATGATTGATAAACGTATGAAAAAGGGTACTATACTTGGATTAAATCTGGCTATATTTGTGCTGGTACTATCGGGACTGGTACCATTTCTTTATAGCAATTATAAAGTATCTGGAATAAATGTAAAAATGCCATTTATATTATCAGCAGGTTCACTTCTGTTAATTATGTCATCAGTCTTTGTTATTTTATATATATTCAGGTACAGGCTTGTGTGCAAATTCAGGGAATTTAATAAAACTGCCAGAAAACTTATGGAGCAGGTTGAGGCTTCTAACACAGACTATGCTGTGTATCTGGGGCGTATATGCAATCTGATGCGTGCATATTCAGTACTTGGCAACGGTCAGGACAAACCAGTGTCTGGCCAGTGCAGGGTACATGTATTGAAAAAACATATTTTGGATATACAATGTGAAAGAGAAATATTAAAAGATGTGTTTGGACAATATATCGCCAGTGACTGTACTTTCAATGAAGATGAAGAAGATTATTATGACTATAATTATTATATTATAAAAAACTATGATTATCCTGTTCCTGGTGTAAAAACAAATATAAAGAAAATTGTTTTTATGGAAGATGGAAACTATGCTGTAATAAAATCCTGTTTTGTTGACAGAATCTGGGTGAAGAGGGAGGAAATATATGATTAATGTTATAACAAACATTATATATTTTATTTTACAGTTTAGTTATATAGTTCCATTTATTATTATGTTATTTCCTTTGGAGCATATTAACCTGGATAAAAAAGTGCGTTATAAGCAGATGTTTCTTCCGTTATTTTCTATGTTATACTGTTTTGTTATATGGAAACTTTACAGCAATATTTATTTTGGCATACAGGATATTTTAAAAAATATAACTGGTATAATGTTGCCAGAATTACCAATATATACTTTGTTTAATCCTGTAGTAGTTTTAATATATTGTTTTATAAAAAAATTTATGCTTTATCTCTCTGATAACTTTATTACAGGAGAAGAAGGGTCATTATTTACAAAGATAAATAAAGCATACCAGTATAATAATGAAGATTTCCGCTGGTATATTTCTAAAAACTGGGGACAAGCCCGCGAATTTATGAAAATTTTCAGATATGTTACAATTATATGGGCAGTTTTATTTTCAATGCTGGTTTGTTACTTGTTAAAAAGAGGAGATGAAGTACAAGCATTATTTTATCCAGTATATGTTGTCCTTATGGTAAATGAATTATATTTTTTTCTGGATGGTTATGTGGAGGGTGAGGAAAATGAACTTGAAGGGGAAAGTGATAATGCAGGGCTTATAATTAATTATTCCCTGCTTAGGGAAATATTAAAACATTTATTTGGAGATAAACTGGTATCTGAAAATACATCTGTAGATATTGCAGGAGATGAAATCCAGACAAATGATGAAGTATTAACGGAGCTTGAAAATAGTGGTAATGCAATGCTGGAAGCATATGGAATATTTATGCGGAAAAAAACAGAAATGGGAATGAAACTTGAGCAAAGTTATCTTGTATCTGGCAAAGATTTGCTTGAAGGGAAAAGCATTATATTTAATAATCCATTTTACTATGATTTAATTCCATATATTTTTTATCCTATGAACAGGGTATTATTACACAATAAAAAAGTTTTAATTATACTTGGCAGGCATGATATTGAAAAAGATATACTGGCATGGTGCATTGCTGGATTAACAAAAGTTAATAATCTGCCCTATTTATGGAAAACAGGAGTGCTAAATAATGAAGAACAGGACCTGGATATAGGAATTGTTACAAGGTCATGTGTACATAACTTGCAGATGCAGAAAACAAACCAGGATTTTTTTAATAATGTTGGATTTGTTGTGCTTATAGAACCATCAAAACTGCTGGCAACAGCACAGGTTGGTTTAAATTCGCTGGCGAGGCACTTTAAAAATAATAAAGATAACATTGTATATTGTTCTATTGATAAAAATTGTGATGGCCTGGTTGATGCGTTGTCACATATATTATTAACTAATTTTACAGAGGTGTCAGCAAGCCGCCATAATGAGGGTATTTCATCATATATGTGCTGGAATACAGACAGGGAGTGCCTGCAGCACAGGATTATACCTGGTATTTCAAGGTATCTTGGCATGGGTACAGAACTTGGGATTGCTGCATTAAAGAATGAAGTGCCACAGGTAACATGGTATGGTGGCAGTGCATTTCCAGTTACAGATATGCATTGGATTATGAAACAATATTATTATGATTTATTAAAGTATGCAGAACTGCCTGCAACTGAACAAATGATGGACACAGTTTTTAAAACAGAAGCAGATTTATGGAATGCAGATATAAAACCATGCCGTTATATAATTGCTGAAGACGAATCATATAATATGTTTGAAACTAAAAGGTGTTTTGCGTCCAGGTCATCTGAGCAGGGATTTGTAAATATTTTATCCACAGAATATCTTTTAAAAGATTATATGGCTGGAAACAATGGGCTTTTCCAGGCGGATTGCAAAGCAATTCCATATTTTGCAGCAGATTATTCAAATACACAAAGAAATGTTGTATTACGTCTTTGTCTGCGGATGAGTACAGGGCTTGTACCAGGGAAAGAAATAGAAGATGGATTAAAGCTTGTTAATGTGCCTGTAAATAACGTTGTAAATGATTTATGGCATATGATATGCAAGTATAGCCAGAAAATGATGGAATCCAGGTCTGGTAAAAATGGCAGGGAGATATTATATTTTTCACATAATTCAGAGGAGTGCACATTTAATTCAGAAGTAATCTGTATAAAAAGAAAGTTTTCAAAAACAGATATGTGTATGAAGAATTACTATTATATAGAAAATGAAAAATTTATACAACTTGTTCTGGAAGACTTACAAAGTGCAGAATATGTTGCAGAAGATGAATATGGCAACCATAATTATCTTGGTACAGAATTAAAAGGACAGACTTTCCAGCGCTATCTTCCAGGGCAGTTTTTTACTTTCTGTGGGAAGTATTATGAAATAGTACGGCAAGATGCAGACGGAAAGCTGATAACAAGACGCGCTTCAGACCATATTGATGGAAGAAAAACATACAGGCAGAACCGGCATTATATTATTTCCTGTATAGAAAATTCACCTTTGATGGGAGATGATACAAGATATAATAATATATTTATCCAAGTTAAATATGCAGATATTACAGTTAAAACACCTTCCTACTGGAAGTTAGACCAATACAATGATTTTGTAAATTGCAGGAAAGTAGAATTAAATGGTGTACCTGAAAGAAGTTATTATAATAAACAGGTTTTATGCATGGATTTTTCAAATTATGGGGATATATGCCAGAACGTTATTATTACATTAACCATGTTAATTAATGAAGTTTTTAGAAGTATTTTTGCTGAAAACCAGGGATTTATTGCTGCTGTTACACCATGCAGCAGGATTATCCAGAATACTTATTATATAGATGACGGGGGTAAAAAAATTCTTAATAATAATAGTATTTATATAATTGAGGACAGTTATATGGATATAGGGCTTTTACAGTCAGTAAGGCGTAACTGGCATAGAATATTTGAAATAATACATGATTATTTAGACTGGCATACTGAAACCCTGAATAACAGCATTTCTTTAGAAGCAGAACCCACAGTAGAATCTACACCAGCAGAAACTAACGTTAATGGAAATATTCCTGTACATCTTCCTTATTATTCCAGCTATTATCTTTTGTTTGGCGGAAAAGAAACACCAGAATGGCTGGATATTACAGGTGTCCAGGAATTATTATGTAATCTTGGCTGTGACAGGAAAGGGTTATGGCAGGCGCGTAAAGAAAAAAATCTGGCAGAAGATATAGAAAAAAGTATTAAAAAGAATGAGGAAAACAGCCATTATTGTGATTTTTGTGGCAGAAAACTTACTGGGATTTTTTATGAAGTCCTGAAAGACAGCAGGGAAAGATGCCATATATGTGGACGTACTGCTGTCAGGACAGAAAGAGAATTTATTGAGATTTACAATAAAGTAAAGAAAAATCTCAGGATATTCTATGGAATAAGCATAAGCGTGCCAGTGCAGGTTAAAATGGTAAATGCGAAACGCCTGCATAAAGCCATCGGCAGGACTTTTGTGCCTGGCCATATTATGAGTAACCGTATACTGGGTGTTTCTATATTTAAAAAGGGAAAATATTATATACTGGCAGAAAATGGTGCACCTAAGCTCCAGGCAATACTGACCATAGTACATGAACTGGTTCATATATGGCAATATGTAAACTGGGATGCAGATGAGATAAAAAGAAAATATGGTGCAGATATGGAAGACCAGGTATATGAAGGAATGGCTGAATGGAGCGAAGTACAGTATGCATATTTAATAAATGAAACTGCATCTGCAAGACGTAAGGAATCAGATACTATAAACAGGAACGATGAATATGGGCAGGGCTTTATAAAGTATGCAGAAATATATCCAATAAGCAAAAGTACAGATTTACCAGAAATTACCCCATTTGCCTTTCCTCATAAACCATTGTAAAGGAGCTGTTAATGTGGCAGAAGAAAGAGATATCCAGGAAACAGACCAGCCTGGAATGTACACAATAATTATTCCGGTATATTTTTCGGAATGTAAGAAAAATGTTGATAGTTTTGAAAAATTAAGAACATATATAGGCAGGCAGTTAGGCATAGATTGGAAAAAGGTTATTAAAAGTGAAGATAGTAAACCTGGCATGGATGAAATTTCTCTGACAGATGCTTTTGAAAGTGAAGATAATCTTGAAACAGAGAAAAATTATTTTTATGATGAGGTATTTGAAACTTTTTATAATTGCAACCAGAAAAGTGCAACATCATGTCTATGGATACTTAAGAGAAATGGAAAAGTCATATTTGATGGGCATAATGCTTATAATATTGGTTTTTCTGTAATAGGTAATAAAGTGGAGGAAAGGAAATTCCAAATAGGAATAAGAAAATTATATTTCCAAATGTTTATTTCAAATGTGGGATTATTTGTATTAGAAATAGCTAATGTAAAGGCACAATTTCCAGATATGCTTGGAATAGAGCGTTTTTTTAAACAATATATAGGAAACTGGTTTGTAGAAAATAATAATTTTAAGTTGAAAATCCCATTCAAGAACAGGTATTTTCTTATAGATACTCTTAATTCTACAGATATTAAAGAAAAAAACATGTTAAGATACCATACAGGATTAAAAATCCAGAATGAATGTGAAATCAGCCAGTTTGGTTTCAGGGTAGTATTGTATGAACTTGTTATTCTACAAAAAATACAATTACTTAAAATGTCAGAACTTGCAAGTGGCATATCAAGGGAAAGAAATAAAAGGGAAAGGCTTAAAATGATTTCAGGTCTGCTTGAAGATTATGTTATGTTTAAAAACCAGTATGAATTTATTGAATGTACATATGATTACAAAGGCCAGGAAGATTATGAAAAGCTGCTTAGACTGTTAAATATTAATGATGAAAGAGAACATCTGGAATTGCAGGTTAATTTAATGCAGGAATATACAAAGACAGATTATGATGCAAAAGAAAACAGGCTTCTGGGAATATTGACATATGGGTCAGTGTGTATAGATTTTGTCGCATTAGCATCAGGTATTCTGGCACTTATAACAGACCCAGTGTGTAATAATAAAATGGAAACAATTTGTTTAATATTTTGGCTGGTTTTATCATTGATATTAGTTATAGCTTCTTTAGTAATTTTCAATAAAATATATGGCAGGAAAGAGAGGTAGAAAATGAGTAAAATATTATTAGTGTATGTAAGCATGTATCCTGTTGACAAATATACAAAGGAAGTTATAGTTCCCGCCAAGGAAACCTGGTATGGCGGAATGGGGAATGATTATAAAGTGTCTGCACCTTATACCAATGTAGGACCAGCAGCGCTTTTATATAATGCAGAAAAAATTGAAAAAGTTTTTACAATAAAAAGTGATAGTGTAAGAGAAAAGGAAAGAGGGTTTGGAAAGGATAGTGGGATTTCATTTGAAGATAAATTAAAGGGAATTATAAAAAATATAGATGGTGGCAGTATAGAGTTAATCCCTTTTGATATATCAGACCAGCCAGATGACAAAGAAATACTGGAGGTTGTTTCAAGAATTGGAAATGCTATTGATAATAAAGATGAATTATATGTTGATTTATCAGGAGGACAGCGCCAGGTGGCAATACTTCTCGAAGTTGTATCTAAAATTGTCACATTAAAAGGGACTAAATTATGCGGGACACTTACTAATTCATTTAACTCTAGTGTTAATTATACAGAAAGTTCCCCACTAGAAGTTATAATGAATACAAGTACAGGACATGCTATAGATTTTTATTCTGCGTTAAAACTTTTTTGCAGTACAGGAAAAATCAACGCTTTAAGGGAAGTGATTGATGATTATGAAGATAATAGTGATTTAGAAAAAGGTGTTCTTGATGTAATGGATAAATTTTATTCTTCTTTATTATTATGCCAGGTTGATACAACTGTAAAACTCTGGTTCAATGTTATTAATGAAATAGAAAAGTATGAAAAATCCTACGAAAGTAATAATCCTTTATTTATGTTGTCGCTGGATATTTTAAAAGACAGGATGGGATTAGAACAACTGGATAATGATGGTGAAAAAAACAATAAAGACATGAAAAATGTGAAGTTATTGGTTAAGTGGTGTATGAAATATAATTTATTACAGCAGGCAATAACAATTTTTAATGAAAGAATACCAGTGTACCTGTTTAAAGATACCAAGCCTTCTAAAACTATTAATAAGCTGTTGTATGGTAATGGTAAAAGATGTGATACTTATGATGAAGTATATAATAAAAGAATAGAGGGATTTAAAAAATATGGTGATGAATTTATAAGACAAAAAAAGTTTTTTACGTATTATTTGTTTATTAATTCTATAAGAGACCATATTAACCATGCAAGCGAGGAGGAACAACGTTCAAATATTGACAAGTATTTACAAATATTTATGGAAGATGAATTAACCAAAGACAGCCAGACAGCCAGGCTGATGCAGAGTTTCCAGCCTGGAATTAAAATTACAGATGTAATGGGACAGCCCGAAATAGTAAAAAGGGCGTTAGAAGAAGCATTAGATATTTCAGGGGATAGTTTATATTTTGATAAAATTTAACATCCTGTTGTAAACTCCAGATATAATTATTAATATATATGTACCAGTATAGAAATGTTGGTTTTATAAAATAAACATTTCTATATATTGAATATATAGAACAATAAAAATATTACATAATAAAACTTTATTTTCTGTATACAATTAATAAGACCATTATAGGACACATCTTATATGTACGATTGAAGTAGCACAAATCACCAGTCTTGTTACTGGGCATATACAGGCAGGAGGGTTTATAAATATTTAAAAGGGCATAAAAGCCCTTTTAAATATTATATTGCCAGCAACAGCAAGTAGTGATATAATAAATTCATGATTATACCAGAATTGTTATAAGGGAGGGATAACATGCATTATTTTGAGCCAGCAGATATTAGTATTTATATACAGGGCAGAGGAATAATTTTAAAAGAAAAATCCCTTATAGCATACAATGAAACAAGTGGTAAAATACTTGCATACGGTGGGGAGGCTGTACATGCAGCAGAAAATACACCAGATAATGTAAAAATTATATCACCACTTCACAGAGGGATAATAGCAGATTATACGGCAGCAGTAAATCTTTTTGTATTCCTTTTGAATAAAGCATGGGGAAAAAGACCACTCCGCAAACCGCCAGTTGCAGTCTGTGTTCCAGAGAATATTACAATAACAGGGAAAAAGGTAATCGAAGACACATTGTACCAGGCAGGGACAGGGGAAGTTTTAATATCTTTACTGCCATTGGAACAGCTTCTGGAAGAAATACCAGGACTTTCTGGAAACTGGCATAAAGTAAAAACATTTATCTGTATTGGAAAAGATGAGCCGTGGGGATATATTAAAGAACAGCTTTCGGAGATTACCAGTTATGCAGGACGTGAGGGGATATCTGCCAGTGAGGTTATAAAAATGTTCCAGGAAATGTACAAGCAGGCTTAGTATAATATGTGTAAAATGGAAGAAGGTGATATTTTTGAGTACAACAGAACAGGTACATAAACAAGATTTAGAGCGTCTGAAACCGCTCCGGTATATGGATGATGATTTTATAACGGTCTGCCTTGCAGATAATTTTGAGGGTGTGGAACTGATACTAAGGATTATTTTAGGGCGGGAGGATATAAAAATTAAGTCAGTCAGGACACAAGAGCCATTGAAGAATTTGCAAGGGCGTTCTGCTATTTTAGATGTCCATGCGGTTGACAGCACTGGGAAAGAATTTGACATAGAAATCCAGAGGTCAGACGCAGGAGCAGGCGCAAAAAGGGCAAGGCATAACAGCAGCTTATTAGATGCACATATATTAAAACCAGGGGATGATACGGAAAATATTCCTGACAGCTATGTTATTTTTATTACAGAAAATGATGTTATGCAAGGAAACCAGCAAGTATACACAGTGGAGAGATATGTCAATATCAGGGAAAAGAAAGTATTGTTTGATGATGGTCCGCATATTATATATGTTAATGGAAAATACAGGGGCAATGATGAAGCTGGTAAGCTTATGCATGATTTTTCATGCACTAACCCTGATGATATGAACTATGAAGCGCTTGCTAAAAGAGCAAGATATTTTAAGCAGGACGGGAAAGGAGTAGCAGCTATGTGCAAAATTATGGAAGATATGAGAAATAAAGCGGAACAAAATAAGGCAAAAAGAACAGCGGTTCATTTAATAAAGTCAGGCAAAATGACCTTAGACGAAATAGCAGAAGCTACGGAATTATCTCTTGATATAGTTAAGGAGCTAGAAGACCAGCCAATGCATTTAGCATAGATAAGAAAGCTTTGCTGCTTATTGTCAGAGAATATCATTATAGTAAAATAATGATATTGTATGGTCTGGCAAGCCATAAACCAGAAAGGTTAAAGCATGTTTATTGTTGTTTGAGCTGGCAAGAAAACATAATTTGGAATATGTGGTTATTACTTGTAATCCCGGTAACTATGCATCAAGAAAAACTTGTGAATATGCAGGTGGTGAATTTTTGTGAATAACAGAATTACCAGAAAATAATGATATGCGTGATAAAGGTGAAACAGAAAAGTGTATATTTAAATTTAAATTATAGATACTGATAGTTTCTGGTTTATTGTGGATTTATTATAGAAGACAAATTATACTTAGAAAGAAATACAAGGCACTTAGAAAAATCTAGGTGCTTTTCTTATATTAAACTTACAATGCAAAGAAATGTATGCAAATATAAATAATTTTAATTTATTTTTGTTCTATATATTTTCCATAATAAATTAGAGGCATTAAGTATTTGTGTTATAATTTTTTAAGGATAATTTAATTAAAGAGGATAGATTAAATATGGATAGAGATAATTTATTACTTAATAATTTAGATAAACTTCATACAACTGAATTAGGTGCTGGCAGGATAAAAAGAAATCTTAATTTAGATACAAATGATGTTGTTGCATGGTGCAGTGGTAAAATAAAATCCCCAGATGCAGTTATTACAAGAAAAGGAAAAAACTGGTATATAAGTATAGAAAATTGTATTTTAACAGTAAACGCATATAGTTATACAATTATTACTGCACATATAAAATAGTATTATATCCTTGTTTTATAGATTTGATACATGGATTATAAATGTATATGTAGCTAAAAGAGTAAATCTATATATTGCATACATAAAACAGTAAAAATATTACACAATAAAACTTTGTCTTTTTTGTGTATAATTCACAAAAGATAAATAGAAACTTTGTAACTTTCTGCAATAGTTATATAAAAATAATAGTGCTATACTACCAATATAAGGACAATCGGTTGCGCAACTTTTGAAAAAGGTGCGCAAGTGTATTTATCCAGTATTATCCATATGGACAGCTGCTTTAAACAAAATAAGAAATGGAGGAATTAGCATGAGGAAGTTTGGAAAACGCGCAACAGCTATACTGCTTGGTGCAGCCCTGGCACTTACACAGCCTGGATGGAATGGTAGTTTTTTAACGCCAGCTATAACCCAGGCAGCAGAAACAGAAGATAATAATTTATTTATAGATGGGGATTTGGGGGATGATGAAGGAGAAAAATTCTGGGTAAGTGATGGTGTGACTTCATATTGGAAGTTAGAAGAAGGGGTCTGGGATGTGTCGGATGGTATTGATTATAATAAATCTGCAAGCCATGAAACACAAAGCGGACTTGGGATTTCATTTAAAGCTTCTGGCACAGTAAACCTGTATCAGGAAATTGCTTCTTTAGAAGCTGGTGATTATACAGTCAGTGGCTATATAAAGGAGAATGAAGGTGGGCAGGAGACTTCCCTTAATGTTTATAATGGTGAAAAAACAAATGTTTCAGGAACTGCAATTACAGTTGGGGATACTTTCCAGCAGTTTTCTTTTTCATTTACATTAGACGAAGATAAAACAAACCACAGAGTAGGCTTTTTAATTACAAGTGAAGCAACAGCCTGGGTGTGTCTTGACAGCCTTTCTTTAACCAAGGCTGTTTCCAGTGCTGAACAGCTTGTAACTGAAAGAACAAATCTTAAAAATCTTATAACAGAGATAAAAGCATTAAAGGAAACAGACTATACAGCAGAAAGCTGGGAAGCTTTAACTGCTGCCCTGGCTTCTGCATCTGATGTTCTTGATGATGAATCAGCAACTTTGCAGGACTTAACTTCTGCAAGGAACGCTTTAAATAATGCAAAAGAGAATTTAGTGTCTTCATCAATTGTAATGGATGCAGATATTAATGTTGAGAAAATTAATGGTTTAAGTGAGGATTTTATTAAGGGTGTTGATGTTTCTTCATACGTAAGCCTGAAAGAAAGTGGTGTTGTTTTCCGCGACTGGGCTGGAAAAGAAATTGATGATGCAGGATTTTTCAAACAGTTAAATGATGCAGGCGTCAACTATATCCGTATACGTGTGTGGAATAACCCATATGACAGTGCTATGAATGGCTATGGCGGTGGCAACAATGACATTGAAAAGGCTAAAACTATAGGAAAGCTTGCAACAGCCGCAGGAATGAAAGTGTTAATTGATTTCCACTATTCAGATTTCTGGGCAGACCCTGGAAAACAGCAAGCACCAAAAGCATGGGCAAATTTTACTGTAGATGAGAAGGCAGAAGCAGTAGAGGAATTTACAACAAAAAGCCTTACGGAGCTTATTGATGCTGGTGTGGATGTTGGCATGGTACAGGTAGGCAATGAAACTAATAATGGTATCTGTGGTGTTATGTATAAAGATGGATGGGCAGACGCTGCAAAGATTTTTAATGCTGGAAGCAGCGCAATCCGCAAAGTAGCAGAAACATCAGGTAAAGATATACAGGTAGCACTTCATTTTGCAAATCCTGAAAAAGAAAGGACATATGCAGAATTTGCAAAGCAACTTTATAGCAATAATGTAGATTATGATATATTTGCTTCATCATATTATCCATACTGGCATGGGACAACTGCAAACCTTACTGCTGTGTTAAAGCATATTGCAGATACATATGGCAAAAAAGTTATGGTAGCAGAAACATCATGGGCATCTACACTGGAAGACGGTGACGGACATGACAATACAGTACGTGAAGGCTCTAATGATGATTTAAGCGTTGAAGGCATGGACTATAATTTTACAGTACAGGGACAGGCAAATGAAATAAGCAGTGTTATCAAGGCAATAAGTGATGTTGGTGAGGCTGGAATTGGTGTAATGTACTGGGAACCGGCATGGCTGCCTGTAAATATTTATGAAAAAGATGCAGCAAATGCGGCAGATACACTGGCAAAGAACAAGGCAGCATGGGAGAAGTATGGTTCAGGCTGGGCTTCAAGTTATGCAAAGGAATATGACCCGGAAGATGCAGGAAAATGGTTTGGCGGGTCAGCAGTTGATAACCAGGCACTGTTTGATTTTACAGGAAAACCTCTTGCTTCTTTAAATGTTTTCCAATATGTACACATAGGTGCAGTGTGTCCTGATAAACTTTTAGATGCTGTTATTAATCCAAGTATTGAAGCAGCAACCGGGCATACACCATCACTTCCAGAAAAAGTAAATGTTGTTTATAATAATGGTGATAAAGAACGGCTTGATGTAAAGTGGGAACAGGCTGGAATTGATGCAATTACTGCTGCAAACAAGCCTGGAACATATAAAGTTAATGGTACAGTAATCTATACAAGTGAGGATAATGTAATAAGCAGCCTGGATGTAACCTGTACAGTTGTAGTGCTTCCTGAAAACCTTTTAAAGAATGGCGGTTTTGAAGATAACTACAGTGAATGGGTTAATTCATGGTCTGTAACAGGAAATGGTGTTAAAAGTGATGGATTAGACAAAGATATAAGGACTGGAAAACAGGCACTGCATTTCTGGAGTGATACAGAACAGGAATTTACAGTTTCACAGAGCGTTAAAGTGGAAAAGACCGGAAAATATACTGCTTATATGTATGTCCAGGGAGGTGACGGACAGGAAAGTGAAGAAATACAGTTTACACTGGCTAATGACAATACTAAAAATTCTAACAAGGTACAGACGCATTTACAAGGATGGAAAAACTGGCAGCAGCCAAAAACAGAAGAAATAGAAGCAAGTGCAGGTGATACACTTACAGTAACAATTTCTGTTAAAGGGCCTGCTGGAATGTGGGGAAGCATTGATGATGTATTTTTATATAAAAGCAGTGATATTTTAATTACACCAGCACCATCAGATACAGCAAAACCACCAGTAATAGCTTATCCGCCATATGTTGTTCCAGGACAGCAGGCAACACCAGCACCAGGAACAAGCGCAGCACCAGAAAGTACACCGGCGGCAAGCATAGCACCATCAGCAAGTACAGCACCAGAGGGCACAAAAGAGCCTGGTACAGAGCCAACAGCTGTGCCAATACAGACACCAGGTACAGATATTATTAAAGATGAAAATACAGGTGTTATTACAGAGATTACTACAACTACAGAGGATAATAAAACAATTACTATTGAAAGGACACAATATCCAGATGGCAAGGAAACTGTTAAGGAAACTATAACAGAAGAGATGGATAATATAACAATAGTAACAGAAAAATTAGAAAGTACAGAAGTTAATGCTACAATGGTTACTACTACAACTTATGATACAGATGATAGTGTAATAGATGCACATGCTGTTATATATACAGGTATTTCAGATATTAACAGTAATTATTCTGCCAAGACAATAATACCAGAAGAATATCTTTTGGAATTAAAAGAAGCAGATATCAAAAGTGCAGAACTTTGCATTGAAAAGCCTATAGTTGATGCAGTCAGGGATAACAGCGGGCGTAAAATGGTAATTAAGGTTAAAATACCAGATGTAAGCGGAATATCTGTAAATAAGGTTACAGTTACAAAAGAAGGCATAGCAAGTGCAACAGGCGGTAACAGGAAACTTGTTGTAAAGGTTGTTAATGAAAACCCTTCTAAATCATTTACTGTTACAATACCACAGAGTGAAATCAAAAAAGTAACAGAAGATATCAATGTAACTGTTAAAACAGGGCAGGTTTCTGGAATGGATAAAGTAAAAAATATTTTATCTTCAAATGGAGTTAAAACAGAAAATGCATATGCTGTATCAATAGCAGACAGTAAAGTAAAGGATGGCATAGGGATTAAGGTGACTACACCAGTCCTGGTTTCTGGTGCTAAGGCTGGCGGAAGTGTTTATGTATATTGTTACAACACAAATACAGGCAAGCTTGAAGAAATTGCTAACAGCAAAAGAAAAGTATTAAGTGATAATATGGCAGGTTTTGAAGGCTATGCTGGAAAAGATTATGTAATTACTAATAAAGAATTAAGTGGTAAAAATGTTGTGTCATTGCTGGATAATGCAAAGGTATCATTTAATAAAACAACTGTCCAGAAAGGTGGCAGCATAAAGGTTAATACCAGCCTTCCATCTTCATTAATAGCAAAATCCAGCCTGGATGCAAGTGTTCCTTATGGAAAGCAGGCAGCATCTGTTAAATATAAAACTTCTGACAGCAAGGTAGCAAAGATATCAAAGGATGGTACAGTTAAAGCAAAAGGTAAAGGTAAGGCAATAATAACTGTACAGATTAAACTTGAAGGAGGAAAGGTTAAAACTATAAAGAAAAAAATAACAGTAAAATAAATAAAATATAGCATATAATAAGGAATACGGGCTTGCTGTAAATATTACAGCAGGCCTGTAGTGTTTTAGGGGTTCTTTTCGTTACATTTTGGATAGAATTCCAGAAATTAAGCCGATATATAAAAATGAGGAGGTAGTAAACTTGGACAAGGAAGCATACAGTAATGATGAAGGTAAAACTGGAAGTGCATTTGCTGCTGCAAAAAAGGAGGCTGGTAAGGAAAATAATAATGGCAATAATAAGATGCTGCTTTTAAAAACAAAGTCCAGAAATATTTCAGTCAATAAAGATAATATAATGTATGTGGAAAGCCACAGGCGGAAAAAAGAAATCCATATGACAGATGGAATTATAGAGATATATTCTACAATGGATGAATTAAATTACAGGCTGGGTAATGGATTTTACCAATGCCACAGAGGTTATATTGTAAATATGGCACATGTAAGGAAGTATTCTTGTGACAGTATAACAATAAGCAGCGGGGAATTAGTTTATATGTCAAAAGAAAAATACAATGGTTTTAAAAATTCATATGCTTTATATCTTGAAAGTATTTAAAAACATTGTAAAGAACAATAGGTATTTTATAAACACTTGGACCTTAATGGAGAGTGTGCCAGCCCTGAATGGCAGACGGGCTGGAAATCAAAATTGTAAAGGCGGGATATATTTATGAAAGTAGAAGGAATAAGTAATTATTATGCTTTTATGTATAACAGGAATACAGGAAAAATAACTTCTGATAATGAAATTGATGATGGTTTTGCTGATTTCTATAATTCTGGAATGGCATCTGGAAAAGACAGTATAACAAATCCAGGTTATAATGAAAGAAAATCAGGAATTGACAGTCTTATAAGTTTTTTTAGTACCCCTGGGGCAGAAGAAAATTTCTTTAATTCTGTATCAGGAAGTGATGAATGTACAATTATAGAAGAAAAAATCAGTGATGCTGAAACAAGGTATTATGTTGATGGAAAGCTGATGTTTACTTCACTTGCAGGGGATATTACCACTAATATAAAATTTGCAAAAGACAGTGCGGAGGATGCAGAAGAACCCCTGGAATTTGATGATGTATCAAAGATTTCTGTATCTGATATGGATGAAGAAGAACATGCAAGCCCTAAACGTAAATCAGGTACATATACACAGGTAATAGTATATCCTGATGGTTCAAGGTGGCTTATTACAACAATGTACTTTTGTGGAAAAGAAATCAAAATAACAAAAAGGCTGCCATCAGTAGACCAGAAGGACGAAAAAGAAGACAGTCTTTTAAGGCAGGATAATGAAGATGAAGAAGATAAACCAGGAATAGCTGATACAGAAGAACTTGGCATTAACCAGTCACTTAAGGATGTAATCCAGTCATATATAGAAGACGATGAGGACTTGGACAAAAAAATGGGATAGTTTGCAGTTATCTTGTGGTTGTGTTTTTGTATGGATTGGCGGACGGTTTCCTGTGCCAGAGCCAGAATATTCCATAAAAGGGCACGCTTGCGCTACGATAACCCACGCAACGGCACATAAAGCCAGATATTTAATGTTCCAGAATAAACTTACGTTTATTCCATCACATTAAATATCTGGCTTAAATGCCGGCGGGGTTAAAGTGCCCCTTTTATGGAATATTACTGGCATCTGGCACGTAAAACCTGTTACCAGAAACATACAATAACTCTTGCAACAAACCCCACAACAACCATTAAAAAACAAGATAACTGTAAATGGGGGAAAATTATTCTGCTAGCCACTTATTAGGTAGTGTAATAGTTATAGTGGTTTTATGTAATTATGCCAAAGAACACCAGAAACCCTGCGTCCACTTCCAAAACACAGAATAAAAGGAGAAATTATTGGAATGAAATTATTATATGGTACGAAAAACCCTGCGAAGTTATCTGCTATGCAAGGCAAATTAAAGGAGCTTGGAATAGAGCTAGCCAGTTTAAATGACTTAAACTGTGATATACCATCTGTACCTGAAGATGGATTTACCCCTCTTGAAAATGCAAGGCAGAAAGCAGAAGCTTATTACCGTGCCTTTAAGCTGCCAGTGTTTTCTTGTGACAGTGGTTTATATTTTGACAATGTACCAGAGGAAATACAGCCAGGAGTGCATGTGCGCACTGTAAATGGAAAATATTTAACAGATAATGAAATGATTACATATTATTCAGGTCTTGTACACAAGTATGGAAATCTGGTGGCAAGATATAAAAATGCAATATGCCTGGTTTTAGATGAAAACCATATTTATGAAGCAATGGAAAAGTCTATGGAAAGTGAAAAGTTTATTATTACAGATAAACCACATAAAATTTTAAAAAAGGGATTTCCAATTGACAGCCTGTCAATAGATATCCAAAGTGGATGTTATTATTATGATTTGCCAGAAGACAGGTTAGAACAGATGGCAGTTGAAGACGGGTTTATAAAGTTTTTTGAGAAAATATTAAAGGAGCATGGAAATGGACAGGAAAGGGCTTTTATTTTACAATGAATATGAAGATTTTTATACTATGGCAGAAAAGTCCAGGGCTTTCCATTTATTCTGTGAAGAAGCATTAGGTGAAGATTTTTCACAAGATGGTTTTAGTGATGTAAGCCAGGTTAAAAGGATTTTAGAATATATTCCAGATGGAAGTGATGTACATATTCTTGATATAGGATGTGGCAATGGAAAGATGCTTGGATATATACAGAAAATAAAAGATGTATATATACATGGTTTTGACTTTTCTGCACAGGCAATTAATACTGCCAGGAAATTATATCCTGTAAAATCAGATTTCAGGGAAGGTATAGCAGGGGAAACAGAATATAGAGAGAATTCTTTTGATGTAATAATATCAATGGATACAATGTATTTTGCAAAAGATATGGCAGAATTTATGTGCCAGGTTAAAAAGTGGCTGAAAAATAATGGTATATTTTTTGCAGGATACCAGGAAGGCGATATTATGCCAAAGACTGTGGATGCCACAACAACGGTGCTTGCAGGAGCGTTACAGCATAGCAATATGGCTTATGAAGCAGAAGATATTACAATGGAATGTTATAATATCCTAAAAAGAAAACGTAATGCTGCATTAAAATATAAAGAAGATTTTTTACAGGAAGGTAATGTTAAATGGTTTGATATGATTATGGGACAGACAGAACTTTGCTGTCTGCCATTTACGGAATTTAAAGAAAAAATGGCAAGGTATATTTTTACTGCCAGGAAAACATTACCCCTTTCTTGCCTGTAATGGTGTACATCCATATAATTCTTTAAAAACCCTGTTAAATAATTTCTGGTTTGTAAAACCATTCTTTTCCATTAAAACCTGTACTGGCTCATCTGTATGGATTAAGTCCTGGTAAATATGTGCCACACGTACTTCGTTCAGGTACTGTAAGAATGAAATCCCCATATTCTTTTTAAAAAACCTGCAGAAATATTCTTTGCCAATGCCTAATAAGCTTGCGGCTTCTTCTAATGTGACAGGTTCTCTGAAATGTTCTTCAACATAGCTTGTAATGCTGCGTATACGTTTTATTACAAGCTGGTCATTGCTGCCAGGAAGCGGGGCAGGGACTTTGGCAAAATTAACCAGCAGTTTTGAAACAGTCTGTAATACAAGTCCTTCTGCTTCAAGTAAAAATGCAGGATTGTCTGTAATATATAATTCTGTAATACGTTTCAGGTATCCGCACATTTCAAGGTATACAGGAAAATCTTTATCAGAAACCATATCAGAATAACAGCATATATTATAATTTTCTATGCCAGGAATATACCATTCCAGTGATTTTTTGGAAATATGGATGCATAAAAACATTGCACTGTCACCATAATGTAACGTGCTGTGTATATTCCCTGAGTCAATAACAAGAAGCTGTTTATTACGCTGGTGGTAAGTTGTCCCGTTTATAGAAATATCAGACGCGCCATTAAGCGGATAAAGTATTTCCAGTTCTTCATGCCAGTGCAATGGTGAATAGCCGCCAGATTTTGTATAAAATGCAATTTTTATATTAAGCGGGCTTTTTTCAAGGATAATCTCATTATATGGATGCATAAAGTTCCTCCAAAAGTCAATATTGACTTAAATATAGTCAAAATGCTGCCTGTTATTATTGTTTCTGTATGGTAATATAATATGTGCCAGGAGGGAAAGAATAACAGTGTACCATATCAGTGATACATTACACTGGTAATAAGGATTACAGCCTGGTATTAATTTAAATAAAATGGAGGACAAAATTATGTTAAAATTAAAAATTTCTATTAGGGAAAAGGTAACGGCTTATATTAAAAACAATGCGGATGTTTTAGCAGGTGGTTTATTAGCTTTAAATGGCAATGTAGCAGCATACAGGGCATTTGTAATGTTAAAGAGTGGGAAATAGTGTGGTATGTTGCATAATAACTTTATAGCAGGACACTAAGGTGCTTTCTTGTTAATGGCAGGAAGCATCTTTTTTTGTTTTGTAAAAATATAAAATAATTAAAATGGCATCCTGCGGGTACAGGATGCCTAGGTATGAATTGAAAAAAGGGTAGCAGGTTTTCCCTACTAACAATTATGATAATATACTTATTTTGCAGTTATGTCAAGAGGTTTATAATTTGAGTTTCCCCATTTTTTAGGTTTAAGTGTTATCAAGCCCCATTTTTAATATG
>CAJUPJ010000036.1 GCA_910588655.1 uncultured Lachnospiraceae bacterium | reverse complement strand
TATCCTGTACTGCTGGTATACGTGTTGAACCACCTACAAGAAGCACCTTGCCAAGCTCTGATGCTGTAAGCCCTGCATCTTTTAAGGCATTAGTTACAGGTGTTGCTGTCCTTTCTACAAGGTCATGTGTAAGTTCATCAAACTTAGCACGTGTAAGGTTCATATCAAAATGCTTAGGACCTTCTGGTGTAGCAGTAATAAATGGCAGGTTAATATTTGTTGTTGTAGCTGATGAAAGCTCTTTCTTAGCCTTTTCTGCTGCTTCATTAAGCCTCTGGAGTGCCATTTTGTCTTTTGAAAGGTCAACACCCTCTGCATTTTTAAATTCCTGTATCATATAATCAGTAATCTTCTTATCAAAGTCATCACCACCAAGACGGTTATCACCTGATGTTGAAAGAACTTCGATTACGCCGTCACCGATATCAATAATGGATACATCAAAAGTACCACCACCTAAGTCATATACCATTATTTTCTGTTCTTTTTCATTATCAAGGCCATACGCAAGTGCTGCTGCTGTAGGCTCATTTATAATACGCTTAACGTCAAGCCCTGCAATCTTTCCTGCATCCTTTGTGGCCTGGCGCTGTGCATCATTAAAGTAAGCTGGTACTGTAATAACAGCTTCTGTAACCTTTTCACCAAGGTAGCTCTCTGCATCTGCCTTTAATTTCTGGAGTATCATAGCTGAGATTTCCTGTGGTGAATACTTTTTATCATCAATGGATACCCTGTGGTCTGTACCCATGCTTCTTTTAATTGAAGAAATTGTTTTATCTGCATTGGTTACTGCCTGGCGCTTTGCAGGCTCACCTACTAACCTTTCACCTGTCTTTGTAAATGCAACTACAGACGGTGTTGTCCTTGCCCCTTCTGTATTAGCTACTACTACAGGCTTTCCGCCTTCCATAACAGCTACACATGAATTTGTTGTACCTAAGTCAATACCAATAATTTTACTCATAATTAACCTCTTTTCTGCGCTGCTCATTGTGTATATAACAGGTCTGCTGCCAGGCAGCGCCCAGACACAAACCCGTTTAATAACTAATTAACTACTTTTACCATACTATGCCTTACTACACTCTCATTATACATATAGCCTTTCAGCATCTCCTCTGCAACTGTCCCGCTTTCAAGCGAGTCATCATCAACTGCCATAACAGCATTATGGAGGTTCGGGTCAAACTCTTTCCCAACTGCATCTATAGGCTTTACGCCAAGCTCATCCAGTGCAGTAACAAGCTGCTTATAAACAAGCTCCACGCCCTGTACAAAAGGTGTTTCCTTTTCATCTTCCAGGACTCCTGCAAGGCCTCTTTCAAAGTTATCTATAACTGGAAGGATTTTTTCCACAACAGTCTTTGCACCAGTTTCAAACATTTGTGACTTTTCTTTTGCAGAGCGTTTCCTGAAATTCTCAAACTCTGCAAGCTGCCTGACTCTTTTATCCTCAAGCTCTGCAAGTTTTTCTTCAAGCTTTTCAATATTTTTGTCCTTTTTCCTGCCAAAACGCTTTTCTTTCTTACCAGATGTGCCAGCCTCTTCTTTACTGCTGTTCTCCGGGCTGCTGCCATCTGCATTTCCAGAAGCTTCTTCTGCGGATGCACTCTCTTCTGCTGGAATGTCCTCTTCCTCCTGTAATACATTTTCTGCATTATCCCCAGCGTTTATGCTGGCACTGTCACTATCCTGCCCTTCACTAAAAGCATTATCACTGCTTTCTTTCTGTTTAACTTCATTATCTAAATTATTTCCTGCTGCCACTGCATTTACCACCTCTCTTATTTGTACTGGTATCTGTTTGTAAAATACTAGTTAATGGATAAAACCTTTACCCATCTTTAAATATATCATCAAGCTGCACCATTAATGACTGCAAGGTGCTTACTACTTTGTCGTAGTCCATACGCTTTGGCCCTACAATTCCAATTTTGCCATATACACCTTCGTGTATCCTGTATGTGGCAGTTACCATAGAACAGTCCTTCATGCTTTCTACCTTTGTTTCATTGCCAATATAAACCTGTATATCATGGGTTTCACTTCCTACACCTGTAGTTTCAAGCCAGTTATTAATAATCCTTTTCTCCTCAAATGCATTAAGAAGTTCTGTTGTTTCTGACTTACTGGAAAGCTCAGGGTATTTCAAAAAGTTTGTAGCCCCGCTTGTATAAATCTCCAGGTCATCATCTTCTGTAAGTGCATTGCCAATAAGTTCCAGTACCGCATCAATAACACTTGCATGGCTTCCTGCCTGCTCTTTTATCTGCCTGATAATTGCAAGGTTCATTTCTGTAACATCAAGACCGTTTAATGTTGTATTAAGTATAAAATTCAGTTTTACCACAAGTTCCTGTTCTACAGGCTCATTAACCTTTAACATCTGGTTTTTAACAACATTATTGTCAAGTACAATAACTGTGAGAAGGCTTTCCTCGTCCACAGGCGTAATCTGTATAAATTTAACCTTCTTGGTCTTGTATCTTGGCCCTGATACCATAGTTGCATAATTCGTATTGCTTGCAAGGTATTTTGCCACCTGTTTAAGCAATACATCAATTTTACCTGCCTTTTCCTCAAGCTGCTCCTTAAGGCTTTGTACTTCATTTGTCTTGTCATCCAGCATAGTATCAACATAAAGCCGGTATGCTTTGTCTGTAGGTATACGCCCTGCGGAAGTATGCGGCTGTATAATATACCCCATCTCCTCTAAATCGGACATTTCATTACGTATAGTTGCTGAACTTAAGTTTAAACCAGCGTCCTTTGAAATGGTTCTGGAACCAACAGGTTCTCCAGTTTCAAGATATGTGCGGATTACTGTCTGGAGAATTTTTATCTTTCTCTCACTTAACTCCAACGAACCACTCCCTTCTCTATCTTGTTAGCACTCTTTTTAATGGAGTGCTAACATCTATTTAGTAAGATATCACTCTTAATATTCCTTGTCAAGACATTTTTTAAATATTTTGGAAAAATTATTATAACCCATCCTGGAAATAGTTATATACTGGTTATATTTTGTCCATAAAACTTATGCATCCCCATGCATAAATAAGGATAACCCACATACTATGGATTATCCTTATAATTTTATAATATATTGATTTTTATATTTTTAATCTTATATTATTACTCTGTACCATCCCAGCTATATTTTCGTAATACCATTCCAAAAATAATACATACAGCAGTCCCCATTATGCCAAGGACAGCAAATAACATTGCTGCGCCTGCACCCCTGCCAGTGCCAAAAAGCAGTGGGAACAGGCTGTCTGCTGACTGTCTTTCCATTAATGGCACAAATACTTTATCAGTGAAAAAACCGCCTGCCAGAAAACCAGCAGGGATAGTAAAAAACTGGAATGTATTACGGCAGGAATATACCCTTCCCTGCATTTCTGCAGGTATTGTACTACGGAAAACCACATCCATATTTGCATTCATAAATGGCACTGGCAGCCAGCCTGCTATTGCGCCAATACACCATATAACAGGAGTCCTGCCAAATGCAAGCAAAAAGTTCTCTGTACTCATTGATACCAGTAGTGCAATACAGATTGCCTTAATACGGTTTCCTGGTGCTGGCAGGACAGTCACCAGTATACTTCCAGCCAGTGTTGCAATCCCGGCACATGTATTAACCATGCCCAGCACCATCCCGTCACCATTATATCTTGGCAAAAGCATGGCTGGCAGTATAGCATCATAAGCTGAAGCCACAAAATTTATACATGCCAGGAACATTATTAAAGTAAATACCAGCGGATTTTGCTTAAGCCAGGCAATCCCCTTTCCAGCAGATGCCAGAAGCGTTTCATCTGTATAGTTTTCATACCTGTTTTCTGGAATATGTATAAACAGGCTTAATGCCAGAAATGCAACTATAAAAGTTACAAGGTCAAAAACTATTACTATCCATACACCAGCAAAGGAAAATAATACCGTTGCAAGCACTGGTACAAGAATTGTATTTAATGACTGCGAAAAAGAACGCAGACCGCTTGTTTTCTGGTAATATTCCTTTGGTACTAACAAAGTTGCTGCTACTTCACTTGCTGGCTGCTGGACAGTGTTCATCAAACCATTTAATGCATTTAGAAAATATAAATGCCATTCACAAAGACTGCCCGTCTTTATCAGAATAAAAATAATAACTGTAGTTATTGCTGCCATTAAATCACAAACCAGCATAGTATGCTTTTTATTCCATTTATCACTAAGAGCACCTGCAAAAATACTCATTATTACATATGGTGCATATGAACATACTGATAAAAGTGCTGTTTTTAAAGCTGAACCAGTATTCAGATACAGCCACAACACTAAAGCATAACTTGTCATACTGCTTCCAAGAGCTGAGAAAGACTGTGTGCTCCATAACAATAAATAAGGTTTAAGTTGTTTATATTTAATTTTCATATGGCTTTGCCCCCTTTGGATATATTTATTTAACCAAAATGCAAAGCCTGGGACGGTTTATAACACTCCATGCAATGTCCTCAAGCCTTGCATGGAGCAAAAGCAATACATAATATCATTGTAATAACCCCTTTCAATATATTTAACACTGCTCCTGAAAAAGATGGGTTTATTATAACACAAATATATGATAGTTTACAATTATTTTATGTTTGTATGGATTGGTGGACGGACGGTTTCTGTGCCAGAGCCTGTCACAAGCAATTTACAAGAAAACACAGGATAACAAAATAACTGTAAACAGGGTGGCGGTAATTATTCTGCTAGCTACTTATTACTTCATTAAAATAGTGTAAATACATATAGTACATTATGGCAAAAGCAAGGAAGGGAATATGGACTATGGCAAATTTAGACTTTAGGACTATTGGAAGAAATATTAAAAAAAGAAGAACTTACCTTGGAATTACTCTGGAAACAGTTGCTGACTATTTAGATGTAAATCCAAGCCATATTTCTAATATTGAATGTGGACGGGCTAACCCTTCTCTAACTGTACTTGTAAAAATTGCAAATATACTACAATGCAGTGTGGATGTTTTCATTGAAAAAGAATACACTTACCAGACAGATTGCCAGACAGACCAGATGCTGGATGAAGAAATATTAAAGAAATTAAAAAATTGTAATACAGAGAAAAAAAGCAGGATTTTAAAAATGATAGACCTGTTATAATAAATATTAAAACCAAAAAATAATTTGACAAATCCATAAAAATTGTATAGAGTATCTATATAAAAGGCACTGCCGTAGCAGACGGTTTTGCCTTGGTTAATAGTTACTAATAAAAAAGCAACTACACCTTGGTCTGGCGGTTGCTTTTTTGTTTTTCCCGACATATTTCAACATATCTTGTACATTTTTTCTTCTGGCAGTTTTGCTGATATATCTGTTCCGCTCTTTTTCTCTTCTGCCAGCATTTTCACATAATCCGTAATGTCCTCTATATTTGTAATCCAGTTATGTACATACTCATATAATGCACTGCCCCTGAGCCCAAGCTGGACAGACCTGTAATCCAGCGGGTTGCCGTATATATCCCTTTCAGGGTCCCACTGGCATCTTATATCTGACTGCTTCACCTGCTGCTGCCATTCATTATAATCTGTAAAGCCTGATTTATTAAAAGTGGATGCAACTGCATTGTCCATAATATAGTCAAATGCAGTCCTTTTAATATCAATTGCAAGTACCCTCTCCTGCCCTGGTTTAGAAGCCCATCCAGACCTGTACATCATCCAGAGGAATGATGGTTTAATCCATGACATCCTTTGCATTTTAAAGTGGCTGCCAAATGTGCCAAGCCTGACGGCTTCTTCTGCAATTTCCACTGGAAATGCCTGGTAAATGCGGACTGTATTGTCTGTAAAAAGAGCCCTTGTTTCTTTACAGGCAGTATTTATATTATTAGTAGTATTGCTGTTTATATTGTGCATTTCTAATCTTTTCATGCCTTTTCCTGCCATCCTCTTTATGCTGGTAATTAAACCTGCGCCAGTCCTTCCGCTGCATGGCACTACAGATATCCAGGTCTTCATAAAAGTAAGCTTCATATGGGCTGCCAGGCCTGTTGCTGCAGTATGGGCAGCCCGGGTCACCACATGGGTCATCCAGCCACTTATTACATGAAATACAACATCTTGCATCATATCTTTCATATTCCCAGACTGTGTCCTGCCCACATAACGGACACTCCATTCCCACATCAAAACATAACTGTGTCCATTTAAATGCTTTTTTACGTGCTTTTAAATAGTTTTTCCTGTTTTTCATTTTATCCCCCATTCCTGCCAAAGTCTGCGGATAACAGAAAATCCAGACCATCCTGGTTACTCCATACAGATAGTCTGGAAATAATATTTGCTAATGAATAAAACTACATTTTCTTATAGAAAAATGACTTAAATGTTGAAAAACCAGACTCTCCTGGTGATATTATCTGCTCTGTGCTCCCTACAAAAAGTATGCCATCCTTTTTAAGTGCGGCATTAAACTTCTTGTATATCTCACTTTTTGCTTCTTCTGTAAAATATATCATTACATTGCGGCATACTATCATATTGCAGCCTGCAGGATATGTATCTTTTAAAAGGTTATGCTGTTTAAATTCTACACATTTCTTCACTTCATCGGAAATCTGGTAGCTTCTTGTGCCTGTTTTGGTAAAATACTTTGTAAGGTATTCTTTTGGAAGCCCTTTTAAACTTTTTTCATCATAAATACCAATCTGGGCTTTTTCAAGCACCTGCTTGTCAATATCTGTTGCAATAATTTTTATCCTGTTCATAGGGATAAACTTTGCAAGAAGCATAACAAGCGTATAAGGCTCATCACCTGTAGAACATGCAGCGCTCCATATTTTTACATTACTGCTGCCAAATTTTTCAAACAGGTATGGGAACATTTCATTTTCCAGCAGCTTCCACTGTTCAGGGTTTCTGTAAAATTCTGAAACATTTATTGTAAGATATGCTACAAATTCATCAAGAAGTTCCTTGTCTTTTGAAATAGCATTTATATATTCATCATATGAAGTAATCTTCCTTTTAGAGATAAGTGAGTCAATACGCCTTTTCATCTGTCTCTCTTTATAGCAGCTTAAATCTATTTTGGTAAGCTGGTATACTTTAGTTTTAAACTTTTCATAATCACCCATTTTATTATACCTCCCTGGATTTTATAAGGCAAAAAACGCCAACCCGTTCATCGTACGGATTGGCGGAAAAAGTCAATTACTCAGCTACATCTTCACCGACAGGCTCTTCATCCGTCTGTGAATCGTTTAATAAAGCTTTAATACTTAAACTTATTTTATGGTCTTCCTTGTTAAAATCAACTACTTTAGCCTCAATTTCCTGGCCTGTCTTCAAAACGTCTGATGGTTTGTCAACATGCTCTTTTGAAATCTGGGAAACGTGCAGCAATGCGTCTACACCTGGCTCAAGTTCAATAAATGCACCAAAGTCAGCCATTCTTGCAACAGTCCCTTTAACAACTGAACCTACGCTGTATTTTTCATCAGCATTTAACCAAGGGTTCTGGTCTTCAAATTTTAAGCTGAGCGCAATCTTTTCATCTTTTATATCTTTAATAAGAACCTTTGTCTTATCACCAACACTAAATACTTTCTTAGGGTTTTCAACACGTCCCCATGACATTTCTGAAATATGGAGAAGCCCGTCTGCACCACCTAAGTCAATAAATGCACCAAAGTCTGTAAGGTTCTTGACTGTACCCTCTACTGTATCGCCAACACTTATCCTTGCGAACAGTTCTTCCTGGAGCTTTTTCTTCTCTGCAACAAGAAGCTGCTTCCTGTCACCGATAATCCTTCTCTTTTTAGGATTAAATTCACTGATTACAAATTCAATCTCCTGTCCCGCATACTTGGAAAGGTCTTTCTCATAAGTATCTGATACAAGGCTTGCAGGGATAAATACCTTTGTTTCATCAACAACTACACTTAAACCGCCTGCAAGTACGGCTGAAACTGGTGCTTTAAGCACTTCTTTGTTCTCAAATGCTTCCCTTATGCGTTCATTGCTCTTTTCCATCGCAAGGCGCTTGTATGTGAGGACAACCTGTCCTTCGCCGTCATTTACCTTAAGAACTTTAGCGTTCATTGTATCGCCTTCTTTTACTACTTCCCTAAGGTCGATACCTGACTGGTTACTGTATTCATTCCTGGTAATAATACCATCAGCTTTGTAACCAATGTTTAAAACGATTTCATCTTCCTTAACGCTGATAACTGTCCCTTCTACAATCTCCCCATTGTGGATTGTTACTAATGTTTCTTCCAATAACTGTTCAAATTCATTGTTCACTTCTGACATATGATTGAACCTCCTTAATTATATTATTTGGGGTTGATGCCCCAGCAGTAATACCCACGCTACGAAAAGATTGAAGTTTCTTCAAATCCAGGTCATCAAGTGTCTGTATAAAATATGTGTCCGGACATGCTCCTTTGCATATTTCAAACAATTTCTGAGTGTTCGAACTATGTTTTCCACCTATTACTAACATCGCGTCGGATTGCCTCGCAATAGTACCCGCTTCTGTCTGACGCTCTTCGGTAGCGTTGCAAATTGTATTCATAACAAGTATATCATACCTCTTTTTTACTAAAATATCAACTATATCTTGAAATTTCTTGTAATTAAATGTCGTTTGTGAAACGACACATAACTTTTGTCCCTTATTATCGCTGTATTTTTCTGCCTCTTCCACACTTCCAATAATATCTGCCTGGCTGCCACACCAGCCACATACTCCCTGTACTTCTGGGTGTTTTGCATCACCTGTTATTATTATATGGTAACCCTCACTGGATTTTTCTTCTACTATATGGTGTATTTTGGAAACAAACGGGCATGTTGCATCAGTTATATTTACTTTTTTTTCTTTAAGCTTCTGGGAGGTTTCTTTGGATATGCCATGTGAACGTATAACTATTGTAACGTCCTCCCCTTCCTCAATGCTGTCTATATCCTCTATAACTTTTACACCTTTGTGCTCCATATCAGATACAACCTGTTCATTGTGGATAAGAGGCCCTAATGTGTATACCCTGCCACCTTTTGAGGCTTCTTCATATGCCATTTCCACTGCCCTTTTGACACCAAAGCAGAAACCAGCGCTTTTTGCAACTTTAACTTCCCTCATTACTGCCACCTTTTCCTGCCTGGTATATTTTAACAACAGCAGATACAGCATCTTCTATTGACATATCTGAGGTATCAAGCAGTACAGCATCTTCTGCCTGCTTTAAAGGTGATGTTTCCCTTTCCATATCCTGTCTGTCCCTTTTAATTATATCCTGTTCCAGCTCTTCTAAATCACAGGCAGCCCCGCGCGCCTCCTGTTCTTTATATCTCCGCCTTGCCCGTTCAGAAACACTTGCAGTAAGGTAAATTTTCGTTTCTGCATATGGAAGTACACATGTGCCTATATCACGCCCATCCATTATTATATCCTCTGCTGCAGCAATATTTCTCTGGATATCAAGAAGTTTTGCCCTTACTGCTTTATATTTGGAAATATCTGATGTCATCATGCTGACCTGTTCTGTCCTTATAAAAGCATTGACATTTTCTCCATTTAATATAACTACCTGTTCACCATCCTTGTACTCTATAGAAACATTTATATCCTTACATGCTTCTGATACTGCTGTTTCATTATCACCACTAATGCCATTTCTTATAAAATAAAGTGCCATAGCCCTGTACATTGCGCCTGTATCAACATATATAAAACCAAGCTTTTCTGCTGCCAGCCTTGCTATTGTGCTTTTACCAGCACCGGCCGGGCCGTCTATTGCTATATTATGCATAATTACCTCTTTCCTGCACAGTCCCCTGTGCACCTTATATTTCTGCAGCGGACTTTCCTGCAAGAAACCCTGTTGACCATGCTATCTGCAGGTTATACCCTCCTGTCATTGCATCAACGTCTATTACTTCCCCTGCAAAATACACTCCTTTAACCTTTTTGGACTCCAGTGTTGCAGGGCTGATTTCCTTAACCAGGACACCGCCCTTTGTAATAACAGCTTCATTATAACCCCGAAGGCTTTCTGGTGTCATTACAAGCCCTTTTAAAAGGTTTGTAAGTCCTGCCCTTTCCTGTTTTGTAACAGAATTAACTTTTTTATCCGGGTTAATTCCTGAAAGCGCAACTACCACAGGGATAAGCTTTGCTGGCAGAAGCCTTCCAAGGCTGTTTTTAAAAGAGCTGTTCTTACATTCTGAAAAATCCCTTAATATTCTCTCATTTAGCTGCTGGTTTGTCAATGCAGGTTTTAAATCTATTATAAATTTCATGCCTGTTACGTCTTTTCCTGACATATAGCAGCTTGATGTAAGGACTAACGGGCCGCTTATCCCGAAATGTGTAAAAAGCATTTCGCCCATTTCCCTGTATAAAACTTTCTTTCCATCCATAAGTGTTAATTCCACATTACGCAGGGAAAGCCCCTGTAATTCCTTTGCAAAGTTTTCTTTAATATTTACAGGTACAAGTGAAGGTGATGTTTCTTTAACTGTATGCCCTGTATTTGCAGCAAATTTATAGCCATCACCTGTAGAACCAGTGGAAGGATAAGAAACTCCTCCTGTTGCTATTATAACAGCGTCTGCTTTTATTATTTCTGTCCCTTTCCTGCCACTTCCAGCCATATACCTGGCATTTACACTTTTAAAAATTCCATCCTCTGTATTTATCCCGTTTACTTCTGTATTATAGTAAATCTTAACTTTCCTTTTTTCAAGAGCACTTTTAAAAGTTTTAATAACATCAGATGACTTGCCAGAAGCTGGAAATACCCTGTTTCCACGCTCTGTCTGTATTTTTAAACCGTTATTTTCCAGAAAATCCATTAATTTCTGGCTGTTTAGCGCAGAAAATGCACTATAAAGGAACTTGGGGTTTGATACAACATGAAGAAGCAGGTTCTGGACATCACTGTTATTTGTGATATTGCACCTGCCTTTTCCTGTTATATAAAGCTTTTTGCCAAGTTTTTCATTCTTTTCAATAATGGTAACACTGGCACCGGCATCTGCCGCCGCAACTGCTGCCATTATACCGGCAGCACCGCCGCCAATAATAATAATATTTTTCATGCTGTTCTCCATGTGCTTTCTTTATGTGCCATGCTGGATTTTGAAGGATATGCTTTGGTTATGTACGCAGAATTCCATGCCACAAAAAAATTTAATACTTCTGGTATATGCTCCCATTGTGGTGCAATATCATTAAGTCCAAAGGGGATTGTTTAAAAATTACATGTGATGGATTTGCCAGGGCAACAGAAAAGTTGTATACCTACATTTCCAGCAACCCACAGACAAGTTTTACTGCCTCCTGCACTGACTTCTGCCGCACTTCGTTCCGGTTTCCTTCAAAGCAGTATTTTCTTACATCTTGTGTTCCATTATAATATACACATATATAAACTGTTCCTGCCGGTGTGCCGTCTTCTGCTGCCCCAGGCCCTGCATAACCAGTTGTTGCCACTGTTATATCTGAACCTGATAATTTTGCTGTCCCTTCTGCCATCTGTGCTGCCACAACACTGCTTACAGCAGTATATTTTTCAAGGTCTGCCTTATTTACCCCAAGCACTTTGTGTTTTACTGCATCTGAATAAGTGACATAACCTTCTTCAAATACTTCTGAAGCCCCTGATACATCAACAATACATGATGCAAGCATGCCGCCTGTTAATGACTCAGCGGTTGAAATATGAAGCCCCTGCTCTTTTAACAGCTTTACAAGTTTCTCTGCATTTTCCATAAACTGCCCCTTTTCTTACATATTTCCATCCTGCATTATCTTCCAGTTCTTTACCAGATAATCTGCAAGTGACACTACTGTTAATATTATAGCAGCATATATAAATATAAGTTCTATTGTATTTATTACTGTGCCATCAAAATCCACTATCAAAAGCACTGACATAACCATCTGTGTTACTGTCTTAACCTTGCCCCACCAGCTTGCCGCAAGGACTACACCTGCATCTGATGCCACAAGCCTGAAACCGCTTATTATAAATTCCCTGCTTATTATAATTATAACACCCCATACAGGCATTGGGTTTTCTGGTATTGAAACAAAACATATAAGTGCAGAACATACTAAAAGCTTATCTGCAAGCGGGTCCATAAATTTGCCAAAGTTTGATACAAGGTTATACTTGCGCGCTATATAACCATCTAATGTATCTGTAAGGCTTGCCACTATAAACACAATAACAGCTATGTAATTTGAATACTTTACAACATCTGTAAGCATAAAAAACACAAAGAAAGGAATCATAATTATACGAAGCATTGTAATTTTATTAGGTAAGTTCATAAAAATCCCCCTTGCCGTTTTTGCCGGCTTAAGAACTGTAAACAGCCTTTTCCTTTTTAATTTACAATATCACCTGCCAGGTCATACCCGTCTGAACCTGTAATCTTTACTTTTATAAAATCACCTGACATAAGCTGCCAGTCTGTTTCTACAAAAACATACCCGTCCACATCTGGTGCATCCATATATGTCCTGCATATATAAACACCATCCTCTGGAAGATAACCATCAACAATTACATCCATCTCTTTGCCTGCAAGGAGCTTGTTTTTTTCAAATACCACCTGCTGCTGTATCTCCATTATTTCATTACGCCTTGCCTCTTTGGTTTCTTCTGGTACTTGCCCCTGCATTTCTGCGGCAGGAGTGTCCTCTTCCTGTGAATAAGTAAATACACCAAGCCTGTCAAATTTTATCTTCTGTACAAATCCCTTTAATTCCTGGAATTCTTCTTCTGTTTCTCCTGGAAAGCCTGTAATAATTGTTGTCCTCAGAACTATGTCTGGTATATTACGGCGGAGTTTTTCTATTATTGATATTAACTGTGCACTGTCTGTACGCCTTCCCATACGCTTTAATACACTGTCTGAACCATGCTGTACAGGAATATCAAGATAATGGCACACTTTTGGCAGTTCTTTTATTGCACTGATAAGGCTGTCTGTTATTTCTTCAGGGTAACAGTATAAAATCCTTATCCACTTAAGCCCGTCTATTCCAGAAAGCTTCCTTAACAGTTCTGGAAGGCTTTTATGCCCATAAATATCCTCACCATAAAGAGTAGTTTCCTGCGCTACAAGAATAATTTCCTTTATCCCGTTTGCCACAAGGTTTTCTGCCTGTTTTACAAGGTTTTCTACAGGTATGCTCCTGTAACTTCCCCTTACTTTTGGAATAATACAATAAGTACAGCACTTATTGCAGCCTTCTGCAATTTTAAGGTATGAATACCCGCCCCCGTTCATTGCTTCCCTGTCTGTATACGGCTCTGGCAGGTAATTAATGCTTTTAAGTTTTTCTATAGCCATTTCACTGCTGGAAGCAGTTTTGTTTAGTGCAGCCTTAATGGTTTCTGCAAGTTCTTCATAAGCTGTTGTGCCAATAATAATATCAACTTCTGGCAGTTCCTTCTTTATTTCCTCATGGTAACGCTGGGCAAGGCAGCCTGCCGCAACAAGCAGCCTGCATTTCCCTTCTTCTTTGTAAGCAGCCATTTCAAGAAGCGTATTTATGCTTTCTTCTTTTGCATCACCAATAAAACAGCATGTATTTACAACAATAATGTCTGCTTCATCTGCATTATACACTATATTATACCCTGACTGCCTTAATGATGTCACCATCATCTCACTGTCAACCAGGTTTTTATCACATCCAAGTGAAATAAAACAAATATCCACGCTGATAACCAGCCTTTCTAATTTATATATACATAAGCTTCCTGTACTTCATTAAGAAGCAGCTAATGCCTGCTTGCAGGCATTGTGGATTAATCTTCCAGCTTTAACCCGGCAGAATAAACACAGTTATTCATAAGCATTGCAATTGTCATAGGCCCTACACCGCCTGGTACTGGTGTTATTGCTCCTGCTTTTTCCACTGCACTTTCAAAGTCAACATCACCACAGAGTTTACCATTCTCATCCCTGTCCATGCCTACATCAATAACAGCCGCACCCTCTTTAATATAGTCTGCTGTAACAAATTTTGCTTTTCCTATTGCTACAACAAGTATATCTGCCCTTTTTGCTACTTCTTTTAAATCTGCTGTATGGGAATGGCATACTGTAACCGTACCATTTTCACGTAATAAAAGCATAGAAACAGGCTTTCCTACAATATTGCTTCTGCCAATAATAACACATTCCTTGCCATCTATCTGTATATTATAACGCTTTAAAAGCTCTATAATGCCTGCTGGTGTGCATGATACAAAACCTGGCTCACCTATGCTTAATGCCCCCACACTCTGCGGATGGAAACCGTCCACATCCTTTGCAGGGCTTATTGCTTGTATAACCCTGTCCTCATTAATATGCTTTGGAAGCGGGAGCTGTACAAGTATTCCGTCTACATCATCCCTGTCATTTAGTGAATGTACAAGCTTAAGAAGTTCCTCTTCTGTAGTTTCCTCTGGTATCTCATATGCAAGTGAACGTATGCCTGTATATTCACATGCTTTCTTTTTGTTGCCTACATATACAGTAGATGCAGGGTCATTCCCAACTTGTATAACAGCAAGTGTGGTTTCAATTCCTTTTGCCTTTAATGCTGCAACTTTCTCTTTTACTTCGTCCTTTATTTTCTGGGAAACCTTCTTTCCATCTATAATTATTGCCATATATTTCCTCCTGAATTATAATTTCCATAAAATAATAGTAAAAATATTGCCACCTGTGCGGTTGGATAATCTAAAGATTATCCAACTGGACAGGTTTACACGTTAAATATGCTGCCGCCTACAAACTCACGTAACAGTGAATTTTTAGGTATATCCTGGCTGTTTATCCCTATAAAATAATCAAGGAATTTTAAGAACCTTTTTGCCTCTATATATTCTGGCACATCCTTTGGTATTCCAAATAAAAGCGCTTCTGCGTATGGTTTTAAAACTGCAAGTTCGTATATAAGTGATGAATTAAACATTACATCGGCTTCTTCCTGGAACGGGAATATATACCTGTCCTCACCTCTCCTTACAGAAGGCCACATTGCTATTGTATGTGCCGCATCTGTGCCCCTTGTGCGTGCATCCCTTACCATCCTTCTTATAAGCCTGCCATCTGTTGTTGAAATCCTGTTATGTTCATCAATATTTAACTGGGCAAGTGCACTTATATATATTTTAAATTTGCTTTCCTTTGGCAAAGAATATGAAAGCGCATCATTAAGCCCATGTATGCCCTCTATTACAAAGATATCGTCATGACCAAGCTTCATAAAGTTTCCTCTGTACTCACGCTCCCCTTTAAGGAAATTAAACTCTGGAAGCTCTGCTGTTCCCCCATTTAACATTGTTACCATATCTTTGTTAAAAAGGTCTGTATCTATTGCGCCAAGGCACTCAAAATCATAATTGCCATTTTCATCTTTTGGCGTATCTTTGCGGTCTTTAAAATAATTATCAAGTGATATTAACTGTGGTCTTATGCCAAATGTCTGTAACTGTACTGACAGCCTGTGTGAAAATGAAGTTTTGCCAGAGGAAGAAGGCCCTGCTATCATTATAAACTTTTTGCTTCTGTCTGAAGCTATGGCTTCTGCTATTCTGGCAATTTTTTTCTCCTGTAATGCCTCCTGCACAAGTACCAGATCCATTGCCCTTCCTTGTGCTATTATTTTATTCAGTGCCCCAACAGTATCTGCACCTGCCATTTTGCCCCAGCCGCTTGACTCCTGTAATGTCCTGAAAAGTTTTGGCTGTGGCTTAAACCCGCCAAGCACATCAGGCGTTTTCCTGTTTGGCATATTTATAACAAACCCTTTGTCATAAAGCTCCAGGCTGAAATACTTTAAAATACCTGTGGATGCCGGCATATATCCATAATAATAATCCTCAAACCCATCTAATGTGTATATATTTACTTTAGATACACGCCTGTACTCAAAAAGCTCTTTCTTATCATGCATGCCATAATCTTCAAAGATACTTATTGCATCTTCTGTATCAATGGAACGCTTTCCTATTGGCAAATCCTTTTCCACAAGTACATGCATTCTCTGTTCTACATCAGAAAGCAGCTTTTCTGTAAGCTCTATACCCTCAGTTTCACAGTAAATACTGTCACTTATTGCATGTTTTACAAATATGTTTTTAAGGCTTTCCCCTGCTATATCATAAAATGCCTTTAGCATAAGCAGGGTTACGCCCCTTATATAAGTTTTATGGCCACTGTCATATGATGTATCTAAAAAATCCACTTCACAGTCCTGGCTTATGCGCTTGTTAAGTTCCATAAGCTTGCCGCCGCACCTTGCAAGTATTATATCATAATCACATATACCCTTGTATTCTGCCGCCAGTTCCCCATATGTAATATTGTCACCATATTCTTTTGCCACACCATTTACTTTAACTTTAACCATTTATATGCCCCGTCTTTCCTATTTTAAAAAGAATACCCTTTATCATATTGTACTCTTTTAAAAGTGTGCCTTTCCTTTCTTCCTGTGCCATGCTTTTATTATCCGCCTGCTGCCTGAAACTGTCTAGTACTGCCTTTATGCGTTTCTGCTCTTTAACCAGGAATTCTGCTAAAACAGGGTTTTTGTTATTTATTAAATACCCGCCATATATATAGAATGCTTCGTCCTTATATTGTTCTTTTCCTGGCACAGCCCTTATAACTACATAAAATTTGCCATTATCCTTTACCATGTCCTCATGTGCAATTTTAAACCCGTTTCCATGCAGGAAATGGCGTACAAGATATATTTCTGATTGTGGTGAAAGCACAAGCTCTTTTGCAGATTTGGTTACACTTAAGCTCTCTTCTAATATTTTTGTAACCAGCGCACCGCCCATTCCGCTTATTAATATTGTATCTGCTTCATTCTCTGCAAGTTCCTTTGCACCATCAGAAAGCCTTGTTATGATACAGTCTGCAAGCCCTGCCTCTTCTATATGCTGCTTCGCCCTTTTTAAAGGTTCTTTGTTAATATCCATTGCAACAGCGCCTTTAGCAAGCTTTCTTTCCACAAGGCATATGGATGTAAATGCATGGTCGCACCCAATGTCTGCAACTATACCACCAGATTGGACATTGGAAATAATACATTCCAGCCTTCCAGGCATTTTTATATTATTCAAGGTAATCCTTAAGCTTGCGGCTGCGGCTTGGATGCCTTAATTTGCGGAGTGCTTTGGCTTCTATCTGGCGGATGCGCTCACGTGTCACCTTAAACTCCTTGCCAACTTCTTCAAGTGTCCTTGCACGCCCGTCTTCAAGCCCGAAACGGAGTTTTAAAACTTTCTGTTCCCTTTCAGTAAGAGTTCCAAGCACTTCCTCAAGCTGTTCCCTTAAAAGTGTAAATGCTGCGGCTTCTGCTGGTACTGGCACATTGTCATCCTGTATAAAATCGCCAAGGTGGCTGTCCTCTTCTTCGCCTATAGGCGTTTCAAGGGAAACCGGTTCAAGGGAAATCTTCTGTATTTCACGTACCCTGTCTACAGGCATATTCATATATTTTGCAATTTCTTCTGGATAAGGCTCACGTCCGAGTTCCTGCAAAAGCTGTCTCTGTACCCTTACAAATTTATTGATTGTTTCAACCATATGCACCGGGATACGTATAGTCCTTGCCTGGTCAGCTATCGCCCTTGTAATAGCCTGGCGTATCCACCAGGTAGCATAAGTGCTGAACTTAAATCCTTTCCTGTAATCAAACTTTTCTACTGCCTTAATAAGACCTAAATTTCCTTCCTGTATTAAATCAAGGAATAACATGCCACGTCCAACATACCTTTTAGCAATGCTTACAACAAGACGGAGGTTTGCTTCTGCAAGCTTTTTCTTGGCTTCCATATCACCTGCTTCCATCCTGTTGGCAAGTTCAACCTCTTCCTCTGCAGAAAGCAGCGGCACTTTGCCTATTTCTTTTAAGTACATGCGTACAGGGTCTTCTATGCTTACGCCGTCAGGAACTGACAAATCAATATTTTCTATTTCTTCTTCATCAGGCACTTCCCCGCTTGCTTCAAGCTCAAGTATCATGTCGTCATCTGTATCTTTGTCATCAGATATCCTTAAGACATCTACCCCGCTTGCTTCAAGGAATTCTATTACTTTTTCTGTCTTTTCCTCATCTAATTCCACGTCTGCAAGGAAATTATTTATCTCTGCAAGTTCAAGCACATTTCTTTTGCTTTTAGCAAGTTCTTTAAGTGCTATAAGCTTCCTCTGGAATCTCTTCTTCTCCTCCTCAACTGCTTCCGGGTTTTTCTTTGCAGCAGCTTTTGTGGATTTTGTGCCCCTGCTTTGTACTCTTTTTTTATTTCCAGCAGCAGCCTTTTCAGTTGTACTATTTGCTTGTTTTTTGATATCTTTTGCTGGTTCTCTTCCTGTTGCCATAGTGTTCCTTCCTTTCTTATCCTTACGCTATACTTTAACCATCTTTCAGATAAATATGCAATTTTGCTGGTGTTTGCAGCGCTTTCTTCTCTTGTATAAGGCTTTTTAACTCATTAAGGTCTGCCAGCTCCCTTGTACGTTTGTCTATACTGTACTCTTTTATACGTATTACCAGTTCATTAAGCGCTTTTTCAAGTTCTTCATCACCCAGCCTGGCAGCAAATTCCGTCTGGAACATGTCCGCCACTGTATTTTGTACATCTGCCTCACTAAAATTATTAATAATCCTTGCCGGGACTACTTCCCCTGAAGCAAGCTGCCTGTAAAGCATCTGTGCCACCTGCCTGTATGGCTCACCAAAATAATCTTCTTCCCTCACAATCTCTTTTACCTGGTTAAATATTCCAGGCCTTTCTATTATTAATGAAAGCAGAAGTTTGTATGAATACCCTATACCCTGGTTCTTTGCATTACTGGCTGCCCTGTTTATGTCATTTGCTGGTGCTGCTCCTGTTCCCTGGTTTACCGTCATGCTTGTCCCATATCGTATTACAAGGCTTTTTAAATCATCACGTCTGAGTGAATATTTTGCAGCCACCGCTTCAAGGTAATTTTCACGCTGTACTTTGTCTTCAAATTCCAGAAGCATCTTTGCAACAGCATGGTAAAATTTAGTATTCTGTTCCGGGTCGGCTGTATCATATTCTTTTCTTGCAATACCTGTTTCAAAAAAGAAACTGTTCTCTGCATTATCCATGCGCTTCTGGAATTCGTCTGCCCCAAGCCCTTTTATAAACTCATCTGGGTCTTTGTAAGGCTCCATATGGATTATGCGGGCATTAATTCCTGCCTGCCTTAACATTGGTATTGCCCTTAATGCTGCCTTCTGCCCTGCCTGGTCACTATCATATGTAAGAAGCACTTCATCCGTATATCTCTTTATAATCCCTGCCTGTTGTATTGTAAATGCAGTACCCAGTGATGCAACTGCATTTGCAAACCCTGCCTGGTGCAATGCAATTACATCCATATAACCTTCACAAAGTATCATATTCTTATTCTTGCCAAGCTTTGCATAATTAAGCCCAAAAAGATTTCTGCTCTTGTCAAACAGCTTTGTTTCAGGTGAATTAAGGTATTTTGGCTTTGCATCACCCATAACCCTGCCGCCAAAACCTATAACCCTGCTGTTCACATCCATTATTGGAAATATAACCCTGTTAAAAAACTTGTCATAAACGGAACGTTCATCCATTTTAAAAAGCCCTGTTTCCTTAAGGATATCATCCTTGTAACCTTCGTGCTTAAGGAACTGGTAAAGATTTGCACCCCCCTGGCCTGCATATCCGAGCCCGAAATGCCTTATGGTTTCATCAGAAAGCCCTCTTGATTTAAGATATTCGTAACCAGTCTTCCCCTGTGGTGATTTAAGCATGGCATAATAATAGCCGCCCGCTTTTCTGTTTATCTCAAGAAGCTGCATCCTTATGCTTTCCTGCTCCTTATGCCGGCTGTCCGTTTCAATTTTTTTAAGCGTTATCCCTGCCCTTTGTGCAAGTGATTCCAATGCTTCAGTGAATGTATAATTCTCATATTCCATAACAAATGTTATTACATTGCCTCCTGCTCCACATCCAAAGCATTTATACATCTGCCTCGCCTGGTTTACAGAAAAAGAGGGGGTCTTTTCATTATGGAACGGGCACAAACCTGTATAACTGCCGCCAGAACGTTTAAGTTTTACATAACTGCCAATAACATTTACTATATCATTAGCTGCCCTCACTTCCTCAATCTGTTCCTCTGTATACCATGACATAAACCACACTCCCTTCCGTATAACCAATGTCTGTCAACAGCAAATGCTTGTAAAAAGCATATGTAATAAATTAGCCAGAAACCCATCTAATATACTTATTCGACGCTAGTTCCCTATTTCCTTTATTTATTAAAATTTATTTTGGAAATATTCTGTTTGCAGTTATTTTATGTAACAATGGACGGTTTTACCTGTATATTATCTGGTAGTTCTGTCCTTCAATAATAATTGCAGAACCATCTGCGCTGTACTGGCAGTTACTGGAAATTAAAAAGGCAGCTGGCTATCTGTTAAGATAACCGCTGCCCAAAGATAAAAAATATTTAATTATTGGACGATATGGCATTAAAGCAACTTGTCATTTTGTAAAATAATATAAGTTCCAATCTGGTCATTATATCTTGAATAATCTAAATTCATCATGTTATATAAATATTGCTTTACTTCATTGGCAGAAGAAAATTTTGTTGCTGCATATGGAGATTGCGGGTTAGTTTTTTCAAATAGCAGATATCCATTATCTGTTTCAATCAAAGTAGCAGCATGTGAAGCAAATATTCTGTTACTGCTTTGTGTCCAAAAAGTAATTAGAGAAAATGCACCTTCTTTAAATGAAATTTCCTGCTCTCTCCATTTCTCCTGAATAGCCCGGAGCATTTCCTTCTCACTGCATTGCTCTGTAATTTTAATTGGATTAAACATGGTAAAATATTCTGCCTGCATATCCTCACTCCAGTGAAGCAACGGAAAAGGAACATATTCTTTATGCTCACCCTCTACAGCTTCCCGCCCAAAAAAGATATCACCATCAGTAGAAAGCCATGATGTATTCTCATCCCAACAATCAAATTTTTCTTTTTTGATTACTTTTCCTACTGAAATATTGTCATGATTTAACTCATAAGCCACAATCCTGCAAAGAACATCATGGTAATTCCGGTTATTATGCTTGTACCATTGTACAGACATGGGAGGATACTCTCCATAATCAACTGTCATTCCGTCTACTGTAACAAAATCCCCAATTAAAGAAAAAGACGGACATTCCCTCATACTGTTATTATAATCTGTTACCCAGCCCAATACAGTATCAACATAATTTGTCTGAATACCAGCTTTGGTCAAAATATCCTGCACTTCTTTCATGGATGATTCACTATCTAAATTTGAATATGTAAGTTTATTTTGGGAAACAGCATCTGTTTTTGGGACTTCATCATCCACTTTGGCATTTCCTTTATTATCATGGTATTTTGTATTTCCACAAGCAGAACAAAGCAAAAAAATAAACAATACACATAAACATGCAAATTTTTTCATAGTTGGTAAAACCTCCGTTTTATTTTCACAGTTTATTTATTTTACCACAATCTATTTTGTAATTCCATTAAATAATTCATTAAGATTACATGAAAGATAACAAAACTGGTTGACAATATAGACCTATGGTGTTATTATAAGTCTACAGATTAGACCAAATAATATAAGGAGGTATATAAATATTGAAAGTAACAGGAAGTGTATGGGAAGCAGACATGGTTACACTATTTCTTACATCAGCTTTGATGGTAATTGTAATCCTTATTATAAGGTTTCTGTTTAAAAATAAATTAAGTTTTTTAATATTATACCCATTATGGGGATTAGTGCTTTTACGCCTTTTAGTTCCAGTAACCATTATTGAAAGCCCTTTAAGCATAATGAACCTGGTAAATATTACAGACAATAAGAAAAATGTCCAGACCGCCAAAGAAGAAAAACTTACAATTAATAATAAACCAGAAGAAAATAAAAATAGCAACAAAACCAGCAATAAAAATACAACAAAACAGTTTATAAACAAAAACGGGAAAAATACTAATATAAATAGCACGTTTAAAAATAATATAATAATTACAGACAAAGAACCAGATATAAAAAATACTGAAGAAAATACAGCTGCTGGCCTGGCTAAAGATACAAAACAAAAAACACAAAATAAGCTTGTAAAACCTGCGGCTGTTATATGGATATCAGGAAGTATAATATTTTTTACATTTATTATAATATCCAATTCAGTATTTTATAAAAAACTTAAAAGAAGCAGACAGCTTATGTTTAAAAGCAGCCATAATATACCCATATATATATCAGGTATTGTAAAAACACCCTGTCTTACAGGCATAATCCATCCTGTTGTTTATCTCCCAGCAGACAATAATATTAAAGAAAAATATTTAACACAAATTTTAGCACATGAATATACACATATTAAACATAAAGATAATATATGGGCACTGCTCCGGACAATATGCCTTGGCATATACTGGTTCTATCCTTTTGTCTGGATAGCAGCATTTTATTCAAAGCAGGATGCAGAGCTTGCATGTGATGAAGCAGTATTAAAAAATTGCACCAATAATGAGAAATATAACTATGGCAAAATGCTTTTACTAATGAGCCAGAAAGGAAAACAAGGTGCTTTTTACCTTGCCACCTCACTTGGCAGCAGCAAATCTAATTTAAAGGAGAGGGTTACAATGCTTACCAAAAATAATAAATACAAAATATGGCATGTTGCTTTAATTACAACATTTTCTATTATACTGGCAGGCTGCGGCATGACTGCCAGGCAGACAGAAAATATTAATACCAGTAACACAATACAGACCACTAAAAACTCTGCTGGAAACAATAATAATTCCGTACCAGACACTTCCAGCCCTGCCAGCAATAAAGAACCTGGCATTAATCCATCAGAAGATGAAAGAATTAAATCCTTTGAAAAGTTTATGAAAAAAGAGATTAAAGAATGTCCTGAATGGAAAAAACTAAAAGACGATACAAGCAATTTATATTTCAGCATACAATATACATCAGATAATACACCATGTCTTTTTGTAACACCATACACTTTCCAGGGCTCTGGCAAAAACTCTTCATATTCATGGGTATACTATTATGATACAGATAATAAAAAAACAGAACTTCTTACATATATTGCATGCAGCAGTTCAGGAGAACCTGTTTCAATAATTGATGGTAAATTTGTTTCTAATACACACCATTCATACCGTACTTATACTTATAACAGCAATACTAAAAATATACTGGAATCAGAAGAAGTATCAGGCTACTATATATATGATAGCTATACAGAAAAACAATCTGACAATTTTACTTATATTAAATATGAATGGAAACTTCCATTCAGCCATAAGACAAGATTAAAACTCCAGAAAAAGCCAATAGATAAATACACATCTGATACAAGCACAACCAGACACTATAATGTACCAGATGCTTTAAACTTCTCTAGTAAGTACTCTGAAGCATCACCAATTATATTTTATAAAAATACACCAGACAGGTGGCATAAATTTTACAAAGACGGACATATGCCATCACCTGGTTATTATGGAATAATTTCTGGAAATGTTGATAAAAATATTTTAAAAAGCATTAATAATATAAATGATGATGATTTTGATAAAGCCAGGAATAATATACCAGTTACCATAAACGGGACACTTATGTCTTACTGCGGGGAACTTCCAGGGAACGTTGAGCTTTACTACTTAAATTCCGGATATACAGCACGTGCATTTATAACGCTGTCCGGACGCAATTACAACGTATATGGCGTAAGCCAGAAAGAATATAAGAATTTAAAACCATCAGATAATTCACCTGTTATTATACCAGAAACAGGAAAACCAGAATTTATTAATGGTGATTTTGACAATGATGGTGAAGACGAAACTGCATTTTATTTAACAGAAAACCCTTACACAGCTAAAGAATACCAGACTCTTTATATAATTGATTACTTATATGATTATAGTTACGAAGAGTACGGAATAATTACATCTGCATTATATGGATTATATTCATACACCAAAGATGATTACAGGTATTTTATAGAACAGTTGTGTGAAAATTATGACAAAAACCCAAAACTGCTTAGTCCGGAAATACTTAACAGTATAAAAAATAAAACAAAAAATAATAATTACAAATCTAAAATTAACATTATACCAGATAACAGTTTTGAAGATTATAATTATATTCTTTCAAATAATAAACTTAATAATGAATATGAATTTGGAAACTCATGTTTATATAATATTACACCTGGAAATAGCAAAGATAAAATCAAAGTTTCTATTGGCATAACTTATAACCAGAAAGGCAAAACAGAAAAACACCAGTTAAATATAGAAGCCTCACTTCTGTTTAAAAACGGTACTTTCACATTGGCAGCGCCATTCTCAGTAAACACTAACTAAAATATATATAATTTAACCTGTAAAATATGGCGTATGGAAAAATTTCCATATGCCATATTTATTTCTTATTGCAGATATAGAAACCATCCACCCACCAGCACAACAAAACTGGAAATATTATAATTTCTATGTTAAAATATTTTTCAGCCGCAATATAATTATAAAGCAAAATATTTTACAAGGAACAGGGCTATGTTAAAACAGACAACACATAAACCAGTGCGCATTGGCATTTGTGAAGATGACAGCACACAGCTCCAATGTCTGCAACATGAAGTTTTACAATACTATAACGAAAAAGGAAGTCCCGTTAATATTGAACAGTTCCAGAGTGCAGAGGAACTTTTATTTAAGTATCCAGAAGCTTTGCCATTCCACTGCCTCCTGCTTGATATTGGTTTAAAGGAAATGGATGGCATGGAACTTGCCAGACATATACATAAACATGATAAAAGCCTTGTAATTATTTTTATTACAGGTTATAAGGAATATGTATTTGAGGGATATATAGCAGGTGCGTTCCGCTACCTGCTTAAACCTTACCAGAAACACAATCTATGGGAAGCTTTATCTTCTATGGAAAAAGAAAAGCTGGATTTTGGCAATAAACCAGAAGATTATATCGGATTTTATTACCTTGGTGATTATATTAAGTTAAAAAAATCTGATATAATTTATGCACAAGTTAAAGGGCATTATATTTATATAAAGACCAAAAACCAGGAATACAGTTATAAAGGTTCTATGAAAAAGTTAAAAGAACAGTGGAATGACAGTTGTTTTTGCATGGTAAACCGTTCTGTACTTGCCAATATACAAAATATTGACAAAATAACTAAAACAGAATGTTTCTTTTCATGCCAGACAAGCTGCCCAGTCAGCCGCAGTTGTTACCAGGCACTTAACCAGGCTTTTGTAAAATACTATTTTTAGGGAGGCATTTTATGGCTTGGATTTTTACCGCCACAATGGCTGTTTTATTTATTTTATTTTTTATTATATACACAAAGAAAACAGAAAAGAAAATGCGTGATTATGAAAGCAAAATAACAGCTTCCCAGCTCGCCCAGACAAGCCAGGTTTATATGGAAATGCGTGGCTGGAAGCATGATTACCACAACCATATGCAGAAAATCCGTGCACACCTGGCACTAGGTGAATATGCAGAAGCTGATGAATATATTAACCTTATGGAAAACGAACTGGACTCTGTCGGGGTAAAATATAAAACTGGCAATACAAGTGTGGATGCAATGCTTAACAGCAAACTTTCCCTTGCTGGAAATAAAGGATTGTCTGTTAAATGCGATGCAATACTTCCAGACAAACTTTTATTTAACCCTGTAGACCTTTGTATAATTATTGGCAATTTAATTGATAACGCAATTGAAGCATGTGAAAAAATGGAAGAAGACCAGAACAGGTTTATCCGTATCTACCTTTGTGTACAGAAAAAACATTTATATATCTCTGTAAGCAATGCTACTAATGAAGTGGTACGTAAACTGGACAGGGAATATATTACAAATAAACGGGGCAACCACGGGAACGGGTTATGGCGTATTAATAAAGTAGTTGAAAAACATAATGGATATATTAACAGGCAGAATGAACCAGGAATATTTGCTACAGAAATAATGCTGCCCCTTGGATAATATTTATAATTAAAATGTTCATAAATTATATTTTTATACAATTTATGAACGTTTTTTTTACATCCATGAACTTTTTTGCAGGATGCAAATATTATCTGATATACTTTAAATACGCTCTGGTAAAATCCCGCACTAAAGGTATTTCTATATAAAGAAAGGTGGCATAGTTTTATGGATAATAAACAGAAGCATAAACACTATAACATAATTTCAAATATATGCTTTATATTGCGTGAAATGACAAGGCACTATAAAAGCACTCCTATACTGCTGCCAGTTTCAGTTATTGCTTATGTGGCACAGTACAGCATTATGGTTGCCATTCCTTCCTGTGCAGTATATATATTTGAAAACAAATTAACTGCCAGGGATTTTATTATAAAAATGGGAGGAATTATATTATTATACATGCTTTCACGTATAATATGGCTTTCTTCACAAAATTACTATCTAAATTCAGCGACTATGGTACGCTGTTATTATTTTATTACAAAATTAATTGAAAAAAGCCTGTCAACTGACTATTGCAACAGGGAGAATAATTCCTGCCATAAATTAAACGGTCTTGCAAATGCAGCAACCAGCTCTAATAACAATGGAATAGAACGCATATTAATTGAACTCCCGCTGCTTGCCAGGAATTTTGCAGGCCTGCTTTTGTTTGGCGGGGCAATAATCATGGCAGATTACAAAATACTTCTTGTGCTGTTAGTTATGCTTGCTTTTAATATATCTGGAAACAAATATGCACATAAATACCTGGAAAAGCACCGGGAAGAAGACTCAGAAATCCATAGAAAAGCAAACTTGTTACGTAGCAAAACTTCAGATGTTGTATGTGGCAAAGATATAAGAATGTACAGAATGGAAAATTTATTTAGCAATATACTGGAGTTCTATACCTCTTCTGGCAAAAAGTGGCAGAAAGGATTAGAAAAACGCTTTTTCCTGCCTGTTGCTTCTGATACAGTTTTTACTGCAATACGTGACGGGCTGGCATACTTCATACTTATAGACAAGGCACTGCATGGAAATATAACACTATCAGGGTTTACACTGATGCTTGGTGTTATATCTAATTTTTCAACATGGATGTTTGGATTTACAGACAGTATTATGCACATTACAGAAGCCAGTAAACAAGTCAGTGATTACCGTACTGTAATTGACATGCAGGACACTTTCAGGCATGGTACAGGCATAAAAGTGACAGACAGTATGTTAAAACAGCCGCCTGTAATCGAATTCCAGGATGTTTCATTCCGGTACAATAGTGGCAGCAAATATATATTATCACATATAAACCTTAAAATAAAACCAGGTGAAAAAATTGCACTTGTTGGCGGAAACGGCAGCGGAAAAACTACCCTTGTAAAGCTCTTATGTGGTTTTTACCACCCTTCTGGCGGCAGGATTTTAGTAAATGGGACAGATATTGAGGATTATGATATAGATGAATATTTTAAACTGGCAGGTGTTGTTTTCCAGGATTTAGAACCTCTGCCATTCCGCATTGTAAATATTGTATCTGGACAGGAAAAAGAGCATACAGACCTTAAGCGGCTATGGGATGCCCTTTCGCGTGCCGGGCTTGCAGATAAAATAAAAAGCCTGCCAGACAAAGAAGACACATATATTTCCAATATATTTGATGAAAACGGGCTACATCTTTCAGGTGGTGAGACACAGAAACTTATGCTTGCTACATGTATCTACAAAAATGCACCTCTTATGATACTGGATGAACCAACAGCAGCACTTGACCCTATTGCGGAAAATGCACTATATAAAGAATATAATAATATAACAACAAATAAAACAAGCATATTTATCTCACACAGGCTTGCAAGCACAAGATTTTGTGACCGTATACTTTTCCTGGAAAACGGGCAGATTGCTGAAGAGGGCAGCCATACAGAACTTTTAAAACAAAACGGCAGGTATGCCAGTATTTATAAAATCCAGAGCCATTATTATGAAGAAGGTGCAGAAAAAGGCCTGCATGGAATGGAGGAAGCATATGGACAATGTAAATAGAGCCAGAATAAATAAAAAAAGATGGCATAAAAGCAGACAAAACCAGAATAATATATCTGCATTTGAAATACTGCGCCTTATTGCCAGCATTAAAAAAACTTATCTGCCATTGGCTATACTGGAACAAATTCTTTCAGCATCCGCAATATATATAAATATTATTTGTGGTGCAAAAATACTGGATTACATAACAGATGCCATTGCAATACCTGGAAATGCAGAAGGAGCAGAACAGGAAATAACCAGGCTGGCACTGTTTATGGTTACATTAACATTTTTTATTTCATTTCTAGGGTGCATAATAAATAAATACCTTATTGTACTACGCCGGGAAATTGATGAGTCTGTTTTAAACAGGATATCTGTAAAATGCCTTGTCCTTGATTACCAGATTTTGGAGAAAACTGGCACTCTTGACTTTATTGAAAAAGCAGAAGCAAGTTCACGTACAAACGGTGGCATTACCTCATACTGCTATAATATAAGCAGAATAATTTACCATATTATTTCCATAATCTACGCTTCCGTTATTCTTGCCGGCCTGTTTACAAGCCATGTAAACAAAGACAGTGTCATGGAATTTACTAATTCTTCCCACACCTCCCCTTTTGTAATAATTATAACAGCTGCCGCAATTTTTATACGGTTTTTAATACACAAAAAAGCAAACCAGATGCGCTATGATGCGTTTGAAGAAAATATTACAAGCAACAGGAGGTATGGTGCATATTTTAATTTCCTGTATAATTATAAGACTGGCAAGCAGGAACGTATTTACAATATGAGAGATATGATTTTAAACGGTGCAAGGCAGGAAGCAGGCAATTTAATAAAATTAACAAAAAAGATGGTTTCCAAAGAACTTTTTTTATCTGCTTCAACAGAAGTCCTTATGAACCTGCTTCTCTTTATATTCTATATTTATACAGGAGGTAAAACGGCGGATGGCTCTGTTTCAACAGGTGGTATTGTGCTTTATGCTGGTACACTTGCTGCCCTTTCAAACAGTCTGTCAGATATTTCAGGGATATTTAATGAACTGCATATAATGGGCCAGTATATAGGCAATTATATATCTTTCCTATCCCTGGAAAATGAAAAATACGAGGGGACTATTCCTGTTGAAAAACGCCTGGATAATGACTATGAACTGGAATTTAAAAATGTTTCATTCCATTATCCAGACAATACAGAAATGGTTTTAAAAAATATTACAGCTAAAATAAAAGTTGGGCGTAAAATGGCAATAGCTGGCAGAAACGGTTCTGGAAAATCTACTTTTATAAAGCTGCTTTTAAGGCTTTATGACCCGTCAGAAGGGGAAATACTGCTTAATGGTGTTGATATAAGAAAATATGACTATGATGAATACCGTCAGATTTTTGGTGTAGTATTCCAGGACTTCCAGCTTTTTTCACTTCCAATAGCCCAGAATGTTGCAGCAAGTACACAATATGACAGAGAACGTGTATTACATGTACTTGGACAGGCAGGAATGGCAGAACGTGTACAGGCAATGGAAAAAGGAATTGAAACAGTAATTTATAAACAGGAAGATGAAGGAGTGGAAATTTCTGGAGGGGAATCCCAGAAAATTGCAATTGCAAGGGCACTCTACAGGAATGCACCTGTTGTTATAATGGACGAACCAACTGCTGCCCTTGACCCTGCATCAGAACTTGAAATATACGGGCGTTTTGATGAAATGACAAGCCAGAAAACAGCAATTTATATATCACACAGGATGTCAAGCTGCCGTTTCTGTGAAAATATATTAGTATTTGATAATGGAAATATATCAGAAATGGGAAGCCATGAAAAGCTGGTTGCAAAAGGCGGGCTGTATAAAAGCCTGTGGGATGCACAAGCGCAGTATTATAGCACAGCAGGTAAATAATATGTTATGAAATATATAAGCTGCCAAACAGGGTTATCTGTTGTGACCGAACTTTGTCGGTGCTCCTTCGGTCTATGGTCTTTTTAAGGGTAACGCTTTCCCTCAGGGAGCGGGCAATCCCATCCAGATGCAGCTTATTTCCGGCAAGAATGCCGTAAATAAGCTGATGGACAAATTTCATATCCTAATCTGCTATAATTAATCATGCAAAAACACTCATTTGTTTGGTTGTTTGTGGTGATTCAATTATAACAAAGCTCCAGTGTTTTTGTATCTTTATTTAAGAGCAAACAAGAAGCAGGGTGCTTAATGGTTATGGTGTATTTTTTACTTTTGGAAGTACATATAGCAAATTAGTTTTTATTTAACATTGAACTTATGGATTGTTTCTTTTTCCAGTAAAACATCCAAATCCTGCAAATACCGGTTGTTAAAACTGTTATTCCAACTGAAACTAATATTTGTTTTTTTGTTAATAATCCATTTGTGAAAGCAAACCTTCCCAAAAACATATTAAATATACAGGCAATTATAATACCATTACTATACCTGGCAAATAATTTGTTCTGCAATGCCTGGCTGCCCATTCCAAAACTGCGTAATATTCCATATTCATAGCTATGCTTTTCCCAGTCAATATAGATACTAAAAATAATATAAATACAGATAGCAATTATGCAAAAGAAAGCTATTGTATTGCCCAGGACAGCGGTATAATTTCCCATTAGTTTATTACGGTGGTTTCTTAACCCTGAAGATCCTGATAATCCGCCCTGTACTGATGCCATTAAGAGTGAAACTTTTTGTTCAATGTCATTTTGTATGGATAATGGGGTTTCTTTTTTCATTACAACATTTATTGTATGATACCCTAAGACTGTTTTACTTTTTTGGGCAGTTTCCTCACTTATAATTATCTGTATATGGCCGTTTTCTTCACTATCACAGCTTAAAAGCGATGCTACTTTGAAGTTTTCAATACAAAATTTTGCAGTTTTTTCATTTCCTTGGATTCCTCCAAGCTGTATTATTCCATTTTCCTTTACAGATGGATTAGATGGGATTTGTGTATAATCTGGTAACATTAATACACACGCTTTTTCTTTATTTTTTTCTAAACCAGGATTATCAATATTATGTTTCTTTAAAAAAATACGGAAGTCTTTTTGTGGCAGCACAATTATTTTAACCTGGTTTACTGGTATTGCTGTATACTGTCCTGCCTTATTTGAAACCTGTTCCCATAGTGCTTCATCTTCTGGTCTTAATTTATCATTATCCTGTCTTAAATATTGCCTGAAATATGAATCTATATTATCTTTATTTAACAGAATAGTACTTTGTTTTGTTTCAGCCTCCATAGATAAACTGGTTTTATCTTTATATCCATTAAATATATCTAAAGTATTAAAGGGAAAAAAGTTATTTCCATATACAGCAATATTATACTCTTTTAATGGATAAGAAACAGTAGTACGTTCACTACATAAATAAAAATTTATATCCTGGGTTTCATCACGGAAGCTATTTATAAAATTAAATGAAGCTAATGTAAAAAATATACAGATTGTCTGGATAATTATAATGCTAAAATTTAATTTTTTAAATCTGTATTTTTTTTGTTTATTTGGAGTGTCCTTTATAATCCCAATAATAATTGCTTCTTTTCGGATTCTGTCATAGAAAAAGTATAAAATGGCTAAAACTATTCCTGTAATTATTACCTCTGCCAGAGCATTATAGTGTAATTCATGCATATAAAACTGGCTGTATTCCTTAAAAGTTTTATTAATATATATATAACCGGTTAATACTGCCAGTAAATATCCCATAATTAAACAAGGCCAGATAAACACCTGTACCAGATAGAATATTAATTTTCTTCTTTCTTTTGGTGTAAGTCCCAGTGCTTCAAATAAAAATAGTGTTTTTTTATTACGTAATAAAAATGTTCTTATAATTACTGTTTGTTCTAACAAAAGCAAAAAATCCAGCAGCAAAAGATATACTACCCTGGCATATATCATATCTTTATTATCTTTATACCCATATCCATATAATTTTTCATTAATGCACATAATATCCAACTGGATTTTAGACAAAAGAGAATTTATATCATTTTCCGCTCTTTTAAAATCCAGCTTTTTTTGCATAATAACTAAAGACTGTTTTATATCCTGGTTATTTTCTTGTCCGCAAATAATAGAAGGATATACCTTTGTTTCTAAATGTGTTCTGCCATAATATGTTGATAAGAGATACGAATAATTTGAAATAGCACCTGTAATTTCATATTTTACAGGTTTTCCTTCTTTTTGCAGGGAAACATATACTGGTAATTCTTCATTTTCTATTCCAAATAAATATAAAAGATATTCTTCAACCACAATCTGTCCTGAAGCATGTGGCCATTTTCCTTTAATTAGCTGGAAACCAAGATTTCCACCCATATATTCTTCCATAGTCCCTGTTGTTATTTTTTTATCTGCATATTCTATATTTCCAGTTATGCCAAAATGTTCATATGCAAACTGGCTGCATTGCAGTTTTATATTTTCTTCATCTTTTTTATTAATATCTGGCAGTACCATAAGGAACTTTCCATATGTATTTACTGTATTATCCTGTTTCGTCCTTATAATAGTCCCACTAAGTGAAGTAACTGTAAACAGGAATGTAAACCCGGTTATTAATGATAAGACTGAAACTAATAATATCTTTTTATCATTAGATATAAGCATACGGACTAGTTTTATATATTTTGTTCTTTTCTTATCCAATGGCAACCTCACCATCCTTTAAACGTATTACCTGTCCACAATGCTCTATCAGGTTTTCTTCATGGGTAACAATAATAAAAGTTGTGTTATATTCTTTATTAAGTTTTTCAAATAAATTTGTAATTATTTCTGTATTTCCGATATCAAGATTTCCAGTAGGCTCATCTGCAAATATAATTTTGGGTTTTAATAACATTGCCCTTGCTATTGCAACACGCTGCTGTTCCCCGCCTGAAAGTTCATATGGCATCTTCTTTATTAAATTCTCTATTCCAAGAACTTTTATTAAAAACTGGTAATATTCTTTATCATATTGCTTTCCATTAATATAGGAAGGACATAAAATATTTTCTTCTATATTTATACGTGGGATTAAATGGTAAGCCTGGAATACAAACCCGAAGTTTAACCCTCTTAGCTTTGCTAATTGGGAATCATTCATAGAACCATACCTTTTCCCAAGATAATAAATATTTCCTTGTGATGCTTTATCAAGACCTGCAAGAATATTTAAAAGTGTTGTTTTCCCACTGCCGCTTTTTCCATATATTAAATTAACAGAGCCACTTTTAAAACTGATACTTACCTGTTTTAGTACCCTTGTCCTTATACTGCTGCTTTCATATGTTTTTGAAATATTATCACATGATAATAAAATGTCATCAGGTATTACCACTATTATATCCCTCCCTGGTTATTGTTTTATTATTATAATTATATGCCTTTCTACCCACCAGAAACCGGGATACTGCAAAAATTATTTGGAACAATACATGCATATATCCCATAGGCAGGCTTAACTGGTATAACCACGTTAAGATTTGTCACCTGCATAGCAGGTATTTTAAATAAAACACTGTTATTGGATAATTTCTCCATTACCCCTAATTTGTAAACATCTTGGTGCCAGGTCACTATTTGTATTAACATTTACAGTGTATGTATTTTTCTTTATGTCCTCATAATCTGTTGTGTACATATATCCATCAGCTTTATGGTATGTTCCAGTATAATCTGGTTCAAAAACACCATTTCCATCTAAATCAATACGGTAATTCCCAATAAAACTAGCATAAGAATTTGTATCATACTTATATGTATATGCCTTGCTGCCGCATGTTGTATTGCCTTTCTTAAGCTCAAATTCTGTTGTACCTATAACATTGGTTACAAAACTAAAGGTAAAAGTGTTAGCTGCATATGCTGTTGAAGCACTTCCTAAAGCTAATGCTACGCCAGTATTTGTAAAAATTTTTTTAATATTTTTTCTTCATATTCTCTTCCTTTCATAAATATAAATTTAGTTATTTAGTTTCTAGTATACCAGTAATACAATTAATTACATTTACAATATACAATAGAAAATTTTAAAATGCAAGTACTTTTTATAAAAAATGTATCCAATATCAAAAAATATTATGGCTAATATATAATTTAATTTTTTAATCGGAAGTTAAGATATACTCCTTACAACTAGATTAAATTTTAATATGCATTGCATTGGACTGCAAGGATAACAGCACATCTTAAAAAACATTAGAAGTTCCTGTTTATAAAAAATATTTAAACAGGTATTTATAATTTAGTTGAGGCTTATATACATGCATGTTATAATCAAATAATATAAAAATATTGATATAAAGTAGTATAGGGCAATAGCGTATTATAAGGAAGCCAAAAATCCCAGTCCCTGTTTTGTGTCCTGTTATTTCTTAACTGTTCAATATGCAGAGTTATAGCAGCATCAATAGTTGTATCAATTTCAGCAATAGTTTCCTTCTGACGGCAAGCATAATAACAATGCTTCTGATATAATTGAAAATTTATAAAACATACGTAGTTACGGTAAAAAAGCATATTGAATTATTTACCATATATATGTTAAAATACCTGTACAGCAAATACCTTCTATCTGTTTGCTGTAATAGAAATTACATTAAGGAACGGGAAAATTATGTCTGATAATAATACTAAAAATATTAATACTAAACAAGAAATTGAAAAACGCAGGACTTTTGCCATTATTTCACACCCTGATGCGGGTAAAACAACCCTTACTGAAAAATTCCTGCTTTTTGGCGGCGCGATTAATACTGCTGGTTCTGTTAAGGGCAAGGCAAATTCTAAATATGCAGTATCTGACTGGATGGAGATTGAAAAAGAACGTGGTATTTCTGTAACCTCTTCTGTATTGCAGTTTAATTATAATGGTTTCTGCATAAACATACTTGACACACCTGGACACCAGGACTTTTCAGAAGATACTTACCGCACACTGATGGCAGCAGACTCCGCTGTAATGGTTATTGACGCTTCCAAGGGTGTTGAAGCACAGACTATAAAACTCTTTAAAGTCTGCGTAATGAGGCATATCCCTATTTTTACATTTATAAATAAAATGGACAGGGATGCAAGGGACTCCTTTGAACTGCTTGATGATATTGAAACTGTACTTGGCATACGCACATGCCCTGTAAACTGGCCTATTGGTTCAGGCAAGGAGTTTAAAGGCATTTATGACAGAAAAGCCAAAACTGTCCGCACATTTGAGGCTGTAGCCACAGGAGGTGCAAAGTCTGCTGCTGAAACTGATTATTCTGTTGATGATACAGAACTTAAAAATATTGTCCCAGAACATTTATATACACAGCTTATGGAGGAAATAGAACTTCTGGATGGTGCAAGTGACCCGCTTGACCTTGAAAAAGTAAGCAAAGGAGAACTCTCACCTGTATTTTTTGGCTCTGCATTAAATACATTCGGGGTAGGGATATTCCTTAAATATTTCCTGGAAATGACTTCCACACCTCTTCCGCGTCTTTCAAACGAGGGGCTTATAGACCCTGTAGAAGAACCATTTTCAGCATTTGTATTTAAAATACAGGCAAATATGAACAAAGCCCATAGAGACAGGATTGCATTTTTACGTGTATGTTCTGGAAGGTTTGATGCCTCTTCTGATGTATTCCATGTACAAAGCGGGCGCAGGCTTAAACTTTCACAGCCACAGCAGATAATGGCACAGGACAGGCAGGTTATTTCTGAAGCATATGCTGGTGACGTAATAGGTGTATTCGACCCTGGCATATTTTCAATAGGTGATACTGTTACTATTCCTGGCAAGAAGTTTGAATATGAGGGGATACCTACATTTGCACCAGAACACTTCTGCCGCGTCATACAGCTTAATTCCATGAAACGCAAACAGTTTGTAAAAGGAATAACCCAGATTGCACAGGAAGGAGCTATACAGATATTCCAGGAATACACCGCTGGCATGTCTGAAATAATTGTTGGCGTTGTTGGCGTATTGCAGTTTGATGTGCTTAAATACCGCCTTGAAAACGAATATGGCTGTGAAATCCGCCTTGAAACGCTTCCTTATGGTTTTATACGCTGGGTAGGGGACCCTTCCACAGATGTTACAAAGCTTAAACGCATGAATAATGTAAAAGCTGTTAAAGATATGAAAGACCACCCTCTTCTTTTATTTGTAAATGAATGGATGATTAAAATGGTACTGGATGACAATGAGGGTCTGGAACTTCTGGAATTTAAGAAAAATTAAGTTAAACTACAATCAAAAATATGATAATGCAGTTCTACATTGAAACTGTTTACTTTATTTTTAAAGGAATGAATGGAGAAAGACCAACTATAAAAAGTCAAGCAAAAAAATATTTTAATTTTTTGCTAAA
>CAJUPJ010000035.1 GCA_910588655.1 uncultured Lachnospiraceae bacterium | reverse complement strand
AATCGACTGACCTTTCTTTTTTTACCCAACAATATCTTTAATTAAGGGAAACGGGAAAAGCAAATCCTGATTTAATGCTGCTGCCAAAGCTGGCAGAATATTTTGGGGTTTCAATTGATAATTTGTTTTATATAAATGGAGAAGAAAATATACTGGAAGAAAATTCTGCAAATATACTGGAACATAATTCAAGCTGGTGGGCAGGGATTAAAGAAGCAGATATGACCACAATAGCGCTGCCAGATTATGGGTTCTATACACCAACAGAGGATACGCTTTGCCTTATGGGCGATGTCAGAGGAAAAAATGTGCTGGAAATTGCATGTGGCAGAGGAGTCATCTTATAATGAGAAAGAGACAGATGTTTTCCAGGAGGGAAGGTTTTATTCTGCTGGGAGAGCCAGGTATTTAAATGCTGCAATAATTGTGAAAGCAAGAAAAATGGGATAATTTACAGTTACCCTGCTGCCTAATGTTTTATTGGTTTATGAAACCGTCCATTCACCAACAAAAGATAACTGGCAAAATCCTGTTTAAATTTCCGTTTTGATGTGCTAATATATAAGACAAGGGACAGGCAGAAGTCTGTCCACTAATTAGCGATGAAATGGGGTTTACAATGAAGAATACACTTAATAAAACAATACTTTCAAGGCTTGATAATGCAATAATCTCTACATTAGAGGGGTATAGTAAAAGCCCGGACTGCAATATTGGTGCTGCCATATGTGTCCTGCAGCATGGGGAAGAGGTTTACCGGGAGGAATATGGTGAGGCTGACAAGGAACGTCATATTCCTATGGCAAGAGATTCTATATTCCGCTGTTATTCAATGACAAAACCTGTTACAGCAGTTGCAGTAATGATTTTAATGGAAAAAGGGCTGTTATCTTTATCTGATGAGGCAGGTATGTATATTCCTTCATTTAAAAACCAGATGGTACTTACAGAAAACGGATATGTACCAGCTGAAAGGGAAATTACAATACAAGACCTTTTAAATATGACAGCAGGTGTAAATTATCCTGATGCAAGTTTTCCAGCAGGCAGGGAAATGCAGGATATGATAGACAAATATTATAAGGATGTTGAAGAGGGGCATCCAGTATCTACTTATGAACTGGCTAACTTAATAGGAAAACAGCCTTTGAAGTTCCAGCCTGGTGACAGATGGAACTATAGTTTTTGTGCTGATGTGCTTGGTGCAATAGTTGAAGTAATAAGCGGAAAATGTTACAGTGATTTTTTAAAGGAAGAAATATTTAATCCGCTCGGCATGGAAGACACAGACTTTTATGTGCCAGAAGAAAAGCAGGACAGGCTTATGCAGAATTACCAGTATATGCCAGAAACACAGACAATGGAGCCTTGTACATGGCAGCACCTGGGGCTTGTATACATGCACAAAAAGCAGCCTGCATTTGAATCAGGAGGTGCAGGGCTTGTATCAACTATTGATGACTATTCAAAATTTGTTAAAATGCTGCTTGGTAAAGGGACTTATAATGGCATAAGGATTTTAGGAAGTACAACAGTAGAATTTATGGTACAGAATAATCTTAGCGAAAGCCAGCTAAGAAGTTATGACTGGGAGGCACTTAAGGGATATGGATATGGAAACCTTATGCGTGTAATGACAGATGTCAAAGCGTCGGGAGGACTTGGTTCAACTGGCGAATATGGCTGGGATGGCTGGCTTGGATGCTATGTATCAATAGACCCTGCTAATGATTTGTCAATTATATATGTAATACAGAAATGTGGCGGCAATGGTTACAGGGATGTACAGGTTATACGTAATATAGTATACTCTGCACTTGAAACTTGTACTGAAAAGTGATAAAATTACTATATCTGTATGGCAATTTTAAGGGAGGCAGTATTGGTGGACAGGATAAAAGGTGTTAAGAGGGCTTCTGTACTCAGGTGTAAGGATGCCATAACAAAAGAAGCAGTAGATGCAGTTTTGTCTGGAAGCAGTGATGCATCCTACAGGCAGATAAATATCCATAGTGTAAAAGCAGCAGGTACTTTAAAACAGCCTGCAAAAAATGCAGGTGCAGCATGTAATACCATGTTTACACATAAAGCACCAGTATATTGCATCCATGCAGATATGCCAGGTTACAGGAATGTTAATAATAACCTGACTATAGAAGAATTATTTAGTGGTACTGGGAGGAATTTCAGATGATAAGTACAGAATCTTATCTAAATGCCATGAACAGCCTTAAGGTTTTAAAACCTGTTAAGACTTATCCGGAAAATAGTGGAAGGGAAACAACTATTACAGGGTTTGATGAAATGCTCCAGAAGGTTTCTGGCAAGAAGGATGAAACAGAAAGTAAGAAAGCAGAAAAAGAAGACACAGACAAAACAGATAATGATAACACAGAAGAAACAGAGGAAAATACAGGATATAGAGACCCTGTTACTGGCAGGATGGTCAGATATATTGATGTAGCGGATGGCAGTAATGGCAATAGTGGCAGCAGCGGTGATAATAAAGTCCAGGGGACTTCATCTGCCGGGCAGGCTGTTCCCGCCTCTTCTATGAAGAAGACAAAGTATGATGCATATTTTAAAGCAGCAGCTAAAAAGTATAATGTATCAGAAAGCCTTCTTAAAGCGATTGCGAAGGCTGAGTCTGACTTTAACCCAGATTGTGTATCAAGCGCAGGTGCAATGGGAGTAATGCAGCTTATGCCAGAAACAGCAAAAGGGCTTGGGGTTGATGACCCGTTTGACCCAGAGCAGAATATAATGGGCGGGGCAAAATGTATTTCACTTAAACTAAAGGAATTTAAAGGTGATGTAAAGCTTGCGCTTGCTGCATATAATGCAGGAAGCGGTGCAGTAAGGCGGAATGGAGGCGTTCCTTCATACTGTAATACATATATTAACAGAGTGCTCAGTTATAAAGAAGCATTTGAAACTGCAAATGCAGTAGGATAAAAAGCAGTGTATTAGCATGGAGAGCAATTATGGATACTTTTAAACAGCAAGGCAGCATAAATGACAACGTTGAAAAAAGCATAAGGAAAAAGTTCCATAAGGCACTTTTTAGCAGGTTTGCAAAGGCAATTAATGAGTACAGGCTTCTTGAGGAAGGCGATAAGGTAGCAGTCTGCATATCAGGTGGCAAAGATTCAATGCTTATGGCAAAGCTTTTCCAGGAGCTTAAGAAGCATAATAAGTTTAATTTCGGGCTGGAATTTCTTGTGATGGACCCGGGATATAAAAAAGCAAACAGGGAAGCTTTAGAAAATAATGCAAAGCTTTTAAATATACCAGTAACTATTTTTGAAACACAGATATTTGATGCAGTTTATGAAATAGAGAAATCACCATGTTATTTATGTGCACGCATGAGACGTGGTTATCTTTATAATAATGCAAGGAAGCTTGGCTGTAATAAGATTGCGCTCGGGCATCATTACGATGATGTAATTGAAACTATTCTTATGGGTATGCTGTATGGTGCACAGATACAGACAATGATGCCAAAGCTCCACAGTACGAATTTTGAAGGTATGGAGCTTATAAGGCCAATGTACCTTATAAGGGAAGAAGATATAATACACTGGAAAGAATATAATAATTTAAAATTCCTCCAATGTGCATGCAGGTTTACAGAAAATTGTACATCCTGCGGGGAAGACGGTGCTGCCAGGTCAAAACGTACTGAGGTAAAAGAGCTTATACAAAGCCTTAAAAAGATAAACCCATATATAGAAAGCAATATATTCCGTAGTGTGGAAAATATAAATCTTAATACAGTTATTGCATATAAAGAGAAGGGTGTTAAACATAGTTTTCTTGATAACTATAAAAAGGATTAATTTTATGGATGGAAGTAAAAGTATAATTAATATAGAAAGGTATTGGTGTTTATAAATGAAAATACAGTCAGTAAATGATGAAGCTTTTAAGGTTTATGGACGTGTTGTTGATGGTTATGACTGCAAAGAGATGTTAGAGAAGCTGGAGGAACTTACAGATATGCCAGAAAATTCTGTAATATATGTACCTTCTGTGCCAGAGCTTGAAGCAACACCAGCATACGAAGATTTTAGTAATAACTGTTATGGCGGAATGCCAATAGAAATTGGCTATTGTAACGGGACTAATACAAAGCTTAATTGTTTTGAATACCACCGTGATAATGAGATAAATGTAGCTGCTAATGACGCAATACTGCTGGTAGCACTTAAACAGGATATTATAGATGGAAAGATTGACTCATCTAAAACAGAGGCTTTTCTTTGTCCAAAGGGTACTGCTGTAGAATTATATCCTGCTACCCTGCATTATGCACCATGTAGTGCTAAGAATGGTGAAGGTTTCAGAGTTGCAATAATTCTTCCAAAAGGGACAAATGAAGAAGCTCCAGAGATAACAGTGAAGAATGAAGAGGATAAGTATCTCTGGGCAAGGAATAAATGGCTTATTGCACATGCTGATACAACGGAAGCTTCCCAGGGGGCACATATTGGTATTACAGGGGAAAATATTGATATTGCAGGTTTAATATAATTGCAGGTGCAGCAGATTAGGAACATATGGCAGGCAGATGCCAGGTGTCTGTTGTACTTGCATATATGCACAGGGATGGCTGTGGTCTTATAGAATTAAGATAGCAGCAGGCATGTTCTCTGTGCATTTTTTACTTAATCCGTTTTTTAAAGAAGGCCAGGTATATTTATGGAATTACCAGAAAGTTTTATGGAAAGAATGAAAAATATTCTTGGTGATGGATATAATAGTTTTATTTCATCATATAATGAAGAAAAGCAGCCAGGGCTGCGTATTAATACATTAAAGCTGGATATAAAAGACAAGGACATGCTTCCTTTTCATCTTGTAAGCGTGCCGTGGGCGGAGGAAGGCTTTTATTATAACCAGGACGGGCGTCCAGGACGCCATCCATTGCATGAAGCAGGGGTTTACTATATACAAGAGCCAAGTGCTATGGCTGTTGCCAGCCTTCTTGAGCCAGAGGAGGGGGATTTTGTATGTGATTTATGTGCAGCACCAGGAGGAAAAAGTACACACATAGCTGGCAGGCTGGGAGGTAAAGGGCTTCTGGTAACTAATGAGATATCACCAGTGCGTGCCAGGATACTTTCACAAAATATAGAAAGGCTTGGTGTGTGTAATGCACTTGTATGTAATGAGCCACCAGACAGGATGGCAGGGCATTTTCCAGGGTTCTTTGATAAAATATTAGTAGATGCACCATGTTCTGGTGAGGGAATGTTCAGGAAAGATGCGGCAGCAGCAGAAGAATGGAGCATTGAAAATGTGAAGATGTGTGCTGCACGCCAGAAAGAAATTTTAAACTGTGCTGCCAGAATGTTAAAGCCGGGTGGTGCACTTGTATATTCTACATGCACATTTGCACCAGAAGAGGACGAAGACATAGTTATATGGTTTTTAAGGGAGCATAAAGGTTTTAAAGTACAGGACTGGAAGACTTCAGGCATGGCAGCAGATATCAGGGAGCAAGGTCTTAAAGATAATATTCCGGACAGCGGGGAAGCAGGATTTGTAACAGAAGGCACTGGAAAGATTTCAAAGGAAGAGGAAACGGCAGTAAAAGGGGCTTTAAGGCTTTGGCCGCATAAAATTAAAGGTGAAGGGCATTTTGCTGTTAAGTTTATAAAAGATGGCATGGAATGTGCAGGGAGTAATGGCTGCAATATAAATAAAAAGAAGAAAAGTGCAGATAAAAGCCAGATATATATTAACAAAAAGGAGCTAGGGGAAATAGAGAAATGGCTAGGGGAAATTTTTGTTAAATACAGTCCAGGGCAGTATAGTAAAAGATTCAGGTTTTTTGGAGATATGCTTTATCTTATGCCAGAAGGTATAAATAATATTGATGGTATAAAGGTTTTGCGGCAGGGGCTTCATATTGCAGTACGTAAAAAGAACAGGTATGAGCCGGCACATGCACTTGCTAAGGCAGCAGTACCAGAGCTTGCCAGGCAGTATTATAATTGCAGTAACAGCCAGGCGCTACAGTACCTTCATGGTGAAACAATAAGCTGCCCAGAGGAATTTAAGGGATGGGTTTTAATTGGATATAAAGGCTTTCCATTAGGATGGGGCAAGGCACAGGGAGGCATTGCCAAAAACCATTATCCTAAAGGTTTAAGAATATGAAACATTGTATTTTATGCTTTTTAAATGTATAATGTGTAAAAACTGTATTATGGGGGTGTCATATGAGGGTTGCACTTGGACAGATAGACATGGTGTGGGAGGATAAAAAAGCTTCATTAGTTAAAGCAGAAAAAATGGTGAAAGAAGCAGCAGAAGCAAAAGCAGATATAATTGTATTCCCAGAAATGTCACTAACAGGTTTTTCAATGGCATTAGATAAAATTGGCGAGGATGAAAAATCACCAGAAAGTGTTAATGCAATGAAGGAACTTGCCATACGGGAAAATATTGCTATTGGATTTGGATGGGCAGCCCTGCCAGTCCAGGGAAGCGTAAAAGGTACTAACAGGTTTACAATTATAGGAAATGACGGGAATATTATTACAGAATATAAGAAAATAAATCCATTTACTTATGGTGGTGAAAGTGAAGTATATGAAAGCGGAAGCAATATTGTAACAGCACAGTTTGCAGGACATACAATAAGCCTTTTTATATGTTATGATTTGCGTTTCCCTGAGCTGTTCCAGATTGCATCTGAAAAAGCAGATGTTATATTTGTGATTGCAGACTGGCCAGCCATAAGGAGTACACACTGGACAACGCTTATAAGGGCAAGGGCAATAGAAACGCAGTCATATGTTGTGGGGGTAAACTCTTATGGTGTGCATAATGGTGAAAGCAGTAACGGCGGCAGCCTTGCAGTTGATTCAATAGGAAATATACTTGGACAGATTTCAGGCAGGGAAGGTGTCCTTATATGTGATATTGATAACAGGGCATTAAGCCTCAGAAATAAATTTAATACACGTAAAGACCGTAAGACAGAACTTTATATAAAAGAATATCTGGCTCTTACTGGCAAGGAGAATATTAATCTATGAGACAATATGAATTTGCTATAAGGATTGCACAAATACATCATCTGGTGGAAGAGCGTAAATATAAAAAGGCACTTGCTGTAATAAGGACACTTGATATGAGACAGGTTAAAAGTATTAGTGACCTGACTATTATTGCAGATGTTTTTGCCAGGACAGAGCAGTTTGAGTCAGCAAAGGAAGCTTATCTTAAAATATACAATAAATCAAAAACCAGGCGTGTTGTATACAGGCTTGTAAGTATTTCAATACGTACTAAAGAACTTGATGATGCTGAGAAATATTATAACGAATTTGTGCAGATGTGCCCAAGTACAAGGGACATAATTATATTAAGGTACAGGATTGATAAGGCAGCAGGTGTCCATATTGGGAAACTTGTTGAAACACTGGAAGAATTAAAAGAAGAAGAATATATAGAAGAATGGGCTTATGAGCTTGCCAGGCTGTACTATAAAGCAGGAAGGTTTGAGGAGTGCCGCAGGGAGTGTGAAGATATACTGCTTTGGTTTGGACATGGTGAAATAGTTGAGCGTGCCAAAAAGCTTATGGAATATGTAGATGATAAAGAAGCTATGCCATATATTGATGACAAGGATTATACAATAGAAAGGAATGAGCCAAATCCTGATGATACTGGTTCGCTTCCTGATTTGCATGAATATCTTTCAAATATGCAGAAGGAAGAGGAGAACAGAAAGAGATATTTGAAAGAAAGGAAAGCAAGGGAACAGGCAGAATATAAAAAGGAAAAAGCAGAAGAAAAACAGAAAGAGAGAGAAAAGGAAACTGCTGCTACAAAAGAACCTGGCAATAAAAATACTGAGGATGGAGAAGGCATGCAGAGCCAGGATGGTTTTATAGATGATTATGAAGAAGATGATTTTGAAATAGATGCAGGTCTTGGAAAGCTTGCCCAGAAACTTACAGGCTTTTTGCATTTTGGCAGTAAAAAAGACAAGAAAAATGAAGAAGCAGAAGATAAAGGACAGGACAGTAATAAAGAGGATTTATTTACTGAAAACAGCCAGATGCCTGTTAGTGAAGATGGATATATTATAGAAGACAGCGGCAAAGAAAACCTGGATATAAAAATAAGGATAAACCAGGATTTATATAACAAAACCCTTGCAGAAGCTAAAAACCAGCAGAAGACAGAAGAAGAAAATCTGCCTGGAAAGGAAGAACCTCCAAGTGAAGGCAGTATGGATAATATAATAACAGAAACTATAACAACAGAAGCGGAGAGCACAGAACCCCCTGCTGCCCCAGAAGCTGGTGCAGGTATGAAACAGCCAGAACCTGTATATTTCCAGTCTGGATTAGGCATTACACAAGACCTTTCAAGGGAAATTTCTGCAATATATGAAGCCGAACATAAGGAACATAATGAGCCGTTAAAGGAAAAAGAAGTTAAAATTGTAGACGGCCGCAGGCCTTTGAAAAGGGATGCCACTAAAGTAATTGAACGGATGACCAAGGCAGTCAAAAGTGATGAAAACAAAAACCTGCCTTCTGCCGGACAGGAAGAAACAGAAGAAAAAGCCACTGGACAAGAAATAACAGAAGAGAATACACAATTTGTGGATGACCTGCCAGAGACAGTTGATGAAGCAGTTAAACTGGCAGAGGAAGAAAGCACCTTACAAGAGGAGGAACATAAAAACAGTATTTCCAGTGATGGAATTCCTGGAATTGAAGATAACAGCATATTAGTAAGCAGGGAAGAGATAGAGCTGGCAGAAATGGAGGCAAAAAGGGCACATGAGGAGGCATTGCTTAAAGCAGAGGAAGCAAGGGCAATAGTGGAGGAGGCAAGAAAAAAAGCGGAAGAAGCTGAAAGGATGCTGGCAGAAATAGAGAAAAAACATGCTGCCAATAATGTATTACAGAATGATGAAAACGGAGACCACGAAGAAGATGGGGCAGAAGAGAAAGTAACGTCTGGAGAAGAACCAGAGGAAATAGAAGAGCAGAATGAAGAAGAACCAGAGTATTTGCCAGAACCTTTAGAAGAAGAACAGGAAATACAAATACAGGAAGAGGACAGCAGCGCTGCAGAAGAAAACCTTTCAGATGATGATTTGCCAACTACAAGGGCATTACATACTTCATTTGATGATATCCTTACATTAATTGGTGGTGAACCAGACCCGTCACATTTTGTATTTGTAGGAAATACGTTTGATTTAATAACAGGCCTGTCTAAAAAGATTGTAAAGGTAATGAAAGCAACTGGCTATATGAGTACAGGGCGTATTGCCAGGATAAGTGCTAAAACACTTAATAAAATGGAATTAGCAGAATTTAAAAGCCAGCTTAAAGGCAACTGCCTGCTTATTGATGAGGCAGCAGATTTAATGATTCCTACTATTGCGGGTATATTTGAAATAATGGATGAGTACTATGGTGATTTTGTTGTAATACTGGCAGATAATGGAAATACACTTGACCAGTTGTTTAAGTTTGCACCTGCACTTGCAAAGCGTTTTAAATATATTATAGATATAAGTGGTTATACAGAAGAGGACTGCAAATAGTGCAAATATATGGAAAGGGGTTGTATAGTATTGGCATCAGATGGAATAGTAAATGTTATTGGGCATATAAACCCTGATACAGACTCAGTATGTTCAGCTATCGCTTATGCGAGGCTGAAACGTGAAGTGACAGGCAGGAGGTACATAGCAAAACGCGCGGGACAGATTAATTCAGAAACGGATTTTGTGCTTAAGCGTTTCAGAGTGCCAGCACCTGATTATATGGGTGATGTAAGGACACAGGTTATTGATATTGATGTTGAAAGGGTAAAAGGGGCAAGAGAAAATATATCCCTTAAAAAAGCATGGGAAATTATGAAAACAGATATGCTGCAGACCCTTCCAATAGTAGATTCTGGTAAGAAGCTTACCGGGCTTTTAACAATACAGGATATAGCAAAATCATATATGGATGTTTATGACAGCAGGATTATAGCTACTGCAAAGACACCATATAGCAATATAATAGAAACACTTGAGGGTGAAATGGTTTATGGTAATCCTAATGAAAGGATAGAATCAGGAAAATGCCTTATAGCAGCCGCCAACCCTGACCTTATGGAAAGTTATATTGAACAGGGTGATATAGTAATACTTGGTAACAGGTATGAATCCCAGTTATGTGCAATAGAGATGGATGCAAAGTGCATAATAGTCTGTGATGGCTCAATGGTATCATATACTATTACAAAGCTTGCAGAGAATAAGGGATGTTTTATAATAAAGACGCCTTATGATACTTTTACTGCTTCACGTTTAATCAACCAGAGCATACCAATTAAATTTTTTATGAAAAGAGAAAACCTGCTGACATTCGGGTTGGGTGAGTATGTGGACGATATACGGGAGGTAATGGCAAAGAAGCGGTACAGGGATTTCCCGGTACTTGACTGGAATGGCAATTATTTTGGAATGATATCACGCAGAAGCCTTCTTGGTGCACGCAAAAAGAAAATTATACTTGTAGACCACAATGAGCCTTCGCAGGCTGTAGATGGAATTGAGGAAGCAGAACTTCTGGAGGTTATAGACCACCACCGTATTGGCTCAATAGAAACAATGGTGCCTGTATTTTTCAGAAACCAGCCGCTTGGATGTACAGCAACAATTATTTACCAGATGTATAATGAAGCGGGTGTTGAAGTCCCAAGGGATATAGCAGGGCTTTTGTGCTCAGCGATATTGTCGGATACGCTTATATACCGCTCGCCTACATGTACAGAAACTGATAAAAAGGCAGCAGAAGAGCTTGCAGAAATAGCAGGTATAAATGCAGAAGAATATGCTTCAGAGATGTTTGCGGCAGGAAGCAATCTTTCCTCTAAATCGCCAGAAGAAATATTCTACCAGGACTTTAAAAAGTTTGTTGTGGGTGAAACCACATTTGGTGTAGGGCAGATTACATCAATGACACAGACAGAACTTGATTCTATAAAAGACAAGCTTGTACCATATATGCAAAAAGCATTATCCGACCATGATGTTGGGATGATTTTCTTTATGCTTACCAATATATTGCAGGCAAGCACAGAACTTTTATATGCAGGCAGTGGTGCAAGGGAACTTGCAGAAGCATCATTCCACCATGATGGGACAGAAGAAAGCATAATACTGGGCAATACAGTATCACGTAAGAAACAGATTATTCCGGCAATGATGATTGAACTGCAGGAAGAAATATAAAATGCCGTTTAAAGAGGCATGGAGGATTTATATGTTAAAAAACATTATATTTGATGTAGGGGATGTATTATTAGAGTACAGATGGCATGACATGCTTACAGATTACGGGCTTTCAGATGATGAAGCAGATAAGGTTGGACATCTTATGTTTGATGACAACTTGTGGCATGAATTTGATATTGGAAACATGCACAGAGATGAAATTATAAAGCAGTATATAGAAAACTATCCAGAACATGCAGAAACTATGGAATGGTTTATTACACATGGCGAATTTATGCATGTAAAACGTGAAGATGTCTGGGAAAAAGTACATAAATTAAAAGAAAAGGGATATGGTATTTATATACTTTCCAATTATTCAGAAGAACTTTTTGGAAAACATACAGTGGATGCACCATTTATTGAATGGGCAGATGGAATTGTAGTATCATACCAGATACATATAACAAAGCCAGACGAAAGGATTTATAAATACCTGCTTGATAAATACAGCCTTAAAGCAGAAGAATGTATTTTCTTTGATGACAGGGAAGAAAATACAGAAGGGGCAAGAAAACTTGGAATAAATACGGTAACAGTTACATCCAGGGAATTTCTTTTAGAAGAACTGGATAAATTATTATAGCCTGCATATAATACAAAAAAGCAGGTAAAACAATATCTAAATAAAGAAAGGCAGGAAATAAGCATGGAAATTAATTCAGGAAATTTTGAGGAGAAAGTAATTAAAAGTGACAAACCAATACTTGTTGATTTCTGGGCATCATGGTGTGTGCCATGCCAGATGCAAGGGCCTGTAATAGAACAGCTTGATAAAGAAGAGCATGATTTCTATGTAGGAAAAGTAAATGTAGAAGAGGAAACAGATTTACAGATGAAATATGGTATTTCATCAATACCAACCCTTCTTATATTTAAAAACGGGGAATGTGTAAAAACTCTTATGGGCTTCCACAAAAAAGAGCAGATTTTGCAGGAGATGGCAGAATATATAAACTGAAAAAGCATTATATAATTATGCAGTTTTGTAACAAGCAGGGAAATAAAACCCTGCTTGTTGTAATGTGGAAAAATAATAAAAAACTGGGAAAAGCACGGACTTGCATGGTGGTGCATAGAATAAATGTAAAAGAATTTGAGGTGTCACTGGTGCAGTCTTTTCCTAAACCTTTGAGTGCAAAAGAAGAAAAGGAGTGCATTGAAAAGTGCAGGTCGGGAGACCGCGGGGCAAGAGACTGTCTAATTGAGAGAAATCTTAGATTGGTAGCGTATATTGCAAAAAAGTACAATATGGGAGATAAAGATATGGATGATTTAATATCCATAGGTACAATAGGATTAATCAAGGGAATAGACAGTTTTGACGAAACAAAAAATATAAGGCTTGCAACATATGCAGCCAGATGTATAGAAAAACCACTACAACACATTGGCTGCATAGTATTTACCTGCTGATTTTATATTCCTTAAGCAGTTTATCCATATAGCTGGAATCAGATGCTGCACGTGAAATTTCAGATATCCTGCCATCCTCTGCAAGCTTTACAGATAACCGCGCCATCAACTGTACACCCTGCTGCATGCCCTGTTGCATACCCTGTTTCAGTTTTTTGTCAGCATATGTTTCTAAGACCTGTCCTCCCATAACCTTATCCACCTCCATACAGACATTTTTGTTATTATTAAAGATATAATGTACAAGTTTTTCTGTAAATTCTATAATATTAGTTATATCATAGCTGTCAAGAGTGCCATTATTGTATGCATTATTTATACCATTATATAATTCCTCATATTCTTTCTTAATACATTGCATAATTTCTGTATCTGTTTTATTTTCGTAACGCATTATATAATATGGAATAAGAAAAAATAAATCTTTTTGGATTATTTCTTCATAATTATAATTCTGTACTTTAATAACAGGTATATTATAATTAATGCTTTCCCCATTCTGGAAGTTAATTTTCATCTCTATTTTATCTGGTGTCCTTTTTCCAATGCTATATGAAAGTCATATTCAGCCATTCTTAATATAATTGTTCCATCTGGGTTGCTCTGGCATTCAATATGGTATATTTTACCTGCAAGTTTAATTAAGGAGTCAGTTATAATTTCGCCAATACCATTTTGCCCGCTTTCAGACAGTATATGGTGTTCACCAGAAAGCAGTTCAGTTTCTTCAGTAATTTTATAATTTGTAGAAAAAACTTCGTTAATAACTGGAATTAAAAGCCTGGTATTTTTTTCACACAATGTGCGGAAAATATCATCGTATATCTTACTCATTTTGTCCTCTTTTAATATTTAACTTTAGTTAATAAATCCATTATATAAATTGACTTATTAATATTATATGGTATAAAGAAGGAAAATACAATGATTATGTGTTAATTGTTTTTGGAGGAGGGACGCAAGGTTTTATATGTTCCACTAAATTATTCCATTCCAGGGCACGTTCCCACTACGTCAGCCCACGCAGAGGCACATAAAGCCAATATATCCCAAAGTAAACTTACGTTTCCTCTGGAACATATTGGCTTAAATGACGGCGGGGCTGAAGTGCCTCTGTCATGGAATAATATTAGCTGGAACACGTAAAACTTGCTGTTCTCTGTCAAAATTACATAAAAAATAGTATAAAACTAAATACTATAACTAAAAAATTATACTGTGGGGAGAGGATAATTTAGACATACGGAAGTTTTATGATATCCCCTTGTATAAATGTCTATATAATAATATTTGTTCAATGTAATAAGTGGCTAGCAGAATAATTTTCTTTCCGCCAAAATATTTATAAATATTTTATATACCTCCCACTATTGTTTTTAAATCCCATTTTTTGAAGGTATGTTTCATGATTACCAGCTTCCCCGCTATAAACCAGCTTATTTATTCCTTTTTCTGGTAGTTGTGAATATAAAAACTTGCCAACAGAGCAATCCCTGTATACTGGTGTGGTGTAATCAACAGTGATATTTAAAGTACCATTTCCATCTTTTTTACCAAGCAGAATTCCTGCTGGTGCAGCTTTACATGATACTATGTATGCAGTATCAGCAATGGAGATATCTATATTTTGTTCTGGGAAGAAATTTTTCATGTCTTCTTTATAGTAATTAATAAAATGCTCCAGGAATTTATCGTCTGTCCTGCCGTCAATTAAATCGAAATGCTGGCCAGTTCTGAAAAGTTTTAAAAGGTTATAAATATTTATTACTACCAGGCATATATTCATTAATGCCAGTGGGTATGAATGTATAATTAATGCATAAATTGCTGAAATAGAACTGCCGGTTGTATTTATAATCCTTAATTTAACAATTGAGGACATTAACATTGAAACCACTACTAATACAGAACCAATATAACCAGCTATTTCAATAATCATAGATGTATCCATCCGGGACTCCTCCTTTAATTTAATATGTCAAGCGTATTGCTTAATAAGGTTAAATAATGCCTGTTGTGAAAAACAGGCATTATCTCTATTTTATTGTGTAGTTGGTTTATTGCCAGGATATTAATACCCTGAACCAGTATCTGTATTTTTAATTATTTTAACAAGCCTGCTTGTGCCAAGCCTGTCTGTTCCACAGCGCATAAACTCTTCTGCATCTGCAAATGAAGAAATTCCTCCTGCTGCTTTGACTTTTACATCTTTTCCAACATGCTTTCTCATAAGTTTTACATCATCAAATGTTGCACCTGCAGATGAAAAGCCTGTAGATGTTTTAATATATTCTGCACCAGCATTTGTAACAATTTCGCACATTTTAATTTTCTCTTCTTCAGTAAGCAGGCAGGTTTCTATAATGACTTTTAAGATTTTGCCATTACATGCTTCATGGATTTGGCGGATTTCATCTTCTACTTCCTGGTATCTTTTATCTTTAAGAAAGCCTATATTTATTACCATGTCAATTTCTTCTGCACCATTTGCTATTGCATCTTTTGTTTCAAACACTTTTACTGCTGTTGTACTGTATCCATTTGGGAAACCGATTACTGTACAGATTGGCAGCCTTCCAGCTGCGTATTCTGCCGCCTGCTTTACATATGCTGCCGGTATACATGCAGACGCTGCATTATAGTGTATGGAGTCATCAACAACCTGGCGTATATCCTCCCATGTAGCTGTCTGGTCAAGTAAAGTGTGGTCTGTAATTTTTAAAACTTCTTCATTATTCATAATTAACCTCATTTCTGTGCTGCCTTATATTATAGATAAGTTTATTCCAGGCAGCACAAGGATATAAACCTTTATAATTTCTAAAAAAGTGAAACTATACTTATAATTAATGCACTCATAATACTTACAAATACACCGCTTATCATAGATTTGAATACAAGGCGTGAAATTGTGCCTCTTTTTTCCGGGCAAAGTACACCAATGCCGCCAATGCACATACCCATGCTTGAAAGGTTTGCAAAGCCGCAGAGTGATATAGCACAAATCATTCCTGTCCTTGCATCAAGGTTGCTTAAATTAGCACCTAAATCCTGGAAAGCTACAAATTCATTAAGGATTAATTTATTTCCTAATAAAGAGCCTTCCATTAAAATATTGCTTCCATCTAATCCAAGCAAAAACCCGAATGGTGCAAATACATATGAAAAAATATCTGATAATGTGATATTGAAAAATCCTAAAAACAGATTAATAACTGCAACAATACCAACAAAACCGACTATGGAAGCTCCAATAGATATAACCATCTGCATACCTGTTGAAGCACCTTCTGCAAGGGCATCAATTACATTAGAATTATTCCCCTTATTGTCCATTTTAACATCTGTTATTGATTTAGCTTCTTCTGTCTGTGGCAGGACTATTTTAGAAACCATTATGCTTCCAATAGGAACCATTGCACTTGCTATTAACAGGTATTCCATAGGAATTCCTAAAGCGTGGTATCCGCCTAAAATAGAGGCTGACATGCTTCCCATTCCTGAAACAAGGATAACAAAAATTTCACTGTCTGTTAAATCCTTAAGGTATTTGCTTACAAGGATAGGGCTGTCTGTATGCCCTAAAAACATATTGGCAACAGCTACAAAGCTTTCTACCTCAGTTGTACCCATTACCTTGCCAACACCTTTTCCAATCCATTTAACTACAAATCCAATAACACCAATATAATACAGGACGCCTACAAGTGCTGAAACAAAGATAATATTACCAAGGCTCTGGATAATAAATATGCTGAGTTCCCCCTGGAAAAGGTCTCCAAAGACAAATGACAGTCCTTCATTTCCGCAGTTAATAACTGCTGTCAGCCCATTAGACAGTACAGTAATAATTTTCTGGCCTATTGGGATTTTAACTATTATAATTGCAATAATAATTTCAACAACCAGTGCTTTTGCTACAGTTTTCCACTTTATATTTTTACGGTCCCAGGAAACCAGCCAGCATATAGCAAATACTAATATTATTCCAAGTAAGTTTAATATTAATTTCATAGCTTTCCTCCTTTCTTTATGCGGATTAATTTAATTTGTCCAGAACAGACTTCCCTATTGTGTCTTCCGGCATTTTTACATCAAAATTATCTGTAATTGTTGCGCCAATTATTGCAAATGTTTTTGCATCTTCAAGCTTTCCGCTGCTCTCCATTGATGGTGAATATGCAATAAAAGGTACTCTTTCCCTTGTGTGGTCAGTTCCTGTATGTGTCGGGTCATTTCCGTGGTCTGCTGTAATAATTAATAAATCATTCTCTTTTAATAAATCCAGAAGTTCACCAAGTTTTACATCAAATTTTTCTAATTCACTGGCATAACCTTTTACATCACGCCTGTGTCCCCATAAAGCATCAAAATCCACAAGGTTTACAAAGCAAAGCCCTTCAAAATCCCTTTTTGCAATTTCAATAGTCTGTTCCATACCATGTACAGAACTTTTGGATTTATTAGACTCTGTAAGACCCTCGCCGTCAAAAATATCATAAATTTTACCTACTGAGATTACATCAAGCCCGGCATCTTTTAACGCATTTAATGCTGTCTGTCCATAAGGTTTTAATGCATAGTCATGGCGGTTGCTTGTTCTTTTAAATTCACCTTTTTTCTTTCCGGTGTAAGGCCTTGCAATAACACGCCCCACTTTCCATTCATCTTTCATTGTTATTTCACGTGCAATCTCACAACAGCGGTATAATTCTTCAAGCCCGAATGTTTCTTCATTGCCGCAAATCTGCAGTACAGAGTCAGCAGATGTATATACAATCATATGTCCTGTTGCTATTTCTTCTTCTGCAAGTTCATCCAGTATTTCCGTACCGCTCGCGCTTTTATTTCCGATAATTGTTCTGCCAGTCCTTGCAGAAAGTTCATCTAAAAGTTCTTTTGGAAAACCGGTTTCTGTAAATGTTTTAAAAGGCTTTGTAATATGGAGACCCATCATTTCCCAGTGGCCGGTCATTGTATCTTTTCCGGTGCTTGCTTCATATAAATAAGTATAATATCCAAGCGGTTTTCCTGCTGCGGCAACCTGCTTTAATGGATGGAGATTTGCAATGCCAAGCCTTTGCAGGTTAGGGATATTAAACCCATCTACAGACTGGGAGATATGTCCAAGAGTGTCAGTCCCTGCATCGCCATATTCTGAGGCATCAGGCATTGCGCCTGCACCAAGTGAGTCTATAACAACAGTAAATATGCGTTTATATTTTTTCATATCAAGACCTCCTTTTTGGTTTATTCATTTTCATATTCTTTCAGACGGAGAAACTGTTCTGGTGAGATAGTAATTTTTCCGTTTTCAATAGAAATAAGTCCATCCTTTTCTAAAGCAGCAATATTTCTTTGTACACTTCTGACATTAAAACCAGTCCTGTCAGATAATTCAGCCTGTGTTTTATTAATTTTAAGTTTATTATGGTTCTCCTGGTGTTTGTTTTCATATGATTTTACAAGATACTTTATAAGCCTTTCCTTGCAGTTCATAAACATATATTCACGCTCATGTTTTTTTTCAAAAACCAGTGTAGCCATAATATTTTTTATTCTCAGGAAAAGGGCGTTTTCATCACTTTGTACCCATTGCAGGTAACATCCTGATGGAAGCATTAATATTTTACATTCTTCTGTAGCGCAGATAGATACATAATATTCAGGGATATCCCCAAATACTTCAAAATCCCCTACAATATACATCTGGTTAAAGTCCATAAAATAATATGCACGCCCTTGTTTCTGGTAATGCAGTCCTGCTATATTTCCAGAGAGTATTATATATACAGTGTCACATGTATCCCCTGCATGTATAATATACTGGTCTTTTTGGATTTTTTTATATGACATCATTTTAACAACTGCATCAGGCACATATCTAAATAAAGCTGTTAAATAATCACGCCTGACAGGTTCAGATTTTTGTATTTTTTCTAATAATTGCTGCTTTGAGTCCATAGTAATCCCCGTTTTATATATTTTTTTCAAATAGTTTTCTGCCAGATACAAATTTAGCAATAATGTGTCTGTCTTCTGCAAGATAAACCAGGCGTTCAAGCCTTTCCCTGGCATTTAGTTCCTGTGGGTGCTTAAGTGTGGAGTCATCTATTACTACTGCATCAAATTCATAACCTTGTTCAAAACTTCCAGCCTTGCCAAAAAATCCACCACCGCCTTTTGTTGCAAGATAGAAAACTTCTTCAATGCGGAGAGGTGCAAGTGACTGGTCTTTAAGCCTCCAGCGTAATTTAGAACATTGTATTGCCATAGCCATAGCCTTAAAAATGGAAAGTGAAGAGCCTGCTGCTATATCACTGCCAAGCCCTGTCTTTATGCCCATATCAAGAAAAGTCCTTACTGGGGCAATTCCTGATGAAAGGTTTGTATTTGACTCTGGGCAGTGTGCAATAAATACATTCTGTTTCTTCATTAATTCTAATTCATCTTTGCTGCTATGGACACAATGTGCCATTATTGAAGGAAGAGGGTTTCCAAACATGCCATATCTGTCATATGCTTCACCATAAAATGCAGTACCAGGGCAGAGCTCTTTTACCCACTGGATTTCCCCAAGGTTTTCTGATAGATGTGACTGCACTGGCAGGCTGTATTTCTGCTGCAGGACTGATAACTTTTCCATTAGCCCGTCTGAACAAGTAGGAATAAACCTTGGCGTCAGTATTGGTTTTACATTTTCAAATCCCATACTGCCAGTAATCCACTTTTCAGTATCTGAAAATGCCTGTTCCGGGCTTTTTTCACATAAATTGGAAGGACTGTTCCTGTCCATATTTACTTTTCCAACATATGCTTTAATACCTGTATTATCAAGCTTTTCCATTAGTAATGTAGTTGCCTCTGGATGAATAGTCCCAAATACACATGCCCTTGTAGTTGCACTGTTTAGAAGGTCTCCAGCAAAAATATTGTAAGCATTGCCTGCATATTCCAAATCAGAATATTTTGCCTCTTCCACAAATGTGTGCGTGTCAAGCCAGCCAATTAATTCCAAATCCATTCCAAGCCCGCGGAAAGAATACTGTGGTGCATGTACATGAAGGTCTGTAAATCCAGGGATAATTATTTTATCTGTATAATCATAAAATGGAAAAATTGCATAACATTCTGGCAGTTCTTTATATACACCTGCGCAAATTCCGTTTTCACATACAACATAACCATTTTCAATAATACAAAGTTCATCACTAGTCTTACTATAACAAATATTTCCTTTTATTACAAATTTTCTCATTATTTCCTGTTTCCTTTCATATAATCTGGCTGGTGGCAGCACACAGGTTACATATTAGTAACAATTTTTGTAACCAGCTCTTTAAATGACTGGGCTACCCTGTCAGCAGTTTCCTGTACTTCTTTATGGTCAAGCTGTACTTTTGAGATGCCGGCTGCCATATTTGTAATACATGAAATGCCACATACCTCAAGTCCCATATGGCGTGCTGCCATAGCTTCACATGCTGTGCTCATGCCAACGGCATTTCCGCCCCATGCCTGTGCAAGCCTTACTTCGGCTGGTGTTTCATAGTTAGGGCCTGTAAACTGTACATATACCCCTTCTTGTAACTGTATGCCACATTCTGCAGCACATTTCCTGATTACATCATGTAAGCGTCTGCTGTAAACTTCACTCATATCAGGAAACCTTGTTCCAAGTTCATCAATGTTAGGCCCAATAAGCGGGCTTGGTATGCCAGTTGTAATATGGTCTGTAATCATCATAAAGTCCCCAGGCTTATATGAAGGGTCTGCACCACCGGCGGCATTTGTAAGAAGGATTTTTTTTGCACCCATCATTCCCATAAGACGTGTTGGAAGGACAACATCAGACATTTTGTAACCTTCATAATAGTGTACACGTCCCTGCATAATAACAACTGGTGTGCCTGCAACATAACCAAATACAAAACGCCCTTTATGGCCTTTAACTGTTGAAACTGGAAATCCTTCAATGCTTATATAATCAACAGTTTGTTCAATCTGGATTTCATCAGCGTAATCACCTAAACCAGAACCAAGGATTAATGCTATCTCTGGTTCAAAAGAAGTCTGCTCCCTTACACTCGCTAAACATGTCATTAATTTTTTGTACATAATAATCATCTTCCTTTCTTGTTTTGTTGTTTTTTACAATTTTTAATTACTGCCACATCAATTTTGTAGCTAAATTATATAAAATAAAAAATAATTAAAAAACGACACTTGTCGCTATTAGTGGTTTTTAATAATCTTTCTACGTTTTTCACAATATTTGTTGTCTATTTTTATAAAAAGTATACAAAACCAGGAGAATTAACTTTAGCCAGAAATCCAGATAATTTTATTGGCATTTCTGGCATAGTTATTATTGAATAGCCTGTTTTATGGAGGTGTCTGGCATGGCAGGACAGCGGCAGGTAAATATCTGTATTCATAAAGATAATATTTCCCCAAATGCCTTAATTAAATCCTTACAGGAGATGCATATAAAAGCATTAGAAGAAATTGTAAAAAACATTAAGTGGACAGAAAGCCAGATAAATGATTTATTGACAGAAATGCAAAAAGAAGGCGGACATGGGAGGACAGGTTTATGAAAGAAAATATACAAAAAGTTATGCCTTTAAGGATTGGGATTTATGCACGTAAATCTAAATTTACAGGCAAAGGAAAATCTGTAGAGAACCAGATAAAGATATGTACAGAGTATGCAAAGAGCCATTTAATAAATGACATGGAAGAAATAAATATAGAAATTTACAAGGATGAAGGAATTTCAGGAAAAGATATAATTTCACGCCCGGGGATATTAAAATTGATTTCAGATATAGAGCAGGGAAAAATCCAGATGGTTATATGTTACCGTCTTGACCGTATAAGCAGGAATGTAAAAGATTTTTCAGATTTAGTAACAAAACTTTCTGGTTCTGGTGCAGGGTTTATTTCTGTAAATGAGTCATTCGACACAAGGACGCCAGTTGGAAGGGCAATGATGTATATGGCTTCTGTATTTGCGCAGCTTGAAAGGGAAACTATTACAGAGCGTATTACAGACAATATGTATGCACTGGCAAAGACGGGGTGCTGGCTTGGCGGAAGGACACCGCTTGGATATACCAGTGCAAGGATAGAAGAAACAGACAGTGCTGGAAGGAAAATAAGCAGGTACTGCCTGGAAGCAAAAGCAGATGAAACAGATATTGTAAAATTATTATATTATAAATATCTGGAACTGGGTTCGCTTACAAAGCTTGAAACTTATCTTATAAATAATAATTACCATACCAGGGACGGCAAATTCTATGGAAGGTACACTTTAAAATCAATACTTTCCAATCCTGTATATTGTGTAGCTGGCAAAGTTATATATAAATACCTGGCTGCAAATGGTTACAGCATATACACAGAACAAAGGCTGTTTAACGGAACAAAAGGGCTTATGGCATATAATAAAAATAACTGTAAAGCAAAAGGGCATAGAATTAATAATCCCCAGGACTGGATTATTGCAACAGGTATGCATAAAGGGTTAATTCCGCAGGAAACCTGGATAAATGTACAAGAAAAACTTAAAAAAAATTCTGGTAAAAGTTACCGTTATCCCAAAACAATTAATGCACTTTTTTCGGGAATTGTCCGCTGTGGCAGGTGTGGTTCATTTATGCGGCCTAAAGGCGGGAGAATAACTTCCAGCGGTGAAAAGAGGTATTATTACCAGTGTGAATTAAAGGAAAAAAGCAAGGGGAGTTTGTGCCAGATGCCAAATATACCTGGAAATATTTTAGATAAAATGGCTGTAGCGGAAATTTTAGATTTAAGACAGAAATTATTAAAGGACTGCAGCTATTTACAAAAAGAAATAGAAAAAATAAAAGATAACATATGGGATAAACAGAAAAAAGATATAATATTAAAACAGATAGAAGACTACAGCCGCCAGGAAACAGCGCTGCTTGATGCACTTGGGAAAAGCAGCAGTGAAGCTGTAACAAGCCTGGTATTAAAGAAGCTGGATGAAATTACAGCCACAAAAGGCAGGCTACAGCAGCAATATAATAAAGAGCTTGCAGAATTACAAGAAAATACAGAAAAATATCCATGCCGCCTGCTTGCAGAAAATATACTTAATCTTAACCAGGAAGCATGGGAACTTATAAACCCTGCCAGGCAGAAGGATATTCTTGGGATAGTTATAAAAGAAATGATATGGGACGGCAGAAATATAATAATCCACCTGCAGGCAGAAAATAATTTACAAAAAAATTCTGTCCAGGATGCAGACAAAGACGGTGCAGAGGTAATGAACTGCTTATGATGATGCGTTCTGATAAAAAAGCTTCCAAAGACGTCTATTTATATGATTCAATAGGTTCAGACAAAGAAGGCAATGAGATAAGCCTTATAGATATTATTGAGTATGAGGACGAAGATGTGGCAGAGCGTGTCACAATGCAGGAAAATATTTCAAAATTAGACAGGATAATTAGTGATACATTAACGCCAAGGGAAAAAGATATTATAATTTTAAGGTATGGACTGAATGGTGAAGAAGAGAAAACACAGAGGGAAATTGCAGCAAAATATGGTATATCACGTTCATATGTGTCAAGAATTGAAAAAAATGCATTAAATAAACTTAAAAAGTCCTATGAAAATTTTGCTTAAACAAATAACATGAAAACATGCTGCAACCAGCTTGTTAAGCAGATACAAATATGATATTATAATTCCATATATTATATATAAAATATGGAATTATATCGTGTTTGTATAGAGGAAAGGAGAGTTGTGGCAGCATGTGCTGCCTTATTTTAGAAAAATGACATATATTGAAGAGTATAAAGAGGGCAATAAATTTTTAGGAATATATCTTTGCAAATCAAAACAGGTGTTAAAGACAAAAGCAGGTAAAACATACTACTCGCTTATATTACAGGATAAAACAGGGATAATTGACGGAAAAGTCTGGGATTTAAATAATGGGATAGAAGACTTTGAGAACATGGATTTTATAATGATTGATGGTATGGTTACGTCTTTCCAGGGGGCGCGCCAGGTCAATATAAACAGGATAAGGAAAGCACAGGAAGGCGAATATAACCCTGCTGACTACATACCAGCGTCTAAATATGATATAGAAGAAATGTACACAGAATTAAAAGCAATAATAAATTCAATAAAAGAACCACATCTTAAAGAACTGGCAGAGAAATGTTATATACAGGACACAGAATTTGCCAGGAAATTCAAATTACATTCAGCTGCCAAATCAATACATCACGGTTTTATTGGCGGGCTTTTACAGCATACACTTGCAGTAGCAAGGATGTGTATTTTTATGGCAGACAATTACAGCATATTAGACAGGGATTTATTAATAACAGCAGCAATATTTCATGATATAGGAAAAGTTTATGAACTTTCAGAATTCCCTTCAAATGATTATACAGATGATGGACAGCTTCTGGGCCATATTTTCCTTGGGGCAGAGATTATAGGTACTAAAGTAAAAGAAATACCAGGATTTCCGAAAGTGCTTGCCTCAGAGCTGCGCCATTGCATACTGGCGCATCATGGGGAACTTGAATTTGGTTCTCCTAAAAAACCGGCAATTGCAGAGGCAATGGCACTTGCTTTTGCCGATAACGCAGATGCAAGGCTTGAAACGATGACAGAAATATATGGAAAATCTGACCCGGGTACAGAATGGCTGGGATATAACAGGATTGTTGATTCTAATATAAGGCAGAGTACAGGATGTGCCCACAAACGTAAAAATGGTTAAGTTTATTAAAGCTATATTAAAATTATATTTGGAAAGAAGATAACGGGTATGCCAGATAATAAAGAATTAAGTAAGACAGAAAAGGAAAAATCAGTATCTGGAAGGACAGGTAAACGTGCAGGCAAGGATGCGGATATTGTGCCTGTCTGCCAAAAAAATGATGAACTTATACTGGACATAGAAGATTTAGGGACAGAGGGGGAAGGAATAGGTAAGATACAAGGTTATACTTTATTTGTAAAAGATGCGCTTGTGGGTGACAAAGTGCGTGTTAAAATAATGAAAACCAAAAAAAGTTATGCATATGCAAAACTTCTGGAAATAATAGAACCATCAGAATGGCGTACAGAGCCAGCCTGCCCTGTGGCAAGACAGTGTGGCGGCTGCCAGCTGCAGCATTGCACATATGAAAAACAGCTTGAATGGAAGAGAAAGAAAATTAATGACTGTTTAAAAAGAATTGGCGGCTTTGAAAATATAGAAGCAGAGCCTGTAATTGGCATGGAAGAACCATATTATTACAGGAACAAAGCACAGTTTCCAGTAGGATATAGTAAAGATGGCAGTATTATAACTGGATTTTATGCAGGAAGAACACATAATATAATACCATTTAAACATTGCTTGTTACAGCATCCATGTAATAGCAGAATACTTGGTATAATAACCAGGTTTTTGGATGAGAACAATATCCCTGCATATAACGAAGCCACGCACAAGGGGATAGTGCGCCATATTATTACAAGGACAGCACAGGCAACAGGAGAAGTAATGGTATGCCTTGTAATTAATGCAGACAAGCTTCCAGCAACGGACAAGCTTGTGCAGATGCTGCTGGAGAGTGATATTACAGAAGATAAGGGAACTAAAGAAAGCAAAGAAAAGCCATTTATAAAAAGTATATGTATAAATATAAATAAAGAAAATACTAATGTTATATTAGGTGAAAAAACAGAAGTTATATATGGCACACCTTATATAACAGATTATATAGGTAATATACAATATCATATTTCACCAGTTTCATTTTACCAGGTCAACCATAGCCAGACGGAAAAATTATATAACAAAGTTATGGAATTTGCAGATTTAAAAGGTAACGAGGTTGTGTGGGATTTATATTGCGGAATAGGCACAATCTCACTTTTTCTTGCACAAAAAGCAGCAAAAGTGTGTGGTGTGGAAATTGTGCCACAAGCAGTAGAGGATGCAAAGGCAAATGCACTTCTTAATAACCTGGATAATGTAGAATTTTTTAGTGGCGCTGCTGAGGAAGTAGTGTCATTGCAGTATGAAAAAAGTAACAGCAGGTTAAAAGCGGATGTAGTTACACTTGACCCTCCAAGAAAAGGGTGTGATGAAAAGCTGTTGCAGACAGTAGCAGACATGCAGCCGGCAAGAATTGTGTATGTAAGCTGTGACCCCGCAACTCTTGCAAGGGATTTAAAATACTTGTGTGGAAAAGGATATATGGTGGAGAAGGTACAGCCAGTAGATATGTTCTGCCAGAGTTATCATATTGAATGTGTGGTAAAAATGCAGAAAAAATATATATAGAAATTCTTTGCTTTTATTATGCAAACAGTGTTGTCGTATCTGGTAAAGAAAAAGATATGACAGAGGGTACAGACTGTATTATAATATAGGATAACTCAAGGTTTTAAGGCAGTATTTTTATTGAGAGAAGAAATATGCCTGGAAGGGAATGGGACAGTGGCAGATAAAAAAGGAGATTAAAACAATCACACAAAGTGAAATTATCATATACCAGACAGAAGATGGAAATACAAAAATAGACGTGAAATTTCAAGATGAAACAGTTTGGCTTACACAGGCTCAATTATGTGAATTATATCAAACCAGTAAATCAAATATCAGTGAGCATATTAAACATATATTTGAAGAGGGAGAATTGGAGGAGGCTTCAGTTGTTCGGAATTTCCGGACAACTGGTGCTGATGGCAAGAATTATAATATTATCCATTATAATCTTGATATGATAATTTCCCTTGGATATCGTGTGAAATCCTTAATTGCTACACAATTCAGGCGTTGGGCGGCAGAAGTAATATATGAACGTGCAAATGCAGAACAGCCATTTATGGGTCTTAAGAATTTTTCTGGTGATTTTCCAACAATAAAAGAAATTGGTATTGCAAAGAATTATTTAAGTGAGGAAGAATTGAAGATTTTAAACAATATTGTATCAGGGTATTTTGATTTTGCAGAAATTCAGGCTATGCGCCATAATCCCATGTATATGTCTGATTATGCAGAGCATCTTGATAATTTATTGAAAACTACTGGAGAAAAACTATTGCAGGGGGCAGTAACAGTTAGCCATGCGCAGGCAATCGAAAAAGCAACAGAGGAATATAAAAAATATCAAATCCAGAACTTGTCACCAGTTGAAGAAGAATATTTAGAAAGTATTAAAAACATACATAGCATGGCAAAGAAAAAGGCGCAGAATTATATTCCTAAATGAATAAGTGTTTTATACTAAGGGGGATAAATGTGAGAGGAAAAACAATCAGGCAATTTTTGATTGATGGACAGGCGGATGGCAGATGGGCTAGTGAGCTTTCTAATTGGACAGGAAAAGCTTATAAAATACCCCGTACATATGTTAACCGTTGTACTGACAGGGATGATATAGAGAATACTGGTGTGTATTTTCTTTTTGGACGTAATGATGAAACGGATGCAGAACAAGTATACATAGGAGAAGCGGAGAATATATTAAGCAGGTTAAAACAGCATCTTTCAGAGAAGGATTTCTGGACAGAGTGTATTGTGTTTATAAGTAAAGATAATAATTTAAATAAAGCCCATATAAAATATCTTGAAAACCATCTGTATATTTTGGCAAAGCAATCTAAAAGATATGAGGTAATTAATAGTAACATACCAGCAGAAGTGTCAATTTCTGAGATGGACCGTACTGAAATGGATGAATTTATTGATAATATGCGCTTAATCCTGGGAGTATTAGGGCATAAGGTTTTAGAACCATCTATAAGAAACAGAAGTTGTGAAAGTGAAAATGTTTATACATTGCAAGACCGTTCTGGAATTAAGGCAAGTGGTAAACTGGTATCAGAAGGATTTGCAGTATTGAAAGGTTCTAGGATTTCCAGCAATGCCGCCCCGTCTTTGCCAGCACCGGTTGTTAATAGAAGACAGACTTTAATTGATAAAGGTATTGTTGATGGAAATTATATTTTTACGCAGGACTGGACTTTTACAAGCCCTTCGCTTGCTGCTTCTATAGTTATGGGGTATAGTATTAATGGCAGGAATGCCTGGAAGAATAAAAAAGGATTATCTTTGAAAGAAATAGAGGAGAGATAGATACATGTGTAAAAATATAGCAAGTAATTTTAAGGAAATAATGTAAGGGATGTCTGGTATGTGTGTTGTTACAACAGAAACAGGAAGGAGATGTAATAAATTATAAAAGTAATATACAGGAAAAGAGTGAAATATATATGGCAGAACTGCTGGTAAAAGATTTACCAGTATGTAACAGATTTGAGGAGAAAATTATGAGGTTTGAGTATACAGATGGATGCAATAAGGATTTTATAGAATTATGCCATGAATTAGACAGCTTTTTAAATGAAATTGTGGGAGGAGAAGAAAACAGGAAGGAATATATTCCATATAACAGACTGGATTATATCCACGATGTTATTATGGCATATGATAATGATTTGCCTGCTGGCTGTGCCAGTTTTAAGAGATATAATGCTGTATGTGCAGAAGTAAAGAGGGTATTTTTAAGAAAAGAATACCGCGGAAAGGGTATATCAAAAGAAATGATGAAGATGCTTGAAGAAAGGGGAAGACAAAAAGGCTTTTTGTATTTTATATTAGAGTCAGGTGAGCCGCTTGTAGCGGCAATGGCATTATATAGAAAAACAGGTTATAATGTTATTCCAAATTATGGGCAATACCGTGGTATGGATAAATCAGTTTGTATGAAGAAGAAACTTTAGTAATCTGCATATTATTAAACAGGCATTATAACTGGAGGAGAAAAAGAATGCATAATATTAGAATAAAAACTGAGAGGCTATTGTTACGTCCGCTTATGGAAGAAGATGCGGATAGCATATTTGAATGGGTTAGTGATGAACGGGTAGCAAGGTATATGGTTTATACTACATATACAGATATAGAGCAGGTCAGGGAGTGGCTGGCTTTTATAAGCCACAATGCAAGTACATACAATTTTGGATTTGAACGTCTTTCAGATGGTCTGCTTATAGGCAGTGGTGATATTGGACAAGGAAAGAAACCTGGCTGTTGGGGATTTGGCTACAATTTCAGATATGACTGCTGGGGTAAGGGATATGCTACAGAAGCAGTAAAAGCAATGATGGATTATGCTTATAAAAATTTTGGCGCAAGAAAATTTGCCTCAAGCCATTGTGAACCTAACATTGCTTCAGGAAATGTTATGAAAAAATGTGGATTGCATTTTACTGGATATGGTGAATTCCAGAAACTTGATGGAAGCTGTAAAATGCGTTCCATGGAATATGAGGGATATTTACAATAATGTAATGTATGGTTTAATAAGAAAATAGTAATGGGCAAGTCTAGTGGTAAGGAATATAAGGAGATATATTTATGTAGCCTGATAATATGATTAGGGAAATAATTAAATATCCAAATGGTACATATTTAAAAATAGAATGGGAAAACAGCCAGTTAGTGCTAGAAGGAAAGATAGGTACAATTTATGAAACTGACAATGGATTAGATGAAGAAGATGCCGGATATATAGAATTTTATGCGTGTGCATTAAGTATAGAAAAAATTGTTAAAAATACCCGGAACAAAAACTGCCATATTGGTAGTTTAATTGAAATATCTATAGAAAACCCGCCAGTAACAATTACATTAGAAGATGGCAGTATTATATGGCAGGATGACAGCAGTAAATAGTCTGGGGAGGCAGGCGGATGTACAAAGAAACTATTAATTATTATAATAATAACGCAAGAGAGTTTGCAGACAGGACAGTTAATGCAGATATGGGAGTATGCCAGGGCAGGTTTACTGCTTTGCTGGATAAAGGGGCTTTTATACTTGATGCAGGATGTGGAAGTGGAAGGGACAGTAAATTTTTCACAAACCAGGGGTTTAATGTAACAGCAATAGATGGTTCAAGTGAAATGTGTCTGGTTGCATCAAAATATACAGGATTAGAAGTGGAATGTATACGGTTTGATGAAATGGAATTTAACAGCAGGTTTGATGGTATTTGGGCGTGTGCTTCACTTCTGCATATTGAAAAAAGGGAACTGCCAGATATATTGTGCAGGTTTTATAAAGCATTAAAACCTGGAGGGATTATGTATGCCTCATTCAAATATGGTAACAAAGAGGAACACCGTCTTGGACGTTTTTTTAGTGATTACAATATGGATGAAGTTAAGAAAATATTTTTGAGCGGAGGTTTATTTAAACTGGAAGAATGCTTTGAAACAGAAGATTTCCGTCCAGATTATAAGGAAAAGCCCTGGGTAAATATTATTGTAAGGAAGAGATAGATAAATAAAGGCTGGTTTAACAGCCAGCCTTTATATTATATTTTAAAAGTCATCTGTTTAATTTCATATATAAAAGCGGATATGGATTACCCTGTTCATCGTATTCCGTTCTTTTATAGGTTTCAAATCCCATATGTTCATAGAAACCCATTGCAAGAGGATTTTGTTCATTAACTGCTAAATCATTAACTGAATATTTTTCTATTCCATATTTAAGTAGTTCTTTGCCTAATCCTTTTCCTCTTTCCTCATTGGAAATAAAGAGCATTTCAAGATGTTTTTCTATAATTCCCATAAAACCAACAGGAATTTCATTTTTGTTTTTTGCTATGATTAAACAATGTATTTCTTTTAATGCTTGTGGTACATATTTTTTAATGTCTTCTATTTCATTCATGGATAGAAATAGATGTGTTGCTTTTACAGAACTTTCCCACACTTTTAATAATTGTTTTATTAATGGTGCGGTTCTGTCTTTTACTTCTATAATTTCCAAGTTTATATCCTCCATAAATTATCTTCTTCGTAAATTCTGTTATTTATTTACTATATCTGTTAGTTATACTTCCATATCAACATTGATATAATCTATGGGGAAGTTGTCTTTTTTAAGGCATATAGCATATGCATAGCCATGTGGCTGCATATATTTGGAAATATATCTTTCCTCATAGAATTTTTTTGTTTCTTCTAAATTCTTCACAGGATACCAAGGCAAAAATTTATTAACTTCTTCATCTTTAAGAATAATGAAAAGTGCTTCAATATCCTTTTCTGTAAATTTCCTTAAAATTAAATGTTCTGTTTCTAATGCAGGTGTATTCATTTTATTTAACCTTTATTACTTTTGTTTTTGTCTTATAACCTTTTTTAGATACTTTTACTGTAACCTTTATTCCTTTTTTCAGGGGTTTTGAAAGCCTGGTATTTACTTTGCCTGTTTTATTTTGTGCAGGTTTTATTACAAGCTTTTTTATTGTCTGATTTTATTATTTTTTGTGGTATTGAAACAACAATTTTTGCTTTTTTAATTGTCTGTATTTTAATGTTTTTTGTTCCTTTTTTTGCAGTAACAGATAATTTTTTAACTGGTTTTTTGCTGGCTTGTCCTGTTTCTTCTTCAGCCAGCTTGCTGTTGTATATTTTATGTGTTTTATAAAATGCATCTATCCATACCAGCATATCTGGCAGGTATCCAGACCTTTCTTCTATAAATTCTGTTGTCCGTATAATTTGTAATTATCTATCCTTATTGTATTTTCATAAGCTGACCATCTGCCGCTTACTCCTCCAAAATCCAAATCATAGAAGCAGAGCCGCCACTTTCCATCTGCATAAGGGTTAGAAGCATCCTGGTTTACAGATTTCCACATTGTCCAGTTTTTGCCAGGCCAGTCCCATTTATTGTTTATCCAGATTTGTACTGCAAAATAATCCATTACAGAATTTATATCAACAAGTTTTGAAAATTCCTGGTAATCTTCATCCTTTTTTAAGTCTGCATGTGTCTGGAAAAATTGTTCCAGGTCTGATAGAAAATATCCCTCATCCGTTACACCTTCTGGAAGTGTACCCTCTTCTAATTTATAACCACAGCCGTATTTTTCTGCATCTCCCTTATATACAACAACATCTTCTTTATTTATGCCATGTGTATCTTCAAAATAATCATCATTAAAATCTTCCTGTAAAATATAAATGCCCCAGTATTCACCATCCAGGTAGACAATACATGCCCTGGAAGCCTGTGTGTCACAGTTAAGCCCTGGCAGAAGTGACTGCCAGTAAGCATCATTATATTTTGCAAGGAAAGATGCGTTGCCGCCATTACGTAATACTAACCTTTTAAATTTGTCTTTTCCCCATAGTCTTTTCTGGCATACAGACGGAAGCCTTTTTGTAAATCTGAGCGGGAATAATTTCCCTGTATTCTTACTCCGCAGTCCTGCTGTAGTTTACAGGAAGTTGTATCTCCATCACTCTCCAGATAGTCAATATGTGCCTGGCGTTCCCACATAGAACCACGCTGTGTATAATTGGCTTCAAGGTTTCTAAGTTTTGAAGCGTCTGGATTTTCTCCTGCAATCCAGGCATTGTATGAATTTTCAAATATTCTGCCTCTTACATAAATTCCTTTTTCATAATCAAAAAGGTCATTATAATCCATTGAAACAGACATAATTGCAATAGGGATGCCTGCTGCTTTGCAGCTTTCTTTAATTCCCTGGATATGGTCTGCCATAGAGCCGGTAAAATATGTATTAGTGACAACATCAGAATAATTACCAGATGCGTCTGTTCCTGCTGCCTTAATTACAGTTGCCTTATCAGTTTCGTTATCTGCTGGCGCATTACATTCTGACTGGTTGTAAGAAGAATAGGCACAGTCAAACAGTACAGGGTCAACTGCTGATAGTATATTTGCGTCATTTTTCCTGTCTGTAATTGTAACAGGGCAAGTATATTCTTTTCTGGTGCTGCTTGTAACAGGGTTGCTGCCATCCGTTGTGTAATATATTCTTTCTGCTCCTTCACAGGTAATATCTAATGAAAAGGCTTCAGGATAACAGCCACTTTCTTTTGACATTTCAAGTACAAGCGGTGACAGTGTGGTTTCATCCTGTATTTCCTGTGCCGCCTGTATATTATAACCCTGTTTTAAAATGCCAGTACAATACATTGATATAGCAAGAATAGCTGGTATAACTGCTGCCCATATTTTTTTCTTCATCTCTCCCCTCATTTCTGTACACTTTGTACATGCTGCCTGGTTAATAATAGTTATTATTTTATAAAAATTATACCATAGGATTATTTATTTCTCAATTTTTAAATAGTTAATTACCAGGATATCATCATTCCTTAAAACTATTATATACCATTCAATATACGTATTTGCTATTGTAATAAACAGGTAGTAGAATACGGTTAGAAAGAAGGTAAATGTTTATGAGGAAGTTAAATTTTCTGGTAATGTCTGCCATATTACTATGTATACTGGCAGGCTGTGAAAAGAAAACAAGTAAAGAGGAGTATGTGTATAACGTGGCAGTACAGGAAGAAACAGGTAAGGGGTTTATTACGGCAGATAATACAATTACAGAACTTGATGACGGGTTTTCGGCTGTGCGTTTTGATGGGGATTATGGTTTTGAAGGTTTTTTAAGCCAGGGCGGGGCAAAGTCTGATGCAGAGGTTATAAAATACCTGGCATCAAAGCTTGCCAGTGATGCAGGGAGCATGGCAAAGCTCTTAAGTGATGAAACAATTATAATTGCGGCACTTTATGCACTACTTGACGGCATGAATGAAAAGGGGTTATGTGTAGCTGTAAATATGATACAGGATTCGGACACTATTTCCCAAAGTTCTGGTAAACCAGATATTACAACTACAACAGCAGTCCGTATGCTTTTAAACAAGGCAGCTACAACAAATGAGGCAGTAGAACTTTTAAAACAGTATGATTTCCATGCGTCAATGGATTATATGGTACATCTTTCAGTTGCAGACAGTACAGGAAAAAGTGTTGTAATTGAATATATTAATAATGAAATGGAAGTTATTGAAACACCTTTTTGTACAGACCTTCAGGCAGGGTTTTAAGGTGCTTGCAGAGATAAAAAATACAGTTTCTAAAGTAAAGTTAAAAAAGGAGCTGAAAAGCAGGCTGGATATGATATTACAGGAAAAAGACCTGGAACATGTATTATATGAAATATCTTTTGTAAAAAGCATAAAACCAGATGCCAGTACAGGGAAAAAACGGTTAATTGTAGTTAAAGAAATATAAAAGCAGGCTTTGATAAGAATGGAGGGTTATTATGAGGCAGATTATAAATAATAAACAATTTGATGAAGAAAGGTCATTATATAATTTAAAAAATGCAAATGTGGCAGACTGTATATTTGCGGGTGAAGCTGACGGTGAATCTGTACTGAAAGAAGCAAGGGATGTGGATTTAAAAAGATGCAGTTTTTCACTTCGATATCCTTTGTGGCATGTAAGGAAATTTTCAATGGAAGATGTAACAATGGATGAGCTGGCTCGGGCGGCAATCTGGTATTCAAGTGATGCAGTAATAAAAAACTCTAACAGGCTGCAAGATAAATTCACCTGAATTTGGCTGGAAGTCACAGGGAATAAATCTTAAAGATACAGAAATTACAGCAGAATACCTGTTTATTGACAGCAGGGATGTTGTACTTGATAATGTAGAAATGAAAGGAAAATATTCATTCCAGTATATGGAAAACCTTGAAATTTCTAATAGTGTGCTTGATACAAAGGATGCGTTCTGGCATAGCAGAAATGTAACAGTTTATAACAGTATTATTAAAGGAGAATATCTTGGATGGTTTTCAGAAGGGCTTAAGCTTGTGGATTGTAAAATTATTGGGACACAGCCACTATGTTATTGCAAAAACCTTAAATTAGAAAACTGCACTATGGAAGATACAGACCTTGCATTTGAATATTCAGAAGTGGACGCAGATATACACAGCCATATTTTATCAGTTAAAAACCCAAAATCAGGAATTATTATAGCAGACAGTATAGGGGAAGAGATATGGGAAGAGCCTGTTATGGAATGTAACTGCCAGGTTGTAGTTCGTGATGGCTGTACAGGTGGATGCCAGATGCAAATGAGGCGTGTGGTATGATTGTACAGGATAATAATATGGATGCCATGATGCAGAATATGTTTGATGCAGGATGCAGTGAAAATGAGATTTCATGTTTCTGCAAATGCTTGGAATGTAGTAACAAGAAAGAGGAACTTGTAATTCTTGAGATGCGCCGTATGGAAATTTTAAATGATATCCATAAAATCCAGTATAATATAAGGCTTCTGGATGAAATGGCTGTTATAGTTAAAGGAGACAGCACATAATGCCTGGAATGTATACAACACACTATAAGACATGGCTTTATAACAAGGTTAATAAGTGGAAAGAGACAATGGACAATGGGCAATAAGGATATAATATTATCTGGAAAAAATATAGTTAAGGATTATGGAGGCAATATTGTATTAAAAGGGCTGGATATTGACATATATAAAGGGGATTTTACAGTAGTTATGGGTGCATCTGGCTCTGGCAAGTCAACGCTTTTGCATATTCTTAGTGGCATGGACAGCGTAACAAGTGGTGAAGTGTTTTATAAAGTCAGGAATATACAGAGGGCAGCAGTTGCAAGGGCAGTTATTGGCAGACCTGGAAGAAATGATGTAAATAAAAAAGGTAAGATAACAGCAAAAAGTACAGGGGTTTGTAAAATTAATATAAATGTCTGTTATAAAACTGCTAAAAACAGCAGGAGAAGAAAGAAACTTATGGTAAATGTAAGTGTAAAACCTAAGGAGGATAACGGATTGCAAACTTTTAAAATCATCATAAATAAAAAGGAATTTGATGCGGAATTATATAATACAGATGCTGCAAAAGAATTTTACAAACTGCTTCCCATGAAAATCAAAATGAATGAATTAAATGGCAATGAAAAGTTTTATTATATGGATAAAGCTTTTACAGAAGACAAAGGAAAGGCAGGCACTATTAATACAGGAGATATAATGTTATATGGGAATAACTGCATTGTGCTGTTCTATGAAACATTCCAGAGTAATTATACATATACCAGAATTGGGTATATAAAAAATCCATCTGGGCTTGCAGAGGAACTTGGGAAAGGAGATGTAGAAGTTTCCTTTAGTAAACAGACTATGGAGAAAAGACTATAGACAGTTATGCAGCATTGATATAACAGTGTATTTATTATATAATTATTAAAAATTGAATGGAGGGCAATTATGAGTGAAAAAATAGTACAGACGGCTGGAAGGGACAGCCTTGGGGAATTTGCGCCAATGTTTGCACACTTAAATGATGATGTGCTGTTTGGTGAGGTATGGAATGATAATGCAATTAGTGTAAAGACCAGGTGTATAATTACAATAGTTTCGTTAATGGCATCAGGCATTACAGATTCTTCACTTGTTTACCATTTAGAAAATGCAAAAAAACATGGTGTGTCTAAGGAGGAAATTGCTGCAGTTATTACACATGCCACAATGTATGCTGGATGGCCAAAAGGATGGGCAGTATTCCGTATGGCAAAGGATGTATGGGGCAGTAACGGGACGGCACAAGGGGAAAAAGAGAAGTACCAGGAAAGCATATTTTTCCCTGTTGGTGAACCGAATGATACATTTGCAGAATATTTTACAGGACAGAGTTATCTTGCGCCAGTTTCAACAGAGCAAGTGCCTGTTTTTAATGTTACATTTGAACCAGGATGCCGTAATAACTGGCATATACATAAGGCAAAAAGCGGTGGCGGCCAAATCCTTGTCTGCGTTGGAGGCAGAGGTTATTACCAGGAATGGGGCAAAGATGCAATAGAGATGACACCAGGAAGTGTTATTAATATTCCTGCCAATGTAAAACACTGGCATGGTGCTGCACCAGACTCATGGTTCTCACATCTTGCAGTTGAAGTTCCTGGTGAAGAGGCTGGCAATGAATGGCTTGGACCAGTTTCAGATGAGGAGTATGGAAAGCTGGATTAGAGGAAATTATAATGTCAGGTTCTGTTGTTCTTGTTATTCATAAAATTTATTTATCTGCATATACTTGATTTTACCTGGCATGTATGATATTGTATATCCAGGCAAAAAGGAACAGAATTTCCATGCGTACACCCTCTCTCTGTTACCAGATTTGGGGATGGTAACGCTATGGATTTTACCATATATTCCTGCATATATCAACAAAATACGACATTATCTTTTGAGGTTAAAATACATTTGAGTTTCCCCATTTTTTAATTACAAATGTAATTTAAACAAGGATATAA
>CAJUPJ010000034.1 GCA_910588655.1 uncultured Lachnospiraceae bacterium | reverse complement strand
CTTTTATTATGGCATAGTTCTCTCTTTTTTACAAGTAAGTTAGTGCATATGGGGCAGTACCCTGTAATATTTTTGTCACTGAAATCAGCAAAACAGCCAGCATATGAAATGGCATATGAAAAAATTTGTGATAATATTGCAGGTGAATTTATAAAGCACAGTTATGTATTAGAAGGAAATTCATTGTTTCCAGGACAGAAAAGGGAATATTGTGCCATTATGGAAAAAACCGCAAGTGTTTCGGAATATGCTACAGCGTTGTACTTCCTGTCAAAATGTCTTGAAATATACCATAACAAGAAAGTTATAATACTTATAGATGAATATGATGTACCTCTGGAAAATGCTTATTTTAATGGTTTTTATGAACAAATGGTTTCGTTTATCCGTTCACTTTTTGAATCTACATTAAAAACAAACGAAAGCCTTTAGTTTTCTATAGTAACAGGCTGCCTGCGTATTAGTAAGGAAAGCAATGTTTCAGCTTTAGCTGAAACATCAGAAAAACGCTTACAGCGTTTTTTAAAGCCATCTCCATCAGGAGATGGTTTATTTACAGGGCTTAATAATTTAAAAGTAGTTTCTGTATTAGATAAAAGTTATGCAGAATATTTTGGGTTTACACAGGATGAAGTTGACAATCTTTTAAAAAACTATGGTATTGCATACAAAAAGGATGAAGTAAAAAAATGGTATGATGGCTATGTTTTTGGCAGTACAGAAGTTTATAACCCATGGAGTGTGATAAACTATGTTAGTGATATTATCCACAAGGATACAAACTTTCCAAAACCATACTGGTCTAACACTTCTTCTAACAGCATTGTACGTGAGTTAATTGAAAATGCAGATGAAATTGCAAGGTGTGAGCTTGAAGAACTTGTTGATGACGGGACAATAGAAAAGCCAGTACATGAAGATGTTACTTATGAAGATGTATATGCATCACAGGATAATTTGTGGAATTTTTTATTTTTTACAGGGTATCTGAAAACCGTAGATAAAAAGTTTAAATCTGATAAAATTTATCTTTCATTAAAAATACCTAACAGGGAGATACGCAGCATTTACAGGGACAAAGTAACAGAATGGTTTGACAATAAAATAAAAAATGAAAATTTCCAGGGGCTGGTTACAGCTTTTGAAGATGGGAACTGTGACAAAATATCTGATATAATTACAGGACAGCTTATGGACACAATAAGTTTTTATGATTACAAGGAGGATTATTACCATGGTTTCCTTGCAGGTCTTTTAAAGCATAATAAAAAATATTTTATTAAATCTAACAGGGCAAGCGGTCTTGGCAGATATGACCTGGTCCTGGGAACACGCAGGATAAGGCAGGGAAGGGCATTTATTATTGAGCTGAAAGTTGCTGGAAGTATTAGAGGGCTTGAAAAGGGCTGTAAAAATGTGCTGGAACAGATAGAAAAATTCCATTATGACAGTGAGTTATTAAATGAGGGGTATACAAATATAGACAGGTATGGTATCTGTTTCTATAAAAAAGAATGTCTGGCATTAAAAAATTAATATACAACAAGGGGATTAAAACATGATTAATTTAAAACAGAAACCAATCAGTGATGAAAATGAACTTTCATTTGCCATTTTTTGTATTGAAAACGTGGCTCTTAAACTTGGGGTAAGTGCAGATAAAGTATACCATGCGTTAACAGATGGAAGTGGTATTTTAAATGGTTATATTGTGCCATGTTATGATATATTACATTCGCAGAGTAAAGAATATATAGTTAAAGACATTATTTCATGTATGTAGGAAAAAGGGGCAGAGGTATGATTTTATATCATGGTTCTTATATAGAAATTAGAAAACCAGATATTTTTCATTTACGTAAAAATCTTGATTTTGGTTGTGGGTTTTATGTAACACTATTATACTATCATGCACAAAAATGGTGTGAAAAATTCATAAGGCGTGGAAAAGAGGGGATTATTTCATGTTATTTATTAGATGACAATGCATTTAAAAAATGCAGGATTTTAAAGTTTGACAGTTATTCAGAAGAATGGCTGGACTGTATTACAAAATGCAGGACAGGAAATGATAATATGGAATATGATATTATACTTGGCGGGGTAGCTGATGATAAAATTTTTAATACCTGTGAACTATATTTTAAACACTATATTGATAGAAATACTGCTTTGGACAGATTGCGTTATGAAAAACCAAATTACCAGGTTTGTTTTAAAAACCAGGAAATTATAGAGCAATATCTGTTTTTTGAGGGGAGTGAAAAGTTGTGAACGTAGAACCATTAATTTTACAAATGAAGTATACAGATATTGTAAAAGGGTTTGCCAGTACACAGCATCTTAATTTAGATGATGCATTGAGATTTTTTTATGATTCTGAAGTGTACCAGTTAATGAAAGATGGTGTTTCTGATATGCATTGTATTAGTGAAAAGTATTTAATAGAAGATTTGGAGGAGGAATACCAGGGGAAAAGAAATAGTTAATTTAAATGCTGGATAATTATAAAACTTTGGATAGCTTTAAAAAACCAGTAACTTATACTTGAAATTTAAAAGCATTTCCTGAAGATACTTTTATGTTTTATATAATGACAAATTTATTATAGAAAGAATGGTGAAATATGAAACGTGAAGAATATATTTCAGATGAGATGGTAGTTAAACGTGTAAAAGAAGCTGTGAGAATTGAACTAGAGAAAAGAAAAGCAATGGATGTACCTGTAATTATATATGATGGAGAAACCCAGGCTATATACCAGGAAAACAGTGACGGGACAAGGACAGAAGTAGGCAGGAAAATGAGAAAGGGGCGTTACAGTGAGCGTATTTCAGAAAAATCCTGAAATTGTGGTATTTGCAGGTTCTATATTTTTTAATATAAAACCATAAATTGGTGCTAAAAATTTTTAACTTATATTTGACACCGTAGGGGATAGTAAGAGGAAATGACCCATATCTGTATGGTGATAAGCTGAAAGCTTATTTGATAAAAGGTGCAAAGTGGCTTCCTGGACAGACAGGAGTAGATACACAGGCAGGATGGGGTGCACTATGTTTAAGGGACAGCCTGCCTGTATAGGGCAATAAGTATTATATATTTTACAAACAATACATTATTTTTCTTTAATACATATATAATAACCTTAAAATGCCGCATTATTAACCAATTAAGCCATAAAAATGTTATTTCGTGTTTTGTCTACCAGATTATGTATTATTTTATGTTAACATATTTATGTATAAGCCAGTGGTTAATCCTGTCATAAAGGAAGAATTATAATGAAATACAATAGAAGTTCATCAAATAAAATTGCAAAAGCTGTAGTAAATGTATTAAATTCAGTATTAAAAACAGAGGCTAATTCAGCATCATGTTGCGTTATTTACCAGCCTAAAGCACCTAAGGAACTGGAACGTTTTAAGAAGATAAAATGATTTATGGTTTTATAGGAAACATAAGCACATGGCTTATCAGACATAATGCCATTAAACCTGAAGACAGGGAATTATATGAATATGCAATATATAGTTTAATTATAACTGTTTCGCCATTATTTCTTGTTATATTGATAAGCGGCATAATGGGTAAGTTATGTGAAGGAATAGTAATAATCATTCCATTTATGGTACTTAGGAAATTTAGTGGAGGGTTTCATGCCAGCTCCATTTCATTATATTGAAAGCGAAAATTTTGTACTTAATGAATATGGGGATTACTTTTATAATGAATGTTTTGAAAAAACAGATATTGATTTTTTTGCAAAACAAAAATATAAAAAAATAATTCCTTATACGATAATAAAATTTTATGATTTTTATTTGATGAATACAAAAGAAGAAAGAAACATTTGGTATAGAGGACGAAAGGATGCTAATGGAAATTTAGAATATGATTGTTATATGGAAAGTTTAAAGGTGATACCATGTGAAAAAGCCAGCAGAGGTAAAAATTTACTGGACTTTCCTATGTAGAAAAAACTCCAGGGATAGTGAAAGAAGTAATGGTAATCAGAAACAGTCTGAAAGTACAGTTAAAATAGCTAATGAGTTAGGATTACAACCAGAATATTGGTTTAAATATAGCTTACATCCAAACGTTAAAAAATATATTGAAATCTAAGGGAATAAAAGTAATAACAGGTCTTGGGGATTGGTAATATAAGTAGTTAAAAACCATGCAATTTATATAATTATAATTTTTTGTAATGTTGAAAACAGAAAGGATGGTTTTATATGGCAAAATATGTATCAGTCAAAGGATAGATTGAATGTGAAGACAGCCAACTCGAAAGAATCTAGTTTGAAAGAATTTAAAATAACAGAAAACCATTGGAAATTGTACATATACTTTTTATGTAAAATTATTGAAAATATTGCTGGATGGTTTAAAGGATAAAAGTGATGGTTAATTATGATTTTGAAAATATATCAGTTACAGGAAGGATTGCTTATGGTATAATGTGTGCAGAAGAGTATCTGGTATATAAATACCCAGATAAAGACTGGGTAGTAGTATTTAAGGCTTTTTGGGAAATAACTAATTTAGAATTGTGGGATGAGTGGATTGATAAAACAGTTGAAATTATTCCAGAATATTTGTTTGAATTTAATAGTTATAAATCATCTTGTTTTGAATATTTAACAGAAAGCAAATATAATAAATTAAAAAGGGTATATAATAATGCAAATGATGATGTAAATATAATATTAAAAATGGTATATGAACTGGCTAATAGCCATGTGTATAGTTCAATAAATGGAAATGGAAGGGAAAGTATTTACCACCTGGAAAAAATAATTAATTTTTTAAAGAATGAATGGATTACTCTTCCAGATATTAAAAAGGTACAAATGCGTTTATTTTCCGAAAAAAATGGGTGGGGAAATCCATTTGAAGGGACTGGTTTGTCAAAAATAATTCCTTCAAATAAAGTTTTTTATAAGTAAATGACAACAGGTTGCAGGAGTATAAATTATAGGAGAGTGAAGCCTTTTTACTTAATACCATCCCGTTTATGTACATGGGCAGGGATGGGTAACAGCCATTAACCCGCGTTAAGGTGATACAATTTATATTAATGTGTATAGAACCAAGACAGGATATATTCATGGATATCCGGGAACTATATAATACCAGGAGTGTAGAAGATGGAAAATATGATTGAAGTACTCAGAAAGGCAAGGAATAAGAAAATATTTCTAAATAATGAATTTGAAGAATTACTTATGGAAATCCAGTTAGCTGACAGTAATTTAAAATTAGACTGGGATGATGGTGCAGGAGAGGAATGGGCAAGATTTTTCAGCCAGAAAGATGGTATTGTATGTATGGTAAGTGCTAAGATAGGTGTAGCATTTATTAAAAAATGTTATGAATTTAATAACATAAAAAACATTATGGATATGTTGGAAATTGTGTTTACTGATGATTATAATTTAGATAACTACTTTATTGATTTAACTAGTTTAGAACAGGAGATACCGGAATTTTACTGGCATGCATCAGAGGGAGCAGTTAATATTAATTGTTTTAGTCTGGATGATTTATATTTTGCAACTGTATAATAAATTTTTATAGTAAAATTTATTATAACCATATAAATATATTTTTTTACAATATTTTGATAGCTGGAAATTAAGAGTTTAAAAATTGCTAGATAAAAGACATTGGAAGGAGTAATTATGTTAGATAGAAACTACTATAAGGGATTTGAGGGAGAAGGACAAGTAAGAGTTTGAAGTTATGAAAATAGCAATGAAATTGGTATGGTTATTTGGATTGGATTTTTTAATACAGTTTTATAAGGCTGTTTTATTCCAACATTCCAGAAAAATGGAATTGTAGAATGTTATTTCAAACAAAATGGATTTTATGATGATAAATGGGAAATGAAATATCCATATATTGTGTTGGAAGAATTAAAAAGATTTGACGAAAAAGTATTAGATACAAGAAATGCAAGAAATGAAGAAATTATTCAAAAAACAAAAGAAATTGCAGAGGATTTGATTGGCTTTATTAGTATAGCTATTAAATATAAATTAAAAGTATATATTGAATATGATTAAGAGTTTCAAAAATAATATAAACTGTATTTAGAAGGTTGAAAAATAGTTATATAATATTTCGTATATATGTAGGTAAAAGAGATAAATAAGGATTAAAAAATTTATTTAGAAATTAACAGGTACATATAAAGCTTTTTATAAGCATGGACTGGCAGAAAGTATGTTAATGAAACAAGAATACGGATATGATAATGTTTATAATATGGCACTGAAAGTTCATAATATCCAGCCAAAGGGGATATATATAGGATGTGAACCAGATTATATAAATGCTATAAAAGAAATTTTTTCTTTAACAAAAAGGGAGTATGAGATAGAAATATTTTTCCTGGTTTATTCAAATGTGCGTTTAAGCCAAATTATATTTGAAGAACTTATGAAGAATATTGATAAAAATATAGGGCATAATAAAAAGTCAATTTTAATAATTTTTTTAATGCAGGATTTTATGCTGTACTAAGCCTGGCACAAGCAATCCAGTGGACAGGGGCTGTAGAGTTAACAATATGTAGTTGTAGTTTAAAAATTCCAGTTATTATAAAAACAATAGAATAATGGGTGAAATGTATGGTAATATATAATGGACCAGTAGGAGAACCAGTTGAAAATCCAAATGAATCATTCATAAAGGATATATTTTTTAATAAAAATGATGAATATTGGAAACAAGGAAGTGGAGATTCATGTTTTGAGATTGAAGGCTGTAATGAATGTTTAATATTTTTTTATGATGAGCCATATGGCTTTTTTATAATGAGCCATCCGGATTATTTAGTACCATTTAATAAGAATATTGAAGTAAATACTATAGAGCATTTAGTAGGAGGGGAACCAATGAAAATTCCAACATGTAGCTATGTAAGCCGCAATGAAGCATATAAAATAATTAAACAATTTATTTTAACAAAAAAAATTCCTGGGTTTATTAATTGGGTAGAATTATATGATATAGAATTTGATTATGGTTTTTAGCACCAAAGATGTTTTTTGGTATAGTGTGTGCAGATTTGCATTGATGGCATATAAAAAATATGTTTTATCACAATTAAAAAAGTTTAAAAGACTGGTATATCTGGCAGTCTTTTAAGTGGCAACAGGCTTTAGTAAGTGTTTAAAAATTTATGAAACAGCCGGGATGCTTTATGTTTTGCCAGCAGGCAAGTACAGAAGCAGATTAGAGGAGTAATTAATTTGAAACTAGATATAAGACAAATAAATAATTTATATACAGGAGTTAAACTTGCTGCAGAGTTAAAACCATCTGATTGTAATTTAAGAAAATTTTTAACTGTCCAGGGTTATACTTATAATGTTAATGGAGAAATAATTGAATTTAATAAAATTCTCAATAAAAATATTTTAAAAGAAAACAAGTCTGTTAGTAAAACAGATTGCAATAATTACTGCAACAGGGAATTAAAGAAAGAATATGAATGGCTGAAAGAAGTGGATAAGTTTGCCCTGATGAACGCTATTTACAATATGGATTCCGCATACCAGAAATTTTTTAAAGAACATGCAGGTTATCCTAAATTTAAGAGCAGACATGATAACCATAAATCCTATACGACAAAATTTCACGAATGGAAATATTGCGGCAGATTTTGAGAGCGGAAAAATAAAACTGCCAAAGTTGGGAAAAATGAAGGCGGAACTGCACAGGGAATTTGATGGACAGATAAAATCAGCCACAATTTCCCAAGTACCAAGCGGGAAATATTATGTATCAGCTCTTGTGGAAACAGAACATATGGAATTGCCGCACATGGATAAAAACATAGGTTTGGATTTAGGTATAAAAGATTTATGCATTACATCAGACGGGAAAAAGTACACAAATCCCAAAATCATAAAGAAGTATGGGAAAAAACTTGCAAAACTGCAAAGGCAGTTACCGCATAAAGAAAAAAGGAGTAAGAACTATTATAAACAGAAAAAGAAAATAGCATTATGCCATTAGAAGATTACAAATACCAGAAAAGATTATCTGCATAAGGTTTCCCATAAGATTATCAGCGAAAACCAAGTGACAGTTTCGGAAAATTTACAGATAAAAAATATGGTAAAAAACCATCATCTGGCAAAATCAATCGCCGATGTATCGTGGCACGAATTAATAAGGCAGTTTGAGTATAAGGCAAAATGGAATGGAAGGGAATATGTTAAAATAGATACATTCTATGCCAGCAGCCAGATATGTTCTAATTGTGGATATAAAAATGCCGGTACAAAAGATTTAGCAGTAAGAGAATGGGACTGCCCAAATTAACGCCTGTGGAGATAGTAGGTTACGAGACCGGTGAAGCAGGAAGCCCATTGGCTTTAGACAATGAGTAGTTTACTAATGGAAAATACATAAAACAAAAATTTTTAATAAGCTATAAAAGGAGTAATAATGAAAGGTGCTATTTTAGAGAAAGGTGGGGAATGTTTTACATTATTAAAAAATATTTTTAATTCAATTGACAATATACAGAAGGAGTATAACTGGCTGGTTTCTGGATATGAATGTTATCCTCAGAATATAGAATATTTAAAAAAGTTGTCAGGGGAGTATTGCTGGATGACAGGGGATGGATTAACAGATATATGCAAAAATGAAGATTTTCAATGGATATGGGGAGTTTTTTCTGGATTTCATAAAAGTGTGGACAAAGAAGATGTTCTGAAAAATAAGTTGCCACAGGCAGATGGATACACTGGATTTTGGCAAAATCCAATATCTATCCAGCATCCATTTGCAGAGATAGAAATTGTTGCATGGGATAGTTCTCTTACAATAATTATTTTCCTTTTGACCAGGTAAAAGGAAAATTAAAATTTTATGGTTTATATTTATCAGCTTATAGCACTGTTGATAATTTTTCACATATGGATTTTGATTTTGATGTTGGATTTAATAACATTGAATATAAAGTTGAAGAAGAAATAATTAATATATTAAAGAATAAGTTTGATAAAATAGATTTAATTTTAGAAATACTTAATTCCAAGGAAAACAAAAGCATTATTGATGAAATAAATAACGGATATAACATATTATTTTCTTCTAATGGACTTTATAATATGTATATTATCAGAATGGAAGAAATAAAAAATTTTAATTTGGTTCAGGAATATGTATCTGGTATATTAGTTAATAGAAGAACTTTCCAGTTACCATTTGAACAGTGCCCATTTAATACAGTTGATTTAAAGTGTATAAATCAACTGATAGAAAAATATGAATTAATATTATTTAGAGCATCCCTATATTCTAATTATAATATAATAATATATTCTAAAAGCCAAAAGTTAATTGATACACTAAGGGGTAAAATACTTAAATTGGATAACAGTAAATTTAATGTAGAAAACATTAGTGATTTGCAAGATTGCAAAAACTTTTTATTAGTTTAATTATAATTTAAAAAAATAATATAGTGAAAATTATTATAATAATTGAGTTGTGATATATGTTACCACATCTGGATAGATGGGAAGAAAGAAATTTGAATTACATTTGTAATAAAAAATAGTTAAATTCAAAAATTTTAAATATTGACACAGAATTATGATTGGTGTATTATAAGCATGAAAAAGAAAAAGGAAGGTATGTGTCATGTTGATTTGTTCATGTGGAAGAATACGTTAATAAGTGTAAAGCAAATAAATTAAGCACAGATGTGCTTTTTTGTGTACGTATTATTTTTGTCCAATAACTTTATCCGCTTATAGCGGGAGTGTTGGCTGTTATTCTTTCCCATATACAAATCATGGCACTTCTTTAAGATATATAGTTTATATAGTTATTTTCTGGTATCTTTTAATAGTGGCCATGTTGTTGCAGGGAAATCCCTGCTTTTTTTATGTTGCAATATTGAGAAATACAGGATACCAGAAAGGAATTATTATGAATAAATTAAATAATCTTGCAAATAAGGAAGCTCTTTCCTTTTTGCGTCATGAACTTGCCTGTTATAAATGGTACAGTAATCTATTACCTGTCCTGGCTGCGGTAGTCCAGGCGGCTTTGTCAGTAGTCCTGATGATATTACCTAAAACCGTTCTGGATGCAGTGCAGACAGAAACCGGATTTTGTGATTTTACCAGAAACATAATTTTTACTGGGGCAGTATTTACTGCTTTAACGCTGGTAAATATGTTTTTACACAATGAAATTTCAAAAATATCCCAGACATTTTTATACCGTAGATTAAATCTTTTGTGGGAAAAGAAAATGCTGTCTATGAATTTTGAAGCATTATTTTCCGGGAAGGGAAAACTTAAGATTGAGAAAGCAAGACAATTAACCAGCAGTCCCAACTGGGGGATTGTGGATTTTCTAAGCAGGGAAGGCGCTATACTGGAAGCAGTTTCCGGTCTGATTGTATATTCTTTTGTGGTTGGGAAACTCCATGTGCTGATGCTTTTATTTCTGTGTGTGTTGTTTCTGGCAGAGTTATTTACAGGACTGGAAATTGAAAAGAAAAAGCAAAGCTACAAAGAGGAAAGAGCGGGGGCAGACCGCAGGATGAATTACATAGCCTATGGCACAAAGGGTATAAAAGAAGCAAAGGATATCAGGGTATATTCAATGATTTCAATGCTTAGGGAAATTACCAGTATGGTAGTACAGAAAAAATGCAAAGTGGAATCCGATATCCAGAAATGGCAGATGTTCCATATGTTTGTTACTGCAGCAATGATATTGCTACGGGATAGTGTTGGATATTTATTTTTACTGTATTTATTTTTAAATACGCAGATGACTGCTGGAGAGTTTGCCATGTATTTTACTGCTATATCTGGTATTGGGATTTGGCTGGTAAAGATTGCAAATTCTTTATCAGGGTATAAGGAAGTATCAGGGTATGTTAGTGATTTTTATGAGTTTATGAAATTGCCAGAGGATGAAAATAAAACAGAAGAGTATAAATTCCAGACACCAATTTCTTTTGAATTTAAAAATGTACACTATTCTTACCACATCACTGGTGAGGAAGGAGAGCAGGTTATTCCTGTTATAAAGGGATTAAACCTCAGTGTAAAGGCTGGGGAGAAAATTGCAGTTGTTGGTGTAAACGGGGCAGGGAAATCCACATTGGTAAAACTATTATGTGGTATGCTTACACCAGACGAGGGTGTGGTTCTGGCTAATGGTAAAGATATTTCCAGAATACAGAAAAGATGCTATTATTCCAATTTTGCTGCTGTATTCCAAAATTCAAAATTACTGCCAGTGAGCATTGCAGAAAATATTATGTTGAAAAAGACAGCATGGAGCAGAAAAAGTTCTGGCTTACAGCAGGCAGCTCCCACTGGACTGCCAGTTTCTGGGGAAGAAAAAAGAATGTGGGATATATTAAGGAATGTAGGCTTGGAGGAAAAGGTAAAGTCAATGCCAGATAAGGAAAAAACCTGTCTGGTAAAAAATGTGACTGGTGGTGCGGAACTTTCTGGCGGACAGGAGCAAAGGCTTTTGTTAGCAAGGGCACTATATAAGGATGCACCTGTACTTATCCTGGATGAACCGGCGGCTGCATTAGACCCTGTTGCGGAAAATGAAATTTACCAGAAGTACCGTGGCCTTGCCAGAGAAAAAACTTCTTTTTTTATATCACACAGGCTGGCTTCTACCAGATTTTGTGACAGAATTATTTTTCTGGAAAATGGCAGGATTACAGAAATGGGAACTCATGAGGAACTGATGGGCAAAAACGGGACTTATGCAGATATGTTCCGCGTACAAAGCAGGTATTATGCAGAAGAAACGGGGGCAATGTAAATGAAGAAGAATAACAGGACTTTCAGGCAGGACTGCGTGCTGGTTTACAGAGGAATAAAAGAGTTTAACAATATTTTGCCTGGACAAATGCGCCAGGTTTTGGTAAGGGGAATACTGGATGCCATACTTCCATTTATTATAACAGCAGTGACGGCTTATATGATAGATGGATTGCTTGGGCAGGCAGATTTCAGACAGCTAATCTTTATTTGTTTTACAGGTCTTGGTATAGTTTTTCTATTAAGTGTATGGAAAGCAAAAAAAGACAGCAGGATAGAAGCTGGTGGCAGGCGGCTTTTTAGCTGCCACGAAATTGTACTGACAGATAAAACTTACAGGCTTTGCTACGAAGATTTGGAAAAAAGCAGTACAAGAAAACTGAGGGATGAGGTGACAGGAAGCATAATTGTTTCAGGGGCTGGCATGGCAAGTTTGTACTGGGATATGGATACATTATTCCATAATTCAGCTATCCTTGTTATTGCGGTTATTCTGTTTTTACGCTATTTATATCTGGTTGCCCGCTGGGATACCAGGCAGAATTCCGATGTTGCGGATACATCCGTTTTTATCCTTGTTATTTTACTGTTAATAGTATTGTGTTCTTATATTACCTGTAAAACTTCATCTAAAAGATTTGATGTAAACTTTGATGTTTTCCAGCATGGTTCTAAATATATTAGTTTTGGTGAATTTTATACAAGGGAGTATTTGCTGGATGAAAATGCCGCACTGGATGCCAGAATTTATGAACCAGATGATTTAATCCTGTCAGAATGCCAGGAGAAGTGTTATGAACACTTTGCAAAGGGAAAAGAGAAGGAAATGCATGCTGTTAATTTGTATGATGGCATTAAATTTATGAGTTCTTGTATTTGCGGTTGTGTCATTTACCTTTTAACAGGAAAAATGGCTATGCAGGGTGCAATTGGAACTGGAAGTATTCTGTTGATGTATGCAGCAGTAACTATGGTGGTTGAGGCGCTTTCGCAAATTGCACAGATTATTACCGACCTGCGCAATAATAATGAACATCTGGTTAAATTTTTCAAGTATATAGATATGCCAGAAGCAGGCGGTGGAATAACAGATGATTGTGAGCTTATATTTGAAGAACTGGAAGTTAGAGATGTCAGCTTCTGCTATCCAGAAAGTAATACATATGTTCTGGAAAATATAAACCTGAAACTCCATGCAGGAGATAAACTGGCAATAGCAGGCGAAAACGGGTCTGGCAAAACAACCCTGGTTAAGCTGGTCTGCGGATTATACAAGCCTTCGGAGGGGAAGATTTTACTAAATGGAAAAGACATTACAGAAATTCCTTTTGAAAAATACATTGCGTGTATTGCCACAGTGTTCCAGGATTTTTCTTTATTTCCATTTTCACTAGGAGAAAATGTTGCAGCATCAAGAGATTATGATATAGCAAGAGTGGAGGATGCGCTGGTAAAGGCAGGATTAGAAGAGAAGCTGTTACAGTTAAAGAATGGAATAAGGCAGCCAGTTTTTAGTGATTTTGATGAGAATGGCACAGACCTGTCTGGCGGTGAACAGCAAAAAGTGGCAATAGCAAGGGCAATTTATAAAGATGCAGGGCTTATGGTTCTGGATGAGCCATCGGCAGCATTAGACCCTTATGCAGAATATGAGATTTATAAAAACTTTAGTGAAATTACAGAAAGCAAAACATTAATTTCTATTAGCCACCGCCTGTCCTCCTGCCGTATGTGTGACAGAATTCTTGTGCTGGACAGGGGGAAAGTTGTACAGGAAGGGACACATGAGGAGCTTGTTAAAGATATAGGCGGGAAATATTATGAACTGTGGAGTGCACAGGCACAATACTATTACAATACATCCCATTGTTCACTATCCACCTAAAGTAATATCCTGTTTCTGGTACCATTGTAACGCATCTGTAAATTGTTTTTCCTGGAAATCTGGCCATAATTCTTTTACAATATAGAAATCTGAATAAACGGTCTGGATGGGCAGAAAACCAGATAAGCGGCACATACCGCCCCAACGGATTACCAGGTCAATTCTTGGTATTTCCTGGGATGCCCATCCATTCCTCATGTCCCATTTCCAGCCATAATTTATCAGGAAGTTTACTTTTAGCATTTTATTACCAGAGGTGGTTTTATTCCTGCGGGATGTATATGGAAGCAGCTCTTTAGGAAAACAAGGGGAATTTGTATTGCCAATTACATGTAATTCCGTATTTTCCTGTCCAGCCATTTCAACAGCACTTATACATGCTTTTGAAAATGCAGTAACCTGTTCTTTTGGTCTTTTACAGTTATCAACTGTAAATCCATAATAGGTTAATTCTTTTATGCCATAATTTTGTGCTGTTTTAATCAGTTTTAAACCTGGTTCAAGCCCATGTACATAACCTTCTTCTTTTCTTAATCCATTTAATTTTGCCCACCGCCTGTTACCATCTGGAATAATGCCAATATGTTCTGGAATACGTTTCATGCCATCCTCCAATACTTTTAACAATATATTTTTGTAAATTACTATAGTGCCAGATAGCAATCTGGGTTTGCAGTAATTAAATAAACGGCTCTTATAAATATGGACAGATTATAGAAATTTATACATATGGCCAGCAAAATAATTTCCACCCCATTTGTTATTGAGATAAAGCCTAAGACCGGTTATAATAAAACCAAGACCAGGCAGGTCTGTATATCCTGCTTTTGGATAAATAAAATAATGGAGGGTTAGAAATGGATATTGATGCACGTATTAAAATTATAATGGAAAAGATGGAAAAGCTTAAGGATAAAAATCCAGAATACCCATGTGGGGATTTTCCGCCAGTGTGGGATAAACCATTAAAAGAAGAGAGGGTTGCCAGTTTTGAAAAGAAAAATGGCATAAAGCTGCCAGAGGATTACAGAAGGTTTATTACAACAGTGGCAGGAAGCTGCTCACAGCCATTTTATGGGATGTGTAGTATTTTTGGCCATGACCAGGCTGATGTAGATATAAGCAAAAAATTTAAATATACTATAGAAAACCCACTGGATATTTATAAGCTTTCAGATGAAGAATATAATAACCTTAATAATGAAGTGGTGTATGCAGGGTTTATATTCTTATGCGGTGAAGGATGTGGGATGTACAGTATATTAATAGTAAATTCAGATGACCAGGATACATATGGGACTGTCTGGTATTTTGACCTTGCTAATGATGCTGGTACTTTTCCTCTGTTAAATCCAGTGGATAAAAAGCCAATGGATTTCCTTGACTGGCTTGAATACTATGCAGACAGGACACTGGAACTTGAAGATGAAGATTTTTTTGGTTATGCTGAATTAACCGGGCCATATTATGATGATGTTCCAGAAGAATAGGCTGGAAAATCATTCTGGCTTAAATATTTGCTAATGTAAAGACGGAATTTAATCCGTCTTTTTGCTTATTATTTCCTGCATTTTTATTTTTTATTTGTCACAAATCCACTTCCAGAATGGTTATATATAGTGTAAGCACAATACATAAGGCTTTGATGCCAGCAGAATATAAAAGGGAGGTGCAGTAATGCAAAGCAGAAAGGCATCAGTAAGGTTTATTGAAAAATGCTATGAATTATATGAGCAGAAGATGTACCATGTGGCATATAGTGTGCTGCATGATGAAGGACTGGCAGAAGATGCAGTACAGGAAGCTTTTATTAAGCTGATGAAGCATAATGCATATTTTGCAGAACCAGGCTCTGATGACTGTAAAAGATATATAATTACTGTTATTAAAAATTCTTCTATAAATATGTATAACAAGAAGAAAAGGGAACAGGAAATTATATATTTTCCAGGACAGGATGCAGATATAAATAATATCTCTTGTGAAGATAATGAGGAAACACAGATTGATATGGAAGAACTTGTTTCTGTGCTGCCAGAAAAATATTATTCAGTAGTAAACTGCCTTGCTGTAAAGAATTTATCAGTAAAAGAAACTGCCAGTGAACTTGGAATTACTGAAGCAAATGTAAGGAAAAGATTTGAACGGGCTAAGTTAATGCTTAAAACTATAGTGAAAGGAAGTAATGGATATGGAGAAAAAGGACAATTACGTAAATCAGGAATTATTTGACATTTCTATTGAAGATTTTGATGCATTAGATGGTGTGCATGAGTTTTCGGACAAGTATAAAAATAATAAAAGGAAGCTGCTTAAAGAGTACCGCAAAAATATTTGTAAACCTTTACTGGGTAAATATAAGAAAGCTGCTGCTGCCGCTGCCGTTTTGTTAATTATATCTGTACCAGTTATAACTAATGCCGCAACAGGAGGGGAATTCTTTAACAGGATATGGGGAAATGAAGGCAAAGGTGTGGAGTATGGTGAGCCATATAGTGAATATTTATATGATGATGAAAAAGGTACATCATGCAAGATAACATACCCTAAATCTGAGTATGAAAATACTGACCCAGAAAAAGCTGAGGAGTTAATTGGAGACAATATATCTTATAACCCAGTTGATGTAAAAATTGGTGATACAAAGCTGTCTGTATTGTCATTTGTACATGATGGAAATGCTGCTGTTGCAGAATTCACCCTTGAGAAAAAAGGCGGCGTTGATGTACTGGAATATAATAAATCCTATAACAGAAGCAAAGGGGCAGACTTTTCTGGCAATGCAAAATTTTATTTTAATTTTGATGAATATGATGGTAAAATATTTGTAGATATAGACAAATCCTCAAAAGATAAGGTTTATTGTTACTATTATATGACATGCCAGTACCAGGAGAATACAGACAGTGTTACCCTTAATATAGAAGAATATCCTTGTACAAAGGATAAGCTTTATGCGGCAGAGGATATCCAGTATGAAAAATATATTAGTGAAATTAAATACAACTCTGTTCCTGTCCCTGTTAGCGATAAGGCAGAAAAGACAGTATTTACCAATAGTAAGAATGGTATTGCAGAAGTTTCACCGCTTTCAGTTAAAATTGATATGGAAAAAGGTCTTGGGCTTTCTAAGGAAGAGGCATATGACCCATATAATGCATACTATGTTTCAATAAATTATAAAAATGGTAAGAAGTATATTGTACATGAACACGAAATGGATGGCATACACCAGTGTGGTACTGAGATAGATAATGCCAGTTATGCATGTGGAGATATAGATAATAATTTTACATTAGTATTTAACCGTTTAGTGGATACGGATAATATACAATCAGTTACAGTAAATGAAACTGAATATGTTTTAAAATAATAATATGCTTTAATATATATTAGAAGCCTGCAATTTGTTATAGAAACCTGCAGCATGGAGATATATCCTTGCTACAGGTTTTTTGTGTCTGCATTTATTAATAAATATACATTTTTATGAATATTTATTAATAAATTTTCTGTTTTATACAAGAATAATGTATATTTTTAGATAAATATAAAAATTCTATTGCATAAATATAAATTTAGCTGTATAATAGGCATTGCGTTACCGGGCATCCGCCAGGTTTGTCTGGTGATGTTAAATAAGCATATGAAAGGCATGGTGTAATTAATGGTTAAAGCAGGGATTATAGGTTCTACTGGTTATGCAGGACAGGAACTTGTGCGTATACTTTTACAGCACCCGGATGTGGAGATTGTATGGTATGGCTCAAGGTCATATATAGATAAGAAATACAGCAGTATATTTGGTAATATGTTCCAGATTACAGACAGTACCTGTATGGGTGAGGACATAGAAGAGCTTGCAGACAAGGCGGATGTTATTTTTACAGCTACGCCACAGGGGCTCTGCAGTTCACTTGTCAGTGAGGAAGTATTAAAAAAGACGAAGATAATTGACCTTAGTGCTGATTTCAGGATTAAAGATGTTGCAAAGTATGAAGAATGGTACGGGATTAAACACCAGAGCCCTGGCTTTATAGAAGAGGCTGTATATGGGCTTTGTGAAACTAACAGGGAAGAGATAAAAAATGCAAGGCTTATTGCAAACCCTGGCTGTTTCCCTACATGTACAGTTCTTTCAATCTATCCCCTGGCTAAAGAAGGGCTGGTTGACATGGATACTGTTATTGTTGATGCTAAATCAGGGGTATCTGGTGCAGGACGTGGAGCAAAAACCGCAAACCTTTACTGTGAAGTTAATGAGAGTATTAAGCCATATGGTGTTGCAGTACACAGGCATACACCAGAAATTGAAGACCAGCTTTCTTATGCGTCTGGAAAGGATGTTATTATAAACTTTACCCCTCATCTTGTACCTATGAACAGGGGTATACTTGCCACATCATATGCAAAACTGGCTGGAAAGTTTTCATATAGTGAGATTAAGGCTGTATATGACAAATATTATAATAAAGAATATTTTGTACGTGTACTTGATGAAAATGTATTTCCAGAAACAAGGTGGACAGAGGGAAGCAATTTTGTAGATGTAAATTTTAAAATAGATGAACGTACAGGGCGTATTATTATGATGGGTGCTATTGATAATGTTGTAAAAGGTGCAGCAGGACAGGCAGTCCAAAATATGAATATAATGTTTGGTTTTGAAGAAAATAAGGGACTGGAAACAATACCAATGTTTCCTTAAATAAATATCTTAAAAATTCTGAAGAATAAAGAAAGACAGGGAAAAGCTATGAATGAAGAAGAAAAAAAGGAATATTTTGATATAATTACAGAGAAGGCAGAAACTCTTATAGAGGCACTTCCATATATACGTGATTTTAATAATAAAAAAGTTGTTGTTAAATATGGCGGAAGTGCAATGCTTGACAAGAACCTTGAAGAGAGTGTAATTAAGGATGTTGCTTTATTAAAGCTTGTTGGGATGAAGCCGGTTATTGTACATGGCGGCGGCAAGGAAATAAGCAGGTGGCTTGACAAGACAGGCAAAGAAACAGGTTTTGAAAACGGGCTGCGTGTAACAGATAAAGATACAATGGAAATTGCAGAAATGGTACTTAACCGCGTTAATAAAAACCTTGTGCAGATGGTAGAGAAACTTGGTGTGAAAGCTGCCGGGATATGCGGTAAGGATGGCGGCATGTTAAAGGCAGTAAAGAAAATGCCAGATGGCAAGGATATTGGTTATGTGGGTGATATCCAGTCAGTAAATACAGAAATTATTGATACACTTATTGAAAATGATTTTATACCAGTTATTGCACCAATTGGCATGGATGATAATGGCGATACTTACAATATAAATGCTGATGATGCCGCCTGTGCCATAGCAGGCGCGATATACGCTGAAAAGCTTGCATTTCTTACAGATGTTGAGGGTGTATATATTAACCCTGGTGATAAGAGCTCACTTATATCTGTACTTGACCTTAATGAAGCTAACAAGCTTATAGAAGGCGGGGTTATAACTGGCGGGATGCTTCCTAAAGTAACTAACTGCATAAATGCTGTTAATTCAGGTGTAAACAGGGTGCATATCCTTGATGGCAGAAGGGAACACTGCCTGCTGCTGGAATTCTTTACAAAGAAAGGTATTGGTACAGCTATAATAGGTGATGACAGCGGGCGTTATTTTAATGAGCATTAATTTCAAGACTTTGGCAGGAACGGGGGATTATTGTGGATATAGAAGAGATTTCAAAACATTTTATACATGTATACAACAGAAACATTGTTTTTACAAAAGGCGAAGATGTTTACCTTTATGACAGCCAGGGCAGCAAATACCTTGATATGGGTGCGGGCATTGCTGTCTGTGCACTTGGTTACAGTAATGAAGAGTATAAACAGGCACTTAAAGAACAGATAAACAAGATTATACATACTTCAAACCTTTATTTTAATGAGCCTGCAATTAAAGCGGCAGGTTATATTACAGAAGCAACAGGGCTTGACAGAGTTTTCTTTACAAACAGTGGCACAGAAGCAATAGAGGGCGCTATAAAGCTGGCAAGGAAATATGCATATTTAAAGAATAAAGACAGCCAAGGCGGCATAATTGCAATGGAGCACTCTTTCCACGGAAGGAGCATGGGCGCACTGTCTGTTACAGGTACTAAACATTACAGAGAACCTTTTGAACCATTAATAGGCGGGGTGTCATTTGCGGAATACAATAACCTGGAAAGTGTAAAAGCACTTATTAACAGTGGTACATGCGCTTTAATAATGGAAACGCTGCAGGGGGAAGGCGGGATTTACCCTGCAACAGAGGAGTTTATAACAGGCATAAGGAAGCTTTGTGATGAAAATGGTATTTTATTAATACTGGATGAAATACAGTGCGGCATGGGACGTACTGGAAAGATGTTTACTTACCAGCACTATGGTGTAAAACCAGATATCCTTACAACAGCAAAAGCGCTTGGCTGTGGCGTGCCTGTAGGTGCATTTGCAGCAAGCAGCGAAGTGGCAGACGCAATGTGCCCAGGCGACCATGGCACTACTTATGGCGGAAACCCGCTTGCAACAGCGGCTGTGTGCAAAGTTTTTGAGATATTTAAAGAAAAGGGGATATTACAGCATGTTAATGAAACTGCCCCTTATCTCAGGGAAAAACTTGAAGCACTTAAAAATAAACATAATAAAATTATAAAAGATATACGTGGAATGGGGCTTATGCTTGGAATGGAACTTGCTGTGCCGGCAAGCCATATTGTTACAGAAGCCCTCAAAAACAAATTAATTCTAATATCAGCAGGAAGCACTATAATAAGGTTTGTGCCTCCCCTTGTAATAGAAAAAGAACATATTGATACTATGTATAATATACTTGACGGAATTTTTAACAAGGCATATGATGTTTATAAAAAGTTGAATAATTAAACCTGTTTTGGAGATATTCTGTAATGATGATGCTATAATTATTATTACAGAAAAGAGGTCTTCTTATGTGGGGAATGTTGGTTTCAGTAATATCAGGAATATTAATGAGTGTACAAGGCGTATTTAACTCAGAAGTAACCAAACAGACTGGTGTATGGATTGCTGCCGCATTTGTACATGCTACAGCATTTGCAGTATGTATGGCAGCATGGCTTGTAACAGGCAGGGAAAGCAGCTTTGGGGCAGTTATATCAACAAGGCCTGTTTACCTGTTGTCAGGAGGCATAATAGGTGCATTTATAACGTATACTGTTATTTTTGGCATGAATACACTTGGCCCTGCACAGGCAGTCCTTTTTATAATATCTGCCCAGATAATATCGGCGTATCTTATTGAACTTTTTGGAATGTTTGGTGTAGAAAAAAGCCAGTTCCACTGGACAAAACTTGCAGGTGTTGTATTAATGGCAGCAGGCATTATTATTTTTAAATGGAAAGAATTAAGGGGTTAGATTGAAAACCCGTTTTGCTATTTGTGCCGCCAGGAGGCGGCAGGGGGATTTTTATGGAATTAAAAGATAAGAAATATATAAAACTGCTTGCAGAAAAATTTCCAACCAAGCAGGCTGTATGCAGGGAAATTATTAACCTTAATGCAATCTTAAACCTTCCAAAGGGCACAGAGCATTTTATGAGTGACCTGCATGGTGAATATGAAGCATTTTACCATATTTTAAATAACTGTTCAGGAGTTGTAAGGGAGAAAGTACATCTGCTATTTGGTGGTATCCTTACGGATTTTGAAGAGCAGGAGATATGTACATTAATTTATTATCCAAGGGAAAAGCTTGCAATGCTCCGCAAAAAGGATGTTTTAACCGGGGACTGGTACAGGATGGTTTTAAACCAGCTTATAGAAATTGCAAAGCTGCTGTCTTCCAAATATACAAGGTCAAAAGTAAGGAAAGCCATGCCTGCTGATTTTTCTTATATAATTGATGAGCTCTTACATGTACAGAAAGATGAAGATGATAACCAGGTACTTTACCATAGCAAAATAATAGATACAATACTGGATATTGAAAATGCAGATGAATTTATTGTAGCACTGGCGGGCTTAATTAAACAGCTTGCTGTAGACCATCTGCATATTGTTGGTGATATATTTGACAGAGGGCCTTATGCTGATAAAATACTTGATTTGCTAAAGGGATACCATTCACTTGATATTGAATGGGGCAACCATGATATCCTCTGGATGGGTGCAGCATCAGGAAGCCTTGCATGTATTGCAAATGTAATCCGTAATAATTTAAAATACCAGAACACAGAAATACTTGAAAGCGGATATGGCATAAGCCTGCGTTCACTTGCTTTGTTTGCTGTGCAGCAATATACATGCAAGAACCCTATGGAAGCAGCATTAAAGGCAATATCTGTTATTTTATTTAAGCTTGAAGGAAGCATAATAAGACGCCATAGTGAATACGGGATGGATGACAGGATATTTTTACATAAAATAAATTTTGAAACTGGTGAAGTCTTAATAGATGGTGTTAATTATAAGATAAATGATACGGAATTTCCTACTATAGATACCCAAAACCCTTATGATTTATCAGATGAAGAAAGTGCTGTTATGGAAGAGCTTAAAGCGGCATTTTTAAACAGTGTGCGGTTACAGTCACATATAAAGTTTTTATATGAAAAAGGCAGCATGTACCGCATTTATAATGGAAACCTTTTATATCATGGCTGTATTCCTATGGATGATGCGGGCAATTTTGAAGGTGTGCAGATGGGTGATGAGATTTACAAGGGCAAATCCTACCTGGATTATGCTGACAAGATGGCAAGAAGGGCATATTACAGCACACACAGCACTGACGCAAAGGATTTTATGTGGTATTTGTGGGCAGGCAGGAAATCACCGTTATGTGGCAGGAATTTAAAAACATTTGAACGTACATTTGTAGATGATAAAAGCACATGGAAAGAAGAAACAGACCCTTACTATAAATATTATAAAGAAGAAAGAACATGCAATATGATTTTGCGTGAATTCGGGCTTTATTCTGATATGTCACATATAATTAACGGGCATACACCTGTAAAAACTATTGAAGGTGAACAGCCAATCAGGGCAAATGGCAAGCTTATGGTAATAGACGGCGGCTTCTGTAAAAACTACCATGAAACAACAGGCATTGCAGGATATACACTTATTTATAATTCGCACGGGCTGAGGCTTAAGGCACACCAGCCTTTTGAAAGCGTATACCATGCACTTACAAAGAATAAGGATATACAGTCTGAGTCCCAGCTTGTGGAAACTGAAAAGTCGCGTATACTTGTAAGGGACACTGATAATGGTAAAAATATTATAAATTATATTGCAGATTTAAAACAGCTTTTAAATTATTATGATTGAATATATTTGAAAATATAGAACAGGAAATTTCAAAAGATGAGTATAAAAAACTGGACAGCCAGGAAGGAGCAGATAATGAAGCAATTACCTGTTGGAATAGAAGAATTTAGCCAGATTATCCAGGATGGATATTATTATGTTGATAAAACAAATATTATAAAAGATTTACTGGATTCAGGAAGTAAGGTAACTTTATTTACCCGTCCACGGCGTTTTGGCAAAAGTTTAACTATGGATATGTTAAAGGCTTTTTTTAAAATTGGTACAGCTATTTCACTTTTTGATGGTTTAGATATTGCAAAGGAAAAAAAGCTTTGTGAAAAGTACCAGGGTAAATTTCCTGTAATCTCCCTCACTTTAAAGGATATAGATGGGATTGTATTTGAAGATTTCATTAACAGGCTAAGAGTGGTAATATCTGAGGAAATTGCATGTTATGACTGGCTTATGGATAGCGGGGAATTAACAGAGTATAATAAACTTCAATTAAACCAGTTATTACTTGGCAGATTTGATGGGGCTGTTGACTTGCAAAGCAGTTTAAAGTTTCTGGCAAAGCTTTTGTATAAACACTATGGAAAAAAGGTTATTGTATTAATTGATGAGTATGATGTGCCCTTAGATAAAGCGTACCAGAGTGGATGTTATGATGAAATGGTAAAATTTATCCGTCTTTTTTTTGGAAGCCTGCTTAAGACCAATGAATACCTTAGTTTTGCTGTACTTACAGGTTGTTTAAGGATTTCTAAAGAAAGTATATTTACAGGTTTAAACAATTTTGAAGTCATGGGAATTTCTGATACAAATTTTTCGGGGTATTTTGGATTTACTGATTGTGAAGTAAGGGATATGCTGGGATATTATGGGCTGGGAAGTAAATATATGCTTTTTAAAGAATGGTATGATGGTTACAAATTTGGCAATACAGGAATTTATTGTCCATGGGATGTCATAAACCAGTGTAAGCTGTTGTGTGGAGAGAATGAAGCCCCTATGAAATCATATTGGATTAACAGCAGTGGTAATGATATAGTAAAGGATATTTTAAATGGGGCTTCAGCAAATACCAGAGAGCAGATTGAATGTCTTGTTTCAGAGGAGAGCATAAAGCGTGTTGTAAATATTGATTTAACATATGCAGATTTAAAAAATGCAGATAAAATCCAGAAAGAAACATACCTGTGGAGTATACTTTATATTACAGGGTATCTGACAGATGCGGCAAAACCTTCAGGGAAAATCCATACACTTGTAATCCCAAATAAAGAAATTTTAGAAATTTATAAGGAACAGATTTTATCCTGGTTTAATATAAGTGCAGGGCATGGAAGCCAGTGGAAACAGTTCTGCAGTGCAATTGAAAATGGTAATGCAGCAGGGGCTGAAGAAGCTTTAAATAACATTATGCCAAAATGTATCAGTATAAGAGATACTTATGCAAGAAAAGACATGAAAGAAAACTTTTATCATGGGCTTTTAATAGGGCTTATGTCATGTAATGATGAATGGGTAGTTAAATCAGAACAGGAATCTGGTGAAGGATATCCTGATATCCTTGTCAAAACTGCTGGAGATGGCACAGGCTGTATATTTGAAATAAAGTATGCGGAAAATGGCAGGTTTGATGAAGCATGTAAAGAAGCCATGCAGCAAATTAAAAATAAAAAATATGCAGATATTTTAAAACAGGATGGTGCGGGAACTATATATTTATATGGAATATCCTTTTACAGGAAGTCATGCAAGGTTGTATGCAGGCTTGAAGAAATGGAGAAATAACAGGATGGTGCAGGCTTATAAACCAGATATTACAGGTATCACCTCCTGTATTTCTGGGGTGATACCTTTTTTATTTTTTTAAACTGCCTGGAAAAATGTTCCAGGTTTTCATATCCGCATTGTACTGCAATTTCAGAAACAGAGGCATCAGTTTCCATAAGCAGGCGTGCGGCATGTTCTATCCTGCCTTTTATAATGTCCTGGTTTACTGGCACTCCAAACAGTTTCTTATATATATGCTGGAAATAAGATGTGCTTATATTTAATTCTTTTGCAATTTCATCTGCGCCATCCGGGACATACTGGTAATTATGTATATTCTGGCGTATTCTGGAAAGTTCATCAAAATATTTGCCATAAGATGTGCCGCCTGCCTGTAAAGATTTATACATATCACTGAATTTGTGGAAAAGTACACGCATTTTGCTGTCCATAATATATTCATGCTGGCTGCCTTCATTAAAAAATTCTATATATAAATCAGCTATAAGGTCGGTAATTATTTTATTATTAACAAATGAAACAGGTGTGCTAAAAGGTATTTCCAGTTTTTCAAAAAAATTGTCATATGGTTCTGCTTCAAAGTGAATCCAGTCATTTATAAAACTGCCATCTGTTTTCCTGTAAATCTGCGGGCTGCCCTTTTTATACAGGATAAAATTGCCAGCAGGCACATTCTGGAACTGGTTGTTTAACATTACTTCTGTTGGCGTCCTTAAATACAATAAAAGAAAATCACCAGAACCATTTGTCCTGTTAATATCTATTCCAAAGTAATTATGGAACTGGTAGCCTATTGCCCTGACTGTTATCATAATATACCAGCAATCCTTTCTTAAAAATATAAAAGCGGAAAATATCAAAAATTAAACGGCTAATATCATAGACCATATAGTATTAATCTGCTAAAATATTTAGTAACAGCATACGCTAGCGTTGTTTAGACATAACTGCCTGTACTATTTTATATTATAGCAGAATAGGTCAAAGAAGCCAAGAGAAAATTTGTACCTGTGGTTTTAAAACCTGCGGGTACTGGAAAGGCATAGGTATTTTTATGGGTAAATATTTTAAAAAATTCCTGGCAGCCTGTACTGCCATTGCACTTATAATTGTCCAGGGCGGCATTGCATGTCCTGTGGCATATGCAGCGGCAAAAACAACTGTAAAACTAAATAAAAGTTCTGTTTCTGTTATAATGGGTGAAACAGCAGCTTTAAAAGTAGTTAAAAAGAATGTTGCCAGTGTAAAGAAAATCCAATGGACATCTAAAGACAAGAAAGTTGCAACAGTCAGTGCCAAAGGTATTGTTAAAGGAATTAAAAAGGGCAGCACTGTTGTAAATGCAACTGTAAAGTACAAGGCAAAGGGTGCTTCAAAGTTTACATCTAAGAAGCTTTCATGTAAAGTAACAGTAAAGGGGCAGCCATATGTAGATACAGAAACGCCTGCACCTACAGCAGAACCTGTTATTTATGGGACAGGAGGGGAAGTTTCTGCCTATGACAAAGAGAAAAGCAACCACAGTCTTTATATTGATACTTCTGAAAAAGTACATGATATAAGTGACCTGCTTTATGGAATATTTATTGAAGATATTAATTTTGCAGCAGATGGCGGCTTATATGCGGAAATGGTGCAGAACCGTTCATTTGAATTTACAAAGCTTGCAGATGGTGATGAAAAACATGCCTGGAATAATGTTGGTAATGTTACAGCAGAAGTTGTAAAAGATGACAAGGCAGGATGCCTTAATGCCAATAACCCAAACTATATTGTAGTAGATAACAAGTCTGCCAGCAATGCAGGAATTGCGAACACAGGTTTTCTTGACGGCATGTCTGTTAATGAGGGGGCATCTTATAAGTTTTCAGTTTATGCAAAAGGGCTTGATGGTTATACTGGAAGCATAAATGTAAATATTATGGATGGAAACAAATCTGTAGCAGACGGGATGGTTAATGCGGTTACAGGGGAATGGCAGAAGTACAGCCTTGTTTTAAAATCTTCTGTTACAAAATATACAGATATTTCCCTGCAGCTTACAATCCCTAAAGGAAAGGTTGCACTTGATATGGTGTCACTTTTCCCAGAAGACACATTTAAAGGGCGTGAAAACGGGTTAAGGAAAGACCTTGCAGAAAAACTTGAAGCATTAAATCCTTCCTTTTTACGTTTTCCAGGAGGATGTGTAGTAGAAGGTGATTCACTTGAGTTTGCTTATAACTGGAAAGACTCCATAGGCACAGGGCCAGATGGTGAGCCACTGGAGTTTAATAATACATATGGTGATGTTGCAGCAAGGAAACAGGGACAGAATATCTGGACAGATGAACGTGCAACTAACGACAAAAACCCTTCATATATGTCATACGGGCTTGGTTTTTATGAGTATTTCCAGCTTGCAGAGGATATAGGTGCTATTGGCGTGCCTGTCGTAAACTGTGGTATACGCTGCATGATAGCACATGGCGGTGACCCAGGACCAGAAATTGGCACACCAGAGTTTAACCAGTATATACAGGATGCACTTGACCTTGTTGAATTTTGCCGTGGTGATGCTTCTACAAAATGGGGTGCTGTAAGGATTGCAATGGGACATGAAAAACCATTTGAATTAAAATATATAGGAATTGGAAATGAACAGTGGGGCAATAACTTCTATAAGAAATATGAGGCGTTTGTTGATGCATTTGACGCTGCCAGAAAAGAAAGCCCTGCAATGTATGGCGGTATTGAACTTATTGCTAACTGGTTAAAAGAGCATCCTGGCAAAACCATTAAGGATTTTGCAGGTGCAACAGACCACCATTATTATAATGACCCTGGCTGGTTCTTAGAACATGCAGATTATTATGATGAAAAAAATTACAGCAGGGATGTCCAGTCAATGACAGATACAAAGTTTGGCGGCGGTATAGATGTATTTTTAGGTGAATATGCCGCAAGGTCTAACAGGCTTGAGGCAGCGCTTGCAGAAGCAGCTTATATGACAGGGCTTGAAAGAAATGGTGATATTGTAAGGATGGCAGCATATGCGCCACTATTTGGAAACCTTACTGCGCTTCACTGGGCACCTGATTTAATATGGTTTAATAACCACACTTCTACATGTTCAACAAATTATTATATGCAGAAATTATTTGCAACAAATGCAGGTACTTCACTTTTAAAATCAGAACTTGAAGGTGCAAAGATACCAGAAAACCCATTTGCAGGCAAAATTGGTGTAGGCACATGGAATACATCTGCTAAATTTGACAATATAAAAATAACAGATAATGAAACAGGAAAAGTCCTTGCTTCAGATGGTTTCTCCAAAGATGAATTTGAGGAGAAATGGGACAAAGCTACAGACGGAAGCTGGAAAGTAAAAAATGGTGAGCTTGTACAGTCAAGCACATCTACTAATACAATTAATTATGCTTCCACAGGAACTGTTGCATATTTTGGAAGCAAAAGCTGGAAGAATTACACTTATACTGTAGATGCAGTAAAAACTGGCGGGGCAGAAGGTTTTGTAATCCCATTTGCAGTACAGGGCAGGGAAGACAATTACTTCTGGAATATCGGCGGCTGGAATAATACGGTTTCATGCCTCCAGAAAGTAAGTGACGGTAACAAGTCAGACCAGATTTCAGGCACAGTTAAAAATATTAATATAAAGAACGGCACAAAATATTCTTTAAAAATTGTAGTAACAGATAATAATGTAAAGTGCTATATAAATAATGAGCTTTATATTGATTATGACCTGCCAGAAACTGCAAAAGCAGAAACATACCATGTAGTTAGCACAGATGAAACTGGTGATATTATTATTAAAATGGTAAATGTAACAGGAAACCCAAGGACAATAGCAATAGATATTGCTGGTGCAGATAATATTGCCAGTACAGCAACAGTTGAAACGGCAGCAGGGGAAAGCCTTGGTGATGACAATATCCTTGGAAAGGAAGAGGCTGTTACAATAAAGAAAGCAGAAATTACAGGAATTGGAAAGCAGTTTAACTATACACTTCCAAAATACTGTGCTTCTGTAATAAGGATAAAATGTAATGTGTGAATTTTGTAAAATTATAAACAGGCAGCAGCCAGCATATATTGTATATGAAGATAAAAAGTTAATTTCTTTTTTAGATATTGAACCAGCCAACGAAGGGCATGTCCTGGTTGTTCCAAAAGAGCATACAGACTCCATTGATAAATTGCCAGAGGATACATTAATGGATATTATGGCGGTATTAAGGAAAATTGTAATAATATTCCGTAAAATATATGGCAATGATGGATACAGCATTATGCAGAATGGTGGGAAATGTTGTGATTTTGGGCATATACATTTCCATGTATTTCCAAGGTATGAAAATGACGGTTTTGGGTTTATATATCCAGAAGGAAACTTTGAATATTCTGCTGCTGTAGCAGAGAAATTAAGAAAAGAGATAGAAGATTTAACAGAAAATAATTAACAAAAAATATCTGGCAGAAAAGATTGACAGCCAGATAAGGTCAAAAAATAATGGCAGGGTTTTCCCTGCCATTATGCAATTTATAAAGAAATTATAAATAAATTTTCTATCTGGATATATAAGCTGTTTATGGGTACAATATGGTAAATAATAAGAATACGGAAGGTGTTATCCAGAATGAGCAACCATCTTGTTAATGAAACCAGCCCTTATCTTTTACAACATGCAGAAAACCAGACAGACTGGTATCCCTGGTGCAGTGAAGCTTTTGAAAGGGCAAGAAAAGAGGACAAACCAGTTTTTTTAAGTATTGGCTACAGTACATGCCACTGGTGCCATGTTATGGCACATGAAAGTTTTGAAAATCCTGTAACAGCAACATTGTTAAATAACAGTTTTATCGCAGTAAAAGTAGACAGGGAGGAACGCCCTGACATTGACAGCGTTTATATGGCGGTCTGCCAGGCTTATACAGGAAGCGGCGGCTGGCCTCTCAATATATTTATGACATGGGATAAAAAACCATTTTTTGCAGGCACATATTTTCCTCCATATGCGCACTATGGCATGCCTGGTTTTATTAACCTGCTGGAAACAGTAAAAGAGCAGTGGGAGAATAACAGGGAGGGTCTTTTAAAATCTGCGGAACAGATAACAAGGCAGTTAATAATCCAGAAAAACACCAGTACAGAAGATACATGCGGCAGTGCAGAAGATATAGCAGGCATGGCGGACAAGGCTTTCCATATATTTTCTGGAACATTTGACAATGAAGCAGGAGGGTTTGGCGGTGCACCAAAATTTCCATCAGCACACAATCTTTTATTCTTAATTCTTTATTCAATACAGAATAATAATAGTACAGCTTTTGAAATGGCATCCAGGACTTTGGTTCAGATGCGTAAGGGAGGGATATTTGACCATATAGGTTATGGCTTTTCCAGGTATTCAACTGACAGGTATTTCCTTGTGCCGCATTTTGAGAAGATGCTTTATGATAATGCAATGTTAATTATGGCATATTCAGCAGCATACGGTGTTTCTAATGAGGAGGTCTTTCTTGATACAGCAGTTAAGACAGCAGATTATATTTTAAGGGAAATGGTTTCCAAAGAAGGTGGTTTTTACAGTGCACAGGATGCAGACAGTGAAGGGATGGAAGGAAAGTTTTATATCTGGTCTTTAGATGAAACCAGGGAAATCCTGGGAAAAGAAAAAGGGGATGAATTTGCAGAAGTTTTTGATATTACTAGTTATGGAAATTTTGAAGGCATGAATATTCCTAACCTTTTAAAAAGTGGAATTATTAATAATTCTTATGCCAAAGAAATTGAAAAATTATATAATTACCGTAAAAAACGCACTAAACTGCATCTTGATAACAAGCAGCTGGCTTCATGGAATTCCCTGATGGCAGCTGCCCTTTCAATGCTTTACAGGGCATCAGGAATTAAAAAATATTTAGATGCAGCAATAGTGGCAGTAAAGTTTATTGAAGAAAACTTATATAATGGCAGCAAACTTTATACTAGTTTTTGTAATGGAAAATGTTCTGGCAGCGGTTTCCTTGATGACTATGCTTTTTATACCACAGCTTTAATTGAAATTTATAATTCAACACTTGATAAAAGTTTTCTGGATAAAGCATGCTATTTCTGTGATGAAACAGTAAAAAGGTTTGCAGATAGTGCAAATGGCGGTTATTTTTTAAGTGAGCCGGCAAATAATGAATTATTTATAAATCCGAAAGAAACATATGACGGGGCTCTGCCATGTGGAAATTCTGTAATGGCATATAACTTTGCAAGGCTTTATGGGCTGGCACAGAAAGACAGTTATAAAATGCTTGCAGAAAAACAGCTTACTTTTATGATGGCAAATGCAAAAGATTACCCGGCAGGTTATAGTATGTCCTTAATTGCAGGCATGATATATGAAAACCCGCCTGTCCATATTACAGTTGTTTTAGGAAATACTACAGATAAAAATAATATAAAACAGAAACTTCCTTTTCTGGCAGATATAAACGTAGTAGAAGCAGGAGGGGAATATTCACTTTTAAATAATAAAACAACGTATTATATCTGTAAAAACCATGCCTGCCTTCCTCCGTCTAATGAAATCTTTTAATATCCAGGAACACCCGCTGGCATATTAAAGGAACAGCTGATAAATTTATTCATAATATATTAATAAAAACAGAAGCTTTATAAAGGCATGGAGGCGTATTTTGGAAATATATGTAGTAAAACAGGGTGACACTATTGACAGGATTGCAGGTGAATTTAATGTTCCTGCTACCGAAATTGCATTTGTGAACCAGATTTCATATCCTTATCCGCTTGTTATAGGGCAGGCACTTTTAATACCTGTACAGGATGGTTTACAGCAGTATAAAAGGGAGGTTAATGTAAATGGGTATGCTTACCCTTATATTAATTCAAAGGTATTACAGACAACACTTCCTTATCTTACAGATTTATCAGTCTTTTCTTATGGGTTTAGTGAAGAAGGAGATTTAATACCTCCTTCCCAGGATGATACAGTAATGATAAATGCAGCACTGGAATTTGGCACATCACCTATGCTTACACTTACGCCAATGGATGAATATGGAAGATTTAACAATAACCTTATTTCTGCCCTTGTAAGAAGTGACAGCGCACAGGAGAACCTTATAAGCCAGTCACTTGGTACGCTTGATGCAAAGGGTTTCCGGGGGCTTGATATTGATTTTGAGTATATAAAAGCAGAGGACAGGGACTTATTTACTTCATTTGTAGCAAGAATGACAAGGGAACTTAATGTATATGGCTACTGGGTGTCAGTAGCGCTTGCACCAAAAACTTCATCAGGCCAGAAAGGTCTTTTATATGAGGGGAAGGATTATGGAGGGCTTGGGGCAGCAGCAAACAGCTGCCTGTTAATGACATATGAATGGGGGTATAAATACAGTGAACCTATGGCTGTTGCCCCGATAAACAAAGTAAGGCAGGTTGTTGAATATGCAGTAACACAGATACCCCGTAATAAATTAGACCTTGGAATACCAAATTATGGATATGACTGGCCTTTGCCATATGTGCAGGGTGAAACAGCAGCAACTACTATTGGCAATATTGAAGCTGTAGAGATTGCGGCTGCTAATGGTGCACAGATATTTTTTGATGAAACAGCCCAGTCACCATACTTTAATTATGTAGCGGATGGAATAAGGCATGAAGTATGGTTTGAAGATGTCAGGAGCATGAACACAAAGTTTTCGCTTTTTGAAGAGTTTGGGCTAAGGGGTATGGGATACTGGCAGATAATGAGGCTTTTTCTTGCAAACTGGGTACTTCTTGAAAGCCGTTTTAATATTATAAAAGACTAATAAATAAAATATTAATAAACATTAAGTAAGTAAAAACCATCTTACTGCGGATTTATTGCGAAAGGAGCATGGAAGTGTACTACATTATTACTGGCAGCGGGATACAAAAGATAGAGGAGAAAAATTTCTGGGACAGTAATAACGGTTTGTGTATAGCTAAGTTTCCAGAATGGAACGAAAGCCCGGAGCTGCGTGAAAAATCGGGTATATGGCATAAGACTGGCATAATGTATTCATGCAGGCTGGAACTTCATCTTGATTATATATTTGGTACATTTAAAGTCCCGTCAAAGATAAAAGGCGGCAGGGATATAACATTTGCAATATATATAACAAACCAGCGGATAATTATACTTGATGATGATGGTGAAGCAAAGGACGCTGCCAGTAAAATTGCAGCAGGACCGCTGCGTAAAAATTATAGTCCCGGGCGTTTTATATATGATTTTTTAATGTTATTTATTGATGGCGACCTGTTATTCCTGGAAAAAATTGAAAGGGATATTGCGGTAATAGAGGAAGATGTTCTTGAGGGCAGGGCGGAAAAGTTCAGTTACCGGATGCTTTATTTAAAAAAGCTGATATCACGTTTCTATCATTATTATATACAGTTAAAAGTCATAGCAAAAGAGTTTGCCGCTAATGAGAATGGTTTTTTTAATGAAAATGATATAAAAGCTTTTGATATGTTCCAGAGCAAAATGGAACAGCTTGCAGATGAAACACAGATGTTAAGGGAATATGCAATGCAGGTGCAGGATGTATACCAGTCGGAAATTGAAATAAAACAGAATGATGTTATGAAAATACTTACAATTGTAACCACTATATTTCTCCCGCTTACACTGATAGCGGGCTGGTATGGGATGAATTTTGAACATATGCCAGAAATAAAGTACCAGTATGCGTATCCTGTTACAATAGCAGCAAGTATAATAATTGTAGCGGCAAGCCTTTATTATTTTAAAAAGAAAAAATTCTGGTAATTTACAGGCACAGGGCAAGGAATAATGTCAATAAGTTTATCATAGCATAAAGTAAAGCTGTATTTTAAGGTTAAAAGTGTGCTTATGAGGAGAAAGTTCTTTATTGTGGCATCAGTTTTATTTGTGCTGCTTTTTGTATTATTCCCTGATATTTCCAGCAAAGGTGCAGAAAACGGGCTTTTACTCTGGTTTAATGTTATAATACCATCTTTATGCCCCTTTATGATTATTTCTACAATGCTTATAAAGCTGGATGTTACAAGTTTTATAAGCAATATGTTTTATCCTGTATTCCACAAAGTTTTCAGGATTTCAAAAAACGGGTGTTACCCTGCAATTACAGGTATGCTTTCTGGATACCCGCTTGGTGCAAAGACAGTTGCAGATATGTACAAAACAGGTGCATTTTCAAAGAATGAGGCACAATATATTATTAGTTTCTGTAATAATGCAAGCCCTATGTTTATGCTTGAATATACAGGCATAAAGTGTTTAGGGCTTAAACAGCCTGCGATAATGCTGGTTATAATTTACCTGTCAGCATTTATAAATGCGTTTTTTGAAAGGAATAAACTGGAAGGTACAGCGGATAATGAACAAAACCCTGGCGGATTAAAAAAAAGATACCCTCTAATAGAGGCACTGGATGAAAGCATATTAAGTTCTGCAATTACACTGGTTAAAGTTGGCGGTTATATAATATTATTTTCAATTCTTACAGAACTTCTGAAAAATATTGTAACATCCAGTGAAATTATTAAAGTTGCGGGGTCAGGAATTCTCGAAATAACAACAGGCTGTGAAGTGCTTGCAAATACAGGGCTGTCATTATATATTAAATGTATGCTTGCAAGTGCATTTTGTGCATTTGGCGGGATGTCAAGTGTGGCACAGACATCAAGCACACTTATAGGCACAGGGCTTTCAAACAGAAAATATATATTTGCAAAATGCAGGCAGGCAGTTATAGCTGCTTTGTTGTCGGCAGTTATATTTAAATTTATTCTTTAACCTGTATACAGAAAATAACCTGTATATAGAAAATCCACAAAAATCCAATTAATATTAGACATTGGGGCTTTACAGGTGTATAATCGGAAATAATGGTATTATGGAATGGAGGATAACAAATATTATGGAAAGAAAAAATGCATGGAAAGATTATAGTGAGGCAGATTTAAAAGAACTTGAAGCACTTTGCAGCAGTTACCAGGACTTTTTGTCAGACTGCAAAACTGAAAGGGAGTGTACCAGTGAAGTTATAAAACTCGCAAAAGAGAAAGGGTATATTTCAATTGAAGATGCAATAGCTGCTGGAAAGCCGCTTAAGACAGGTGATAAAATATATGCTTCCTGCATGTCTAAATCAGTAATTTTATTTAATATTGGAAAGAAACCGCTGGAAGAGGGGTTAAATATTCTTGGTGCGCATATTGATTCACCACGTATAGATATAAAGCAGAACCCGTTATATGAAGAAAGCGGGCTTGCGTATTTTGACACACATTATTATGGTGGAATTAAAAAATACCAGTGGGTAACTATACCGCTTGCAATACATGGTGTTGTAGTAAAGAAAGATGGAAGCAAAATAGAAATCTGTATAGGTGAAAATGAAAATGACCCTGTTTTTTGTATTACAGACCTTCTTATACACCTTGCAGGTGAACAGATGGACAAGAAGGCAGCTAAAGTTATAGAGGGTGAGAAACTTGACCTTTTAATTGGAAGCATTCCGCTTAATGATGAAGAGAAAGACGCTGTAAAAGAAAATATAATAAAAATCCTTAAGAATTCTTATGGTATTGAAGAAGAAGATTTTATGTCTGCTGAACTGGAAATTGTGCCAGCAGGCAGGGCGCGTGAACTTGGGCTTGACAGAAGCATGGTTATTTCTTATGGACAGGATGACAGGGTGTGTGCATATACTTCACTTGCAGCAATGCTTGAAATGGAAAATGTGGACAAGACATCCTGCTGCCTGCTTGTTGATAAAGAAGAGATAGGAAGTGTTGGTGCAACAGGTATGCAGTCCCGTTTCTTTGAAAATGCAGTTGCAGAACTGGTTAACCTTGAAGGCAGCTATTCAGAATTAAAGTTAAAGCGCTGTCTTAAAAACAGCAGGATGCTTTCTTCTGATGTAAATGCAGCATATGACCCATTATTTGCAGATGCATTTGAAAAGAAAAATTCTTCATATTGTGGAAAAGGTGTAGTATTTAGTAAATTTACAGGAAGCCGCGGCAAGTCAGGCTCTAATGATGCAAATGCAGAATATCTTGCAGTACTCCGCAGTATTATGGATGATAATAATGTAAATTACCAGATGGCAGAGCTTGGCAAAGTAGATGTTGGCGGTGGCGGTACTATTGCATATATACTTTCACTTTATGGAATGGAAGTAATTGATTGTGGTGTGGCAGTTTTAAATATGCATGCACCTTGGGAAATTACAAGTAAAGCAGATATATATGAGACAAAGAAATGTTATGTGGCATTTCTTAAAGATGCATAAAATTTGAGAATATTAAATACAAGAAATTTTTCATGCTGCTGGTTTTGGTAAATTACTGGCAGCATAAATAGAAAGGGCAACAGAATGGAGAAATGGGATTTATATACAAAATACAGAGAAAAAACAGGAAAGGAACATGTACGTGGCGAAGAACTGCCAGATGGTTTATTCCATCTGGTTGTACATGTCTGGATAAGAAACAGCAAAGGTGAATACCTTATATCAAAAAGGGCAGCAGACCGTCCAACATATCCGTTAATCTGGGAGAGCACTGGCGGTTCTGTTATAAAGGGTGAGGACAGCCTTGAAGGTGCAATCAGGGAAGTAAAAGAAGAAGTTGGAATTGATTTACAAAAAGAAAACGGAAAGCTGGTATTTAGTAAAATACGTGAGGAAATTGACGGAAAAAAATTCAATGATATAATGGATGTATGGCTTTTTGAATATAATGGAGAGCCATCGCTTGAAAATGCATTAACTGCAGAAGTAGCAGACTGCCGCTGGGCATCACCAGAGGAAATTAGGCATATGTATGATAAAGGTGAATTTGTAGAAACACTGGATTACTTTTTTACTGTATTCAAAGAATATACGCCAGATAGTGCATATACACCAGACTACAGCAGTATTATTGGTAAAATGGTTTCAGGCAGGATTGACCGTCCTGCTGGTTCACGGCATCCAAGTCATAAGGAGATGGTATATCCTGTAAACTATGGTTATGTAGACGGTGTTTTTGCAGGGGACGGGGCAGAGCAGGATGTTTATGTATTTGGAACAGAAAAGCCATTAGATACATATAAGGGAAAAGTAATAGCAGTATTCCACAGGTTTAATGATGTAGAAGATAAATGGATTGTATCACTTGATGGAAATGATATACCTGATGAAAAAATCTTAGGGGATATTTACTTCCAGGAGCAGTTTTTTTATGGGAAGCTTTACAGGTAATTATATATTAATGTATTATAGAAAACAGATAAAAAACATATATAAAATAATATATAAGTAAGATAAAGTAACAAGCAAAAAAGAAAAGATAAAAATTTGGCATATAAAAAATTTTAAATATAAACATGTAAATAAGTAAAATATAAAATGCTAAAAAGTAAGGATATAAAATATTACAAGTGAAAATGTAAAATATTACAAGTGAAAATGTAAAATATTATAATTAAAAACATAAAATATTATAATTAAATTGTAATATGTATAATATGCGAAAAAGGAAAAGATAAATACAGGAAATGGTGGTAAAATGGTTGTTGATTTAAAGGAAAGCAGAGATAAAATTGATAAAATAGACAGGCAGATTGCAGAATTATTTGAAGAAAGAATGAAAGTTGCTACAGATGTTGCCGCATATAAGAGAAGTACAGGTAAAAAGGTTTATGACCCTGTACGTGAAGAAGAAAAGTTAAAAACATTAAGAGGGCTTTCAGATAATGAATTTAATAAAACGGGAATAGAAGATTTATTCAGGCAAATTATGTCAATAAGCCGCAAATACCAGTACCAGGTTCTTGGAACTGAAAATGAATTAAAACAGATTTTCCGGCAGGTAAATTCATTTGACACTGATTCTGATACAAGGATTGTGTGTTTTGGTGAACATGGCGCTTATACAGAACAAGCAATGGAAGAGGTGTTTGGTAAGGATATAACAGCATTAAATAAAAGCACTTTTAAAGAGGTAATGGAAACAGTTGCCAATGGTGAAGCAAAGTTTGGTGTGCTTCCTATTGAGAATACTTCAACAGGCGGGATAGCAGATATTTATGATTTACTTCTTGATTATGATATAACTATAGTTGCAGAACATGTGATAAAAGTTGAACAGGCACTTGTAGGCGTGCCTGGAACAAAACTTGAAGATATTAAAACTGTGTATTCACATCCACAGGGACTTATGCAGTGTTCAAAATTTTTTGAGAACCATCTGCAAATTTCAACTAAAACATATTCAAGCACATCTGCAGCAGCAAAAAAGGTTGCAGAAGATGGTGATAAATCACAGGCAGCAATCTCAAGTACGCGTGCGGCAGGGATTTTCGGGCTTGATATAATAAAAGAACAAGTAAACCATGAAAGTATGAATTATACACGTTTTATAATAATTTCCAACCAGAAGATATTTTTGCCAGATGCAGGTAAAATAAGCCTTTCATTTGAAATAAAGCACCAGGCAGGGGCGCTGTACAACATGCTTTCAAATTTCTATTATAATGGTTTAAACCTTACAAAAATAGAGTCAAGACCAATAGAAAACAGAAACTGGGAATACAGGTTTTTTGTAGATATAGAAGGGAACTTAAACCAGCCGGAAGTGGGAAATGCACTTGCAAGCATAAGTGAATTTGCCAATAAATTAGTTGTCCTGGGAAATGTTTCAACTATTAATTAATTTCTGGTTAATTTAAAAAGATATGCCACAGTAAAGAATGTTTATGTTATATAAATTTACTAAGAATAAAAAACAATAATAAATAATAAAAAATAATAACAAATAATAATGGTTAATAAAAATTATTTATAACCAAACATTTATTAAAAGAAATTACAGGGCAGACAGAAAGCATATATATTGCAACAGTCATACAAATAAAGTAAAAAATCTGGACGGGGGATATATGAAGAAGGGACAAATATATGAAGGTACTGTTATAGATATTAATTTTCCAGACAAGGCAGTAGTTTTGACAAAGGAAACGGATAAAGATGGGATTGTAAATGAGTATCATGTTGTAGTAAAAGGCGCACTTCCTGGACAGACAGTAAAATATATTTTACAAAAAGCACGTGCTGGAAAATGTAAAGGGCGTCTGCTTGAAGTTATTGGTAAATCTTTATCTGAAACAGCAAAACCTGCATGTGCAAACTTTGGTATATGTGGCGGGTGTAGTTACCAGACGTTGCCATACGAGGTCCAGCTTGAATTGAAGAAAAACCAGGTATTAAAGCTTATTGATAGTGTGGCTGGAGAAAATTCTTATATTTTTGATGGAATATTTTCAAGTCCATGTATATGGAGTTACAGGAATAAAATGGAATTTTCGTTTGGTGATGAATACAAGGGAGGCCCGCTTTCGCTTGGACTTCATAAAAAAGGAAGCATACATGATATAATAAATGCATCTGGATGTAAAATTGTGAATAATGATTATTCCAAGATTTTAGACTGTATAAGAGAGTATTTTCTAAAAATAAATATACCACATTATAATAAAAATACACATACAGGCATATTGCGTCACTTGCTTGTGCGCCGTTCAGCATCAACAGGGGAGATACTTGTGGCACTTGTAACAGCATCAGGACTGGAAAATTATATGCATGGAGATTGTCTTTATGGACTTGGGCTGGAATTACAACATCTCGTACTGGAGGGCAGGATTACAGGCTTTCTTCATATTATTAATAATGGTCTGGGTGATGTAGTAAAAAGTGATGAAACACATATTATTTTCGGAAAAGACTGGATTACAGAAGAAATACTCGGGTTGGAATTCAAGATATCAGTGTTTTCATTTTTCCAGACAAATACAAAAGGTGCAGAAGTATTGTACAGCTGTGCAAGAAATTACATATATGGAAAACCAGCTTATGGGCAGGGTAATGAAATAGATAATAAGACAGATAATTTTTTGGAAGATAAAACAGTTTTTGACTTATATAGCGGTACTGGTACAATAGCACAAATAATTGCACCTGTAGCGAAAAAGGTAACAGGTATTGAAATAGTAGAAGAAGCAGTAGAAGCAGCAAAACAAAATGCAGAATATAATGGACTTGGGAATTGTGAATTTATAGCAGGTGATGTGCTGGAAGTTCTGGAAGAAATTGATGAGAAGCCTGGTTTTATAATACTTGACCCTCCAAGGGAAGGGGTAAATCCTAAGGCGTTAAAAAAAATATGTGAGGAAATAAAAATTCCAGCGATGGTTTATATTTCCTGTAAACCAACAAGCCTGGCAAGGGATATTGCAGAGATGCAAAAGTATGGGTATAGTATCAGGAGAGTGTGCTGTGTGGATATGTTTCCGCATACGGGGCATGTGGAGACTATAGTGGGACTACAAAGGCGAGATATGTAGAAGTCCTTG
>CAJUPJ010000033.1 GCA_910588655.1 uncultured Lachnospiraceae bacterium | reverse complement strand
TTCCATACAGCAATTTTACCAGGATTGCTTGCTTAAGTTCGCACTTATGGGGTACACTCCCGTTACGTTAAGCCACGCAGCGGCACATAAAGCCAGATATTTAATGCTCCAGAATAAACATGCGTTTATTCCGTCACATTAAATATCCAGCTTAAATGCCGACGGGCTTAAAGTACCCCTGTATGTAATATTGCTGGCATCTGGCACGTAAAACCTGCCAGTATAAACCCATAAGTCCACAAAAAAACATAGAACAGCAAAATAACTATAAATTATATGTGGCAGGATTATTCTGCCAGTCACTTCCGCCCATCTGAATAAAATTCTGCACAACATAATTTGTAGTTATTGTGTTAAATTTAGTGTTTTATGTTTTTTTGTAATTTTACCAGTGAACAGCAGGTTTCCAGTGTTCCAGCTAAATATTATTACATGACAGGGGCACTTTAGCACCGCCGGCATTTAAGCCCATATATCCCAGGAGGTTTTTTGGGGATATATGGGCTTTATGTGCCGTTGCGTGGGCTAACGTAGCGCAAGCGTGCCCTGGAATGTAATAATATTTAGCTGGACACGGAAACCCTGCGTCCGTTACTTACAAAACACAGGATAACTGTAAATTATGTTGTATGGCATTTTATCCAGATGGCTGGAAGCATCCGCTTCGGAAATTTCCCAAGTCTTTACATAATACCCAAAAAGCTGTATAATTAAAAAAATATTTGTCCGTAAATTAAACCTTGCAGCTACAGGCTGGTGCGCCTGGCTGCTTATGGAGGATACAGGCTTATGGGGATAATTAAAAAAGCTGTAAAAGGAACAGGTTATTTAATACATATTGTTTTGGGCACTGTATTTAGTTATTGTGGTGTTTTATGTAATATTATAGGCACTGTTATGGGTGTATTTGCATCTGTCCTTATGCTTTGTATTATTGCGGGGATTTGTATATATGTTAAAGTTCTTCCTATGTTTACGGAGGCAAGGGAAGTTGTTTTTGACAAGATGGCTAACCTTAGTGAAAAAGATTTTATTATGAAGGAAGATACAATAATATATGACACGAAAGGCAATGTTGTTGGCTCTGTTAATGCAGGGCAGTATAAATATGTACCAATAAATGATATTTCATCATATATTTATGATGGTTATATTGCTGTTGAGGACAGGCGTTTTAAAACACATGGTGGTGTGGATTTAGTTGCAACAATGCGTGCAGGAATTGCACTTTTAAAAAACAATATGCGTATTACACAAGGTGGAAGCACTATTACCCAGCAGGTAATTAAAAACAACCTGCTTACCCAGGAGAAAAGCTATACAAGGAAAATGGCAGAGATACTGCTTGCGCCAGCAGTTGAAGCAAAGTTTACAAAAGCAGAGATAATGGAATATTATTGTAACAGCAACTATTATGGTTACAGGTGTTACGGGGTGGGTGCTGCCAGCAGGTATTATTTTGACAAAGAGGCATCAGAACTAGAACCACAGGAGGCGGCGCTGCTTATAGGGCTTTCTAATAACCCGTCTGCATATGACCCTGTTATAAACCCAAAAGACTCATTGAAAAAGAGGAACAGGGTTTTAAAAACAATGTATGATGAGGGCGTAATTAATAAAAAGGAATATAATTCTGCTGTCAAAACTAAAATAAGGGTTAAACAGTATACAAAGGACAGCAAAAATGAAAATTATGTAGTAAGTTATGCAATACATTGTGCTGCCAATGCACTTATGGAAAAAGAGGATTTCAAGTTCCAGTATCTTTTTAAAGATGCAAAGGACTACAAGGCTTATAAAGAAAGATATTCAAAAGTGTATGGTGAAAAATGCGAGGATATACGTTCTGGCGGATATAAGATTTACACTTCAATCAATATGAAGAAACAGAAGAAGCTCCAGAAATCCATAAATGAGGGACTTGCCTATAGTACAGAGAAAGACTCTGATACAGGCAAATATGCATTGCAGGGTGCAGCAGTCTGTATTGATAATGATACGGATTATGTTGTGGCAATAGTTGGAGGACGTGGCAGCCAGGATGAATTTAACAGGGCTTATCTTGCTGCAAGGCAGTCAGGAAGTTCAATAAAACCGCTGATAGATTATACACCAGGTTTTGAATCAGGTGTTTATTCACCATCAACGCTTGTTAATGACCATAAGTTTGAAAACGGCCCTGAAAATGCCGGGGGAGGCTATCATGGCAATATAATGATAAGGGAAGCTGTTTCAAGGTCGCTTAATACAGTCGCATGGCAGGTACTTGAAACGATTACACCAGCTTATGGGCTTTCTTACCTTGAAAAACTGCATTTCCGTAATATAAGCTATATAGACAATGACAATATGGCACTGTCACTTGGAGGTTTTACAGAGGGTGTGCGTGTTGTGGATATGGCAAAAGGTTATAATACACTTGCTAATAATGGCAGTTATAGTGACAGGACATGCATTAAAAAGATAGAACGTGTGTCAGATGGCACAATATACAAGGATAATAACCAGAAAACACAAGTATTCTCCAAAGATGCTGCATGGATGATGACCGATGTGTTAAAGGGAGTGTTTAATGAACCATATGGTACAGGCAGGGCGCTTAAGCTTGATGGTAAACAGATTTGCGCAGGAAAGACGGGTACTACTAATTCAAGCAAAGATGTCTGGTTCTGTGGATATACAAAGTATTATACAACAGTAGTATGGGCAGGGTATGATACACCAAGGCCAATGCCAGGTGCTTCAGGTGCTTCTATCCCAGGTGTAATCTGGAAAGATTATATGAATAAGATACATACAGGCTTAAAGCCCCTTGATTTTGATATGCCAGTTACAATACGTCTTGCAAAGTATGATAATAATGGCAATATAATTGAGGGTACAGCAGTAACACCAGAAGACGGGCGTAAGGCAGGAATGGATTATTTTTCAACAGTAATACTTGATGAAAAGGCAGAAGATGCAAAAGTATTACATGACAGGGAATACCAGAAGCAGGTTAATAAAGAACTTAAAGCTTTTGAAAAGATGGCAGTTAAAAACCTTGCAGATTATTATGAATTTGAAGAAGCATATATTAAGACAAGGGATATGGTTGCAAATATAGCTGATGATGATGTAAGGAAGAGTTTCACAAAGCGCCTGAAAAATAAATACCAGTCGCTACATGATGAAACTGTTGAATGGGCTAAAGCTGTAAAGGCATATGAGAAACAGCAGGCAGAAGAGAATGAGCGTATTGCAGAAGCAGCCAGGAGAAGTTCTGAGTCAGCAAGGGAAGATTATAACCATAGAACTGCTGTAAGGCTTGCAGAGACCAGGATAAAGCGCCTGCATGGCCATAAATACCAGCCTTCTGGCATGGATGAAATGATAAAGCTGGCAAAAGAAGCACTGGATGCATGTTCTGGCTATAGTGAATATGCTTCATTAAAAGCCTTGTATGATGAATATAAGGAAGAGATACAGTCGCTGCCTACATATGAGGAATATAGACACCCTGCTGCAAATAATACGCCTGTACCTGTGAACCCACAGGGAGAAGAAACAGAAGAACCATCAGAAACAGGAGTTCCAGATATTTAAAAATTAAGACGGCAGTATTACAGCAGAAAGCTTTATTTAAGCCAGGCTTAAGTAAGAATGGAGGTTCTTATGGATGAATATGGTAAAAATGGAAAAATGTCCCTGGAAGAAGTGCTGGAGATGTATGACAGGCAGGAAGAGGAAGATAAAAAAGAAGATATTGCCATTTATGAAGACAGCCAGGAAATACCAGAAGAGCCATCTGCTGTACATATAGAAAGAAAGCCAGTGCAGAGAAGGAGGAGGGGTGTCAGTTTTGCAGAAGCAGGTTCATGGTTCCAGACAATTTGCTGGCTTAATATCCCGGTATTTGGTTTCTTTTATATGTTTGTACTGTTAATCAGGAAAAAGACATCAAGACATAAGAAAAATTTTATAATTGGGTATATTATGTATAAGGCACTTGTGTGGCTTCTTGCAATAGTCTTTTTATACTGGCTGTATAAAACAGGTATTGGTTTTATTGATGGAATACTTCAATATGTAACATAATAAAATTATATTATTTAAAATTACCAGAATGGAGGCTGGATATGAGAAAAACAAAAATTATCTGTACATTGGGCCCGTCAACCAAGAAAGACGGTGTTCTGCGGGAACTTATGTTAAATGGCATGAATACTGCAAGGATTAACTTTTCGCATGGGACAAGGGAGGGACACCTCGAAACAATTAATGAAGTTAAAAAGATGCGTGAGGAACTGGGGCTGCCTGTTGCAATACTGCTTGATACAAGCGGGCCTGAAATAAGGCTTGGCAATTTTACAGGCGGCAAGGCAGAACTTTGTGAGGGAGAACTTTTTACACTTACATCCAGGGAAGTGGAGGGCAGTGCAAAAGAAGCTTCAATAACATATAAGGGGCTTCCAGGGGATGTTAAAAAAGGTACAATTATCCTTATTGACGATGGCCTTATTAAAATGGAAGCAGAAGAAGTAACAGAAACTGACATTGTGTGCCGTATCCTTAATGGAGGCACTGTATCAGACCATAAGGGCATAAATGTGCCTAATGTAAATATAAGCATGCCTTATATCAGTGAAAAAGACAGGCTTGATATAATATTTGGGATTGAGAATGATGTTGATTTTATTGCTGCATCATTTGTAAGAAGTGCAGATGATATTCTCAAAATAAGGGAGATTTTTAAGGAAAAGAATTGTAACAATATAAAAATTATCTCTAAAATTGAGAACAGGCAGGGTGTTGACAATATAGATGAAATCCTTGAAGTCTCTGATGGGATAATGATTGCAAGAGGTGATATGGGTGTGGAAATACCACTCCAGGAAGTGCCTGTAATCCAGAAAAAGATTATTAAAAAGGTTTATAATGCAGATAAAATAGTAATTACTGCAACGCAGATGCTTGACTCAATGATGAAAAACCCAAGACCTACAAGGGCAGAGGCAACAGACGTTGCCAATGCAATCTATGATGGTACAAGTGCAATAATGCTGTCAGGTGAAACAGCAGCCGGTAACTATCCTGTAGAAGCTTTAAAAACAATGATTGATATAACAGAGTTTGCAGAAGAAGATATTGATTACAATAACAGGTTTAAAATACTTGCTAAGATGGACAAACCAGATGTAACAGACGCAATATCACATGCCACATGCATGACAGCGATAGATATTAATGCTGCTGCAATAGTTACTATTACAAAGGCAGGCAGGACAGCAAGGATGATTTCAAGATACCGTCCATATTCACCAATAATAGGGTGTACACCATCAAAGAAAACTTATTACCAGATGAGCCTGTCATGGGGAATAATGCCTGTAATGATTAATGAGGAAACAGATACAGAAGAGCTCTTTAAAAATTCAATGAAGGCAGCACAGGAAAGCGGATATATAGAAAAAGGCGGGCTTGCAGTAATAACAGCAGGAGTGCCTCTTGGCATATCAGGAACAACAAATATTATAAGGGTAATAACAGCAGAATAATATAAGCCTGCTGCCAGCACTAAAAGGCCACCATTACACTGGTGGTCTTTTATTTGCTTATACTTGTCCATTTTTAATTGCTGTTTCAATTGCCTTTTTGATAACATTGCTGGAATTTGTAACCCCGCTTATTGCATCTACATCAATTTTCTGTTCTGATATTATATTGTTAATAATATTTTCTGCCTGTTTTCCGCGTTCATTTCTATGTTCTAAAAGACTGGCTGAAACAATCATGCCATCTTTGATTTCAACCTCTGCCCTGGCATAGATATAACCTGCATCATATTCACCTGTATATAACCCGTCCTTAATATTTGCCAGGTTAATATCACTAATTTCTATATTTGCTACAATTTGCTTATAGTTGTTAAAATCTATTATATATGTAATAAAATGTCCTGCAATACATACTGCCATAAGAACAGACAATATCCTGTGCCATAATAGTTTTTTCCTCTGGTCTTTTATTGTATGGCATAGGCAAACCAGCAAAAACATAGATGTAGCAATAGTAATTCCAGAGATTACCACAAAAAGGCTGCGGTTTTTAAGTATTGGAACAACATAAAAAATATGTACAAAACATATTATAACACAAAACAAACTAACAGGTTTGTGGATTTTAAAAAATATTAAATCAATATTTTTAAAATGCAGTTTTGCAGTTATTGCTTTTGCTGACAGAAGGAAAAAACAAATCCAACATAAAACTCCAGAAAAAATTCCCATAGAAATACCATCCTTTTTATTATTTTAAGCAGTTCTTTTAGTCAAGCGGATATTCGCAATCCGCTTCGCTACTTGCTCATAACCTCATTGCTGCTTTGCGGCAGTCTGGCAGGAGCTTGAACTCCTGCCAGACTAAGTAAGTCCTAAACCCACCGCTTAAGAAGCGTGTATTTTAAAGGACTTACTTAATGAGGTTAAAATTATCTATTATAGCAGCTTTAATAATTAAACTGGCAGTTTAATTATATAAAAATACAGCATTAATGTCAATAATTAAATTGCTGGCCAGCTATAATACTTTTAGGGATGGAATTTCCAGAAAATATCAATATCATGGTGGCAGCCTACTTCAATTCTCTGTATAAAGTTATGGAGTAAAAGTTCTTTAACAGGCAGGCTGCATTGTCTGCTGTCTGCCAGTATTCCAGTTAATATACTTTTATCTTTAAAAGGGCAGGATTGTTTTAAGAATTCAGAATTTATTTTATCCAGGCATATTTTAAAGAGGATATCTGTCTGGATTTTTTTTAATTCACCAGGCTGGCAATGGCTGCAGCAAAGAAATTCCTTTTGGCGTCTTCCAGCACATAATGCCTTGTGGCAGGTTTTACATTTAGTAATTCCATGAAAAATATGCCGCCTGCCCTTTGGGGAACTTTTGCATGTATTTTGCCTGGCTTTATTGTAAAGTTCCATGCTTATAATTGCGCTATGGTTTCCAGTACCTGTTTTCCAGTATTCTTTAGGAAGCCTTATGCCAGACTCGTACTTATGCCATACATGTATGCCAGTATAAAATGGATTATTTATTATAGACCAGATATAAGAAGAATTCCATTCTGAACGTTTCCTTCCAGCAAAAAAGCCTCCTGTATTCAGGATATCTGCAATTTCGCGGCAGTTAAGCCCGTCTGCGGCAAGGGAAAATATCTTATGTACTATTTTTGCTTCTTCAGTATTTACATCTATTATGCTATCTTTATATATGTTATCTTTACATATATTATCTTTACAGGAGGTTTTGGTATAACCAAATGGTACATTTGCCATACAGTACCAGCCTGCTTCTTTTTTAGCAGATAACACGCTTTTAACTTTATGTGATATATCTTTACAATAATACTCATTAAAAAGGCTTTTAAAAGAAGTTGAAAGGCTTGTATTATTCCTTGCGCTGTCATAACAATCTGTTACGGAAATAAAGCGTATGCCCATTTCTGGAAAAACCTGTTCAAGAAATTCAGACATTAAAATATGTTCCCTGCTAAAACGCGAAAAGTCTTTAACTAATATAGTATCAATTTCACCAAGTACAGTTCTGGCAAGCATTTTCCTGAAAGCAGGACGTCTTGCACTTCTGCCGCTATATCCGTCATCAATAAAAACTTGTATGTTGTCATTTTTAATAAAAATATTATTATTGGCAGAATTTAAAACAGAAACAGCATTATAAAGTATTCCAGTCTGGTTTTTGATACTGTTACTTATAGAGCTGTTCCGCTGGTCTGCCTTTGAAATACGTGCATAAAAAGCAGTTTTATTATCCATAGATAAAATCCTTTAGAAAATATATTATATACATATGTGCATATCAGGGAAATATCCCTATAATGCCTATATAAGATAATCCACTCCTTTTATCCTTAAAAAAGTCAAGACAGCCATAAGTTTATTTATTATAATTGTATTATCATTCATGAATGAAGTGTTTCAAGTTAAAAACATCATTAAAATTTAAAGGAGTTCCATATGGGTTATCCAATATACACTAAGTCTATATTATGTTATATAGAAGCTAATATAATGAATGGGAAGTTTGATTATGCAATGCTTGGAAAAAGTATTGGTTTTTCCCCGTCGTATATACGGGAAATATTCCGTAATGATATGGGATGCCCTATTGCAGAGTATATAAGGGCGAGGCGCATAAAATGTTCTGCAATGGATTTGATAAATTCGGATAAAACAATTATAGAAATTGCATATAAATTCGGATTTAATAATCCAGAAACATATACAAGGGCTTTTTATAAAATTACAGGTATGACACCAAGTACATTCCGCAGAAGAAATTTAATTGCAGGAAAGGAAGAAATATTTCCTGGTGTATATAGTATTGGAATTCTGGAGAAAAAGGAAAGCAGGAGTGATATTAATATGGCAAAAGATTTTTTAAAGGAAAATGACAGCACTATTTTATATAATGTACCTAAAGTATTTTATGGTGCATATGGAGGCGGAACCCCATATCCAATATGTCTTAAAGCATGTTCAGAGTATCTTGGTGATAATTTAAAGTATTATTTTACAATGGCATTATGTGGTGCAGCCTTCAGGTTTGTATGGAATACGGAAGCATGGGATTTAAGTAATGTTGATATTTACCATACTTTTGAAGAAAGTAATAAGGTATATAGTATTGGTGCAAAAGCGCTGGGAAGGGAATTTTCATTTCTGGGAAGGGATGAAAATACAACAAAAGAGGAATTTATTTCGTTTATAAAAGAACATATTGATGAGGGGTATCCATGTATTGCATTAGGGATTATTGGGCCTCCAGAGGCATGTATAATTACTGGTTACCGTAAAAACGGCATGGAACTTCTTGGATGGAATTTCTTCCAGGCAGACCCTGAATTTGCTTCTGGAATTACAATAGATGAAAGTGGATATTTTGTATGTAGTAACTGGTGGGAAAATACAGATACACAGGCTGTTATGTGTTTAGGTGCAATTGAAAAAGACCAGTATACAACAGCAGATGTTATTGCAAATGCTGTTAAAGCTTTATCAGGAAGAATTGATTGTGGATATGCCAAAGGAGTAAAAGCATATGACGCATGGAAAGAAGCAATTTCTGATGAAAGTAATTTTTCTGTTGATGGTAATTACATGTTTTTATTTGAGAAGATGTTGTGCCAGAATGATGCGGTGTCATGCCTGTCTGATGGGCGTTATTGTGCATCATTATATTTTGAAGAACTGGCAAAAGCAGACAGTTCCCTCCAGAATGATTATTTAGAAATTTCGGGATTATTCAGGAAGTGTAGTGATACAATTTTAGAGATGCAGAATTTATATAATGATAATGGCAATACAAGCATGGATGATATGTTAAAGAAATTTGCAGACAAAGAAATAAGAGACAAAATATGTGTATTAATTGAAAAAGCTAAGAAGGCTGATACAGAGGCACTGGCTCTTATGGAGAAATTAGCAGGAAGCTTTTAGCAACTTCTATATAATTTTATAAGATTTATGCAGTAGTGTATAATATCCTGGCAACGGATATATACACTGCTGTTTTTATTTATTGCCGAATGGCAAAACTTATAAATACATATGGCATGTTTTCTGGTTTGTGTTTTAGAAAATATTTGAAATTTATTTGAAAAATCTGTATACTTTAATTATAATTATAGATAATATTCCAGGCTGCTGGAAGCTTTTTTCTTACAGTTGCAGTAAAGATATCTGGTTTTTGGGTCTGTGTGCTGCCTGGCTCAAACAGGATATAATATTATATATGGAATTGTATGCAGCACAGAAATGAGGATTAAAGTGCAACATATTGATAAAAAGAAAAATATAGAAAACAATACAGATAACCCATTAGGCGTGCAGCCTGTTAATAAACTTTTAGTAAAGTTTGCTGTGCCAAGTATTATTGCAATGCTTGTAAGTGCACTTTATAATATTGTTGACCAGTTTTTTATAGGAAGAAGCGTTGGAAACCTTGGAAATGCTGCTACTAATATAGCATTTCCGCTTTCTATTACATGTATTGCAATAGCACTGCTTTTTGGAATAGGTGGGGCATCAGCATTTAACCTTTCAATGGGTGCAGGTGACAAAAAAACAGCAGCATATTATATTGGAAATTCGGCTGTTATGCTTTTCGGGCTGGGGACTTTATTGTGTATATTTACGCAAATTTTTATGACACCATTATTAAAATTCTTTGGTTCTCCTTCTGATGTAATAGGTTATGCGGTAACATATACAAGGATTACATCTATTGGTTTTCCGTTTCTTATATTTGCAACAGGTGGCGGACACCTTATAAGGGCAGACGGAAGCCCTGCGATGACTATGGTCTGTAATATGGCAGGGGCAGTTATTAATACAATACTTGATGCAGTATTTGTATTTGGATTTAAAATGGGGATGGCGGGTGCAGCACTTGCAACTATAATTGGACAAGTGGTTTCTGCATTAATAGCTGTTATTTATATTTTACATTATAAAACTGTAAAGTTAGAATTAAAGCATTTGAAACCACAAGGAAAATATATCGCTAAAATTTTATCGCTTGGTGCATCACCATTTAGTAACCAGGTTGCAATGATGGTTGTCCAGATTGTAATGAATAAATCATTAAAATATTATGGTTCATTATCAGTGTATGGTGAGGCAGTACCTATAGCATGTGTGGGAATTATAACTAAAGTAAACCAGGTGTTTTTTTCATTTTTAATAGGTATTTCACAAGGACTGCAGCCTATTGCCAGTTTTAATTATGGCGCAAGAAAATATTCCAGGGTTAAAAAAGTCTATTTAAGGGCAGTATTTTATGGGAGCATTTTATCTGTGGCTGCATTTATAATGTTCCAGGTATTTCCAAGAAATATAATAGCAGTATTTGGTGATGGAAGTGAAGAATATTTCCAGTTTGCTACTAATTATTTCAGGATATTTTTGTTTTTCACTTTTATAAATTTTATGCAGCCAATATCATCAAATTTTTTTACTTCAATAGGAAAACCAAAAAGGGGGATATTCCTTTCACTTACAAGACAGATTATATTCCTGCTCCCGCTAATTATTTTACTTCCGCTTGTAATGGGTATTGACGGGATAATGTATGCAGGGCCTGTGGCAGACTGTATGGCAGGTGTGGCATCAATTATTATGGTATCGCTGGAATTAAAAAATCCGCAGTATAGTAATTAAAATATATAATACCAGGTGGAAAATTTACATTAATAAATATTTCTAATAACAGGATAAAACAAAATATGCGTAATATATTTCTGTGCAGTAATTTTGTTTTATTCCTGTTAAAACCAGATATTCTGTTAAAGCCGGATATTTTTTACACTAAATATCTATAACAAGTATTTTATAAATATTTAACAAGAACTACAATTATCTGTTTTCTTTATAACGCCACATCCAATTTTAGTTCCTGAATTGCCAGATGGCTGGCTTGTAAAATCATCCGGGCTGCTGTGTATAATAATAGAACGTCCTGTAATTTCATCTATATTGAAACGGTCAGTATAAAAAACTGTATAAGCATAGCCGTAGTTTCCTAACAGTGGCGGAAGGTCACCAGCATGTTCAGGGTGTGGGGCGGAAGATGGGTTGTAGTGTTCTCCTGTTTTGTCAAACGGAAGGGTACAGTCCCCGTTTTCGTGTATATGCATGCCATAAAAAGCAACTGGGTTATCGGGGTTTACAGGCAGCCCGTCAACTTCAGCTTCAACTAAAGTCCCGCCGAAAGGTGTATTGTAAAAATATACTGTGCCATTCAGCCTGCGGTTGTCTTTATTGCCAGTAATAACGGAATATGCGCAGGGCTCTGGGTTACTCTTTAAAAGGTCTTTCATAATATTTAAATCCTTTTTTAAGTATTATATTCATAAAAAAAATCCATGTTACGTTTCTTTTGCCATTATATATGCACATCCTTTGGGAATTTAAACTTGTATGCTTTAAACCAGTGTTATATAATGGATTTTAAATTAGGAAATAAATACCAGTTATAAAAACAGCCAGCAGCTTTATACAAGGTTTATATGAGGATGGAGGAGATAATATGCCAGTAAATTATAATATTACAGCGTGCCAGGTTCTTAAAATACTTGGTTATGCTAACCCGGAAAGCGGAAAGTTTCTTGATGGGATTGAAGAAGAATATAATATAAAGCTTCCAGCAGTCTTGCGTGATTTTTATAAACAAGCATATGGATGCCCGCTTTTATCAACAGCAGATATATGGACAGATAAGTTTTACACTTTATATGAGGTAATAGAAGAACAGATTGAGGAATTTAAGGAGGAATATAAGGACAACCCGGAAGAAGGCGCTGATGATGAATATTACCAGTTTTCACAATCTATGGCGGAAATACCAAGGGAAGAGTGGAAAGAACATGTTAAAAATTACCTGGAGATAGGCAGTGACTATGGTGCAGGTGTTGTTAACTATGGCATATGTATAGATGATTTAGATAAAGAAGACCCTCCGGTTTATTATCTTAATGAAGATGATGAGATGACAGACTGGAAGCTTTTGTGTAATACATTATCAGAATATTTTATGCTTATATTATGTGATACGCTCTTATGTAAACAATACAGGACGGCATGGGAAGTATTAACAAAAGATGGCTGGGATTATAATATATATGAATCTGATGAAATAGAGGAGACAGCTGGAGAAATTGGAGTAGATTTGTCTGCATTAAAACCACAGGTGCTTTCCTGGGGTGAAGTAACATGTGGCTATAATGAAGAAAGAAAAATGATAGTGGCTGCATGTATTGGTGATAACTATAAACCGCCTTTTGTTGTGGGGACTATTGCAAAAAAGTAATAATATTGCAGCCATACAGGTGGAAATATTTATAAAACATATATGCTGGATTAGAAATAAGTGGTAGATTTCTTATAAAAATATGTTATAATGAAATTTGATGGCGGTTTACAGTTATAATAATATTAATAGTAATTATAGAAAGGAAAGAAAATTTATGAAGAATATAATTAAAACAGATAAAGCACCAGCAGCTATTGGCCCATATTCACAGGCAGTTGAAGTAAATGGCATGGTTTATACTTCAGGTGTAATTCCTGTTGACCCTGCAACTGGTGAAACCACAGGCAGTACAGCTGCAGACCAGGCGGAGCAGGTCTTTTCAAATCTTAAGAATTTAATTGAAGCATCAGGGGCTGCTATGGAAAATATAATTAAGACGGTTGTATTTTTAAAAGATATGGAAGATTTCGCTGCTGTAAACGGGGTTTATGCTAAGTATTTCCCACAGCCTTATCCTGCAAGGTCATGTGTTGAGGTGGCAAGGCTTCCAAAAGATGTCCTGCTTGAAGTTGAGGCAATAGCTGTAAAATAATAGTATCTGGTGTGGTTTTTGTATATATTTTCTACGCAGACCAGCATAATTATTTTTAATTCTCTATAATAGTAGAATATTCTATACATGTAGAAAGATGTTTAACAATTTACCTGCCTTTTAGGCACTATATGCCATATTTCCAAAAAAATGCGCTAAAACAGGAGATTTTTTGTTAAATTTATGTTAAAAGAGGTGTTGACAAATAATACTGGCGTTGCTATAATTGTTTTTGCAATGTAATAGATTTGTAATAATTATTCTATTTATTTGACAACATTTATGTTTAGTGAAGAAAGTACAGTAAATTTATATTAAATTGATTATAGGAAGAAACTAATTGGAGGTAATTATGGTTAAGACACATTGGGTTAAACGTGCTGCTGTATTTGGAACTGCAATGACATTATCACTTGCGTGCTGCAATATACCAGTTGCGCCAGCAGCTAGTGCAACAGCAGTCTGCCAGGAAACAGAAATAGCAGGTATTTCATTGTCTTTAGATAAGTATTATTCTACGAATTTTGTTGAGAGGTCTGTTCCAGAAAGTGATACAAGCACAGTATCACCAGAGGCATCTTCTGAACCTGCAGCAACAGCAGAGCCAACAGCTGCACCAGCAGCAAATAAGGCAAAAAGTGCTGCAAAAAAGAAAACAGCTAATACACAGAAGGTTTCTGAACGCTGGAAGACAACAGGTATTTCAATAGCTGATAATTATGTTAATATCCGCAGGCATCCGCGTATAAGGGGTTCAAAGGTTATAGGAAAGTTATACAGGGGTTCAGCAGCCAGGATACTCCGTACATGCAAAGGCGGATGGGTACAGATAGATTCAGGCGGGTTTAAAGGTTATATTAAGAAAGAGTTCCTTGCAACAGGTGCTGAGGCTGAGAAGCTTGCAGACAAATATGGCACTAAATACATAACAGTTAAGGAAGGCACAATTACACTTAATGTAAGGTCAAGGACAAGCACAAAGTCAACAATTGTCACACAAATTCCTGAAGAGGAAAGGTTCTATGTAGAAAAGTTATGTGGTGACAACTGGGTAAGGATTTCAATAGATGATGGCAGGGGATACGTTGCCAAGGAATTTGTTGATGTAAGGGTAAGGTTTAAGAAAGCTATCTCTATAAGGGAAGAACGTGCAAGGGCACGTGCAAAGGCAGCAGCAGAAAGAGCAGAGCAGGAAAGGCTCAGGGCGCTTGCAGCAGAGAGGGCAGCAGCTAGTGAGAGTTCATCAGACAGTTCTTCTTCAAGCAGTTCATCAGGAAGCTCATCATCAAGCAGCAGCTCATCATCAGGAAGTTCATCTTCTTCAAGCAGTTCATCAGGAAGCAGTTCTTCCAGCAGCCATAGTTCTTCCAGCAGCCATAGTTCATCAAGCAGCAGCAGTTCTTCTTCAGGAAGCTCATCATCAGGCAGCAGCTCAGATTATGGCAGCAGTACAGGAGCACAGATAGCAGCATATGCCCAGAAGTTTGTTGGTAATAAATATGTATATGGCGGAACAAGCCTTACAAATGGAACAGACTGTTCAGGGTTTACAATGAGTGTATATGCACAGTTTGGATATAGTATACCAAGGACTTCAAGTGCACAGTCAACATACGGCACAAGTGTAAGTTTATCAAATTTACAGGCAGGGGACTTAGTATTCTATAAGAATGGTGGTTCAGTAGGGCATGTTGGTATGTATATTGGCGGTGGTTCAATAGTACATGCAAGTAATGAAATAGATGGAATTAAGATTTCAGATATGTATTACAGACAGCCATGTGGTGCAAGAAGAATAATTGGTTAATATAATAGTAATAATAAACATATGCCGGGAGGGTTTTCTCCCGGCTTTAGTTTTCGTTTAAAGTAATAAATATGGGAGGCATGGAAATGGCAGGTACGATGGTACATCTTATGATAGCAGATATACTGGCACAGGAATGGACAGGAAAAGAAATTATTACACCATACGGCAGTACCCGGGTTGAGTATGATTATTTTATAGCAGGAAATATATGCCCGGATGGAATTATGGCGCGCAAAGGCTATGTAAGGGAAATGAAGAAGCACACACATTTCAGGGATGGCATACCTGATGGTGATTTCCATAAAGAAGAAAATCTCGCGCTTTTCCATAAAAGGCTTAATAAATTTATGGAAAACAGTTTTAACAGCTTTAAAACTAACAATGAACGGAGCCTTTATCTTGGGTACTGGGTGCATATGCTGGCAGATGAAATGTTTGTTGTGCAGATACGTTCTGAATTTTTAAAAAATATTTCTGTAACAGGCCTTACAGAAGATAATATGGAAACTTTTAAATATTTCAGTAAAGATGTTGATATGGTGGATTTCCGCATTGTCAACAGGTATACAGGAATTAAAAGAATATACAGTGCATTATCAGGAATAAAGCCATATGGAATAAGCGGAATGGTAACAGAAGATGAACTTACAGACAGCCGCAACTGGATTTTGCAATACTTTTTTGAAACAGAGCATACTGGAATAGAAGAACCTGTGTATATATCATACAACAGGATGATGGATTTTATTAAAAATTCTACAGATAAAATATCCGATTATTTCAAATGCTGCAGTAATAAATAAAGTAAAAAAATGCCATTTAACCTTATTAAAGGGGGTTAAATGGCATTTTTAATATTACCAGGCAAATATATATCTGCCACTGTTATTTAATTTGTCTTGCCAGTGCTGTTTAACGAAGGTTTATTATACACAGCCCTGTGCTTTCATAGCCTCAGCTACCTTTAAGAAACCAGCGATATTTGCACCAGCCATATAATTACCAGGCATATCAAATTCTCTTGAAGCTTCATCACATGATTTGAAAATCTGTGCCATAATACCATGAAGCTTAGAGTCGACTTCTTCAAATGTCCATGAAAGTCTTTCTGAGTTCTGGCTCATTTCAAGTGCTGATGTAGCAACACCACCTGCATTAGCTGCTTTAGCAGGGCCATAAAGCATATTATTTTCAAAATAGATGTCAATAGCTTCAGGAGTAGAAGGCATATTAGCACCTTCTGCTACTGCATAGCAGCCGTTTGCTGCAAGTGCTTTAGCACTGTCTGCATCAATTTCATTCTGTGTAGCACAAGGAAGGGCAATATCACATTTAATAGTCCATATACCAGAACAGCCTTCTGTATATGTTGCATTGCTGTGGGAAGTCCTGTCCACATATTCTTTAATACGTCCTCTTTCAACTTCCTTAATCTGCTGTACAACAGGAAGGTCAATTCCATCAGGGTCATAGATATATCCATTAGAATCTGAAAGAGCAACTACTTTAGCACCAAGCTCAGTTGCCTTCTTTGTAGCGTAGATAGCAACATTTCCAGAACCAGAAATAACAACAACCTGGTCTTTGAAACTTTTGCCATTAGCCTTAAGCATTTCATCTGTAAAATAGCAGAGACCAAAACCAGTAGCCTCTGTACGTGCGAGTGAACCGCCGTATGTAAGGCCTTTTCCTGTAAGCACACCTGACCATTCGTTGCGTAATCTCTTGTACTGTCCGAACATATAACCAATTTCACGTGCACCTGTACCAATATCACCAGCAGGTACATCGCAATCTGGGCCGATATGCCTGTAGAGCTCTGTCATAAAGCTCTGGCAGAAGCGCATAACCTCACCATCGCTCTTTCCTTTAGGGTCGAAGTCAGAACCACCTTTACCACCACCGATAGGAAGTGTTGTAAGGCTGTTTTTGAAAATCTGTTCAAAGCCAAGGAATTTAATAATACCACTATATACTGAAGGGTGAAGCCTCAAGCCTCCCTTATATGGACCTATAGCAGAATTAAACTGTATACGGAAACCTCTGTTTACCTGTGTCTTGCCATTGTCATCTACCCAAGGCACACGGAAGATAATCTGTCTCTCTGGTTCAACTATACGCTCAAAAACACCTGCTTCTACAAGGTCAGGCCTTTTTTCGACAACTGGTTCAAGAGATACAAATACCTCTGTTACAGCCTGTATAAATTCTGGTTCTCCTGCATTTCTCTTTTTTACTGTTTCCAGTAAATCAACTAAATACTGATTTTTTAACGCCACTGCTAAAAAACCTCCTTCTGTTTTAAAATATAATTATTAGTATACATTGGAATTGTATAATTGTATTCCATCCATAACAGTATTGCACAAAACTTCCAATAATTCAATAATTTTTTTATTATTTTCTATGGGATAATTTACAGTTATCCTTTATTGGGTGACAGGTGGACGGTTTCTGTGCCAGAGCCAGAATATTCCGTACAGGGGTACGCTTCCGCTACGGTGAGCAACGCAACGGCACATAAAGCCATATATTTAATGTTCCAAAATAAACTTACGTTTCTTTCGTCACATTAAATAATGGCTTAAATGCCGGCGGGCCGGGAGTACCCCTTTAACGGAATATTTCTGGCATCATGGCACGCGAAACCTGTCACCAGCAATTTACAATAAAACATAAAAAATAAGATAACTGTAATAGGGGTGGGAGATGATTTTGCTAGTCATTTATTATTCAGTGAAATAGTAATTTTCATATAAATTTATATAAAAAGGATATTCAGTGACTTTCGTGCGTCTAAATCATCTGCCCCACAACATAATTTGCAGTTATAATATTTATTGTGTTTTTTGTAATCTGTGTGGTAACAGCAGGTTTCCTGTGTTCCATCTAATATTATTCCATGACAGATGCACTTTAGCACCACCCAATGTCACTTGGTTAAGAGTTCAGGTGAAAAATATTTTATAAATTACCAAAGTGTAGATTGCTGGCAAATCCAGAATATATAATTTTTTTAAACATCCTTTCTTAACTAAGTGACATTGTAACGTAGCAAAAACGTGCCCTGGAATGGAATAATTTAGTGGAACACAAGAAACCATCCGTCATCCAATACAAGATAACTGTAAATTATCATATATCTTAATAAAAAATAGCGTATATGGCAGCCAGCTTAATAATATTAGGAAAATGGAATATGAACGAATTGTTTACAGTTTAGACATATTTTAGACATATTTACCAGTTATTATCATAATCAGAAAGTGAAAACTTTCTACTCCCACCCTATTATACGCTGGATAACGTAAGTTATCCGACAAAAAGAGCCTTCCCGGGCTCTTTTTGTTTTTTACCAGGAAATTTTTATGGCAAGCCTGTACAGGAATGTGTTATAAATATATTAAATTATGCTGCCATACAGAGGTGGCGGAACGGGGGATTGTTATGTCGTGGAAATATATATTATTTGACTTAGATGGAACTGTTACTGATTCACATGAGGGTATTATTAATTGTATTAAATATGCACTTGGGGAGATGGGATATAATATACCATGTGATGAAGAACTTAATAGATATATTGGCCCGCCGCTTTATAAAGGTTTCCAGGATATTGCAGGCATGGAATATGAAGAGGCATTAAAGGCTGCTGCCATATACCGCAGCAAGTACAGTATTACAGGGATTTTTGAAAACAAGCCGTATGATGGCATAGAGGAAGTGCTAAAGACTTTAAAGGAACATGGCAAGGTAGTAATGCTTGCAACTTCCAAGCCAGAAGAATATGCCATAAGAATTTTAGAGCATTTTAACCTTTCTATGTATTTTGACGGGATTACAGGAGGTTCTATTGACGGAAGGCACAATGACAAGGATATTATTATAGAAGAAAGTATCTTAAGGCTTGGTCTGTCTTCTTCTGATAAACCAGATATAATAATGGTTGGTGACAGGAAATATGATATTATTGGTGCAAAGGCATGTGGAATAGCATCAGCAGGGGTTTATTACGGATTTGCAAGGAAAGGTGAACTGGAAACTGCCGGTGCAGATTATATAATTAATACAGTCAGTGAAATAACAGGTTTATTGCTTTAAATAATATATTATAATATAATAGTACAGCAGAATGTAGCATTAACATGAATGGAGGATTATTATGGCAGGAAAGAGTAATGTAAACCAGACAGGAGGGAACTCTAAAAATACTAAAAGAATAATTATAATTGCAGCAGTATGTGCTGCATTGTTCCTGGCTGGTTTAGCATCAGGGCTTTTAGCACCTTCTGTAAAAGAGAAATTCAGTAATGTAACAGGTGATAAATTTGATGCAAAAGAATATATAAATGTGGGTGATTATAAATCACTTAATGTTTCAATTGCAGTTACACAGGATGATATAGACCTGGAAATTGACGATTTAAGGGAACAGCATACAATCTATGAACAGCTTGATGGTACTGTTTCAGATGGTGATATGGTATATGCAGATATTGTTGGATATGTTAACGGAAGAAGGGCAGATGATACATGCAGCACAGATTATGTAATTATTGGTTCTGGTGACTGGCTGGAGGGCTTCGAGGATGCATTAAAGGGGACTAAAACAGGAACTACAGCAGAATTTACAATACCAGTGCCAATGGGGACATATGGCGATAATGAAATAGACGGGAAGAATGTAACATTTAAGGTAAAAGTTGAATATATTTGTGGTGATTCAATTGTCCCGGAATATACTGATGATTTTGTGCAGTCTGTATCGGAATATAATACTACAGATGAATATAATGAGTACCTGCGCCAGAAACTTGCAAAAGAAAATGAAGCAGACAGAGGGGAATTTGCATGGACGGATTTTATGGAAATCTGCAGTGTGGTAAAATATCCTAAGGAAATGATGGAAGAAGCAAGGAAATCAGTATTACAGGGGTATTATGACATGGCTGTTGTGTATGGCTGTAATGAGGATGAAGTATTTAGCATGTTTGGCTATGAGTCAGAAGACGATTTCAGGAAAACTGATTTGGAGGAGCTTGCGCAGGATACAGTGAAAGAAAACCTTGCAGCACAGGCACTGGCAGACCTTGAAGAAATATCATATACAGAAGAAGAATATAATTCAGTAGTAGATGAAGAATATTCATTTAACAATGAAGAATATTCATCAAAAGAAGAATATGAGAAAAAGAACAGGCAGATGTTAAAAGATACAACACTTTTGAAAACTGTTAAAGAATGGCTTGCAGAAAATATTTCATTTGACACAGGTACAGAATAAGTAACACCAGCAGTAAAAGGATAATATCTGTATTTTGCAGGGAAGGGGGTGGATATTTATGGATAAAACAAACGGTAAATATACCATAAGTGGTTATTCTTTTTCCAATAAGGGCGATTATGAAAGGGCACTGAAAGAGAAGGAAGCTATATCATATATTGTTGCCAATACCAATATGGCAGATATGAAGGCTGTTCTTAAAGTTTATAACAGGTCAGTTGAAAAGAAATCGTTCCAGACTGTATTAGGTTTTGAATTTGTAAAAAATATGCGTAAAAACCTTATTAATTCAGGAATTGTATCAGAAGATACAATACAGGCAGTACCAGTCCCGCCTGTAAGTGCTGGAAAGGCAGATAACAGCATTGCACAGGATATGGCAGAAAAGTATAAACTTGCTTATGAAAATGAACATGCAGGCAGGACTATCCGCAATATGGTAATAGTTTTCCTTATAGTAATTATAGGCGCTATGATGTTTATAACTTATAACAGTAAATATTCTGTTTTTACTTATTTTACTGATTATAAGACAGATATGGAAAATGAACTGGTAGATAAATACCAGGAATGGAAAAACCAGTTAGATGAAAAGGAAAAAGAACTTAATGAGAGAGAAAAAGCTTTAGGAAACAAGTAATTCCTGTACACAGATTTTACATATTTGCCTGGTAGAATAAAGTAAACAAGGCTTATATATTTGTGGGAAAGGTATGGTTGTCTGTATGGAAAGTTTAAAAATATTAGTAGTAGATGATGAAGCCAGGATGAGGAAGCTTGTAAAAGACTTCTTAATTAAAAAAAATTTTAATGTAATAGAAGCTGGGGACGGCGAGCAGGCAGTTGATATATTTTATGATAATAAGGATATTGCACTTATAATACTTGATGTTATGATGCCTAAAATGGATGGATGGGCTGTATGCCGCGAAATCAGGAAATATTCGCAAGTGCCTATTATTATGCTTACAGCAAAAAGTGATGAAAAGGATGAACTTTTAGGATTTGATTTAGGCGTTGATGAATATATTTCTAAGCCATTCAGCCCTAAAATCCTTGTTGCAAGGGTTGAGGCAATACTCCGCAGGACTAACGTATTAGAAGAAAACGGTGTTGAAGCAGGTGGTATTGTGCTTAACCAGTCTGCACATGAAGTCCGGATTGATGGTGAAATTATAGACTTAAGTTATAAGGAATTTGAACTTCTTGCATATTTTATTACAAACCAGGGAGTTGCACTTTCAAGGGAACGTATATTAAATAATGTATGGAATTATGATTACTTTGGAGATGCAAGGACAATTGACACACATGTTAAGAAACTCAGGAATAAACTTGGGGATAAAGGCGCATATATTAAAACAATATGGGGAATGGGATATAAGTTTGAAGTCCTGGATGCAGGTTAAATTATAACCAGGGTTTCTGTTTATGGAGAGGCACAATGGATGGAAAAATACTTATAGTAGATGATGAAAAAGAAATAGCCGATTTAATAGAGGTGTATCTTGTTAATGACGGGTATACAGTATATAAGTTTTATAATGGAAGTGATGCTTTAAAGTGTATTAATGAAACAGAGATGGATTTAGCAATACTTGATATTATGCTTCCAGATATTGATGGTTTCCATATCTGCCAGAAAATCAGGGAGAAATTTTTCTATCCTGTTATTATGCTTACAGCAAAAGTAGAAGATACTGACAAAATAATGGGACTGGCTATTGGTGCTGATGATTATATTACAAAACCATTTAATCCATTAGAAGTTGTGGCAAGGGTAAAGACGCAGCTGAGACGGTATGTGAATTATAATAATTCTGGCAGAAAAATTGTGGAAGAAACAGGAGAGCATGATATAAAAGGGCTGGTTATTAATAAAAATACACATAAGTGTACACTTTATGGCAAAGAAATTTTACTGACCCCTATTGAGTTTTCAATATTATGGTATCTTTGTGAACACAGTGGCAATGTGATTTCTTCAGAAGAACTTTTTGAGAATGTGTGGGGTGAAGAATTTATTGATAACAATAATACAGTTATGGCACATATTGGCAGGCTTAGGGAAAAACTTGGTGAGCCTGCTAAAAAGCCAAAGTTTATAAAGACTGTCTGGGGGGTTGGTTACACTATTGAGCAGGACAAAACCAGGAAGAAGCTATAATAGCAGGATTATAAGAAATATTGTATTTAAGTATTTTTTATCGCTTATTGTATTTTTCTGTATTTTTATTTTTCTTGTAATTATGTTATGGTCTTTTTGCTCAAAGATTACATGGCATCCAAATAATCCTTTATATATAATTTTAATATATATAAGGGAATATATACTTATATTTATAGGGCTGCCGCTTATAGTGGGCGGCATTTTTATAACATATCATTTTATGGCAAGACCATTGTGGTATCTTGATGAAGTTATAATGGCTTCAGAGAAGCTTGTAAACCCTGGGACTGGGCAGATTATACTTCCAGCAGATATGAAAAATGTCCAGGACAGAATGAATCTTTTACGTGAAACTGCCCTTAGAAATGCAAGCCTTGCAAAAGAAGCGGAACAGCGTAAGAATGATTTAATTATATACCTTGCACATGATTTAAAAACGCCGCTTACATCTGTAATAGGATATTTAACACTGTTGCGTGATGAAAGGCAGATATCAGAAGAATTACAGGAAAAATATTTATCAATTTCGCTTGGGAAGGCAGAACGGCTTGAGGAACTTGTAAATGAATTCTTTGAGATTACAAGGTTTAACCTTTCTAGTATCACATTGCAGTACAGCAATACTAATTTAACGCGCCTTTTTGAACAGCTTGTATTTGAATTCCGCCCTATGTTTCTTGAAAAGGGGCTTGAGTGTAAATTAGAAGCTGCACCAGGGCTGGTGTTAAAGTGTGATGTAGACAAGATACAGCGTGTATTTGATAACATTTTAAGAAATGCAGTATTTTACAGCTTTGAGGATAGTATTATTAATATACAGGTATTACAGGATGAAAAGGAAGTAACTGTAAAATTTATTAACCAGGGTGATACTATACCAGATGAAAAACTTGGACGTATATTTGAACAGTTCTACAGGCTCGATACATCCCGCAGTTCACAAAGCGGCGGGGCAGGGCTTGGACTTGCTATTGCAAAGGAAATTGTGGAACTCCATAATGGGACTATAACTGCGAAAAGTGCAGATGAAGTTATAGAGTTTAACGTCCGGCTTCCTGTTTTGTAGAAAAACCGAAGGATAACACTCTTGTTTCTGCTACAATTTATTGTATAAGAACAAGGGTGTTTTTGCTTTTATAATTACTATTATTATCACTTGTATTTTACTTACAAGGATTTTATAATAATTTATAGGAGAATATCAGGTATTGGAGCAAAAACTATGAAACAAAAAGTAAAATACATTATCTGTACAAGTATCAATGCTCTTATAATAGCTGGCATTATTATCTGGTTTACAGGTTTATATTATTCTGTGTTTAAAGCGGGAATTCCTTACCAGGATGCACCATTAGATTTGCAGGTACAATATGAAATTAATGCTGGTATTGGCGTTGTGCTGACAGGGACTGGTTTTAAGATTACAATATTTAGCAGTATTATCCGGCTGGCTTTGGGGATGGTATGGAAAATAAAAAAGATGTAACAGAAAAAGTATATTATAAAACCGGGGACACCCTGCAAAAATGCAAAAACATTTCTGCAGGGTATGCCAGTTAAAGCTTAAAATGTGCAGTTAATTCCCCAGCACCAATAAACTCTAAGAATTCTTTGCAATTACATTTAGAAGGAATATTTGTAAATTCCAGTATTTCCGGTTTTACTTTGGAATATGCATTATCATCAATAAGTCCCTGCGGGTAATGCCATGTAATAATATTCCCATCATCAAACCCTACGAAAGCTGTATCACCAAACTTGTTTAATGCATCTCTTCTGGAAAAATAACTTCTTTCAGGGTGTAATGCTATGGCAAATGCTTCCTCATTTTCCTGTGTCAGCCAGCCAGCTAAATCTAAAAAACATCCTCTGTTTATCTTCTCTATAGGACATGGGATAACAGTCCAGTCCCCTTGCTTATAAAATTCACTGATTTGGGGGCTGTCACTAGCAAGATTACTATACTCTTCAAGCATACGTGGAACAAATTCTTCATTGCTAAAACGTCCAATAACATACCGTGTGTATTCATTTTCTGGGAAAAAATAATTTTTTTTTAGGCTTATTCATTTCAATTCCTCCAATCCTTTGTTAATGTTAAAAATATTATAATACAATGGTTTGGGATTGTCTACTAAATTAAAATATATGATAATTTACAGTTATCTTGTGTTTGTGTAGATTGGCGGACGGACGGTTTCTGTGCCAGAGCCAGCAATATTCCGTACAGGGGTACGCTTCCGCTACGATGAGCCACGCAGCGGCACATAAAGCCCATATATCCCGGATGAAACTTACGTTTCCCCTGGGATATATGTCCTTAAATGCCGGCGGGCTCAAAGTACCCCTGTACGGAATATTACTGGCATCATGGCACGCGAAACCTGTCACCACAAATCCATTGTAAAATCAAGAATAATAAGATAACTGTATTGGGGGCTGGAGGATGATTTTGCTAGTCACTTATTATTCAATGAAGTAGTAATTATTATATAAATTTATATAATGGGGATATTCAGTAGCTTTCGTGCGTCTAAATCATCTGTACCACAATATAATTTACAGTTATAATATTTATTGTGTTTTTTGTATTTCTGGCGGTAACAGCAGGTTTTACGTGCCGTTGCGTGGGCTAACGCAGCGGAAGCGTGCCCTGGCATGGAATAATTTAGTGGAACACTGGGAAACCCTGCGTCCGTCATCCAATAAAGGATAATAGATTATGCTGCAACTTGCTTTATAAACATTTTAGTGATATACTTTAGCTAATATTTATTTACCCTGTTTTATAGTTTTGTGTAAAGACAGGAGGGTGGTTATTTGAAAAAGGCAGCCCATATCCTGCCATTCCTGCTGTTTTCCATATATCTGGCAATACCAGCAGTTTCACTGGTTAATTTAACAACAGGTTATTCAATATGTATATACAGTTACCATGCTTATGCACTTTTAACTGCTGCCATTTCGCTGGCAGTGGCTGTAAATTCATTTTTTGTGAAGGATGCTGCATTAACAAAGATAGAAGCTTTGTGTATTTTGTTTATGCCATTAATGCCGCTTATAAACTGGATTTGCTATATAATTCCTGCTGGATGGAAGTTTACGGCGTTGTGTATGCCGGTTTGTTTTATATGTGTTTTAGTTTATATGTTACAAAGCATAAAGCAGGTAAAGAGGAAAGTAATAGTATCTTTATCCTGTATAATATTTTTTATTCCTATATGTTTTATTTCGCTTCTTGACTGCCTGTTTAGTGGTTTTGGCATTGACAGGGTTGTACATGTGGAATATTCGCCAGACAGGGAATATAAAGCAGAGGTTGTGGACAGTGACCAGGGGGCTCTGGGTGGTGCTGTATTTGTTAATGTCTGTAATACAGAACCAGTAATTGATTTATACTTTATAAAGGTATCTAAGAAGCCGCATTGTGTGTATTCAGGTGAATGGGGCGGATATAAGGGAATGGAATTGTACTGGAAAGATAACCATATTTTATCAGTAAATGGTTCTGATTATTTTGTGGGATAGAAATAGAATTTGTTTTATAATAAAAAATATATAAAATATAATGGTTATGGAAGGAGGGACGCAGCATGGAAGGTTTTGGGTATTCACCAGCCTGCTGTAGCAGCAGTTCAGTATCAAAAACATGCACTTTTTTATGTTTATGGGATTACTGCGCTCTTTTTTACCCATAATTGTTATGAAAAATGGATATATAAAAATACCGTAGTAATTCCATATACAGTCTGGCAGTATTTTCCAGGCTGTTTTTTGTATATAAAATTCCAGCCTGTGCAGATGGGAAATTGATGGAAAGAAGGAATTACATATGGATATTAAATTATATAATAAATTAAAAAGAAATATAGTACTGGACTATATAAACACATTTATCACAAACCTGAATATGCAGAGTTCAGTCTGGGTGCTTTATCTTGCTTACTGTGGGCTTAGTATGGCAGAAACAGGAATTGTTGAAGGCATTTACCACGCAACAAGCATAATATTTGAAATACCTTCGGGGGCAATAGCAGATTTGCTTGGAAGAAAAAGAAGCATGGTGCTTGGAAGGGTTTGTATTGCGGTTTCATGTATTATTATGCTGTTTTCAAGAAGTTTCTGGTATTTTGCATTAGGTTTTGCAATCCAGGCATTAGGAAATAATTTTAATTCAGGTTCAGAGGAAGCACTTGTTTATGACAGCCTGAAATATATTGGCAGGGAACGTGAGTATATGCGTATTTCTGGCAGGCGCAATGTTATTATTGAAGTGTCACAGGGCATTGCAACGGTTGCAGGGGCAGTCCTTGCAGAGTATTCATATTTCTGGTGTTACAGTGCATGTCTTATAATAGCTTTACTGGCTGCTGTACAGGTTTTATTTATTACTGAAGCACCTGTTACAGAAAATGCAGAAGGGGAAAATAAGCCTGAAAATAAACATGTATGGAAGAATATGGAAATTGCGGAAACTGTCAGGCAGCATTTTAAAACAAGTTATAATATAATAAAGTCAGATATACGTATATTAAAAATTATAGTTTATTATGCCGTGGTTTTTGCATCACAGACCATTTTATTTTTCTATAGCCAGCAGTATTATAAAGACCTTGGTTATAATAAAATACAAATAGGGGTTATACTGCTTCTGGCAGGCGCAGGCTCATGTATTGGTGCATTATCCAGCAGCAGGCTTTATAACAGATATGGCAGGAAAATAATAACTGCTGCCTCACTTTTAATAGCATTTGCCTTTGTAGGCTATGGCTTTAATAATATTATCCTGTCAGTGGTTTTATTTATGGCAGCAAGCTTTTCGGACTCTTTGCTTTACCCTGTACAGTCAGATGAACTGAACAGGCTTATACCATCAGGGCAGAGGGCAACACTGGTTTCTGTGGACAGTTTATTTTTCTCTGCTGCCATGATAATAATGTTTCCAGCAGCAGGGGCGCTGGCGGATATATGGGGCATGGACACAGTTTTTTCATCTATTGGAATTGGACTTATTGTATTTGTTGTGGTAATATTATTACTAATGAAGATATTATCACACAAAGTGGAGGAATAAGGACAATAATATAAAATATGGCAAAAAATAATCTTAGGGTAAAATCAATTAAGACAAAGCTTATATTAATAATGATAGCTTTGCTGGGAATGACAATATTCCTGATATGGTCTATGAATGAACTGTTTCTTCCAACATATTACCAGTATACCAAGATTTCTATGTTAGAAGAGTATTTTAAAAAGACAAATGAAATAGTGAAAAATGACCAGGATTATATTAATGGCTCAGAACTGCTTTCTGATGAGAGCACACTTATGCTTGAAATTTTATCTGCTAATAATGCTGCTAATGTATATGTATTCAGGCTGTCTGAATTTTTTGGAAATATATTTTACACATATGTCTACCCGTCATCTGATAAAATAACTGATTTCCAGAAAGAACGCGTAAAAGATAAGACACTGGATTATATTTCCGGGATGGAGGATGACCAGAGCTATTATAAGAGTGCAAAAGGAAAGGAATTAATTAAGGATAATGGCAATTATACTGTGTGTAAAGTCTGGGATAAGCGCATAGGTTCTTATTATCTTGAATTATTCGGGCAGCTTGAGTCGGGTTCTTTTGTATATGTAAACACTAATTTCCAGAGCATGACAGAAAATATTAATATATTTAACAGTTTTATATTTTATGTCGGGTTAAGTGTAATAGTATTCGGGGCAATAGTTATGGTGTTTGTGAGCAGCGGGTTTACAAAGCCTGTGCTTAAACTTACAGAAATAGCAAAACGTATGTCAGAACTGGATTTTGAGGTGAGGTATCCTGTTACGACGCAGGATGAAATAGGGGTGCTTGGAAGCAGTATAAACACATTGTCTGAAACACTTGAGAAGACTATTTCTGAATTAAAGTCTGCCAATAATGAACTTCAGAAGGATATTGAGAAAAAAATCCAGATTGATGAGATGCGCAAGGAATTCCTTTCTAATGTGTCACATGAACTTAAAACACCAATTGCACTGATACAGGGTTATGCAGAAGGGCTTTATGATAATATTAATGATGATAGCGCAAGCCGTGAATTTTATTGTGAGGTTATTATTGATGAAGCAGTTAAAATGAACAAGATGGTTAAAAAACTCCTGACCCTTAACCAGATAGAGTTTGGCAAGAACCAGTTATCATATGAACACTTTGATATAACAGAGGTAGTAAGGCAGGTTATAAATTCAGCAGCACTTCTGGCAGAACAGAAAGGCGCAGTTATCAGTATGCCGGATTATGGTGCTGTGTATGTCTGGGCAGATGAATATATGGTTGAAGAAGTTGTCACTAATTATATAAGCAATGCAGTAAACCATGTAGCAGGTGAGATGAAAATAGATGTCCATATTGAAAAAATGGAAGATGCTGTAAGGGTGGGTGTATTTAATACAGGAAACTGCATACCAGAAGAAGAACTTGACAAAATATGGATAAAATTTTATAAGGTTGACAAGGCACGTACAAGGGAATATGGGGGAAGCGGCATAGGGCTGTCAATTGTAAAAGCTATAATGAATTCAATGAACAGGCAGTGTGGTGTTGAAAACCGCGGAAATGGTGTTGAGTTCTGGTTTGAGCTGGACATGAAGTCTTTTTAATCTTCTCATTGACGCACCGGATGTGAATATGGTACTATATAGATGTATATGATTGAAGAATTACCATGCCATACAAATGTGGCATGGGGATTATTTTTAATAATTTCCAGGGGGATAAAGGGATGAAAAAGAGGATGGCTGCTGCTGCACTTATAATATCTATAATCTTAACAGGCTGCGCAAGTGTTCCTGATTTATCTGATGAGGATAACCAGATTATAAGCCAGTATATTGCAGGTGCAGTTTTAAACAATTCTGAACGGTATGGGTATTCATTTAATTATGATAAATCAGTGCTAAACCCAACACCAAAACCAACTCCAGCACCAACACTTGCACCAGTCCCAGAGCCGGAAAATACACCAGGCAGCGGAGGGACACATGGAAAGCCGGGTACAGGAAGCCAGGGGAACAATGGCAGTACAGGGAGCAGTGGGGGAACAGGCGGCAGTGGCGTATCTGCTGCAAAAAGTGTAAGCCCTGCTGAATTATACAATATTCCAGGAATAAGCGTAAAATCTGTGTCAGTTACTACAAAGAAACATATAAGCACAAGCTTTTCATCTATTTCAGCAGATGACGGAAAGAAACTTGTAATTGTTTCGTTTTTAGTAAAAAATAATTCCAATAAGGCACAGAAAGCAGCATTTGTAAAGAAAGACATAAGCTATTCCATTACTATAGGTGGAAAGAGCTATGGAAATGCAATGCTTACAATTGCAGAAGGTGATTTGTTAAGCTTTAATGAAAAGATAGCAGCAGGAGGAAGCAAAAAGGGAGTGCTTGTATTCCAGGCAGATTCGTCTGTTAAAGTTAAAGATGTTGTAGTAAAGGCTGTAAAAGGAAATAAAGAGGCAGCTTTTAACATTAAGAAGTAATAAGAAATATTATTTCTTAAAGGGATATTTCTTAAAGAAAGGTTTTCTGGAAAAGATATATCTATATATATGCCGCAGTGCGGCAGGATTATTGCCACTATCATGTGGTAAAATATTGGAGGTACGGACATATGGAAACAGGAATTTTATTGGAGAGTGGAACTAATGAACTGGAAATTCTGGAATTTAAAGTAGGCAATAATTATTATGGTATTAATGTTGCAAAGATACGTGAGATTATTTCATACCAGACACCTACACCTATTCCAAATGCAGACCCAAGGATTGAAGGTATATTTATGCCAAGGGATGAAATTATTTCCATAATTGACCTGGCAGAAGTTATGCATCTTGAGAAGCCGGAAAAAGTGTCAAATGATATGTACATAGTTACTAATTTTAACCAGCTTAATACAGCATTCCATGTAAATGCTGTACTTGGAATCCACAGGGTATCATGGTCTGATATTGTAAAACCAGATTCAACAATTAATACTGCTGGTGAGGGTATGGCAACAGGTATTATCCGTATAGATAAAAAACTTATTATTATTCTTGATTTTGAGAAAATAGTATCTGAGATAAACCCAGAAACAGGACTTAAGGTTTCAGATGTTGAGCATATGAAGAACAGAAGCCGTAATGAAAGCCCTATCCTTATCGCAGAAGATTCAGCACTTCTTAGCAAAATGATTGTAAACTGTCTTGAACAGGCAGGGTATACTAACCTGACAACAACTGACAATGGCCAGGAGTGCTGGGATAAACTCCAGGAATACATGGCAGAAGGCAATATTGATGACAAGGTTTCATGTATTATTACTGATATAGAAATGCCACAGATGGATGGGCACAGGCTTACAAAACTTGTTAAAGAAAATGAAAGCCTTAAACATATCCCGCTGATAATTTTCTCATCACTTGTTAATGCAGAGATGAGGCGCAAAGGGGAACAGCTTGGCGCAGATGCACAGTTGTCCAAACCTGAAATTGGCCAGTTAGTTGGTGCTATTGATAAACTTATAGGTAATACAACAGGGGCATAAAATGCAGTATATGCAGGATATTTTCAGTTTCAGGCATTAATTTATAAGGGAGATTGAACGGGAATTGAGTGAGGAAAAAAATTTAGACCAGATAGAAAATGACAGCTCTGGCAGTGATGATGGCTTTGGAGGCCTTGAAGATTTTGTAGAGCTTGATGATTTACAGAACCTTGAAGGTCTTGGTGATATCAGCGATTTGGGTGGTTTGTCAGACCTTCAGGATATTGCCAGTGAACCAGCAGGTTTAGATGATTTAGATGTTAATATAGATATCCCGCTTCCTGTTATGGAAGAAACAGTACAGGAGGAACAGCCAAGGGAAACAGAAACCCTGGCTGAAGCTGCCACAGAACTGCCAGTGCAGGAGGAAGAGGAAGTAACAGATATTCCAGCAGCAGATATTCCGGCAGATGAAACAGTGCTGCCAGAACCTGGAGAACCAGCGGAACTGGAAGAGCCAGATACCGGGGAGGAAATCCCGGATATAATACCAGGACTGGATGACAGTGCAATGCTGGACAGTGTGGATGGTGGAGATATTACAGAAGAACCAGGAGAGCCAGACGGGCTGGATATGGATATACCAGGCATTGAAGAAGAACCTTTGCCAGAAGAAACTGGTATATTGGAAGAAGAACCTATATTGGAAGAAGAACCTCTGGGCATAGATGCAGATAGTGAAGAGGAAGAAGAAGCCTTGCTTGATGATATTGCACTTGATGCTGGTGAAGAAGAGATGCCACTGGAAGAAGAGGAAGAGATTGTTCCAGGATTTGATACTGTACCAGAGGAAGAAATCCAGGCAGAAGAGCCAGCCAGTGCAGATGATGGCGGTGGTGAAATTGATTCTATGCTTGACGGGCTGTTAGACAGCCTGGATATAAATGGTTCGCTTGATGAGGAAGAAACACCACCAGGCAGTACCAGTGAAGAAACTGGTGACGGGCTTGATGGCATGTTAGACAGCCTTGGGATGCAGGGTGCTGCTGTGGCAGGTGCTGTTCCAGGTGAAACAGCAGCAGATGCACAACAGGAGGAAGCAGAGGAAGAAGAAAAGAAACCAGGTTTCTTTAAACGTGTATTTGGCAATGTTGTAACAGATGAAATTGCTGAGGCAGAGCGCAAGGCAAAAGAGGAAGAAGAGGAACAGGCTGTCCTTAAAGCAGAAGAGGAAGCGAAGGCAAAAGAAGAAAAGGAAGCTAAAAAGGCGGCCGCCACAGAAGCAAAAGAAGCCAAAAAAGCAGCCAAGGCAGCCAAGAAGGCAGAAAAAGCTGAACAGAAAGCAGCTAAAAAGGCAGAAAAGCAGGCTAAAAAGGAAGAAGAAAAAGAGGCAGAAGAACAGGAAGTAGTTGGCAAGCTTAATAAGGCAGGTGTTATAATTGTAGTAGCAGGGTCTGCTTTGCTTCTTGCAGGTGTAATCCTTGGAACAAATATATTTGGATACAGTGCCAGCAAGTCAGAGGCAGAAAGGTATTTTACATTACAAAAGTACAGTGAGGCTTATAATGAAGCCAGAGGGACTACAATGCAGGATAAAGACCCTGAATTGTATGATAAAATACTTACTGTAATGAAAGTACAGCAGGCACTTGATTCATATAGCAGTTATGCTGTAATGAAATATTACCCTGATGCACTTGATTCATTATTACGCGGATTGCAGAAATATGATGAAAATATAGATATGGCACTGGATTTGGAGATTGAAGGGGATATGAAAGTATGCAAAAACAGGATATTAAGCATACTTAAAGATGAATTCAGCCTGTCAGAACAGGAAGCCTATAACATATTAAGCCTTGATGATGAGGCATATACAAGAAAAGTAGTGGGCATTGCAAAGAAGAAAATCTAACTTTGTGAAGCAAGCCCAGATGCCGCAAAGCGGCGATGACAGCCCGCCATTAATTAACCGGCGGGCTTTTCCGGTTTACATGGGCAGCTTATCTGGTTAACCTGTCCTGCTGTTTCAGGAAAACGGATTGGAGGAATATATGATAGCAATAGTTGATTATGATGCAGGAAACCTTAAAAGTGTAGAAAAAGCACTTGTACATTTAGGTGAAGAGTGTATAACTACAAGAGTGCCAGAAGAAATTTATAATGCAGACAAGGTTATACTGCCAGGTGTTGGTGCATTTGGGGATGCAATGGAAAAGCTTGCAAAATATAACCTTATAGAAGTCCTAAGAAAAACCGCATCAGATAATAAACCATTTTTGGGGATATGCCTTGGTTTGCAGCTTATGTTTGAAGCCAGTGATGAAATGCCAGGAGTGCAAGGGCTTGGCATACTGAAAGGCAGAATCCATGCAATTCCTCCAAAAGAAGGTTATAAAATACCACATATGGGCTGGAATTCAATATCTGTAAAAAAGGGAAGCCGTTTATTTAAGGATGTACCAGATAATTCATATGTATATTTTGTACATTCATATTACCTTAAAGCAGATTTTGAAGAAGATGTAGCCGCTACTACAGAATATATTACACATATCCATGCGGCAGCAGAACATGGCAATATATTTGCATGCCAGTTCCATCCAGAAAAAAGTGGTGATACAGGGCTTAAAATACTGGGAAATTTCTGTAGTTTATAATTTGGCTAAGGGGGAAATATGTTTACAAAAAGAATTATACCTTGTCTTGATGTTAATAACGGGCGTGTAGTAAAGGGTGTGAACTTTGTTGATTTAAAAGATGCAGGCGACCCTGTTACAGTTGGTGCTGCTTATGGCATGGCAGGTGCAGATGAACTTGTGTTTCTGGATATTACAGCTTCATCCGATGCAAGGGCAACTAAAATTGATATGGTACGGCGTGTGGCAGAAACGGTATTTATACCATTTACAGTTGGCGGTGGTATAAGGACTGTAGAAGATTTTAAACTTATATTAAGGGAAGGTGCAGACAAGATTGCAGTTAATTCCGCTGCAATACAAAATCCTGTCCTTATATCAGAAGCAGCAGAAAAGTTTGGCAGCCAGTGTGTTGTAGTTGCTATAGATGCTAAAAGGCGTGAAGACGGAAGTGGCTGGAATATATATAAAAATGGCGGCAGGATAGATATGGGAATTGATGCTGTAGAATGGGCGATTGAAGCAGACAGGCTTGGTGCAGGTGAGATACTTCTTACAAGCATGGATTGTGATGGCACTAAAAATGGCTATGATATAGAGCTTACAAGGACTGTGTCAGACAACGTATCTATTCCTGTAATAGCATCAGGCGGTGCAGGAAAACTTGAACACTTTAAAGAAGCATTTACAGAAGGGAAAGCAGATGCAGTCCTTGCGGCGTCACTTTTCCACTATAAGGAACTGGAAATAAGCGAAGTTAAAGAATATCTTGATAAAGAAGGAATAAGTGTAAGAAAGTAATTAGAAACAGATAAAAGCAACCAGAAAACAGTTAAAGAATAACCAAAATACAAGGTGGGCAAAGGAGGAAGATTTTATGTCAATGATACAAAATGACTGGCTTGATGCAATCCAGCCAGAATTTTCAAAACCTTATTATAAGGAACTTTTTGAGTTTGTAAAAGATGAATACAATAAAACGGTTGTATATCCGCCAGCAGATGATATATTTAATGCATTTCATTTTACACCTCTTTCATCTGTAAAGGTATTAATTTTAGGGCAAGACCCATACCATAATGTGCACCAGGCACATGGACTTTGTTTCTCTGTGCTGCCAGACCAGCCGGATATACCACCATCATTACAAAATATTTATAAAGAAATACATGAAGATGTAGGATGTGACATACCTAATAACGGCTATCTTAAAAAATGGGCAGACCAGGGTGTGCTTATGTTAAATACGGTGCTTACAGTAAGGGCACACCAGGCTAATTCACACCAGGGCAAGGGCTGGGAGAAATTTACAGATGCTGTAATACAGGCTGTAAATGCACAGGACAGACCAATTGTTTACCTTCTCTGGGGCAAGCCGGCACAAAGTAAAATACCAATGCTTACAAATCCTAAGCATCTTATATTAAAAGCACCACATCCAAGCCCGTTATCTGCATTCAGGGGGTTCTTTGGATGCAAACATTTCAGCCAGACAAATGAATTCCTTAAAAAAAACGGGCTTGAGCCAATAGACTGGCAGATTGAAAATGTATAAAAACATTGAAAATGTATTGATATAGATGGAGGTTCTGATGGCAGATAATTCCAGACAGGCAGTAAAAGTAAATATGGAAGGTGTTCCAGAACAACTGGTATTCGGGCTGGATATCGGCACAAGAAGCATAGTCGGAACTGTTGGTTTTAAAAGCACGAACGGCTTTGTAGTAGTTGCACAGGTATGTAAAGAGCACCAGACAAGGGCGATGCTTGACGGACAGATACATGATATAGGGAAAGTTGCTTTAACAATAGAAGAAGTACACAAAAAGCTTGAAGATATGACAGGCAGGAGATTTAAGGATGTATGTATTGCGGCTGCCGGGCGTGTGCTTAAAACTGTTGAAGCAGAGTCACAGATGGTTTTCCAGTCAGATACAGTAATTACAAGTGAGCATATATATACACTTGATATGCTTGGAATTGAAAATGCATACAACATACTGCGTGATGAGAAAAAGACAGATGATATCAGGTTTTATTGTGTAGGCTATTCAGTTAAGCGTTATTACCAGAATGATTATATTATTTCAAATCTTGAAGGCCATAAGGCAATGTCAATAAAAGCAGAGCTTATTGCAACATTTCTGCCAAATGAAGTAGTTGACGGGCTGTACGCTGCAGTAGAGCGCGCGGGGCTTTATGTTGCCAACCTGACACTTGAGCCTATTGCTGCGATAAATGTTGCAATACCTGAGAAGTTCAGGCTGCTTAACATTGCACTTGTGGATGTAGGTGCAGGGACTTCTGATATTTCCATAACTAAGGATGGAAGCATTATAGCTTATGGAATGATTCCGTCTGCTGGTGATGAATTTACAGAATGTATTGCCAAACATTATCTTACAGACTTTAATGAAGCAGATAAACTAAAGTGTGCAAGCACAATAAATACAGAAGTTGAATTTTATGATATAATGGGGCTTCCACAGAGAGTTTCCTCTGAGGAAATAGCTGATGTTGTAGAAGAAACTGTTAAAAATACAACAAAAAGCATTGCAGATAAGATTATGGAGCTTAATGGCGGCAAATCTTCAAGTGCTGTATTTGTTGTTGGCGGCGGTGGCAAGATTAAAGGTTTTACAGAAAGCCTTGCAGAATACCTTGGGCTGCAGAAGGAAAGAGTTGCACTCCGTGGTTCAGAAGTGCTTGGGAATGTAGAATTCATGCAGGATGATATTAAGGCAGACTCACTGTTAGTAACGCCTGTAGGTATCTGCCTTAATTATTATGAACAGCGCAACAATTTTATATTTGTAACAGTAAATGGTGAGCGTATTAAGCTTTATGACAACAGCAAGCTTACAATTATGGATGCTGCCATACAGATGGGATTTCCAAATGTTGATTTATTCCCTAAGCGTGGAAAAACCCTTATATATTTTGTTAATGGAGAAAAACGTATGTTACGTGGTTCAGAGGGTGAAGCGGCAGTAGTCAGGCTGAATGGACGCCAGACAGGCATGAGTACCCCGCTTGAACAGAATTCCAAAATCGATATTATACCATCTACACGTGGGGATGATGCAGTGCTTGAAATAAGCAGCCTGCCAGAATACAGCTCTAATATGAATATAATATTTAATGGCAAGGAGATAACATGCCCGCGTTTTGTCACAGTAAATGGTGAACTTGTATCAGGTTTTTATGAAGTCCAGGATTTAGACCGTATAGAAATACTTGGCTATTATACACTTGAACAGGTACTTGAATTTATGGATATTATTTACAGGGGCAAGGTATATGTAAATAATGTAATTGCACCTATGGATACGAAAGTATATGATAATTTTTCAATTATATGTGAAATTATGAAAGAAGAGCCAAATTATACAGAGCTTATAGAAAAATATGGAGATGGGCAGTTTCCAGTTACAAGTGATTTGTTATATAACAAAGATGAAGGCAAAGAAGGGGAAATACCAGAAGCACAAAATGAATTTACAGAAGAAAATATCCCTGCAAGTAAAACGCCAGAGCCTGTCCAGGAATTTACGGAGGAACTGCCAGAGGAATTTCCATATGATGAAGAATATAATGAGGAATACCTGCCAGAAAGTGAAGATACTGCAGATGGCATAAACAGTAAACAGGAAATGCCTGCGGATGGAGAAGAGGATTTAACAGACAATATAATTAATATAATTGTAAATGGAGACCCGGCTGTACTTAAAGGCAAGCAGAAATATATACTGGTTGATGTACTTGACTTTTACCCTGTTGACACTTCAGTAGCACATGGTGACCATCTTGAAACATCTGTAAACGGAATGTCCTGCGATTTTACAATGCCTGTAAAAGATGGTGATGTTATCAGGATTGAGTGGGTAGAAAGGTAATGGCATATTATGAGAGTCTGTAGTATTGCAAGCGGAAGCAGTGGGAACTGCATTTACATAGGGGATAAAGATACAAATATATTAATTGATGCAGGTATAAGCCGTAAAAGGATTGCAGAAGGGCTGTCAGCAATAGGCGTAATGCCACAGGAACTTGATGGCATATTTATTACACATGAACATTCTGACCATATACAGGGTGTCAGCATGATGGTAAAAATGTTTGGGACTCCTGTTTATGCAACAGGTGCTACCCTTGATTTTATCAGGAGCAAAGATAAAAAGGGCATAATATCCCTGAACCATTTATATGAAGTACATTCTGATGAATGTATAAGGCTTAAAAATATGGATATAATGCCATTTTCAATATCACATGATGCTGCTGACCCGGTGTGCTATACTGTCAGTGCCAGCGGGCATAAAGCAGGAATGGCTACAGACCTTGGTGTCTATGATGATTATATTGCCAGCCATCTTGCAGGAAGTGATATTTTACTGCTTGAAGCAAACCATGATATAAGCATGCTTGAAGCAGGCAGCTACCCATACAACCTGAAATGCAGGATACTTGGCAGTAAAGGGCATCTTTCTAATGAGGACTCAGGCAGGCTTTTATGCAGGCTGATTGGTAAAAGGCTTAAATATGTATTTCTTGCGCATCTTTCCAAAGAGAACAATTATCCTGAACTGGCATACCAGGCGGTAAAATGCCAGATTTGGGAAGAGCTTGGCATAAACGAACTGCCTTTCCAGATGTCAGTTGCAAAAAGGGATGTGCCTTCTGCACTGGTAAATTTAGACTAAAATTCATAAAACCAGCCATAAAGCGGCGGAACGGGGGATTATTTATAATGAAGAAAACAGTAGTGACAGTAGTAGGAAAAGACAGCGTAGGCATAATTGCAAAAGTGTGCACATACCTGGCAAATAACAGTGTAAATATACTTGATATTTCACAGACAATAGTTGACGGCTTTTTCAATATGATGATGATAGTTGATGTGGCAGCCTGTTCTAAAGACTTTGAAACATTCAGCCATGAGCTTGAACAGATTGGCGGGGAGATGAACTGTATAATTAAGGCACAGCGTGAAGATATATTTGACAGCATGCACCGCCTGTAACTGGAATTATATTTCATATACATTTATACTGAAAAAATGCATCAAAGGAATTATTGTGGAAAGGCATGGTTATTTTATATGATTAATATATATGAAGTTCTTGAAACTAATGACATGATTGAGAAGGAAAACCTTGATGTCCGTACAATAACGCTTGGAATAAGCCTTTTAAACTGTATTGACAGTAATCTTGAAAGCCTTAATGAGAAAATATATAACCGTATTACAACTGTTGCAAAAGACCTTGTACCTACAGGCAAAGCCATAGAAAAGGAATTTGGCATACCTGTTGTAAACAAGCGTATTTCTGTTACTCCAGCCGCAATCGCAGGTGCATCAGCATGTAAAACGCCAGAAGATTTCGTTACTATTGCACAGACACTTGACAGGGCAGCAAAAGCTACAGGTGTTAATTTTATAGGCGGTTACAGCGCACTTGTTTCAAAAGGCATGACAGAAAGCGATGAGCTTCTGATACGTTCAATCCCAAAAGCACTTGCATCAACGGATTTTGTGTGCAGTTCAGTAAACCTTGGCTCTACAAAGACAGGGCTTAATATGGATGCTGTAAAGCTTATGGGGGAAATAGTGCATGATACGGCAGCAGAAACAGCAGAAAGGGACAGCATTGGCTGCGCAAAGCTTGTTGTATTCTGCAATGCGCCTGATGACAACCCATTTATGGCAGGTGCATTCCACGGTGTTACCGAAGCAGACGAAATAATAAATGTTGGTGTAAGCGGGCCGGGTGTAATGCGTAAAGCTTTAGAGTCAGTACGTGGTACAGACTTTGGTACTCTTTGTGAAAAAGTTAAAAAGACCGCATTTAAGATTACAAGGGTAGGCCAGTTAGTTGCCAGGGAGGCATCAAAGCGGATGAATGTGCCATTTGGCATAATAGACCTTTCGCTTGCGCCAACACCAGCAGTAGGTGACAGCATAGCAGATATATTTGAAGAAATGGGATTACAGCGTGCAGGTGCACCAGGAACAACAGCCGCACTTGCGCTTTTAAATGACCAGGTTAAGAAGGGCGGTATAATGGCATCCTCATATGTAGGCGGGCTGAGTGGTGCATTTATACCTGTAAGTGAAGACCAGGGAATGATAAATGCTGTAGAAGATGGTGCTCTTACACTTGAAAAGCTTGAAGCAATGACATGTGTATGCTCAGTCGGGCTTGATATGATAGCAATACCAGGAGATACAAAACCATCAACAATCTCCGGCATTATAGCAGATGAAATGGCAATAGGCATGATAAACCAGAAAACAACAGCAGCACGCCTTATACCCGTAATTGGAAAAAGTGTAGGTGACACAGTTGAATTTGGCGGGCTTTTAGGCCATGCGCCAGTAATGCCAGTAAACCAGTTTGACTGCAGCGGTTTTATTAACAGGGGAGGAAGAATTCCTGCACCAGTCCATAGTTTTAAAAACTAGTATATTAGTAAATATAGTATACCAGTAAATAAAATTCCCACTATATTATAGCCAGGGCATTACTGCTGCTTTATAATTGCTGCCACTTTATATTAGTATAAAAAATTAAAACAGCCAGGGTTTATATTGGCTGGACTTATGTTATTTAAAAGCCTGCATCCAGTATGGCAGCACTGGATGCAGGCTTTTAAACTGCATAAAAATACATGCATTTATAAATTAACGTGAGTTCGACAAAATAAAAATCCATAAGCAAGGTTCTATGGTATAATCT
>CAJUPJ010000032.1 GCA_910588655.1 uncultured Lachnospiraceae bacterium | reverse complement strand
ACGTAAAATCCCCAGACAGCAACTTTGTCAATTTTCCTAAAGTTGGTGCATATGACCCCCCAGATATCACAGCCAAACAACATTTTATTTAACAAATAAACTTTATCTGATAAATCATTTGATATTTTATTATTACTATCCATATGGTAAATATTATTTGAAAGATAGTATAAAAAAATTACATAATGGTCACCATACAATGCATTTACTGAATCTGCCTTATTTTTTCCAGTATAATAATTGATACAATTCAAACTACGTTCCCTTGCATTATTAATAGTATTTTTTAATAACATTCTTTCTTCATAACATAATCCAAATAAATTTTTTAATTGCCTGGTTACCATTTTATATAAAGTATCCTGAACAAACATTTTAATTTTCCTTTCTGTATTACAATATTTATCTTACTACTGAACCAGCAGGAATAATCTGGTTTCTGTGTATTTCTCTATGTTGAATAATTGTGGAACTTGCACCAACAAATGCAAAATCCCCAACCTTTACTTGTCCACATAAAACAGCTGACACAGCTATATGGGCAAAATTCCCAACACTACATCCATGTTCAACCAAGGCATTTGAATTTATTATAGCTGCTTTACCAATTTTAGCTTCTGCATTAACTATTGCTCCTTTTCCAATAAATACACCTTCATTTATCTGTGCTGACTTTGAAACTATAGCAGATGGGTCAATTATTACAGGAAGATTAAATCCTATTTTTTTTAAACTTAAATATATATTTTGTCTAAGTTCTCCTTTTCCCAAATATCCAATACAAATAGCAGCATTATGAATACCATTATCATAACATTTTTTTAATACATCATCATTGCCTAAATAGGTATATGGAGATTCATATTTTTTTAAATCAGTATATCCAATAATATTAAATTCTCTTTGGCGCTCTATACAATCAGCAACACTTCTGGCATGACCGCCATATCCTGCTAAAATAATATTTTCCATTATTAATAATTCCCTTCAAAAATTAGCTATTTGACCTTTCTGACATTAAAAATTCTGCCAATTTAAAATCAAACAATGTATCAATATCAATTGAATCTTCAGCATTCATTTCATAAGCAACAGTATTATCACAATAGTATGTTCTCTCTTTAGCTAATAAATTATAATCCAAAATATATATAGCACCATTAGGAACAAAATATTTTTGGTTTAATTGTCTGTTATTTATAGCATTACCCTCTCCAAAGCCTGCATTTTTTAACCTGTTATTATCAGCTCTGCTTAAGTACCATGTAACTGGTATATCAGCTTCTTTTACAGATATAAGAGTTTTAGCACCACTACTTTTAAATAATTCTACTGCTTCATTTATGTGCATGTTTGTTCTCATTGGTGCAGTTGGAAGTAATACAATAAATTTCTCAACCTTAACTTCTTTATTTTTCATAAAATTTGTCGTATGCAAATAAACATCAACCGCAGATGACGTATCATCTGATAATTCACCAGGTCTTATAAAAGGAACTTCTGCCCCATATTCCTTTGCAATATCTGCAATTTCCTTGGAATCAGTAGTTACAATAACATGGCTGGTATAATCTGATTTAAGTGCAGCCTCAATAGTATATGCAATTAGAGGCTTTCCGTTTAAAAGCTTTATATTTTTACCAGGCAGTCCTTTAGAACCTCCCCGTGCTGGAATAATTGCAATCATGTTATCCTCCTTAAAAATCTTCCATTTTGATTATTTCATCATAACCTAAATCACGTTTAGCTTCTTTACCAACAATAAATTTATAATATTTGGGAGGTATTCCACTTCCTGGACGTTTATAGTCCAAATCTGTTTCAGTAATAATATCACCTTTTTTTATTGGTCTTGCTGCAACTATACTTCTTTGGAAAGCTTCTCTTCTTTCCTGGTTTTCATTTGTATTCTTTACAAAACTGCCTAACATTTTATAACCAGTCTTTGAAGCTTTACATATAATTTTCAGTTCTTCTGGGTCAGCTGAAATTTTATGGTCCCATCCTTCCATATTTTTGTCCAAAGTAAAATGCTTTTCCAAAATACAAATCCCCTTAGCTAGTGACATTATTGGTGCTATTATGCCTAATGTATGGTCAGAATAACCAATTTTACATCCAAATGTTTGTCTAAGCATATCAATATTATTTAAATTAACCTGGTTATCCTCTGGGGGATAAATTGATACACAATGTAATAATATTACCTCTGGACATCCATGCTCATTTAAAGTTTTGACAGCATCTGCAACTTCTGATATTCCACATAATCCTGTACTTATTACTACAGGCACTTTTTTATTTGCAATATATTCAAGAAAAGGAATATTATTTAAATCCATTGATGCAACTTTAACAAAAGGAACTTTTATATCATCTACTAATAAATCAACTTCATCCCTTGAAAATGGTGTGGAATTAAATCCAATACCAATACTATCACAATATTGTTTTAATTTTTTATGCTGCTCAATTCCAATATGGTATTTATCAACTATAGACTCCAATGTATAATCCGTCCTGTTTCTGTAATCATCTCCCAGAAAATAATTTTCATCATATACTTTCTTTGAAAATATAGTATCCTTAGACCATGACTGGAATTTCACACAATCTGCTCCACATTCTTTTGCTTTATCAATCATTTTTTTTGCAAGTTCCATATCTCCATTATGATTTGCACCTATCTCAGCAATTATATATGGTTTTTCATATTCTTTAAAATTCATTATAATATTTCCTTTCTGTTTATAGTAATTTTATATTACTCCACCAGAAACTGTTACTTTTTCTTTGTGGAACAAACATTTCAATATCAAATTTCTTATATTTTCTTAATAATACCTCAAATAAATCATTATATTTAGCTAAAAGAGTATAATGATTTATTTTAATATTATACTCTTTTAAAATATCCTTTTTTGTATTATTATTTATGCCTGCATAGTTATTTTCATGTACTCTGTATAAAGAAAATGCATCTGGAACAAAAATACCAGTACCTCCATCCAGTAAAATCCTCGAATATAAATACCAGTCAAATACAAATGTATCACATTCCCTTAAGCTTTCAATAAATGAATTACTTATTTTACTTAAATTAATAGCTGTATTTGACAATCCCAGATAATTAAACTCTGCAATATAATTTACACTATATGTAATATCTGGCAGTCCATCCATTGCCTTTTTATTATTAAAAAGAAATAAATCATTATAATAAAAAGTTATATCTTTATTATTATTATAAAAATTTACAATATTTGCCACTCTTTTAAAATAAAATTTATCATCACAATCCCCAATTATTAAAAGGGTATATCCTCTGCATTTGGCTTCTTCCAGTAATTTAATCCTAAGTTCTGCCGGATTATAATTATCTGTATTATTAACGACTAAATAATCTTTTATTTTAATATTATTTAAATGATATTGTAATTCATTTTCTGGAACATCATCATTAATAACCAGTAAAATAAAATCTTTAAAATTCTGGTTATTGATTGAATATATAAATTCCGGAAAATATTGCATTGCACTCCTATATATAACTGTTCCAAAAGCAATCATAACACACTCCAAACCTTTCACCTGTCAGACAGTATGTTTAATTTCTCTTCCATACGGTGCATTTCATCAAATTCTCCCATATCAAGAAAAGAATCCTCACTAACAGGGTAAACACCAACTTTTCCACCTTTATCCTTTACTAATTGTACTAAATGTGTCATATGAAATAATTTCCTGTCTGGTATCATATCAATAATTTCAGGATTTATTATATACATTCCTGTATTAACAAAATATGATAATTTAGGTTTCTCATCAATACTAACTAACTCACCATTTTCTTTAGTATTAAGCACTCCATATGGAATAGTTATATTTTTTAAAGCTGAAACCATAGTTACTATATTACCTGATTTTTTATGATACTCATATACATCTTCATAATTTGCTATTATTAATGCATCACAATTTGTTACAATAACAGGCAGTTCAAACTTATCTTTAATAAGTTTGATACTTCCACCAGTTCCTAAAGGTATATCTTCTTCAACATAAGTAATGCTATATGAATGTTCTATTTCATTGAAATATGATTTAATCATATTTTTTTTGTAATTAACCGTAATATAGAATTTATTTGAACCAGATTCAGTAAACTTATTAATAATCCGTTCTATAATTGGAGTGTCACCTATTGGAATTAATGGCTTTGGAAGAATTTTTGTGTATGGATAAAGACGTGTTCCTTTACCTCCTGCCATAATAATAACAGGAACATTTAATTTACCTTTTATATTATTTTTAGTTTTTACTGTTATATCCTTGTCAAAAAAAATAATATCTACTATTTTTCTTTCACAATCAAGAATAGGAAGAGAATTAATTAAATACTTGTTTTTTAAATAATCTGCTTTTTCTTGTTCCTTTTCAAAGATATATTTAGGTTTGGAATTCATAATTTTTTTAACATTAACAGTTATATCATTTGATTCTATAATCCATCTTCTGACATCCCCATCCGAAACACTCCCAATTAATTTCTCTGATTCATCTACTATATATAAAATTCCGTACCCGCCTTCATCAATTTTTGCCATTGCATCAACAATATTTATGTTACTTTTTGAAATATAAATATCTTTATTCATTTATAAAACCTCTGAGTACATCCTTTATTCTTCTCACAACAACTTCTATTTCTTCTGTGGTAATCTGTGTGCTGGAAGGAATATTCAAAATTCTGTCTGCATAATATGGTGCTTTTTCCAGTTTATACGCAAATTCATCATGGTATGGAATTTGTTCATTAACCAGCCCCCATACAGCACGTGTCTGGATTCCGCATTTTTCTAAAGAAGTAATAATTTCTCTCATAGGCACATGTATCTTATCTCTGTTTATTTCCAAAGAATAGAACCATTTGTTTGAAGCTGTGCCACTCCTGAAAGGCATAATCTTTCCAAACTCAAAATCTTTAAATAATTCCTTATAGAGCTCATAATTAACCTGTTTACGACGGATAAATTCTGGTAATTCCTCCATTTGTGCTACACCAAGTGCTGCCTGGATATTTGTCATTCTATAATTATAGCCAACCTCATTATGGATATAATAATGGATATCATCCTTTGCCTGTGTTGATAAATAACACATATGGCTAACTGCATTTAAACTATTAGCAGTAACTGCACCACCTCCTCCAGTGGTAATAATCTTATTGCCATTAAAAGAAAAAGCTCCAAAATCACCAATTGTACCAGCATATTTACCAGCAAATGGCCCATCAGTATAGTGTGTCCCAAGTGCTTCAGTTGCATCTTCAATAACCTTTAAATTATATCTATGTGCAATTTCAAGAATGGACACCATATCTGCCATATTTCCAAATACATGTACAACAATAACCGCTTTAACTTCTTTACTTTTATAAATAAGCACTCCATTTACAAAACTACACTCTTCTTCACAGAATTGTTTTAATTTTATTGGATCCATGCATAAACTATCATCACAATCTATAAAAACAGGTACTGCAAACTGGTACTTAACCGGGTTTACCGCAGCAATAAAAGTAAGCGGAGGCACAATTACAATATCTCCTGGCTTTACTCCAGCTTCAATAAGAGAAAGATGTATTGCAGATGTTCCACTTTGGCATGCTGCAACATCGCTTGTATTGAGAAACCTTGCTATTGCTTTCTCGAATTTTGTAATATATTCCCCTCCTGTTGATACCCATCCTTGTTCTAATGCTTCATCCATATATTTTTTTTCATTACCTTCAAAATTTGGAATTGATAAAGGAATAAACTTTTCCACTCCTACACCTCCAGTCCACTTTCATTAATTTTATATATAATTACATCTTACTATCTAGTGACTTTCCCGTTTCTATATGTTTAAAATTAGGAAGGTAAGTTCCCATAATAGAAACAACATCTTCTTTTGTTGTATTTGCCCTATTAAATGCTTCATTTAAATCTTTAAGTAAAGTCTCAATTTTTTCTTTATCAGGAACTGCCTTATCTGTTACAACTCCAAGAGCCTCAAAACGGTTCATATTTATACTTTCATCCCTGGTATAAAACTCTTCATAATGTTTTTCGCCAGAAGTATCTGAGCTGGTAAAATGAACTGGATAAAGATTACTTCCACTCTTTAATGAAACAGCCTTTTCAACTGCTTCTGCATCACTTTCACAAAGTAATATCCTATATCCATATTCATTAAGCAAAGCAGTTGCTATCTTATCAAATGTCATCATTTGGGCTTTCTCAAGCTTTGGAAAGAAAATTTCCCTATTCCCGCCAAGCATACATGCAAGCAAACAAATCTGTCCACTTTCTTCTGGAGATACAAAATATCTTTTCACATCTGATGGTGCACTTAAAGGCTGGAATTTTTGTAACCTTGCCAGAAAACCTGCTGGAAGTGAACCATTAGAAAAAGCAACATTAGCAAACCTTGCTGTCTTAACCTGAAAGTTATCAGAATATGAGAATATAACATCTTCCATAATCCTTTTACTTGCTCCCATAATATTAACTGGATTAGCTGCCTTATCTGTGGATACACAAAAATATTCCTCTGGTGGAAATTTGTTCAGTAAATCGAGTAAAATTTTTGCATTTAGAACATTATTACGGACAAGGGCTTCAACTGAATAGATATCCTTTTCAGAACGTACATGTTTATGTGCAGAAAAATTTGCCACAATATCAAATCCACCACGCTTATGGAACATTTTATCAAAAACAGAAGACGCAAAATCCATTGGATATGGAACATAATCTTCTGGTATAAACATACCATTAATTGAGCGAAGGTCACGTGTAAGCTCAGCCAAAGCATTTTCATCTGTATCTGCTACAACCAAAGCAGATGGTTTGAAAGGAAGAACCGCTTTAATAAAAGATGAACCAATAGAACCGGCTCCGCCAATTACCATTATTGTTTTATCTTTAATTTTTTTTGTTAATATATCTTTGTTATCCTCTATATCTTTTAAGAACATACTGCCAGGTCTTTTAGTTACATGCTGGTTAATAAATAAATCAATATTAAACATAAAATTCCTCCTAAAACATAAAATTTTTATATTAAATTCTGTTAAGAAAATATATCTATAAAAATATTTTATTTAATATTAGTAAGTTTTGACCTGATAGTCCTATGTCCAAATTTTGTTATAATTTTCATAGTATTATTCTTATTATCTATTTTAACAATTTCAGTCATTCCGTCATAATGGTTTGATGCCAGTCCAATTATATCTATATTGCTCCAATTAAATGTTTTATCATCAAAAACATATGACCATGTACCTTTTTTTCTCCATAATCAAGATTATCCCAATAATAATTACCCTCTTTTGTTTTAAAACAGAAAAATGGCTGTGTTCCAAATAATATATCATTAGATTTTATTCTTATAACACATGTATCGGTAAGGTTATTTACTTCTTTTGTCATTATTAAATCTATTTCTTTTAGTTCTATTTTTTCAGTCCTTACAAATGCTGAAATAGCATCTGAATATTCAAATTTAACTTCAGGATATTCTTTAGCAACTGTACCTATTAAATCCATAGCACGGTTTACCTCATCTCTCATATCCCTAAAATCATGATTAGCAAAAGCTATTATCGCATCTTCACCATCCATGGCCTGTTTAAATGCATCCCTGACATCTTCAAGTTCAAGTTTTGCAACCCTGGAATCAAGGCTAATACATCTTGTTAACATTCTGTGGCAATTCCCTTCAGACTGGTAATCATCATGAGATGGATGATAAGGTTTCCATTTCATAGATGCATGCCTCCAGTCACCATATCTTCCATCACGCAAATCAGGCTGCCTGTCTTCATTAGCTTTAATATATGAGTCGTTTGAATAATCAAAAGGAATCCATTGTTCAAGAAACCAATGGGAATCTGGTCTTTCAGCCTCCATGCCAGCTCTATATGAAGCTGGAAACATTTCATTATCAATTATCCTGTGTGCCAATATTTCAAATATATTATTTGAATTTACATAAGCTGTCCCACAATAATTAAAGTGTCCATTAAATGGTAATGGATGATAATGAAATTGTAAAAGATCCTTATCTAATGAATTATTAGCTTTTAATACTGAATAATAATGTTCATAAATGTTACCATAACCTGCATCTCTTCTTCTTGGATTTTTTCCTTTAAAACCCACATGGTCAAGACAAAACCAATTAAATACCCATCCATTTCCATTAGAATCCGGAATTCTTTTTCTAAACTTATCATCCATAATGATATCTAATACATCATCAATTTCATTCCATGTACCCAGAGTTGATATTCTTTTATTTGCAAAAGCATCTGCAATAAGCCCTTCTTTTCCATTAAAATCAATCTCCTGGTTTTGTATTTTTAAAATATTTTCATTTGAAGGCTCTATATCAAAACCAAATATTTCTTTCAATCTTTCAAATGTTGCCTCAGTTGACTCAAATAGCGGTCCTTCTGTATCAATACAATGAACAATATAAACTTTTTTATCCATTTTTTGTTTCCTCCTGTAAATATATTTTATAAATCAACAAATACCAGTTCTGTTCTGTTAAAAAGTCTTGGAATTAATGGTCTTGTATTAGATAATCCACGGCTAATAATCATTTTCCCATCAATTATTCCACTAGTATATTTAGGAAAAAAACCTTGTCCTGGTGCATACAGGCCTTGGTTACCTATTCTTATTTGTCCACCATGTGCATGTCCAGAAAGAACCAAATCAAATTTTCTGCCAGTAAGATATTTATCATAATATTCAGGATGATGGCATATTAAAATCTTAAATCCACCAGCCCTTTCAAACCGGTTTAAAAATGATATATTAGGTTCTGTACTTGTAATATGGTACTTTCCATATCTTGATGTTGATGTCAGCCCACCAATATATATCCCTGGGATAAACTGGACAAAAGTATCATCAAGTAATGTTAATCCAACAGATGCTATATTTTCTTTATCCTCTTTAATAAGCTTCCATTCATGGTTGCCAAGTCCAAAATATACAGGAGCAATTCTTATCAATTTCTTTAAAAAAATCTTACCCTTATTAATTTCCATCTGCTTACCAGCAGATTCTATCTTTTTGCCATCAAATAAATCTCCAGCAATAATTATTACACTAGGCTTGTTTTTCTTTATAAAATCAATAATCCCAGATGTTCCCTTTCCATGCAAATCTGCAATAAGTGCAATTCTAATGTGCAAACCACAATTTATTTTATAATATTTAATATCCATCTTTAAAAAATACTCTTTCGTTTTATTATTTTGACTATCATAAAAATCCCAAGTATTATTGCTAAAACCCATCTTATTATTAATAAATTTTCCATAATATAAAACATAACAGAAAACAATAATACAATAACAAAACCTGGCAAAAAATTTTTAACACTCATATGGAAATTCATTTCTTTCATATGGGATGCAATTGTATAATGTGCTATGAAAAGAAGCCCATATGAAATTGCTGTAGCCAATGCCGCCCCATACATTCCAAAACCAGGAATTAAAAATATATTTAATATAATATTTATAACTGCTGCTAAAAAAGTTCCAAAAGCAATTATTTTGGTTTTTTTATTATAAAACTCAAAATTTACTGGAAACTGGTACATAAAAATAAAATATATCCCAATTGTTAATAATGGAATAACATTCATTCCTGGCCAATACTCGCTATTTGAAAAAACATAGCAGACTTCTCTTGAAACCAGTAAAAACCCACATGTTATTATTGTAAAAAGTTCAAGATAATTTTTACATTTTGCACTAAGTTTTTCGTAATTACTTTCATTCAAATCGTCATAATAAAAAGGACACCAGGTAGTATTTAAAGCTGTCAGTACAACATTAACTATTGCCGTATAAGTACAAAAAAAACTATAAATACCTAAATCCTTTCCTGCATACCCCATGTGTTGCATCATAATCCTGTCAGATTGTTTAAGTATATCCTGGGATAAACCATGAAATACTATTGGAAATCCCATTGTAAAACAATACTTCCAATAAGCTCTGTTATAACCATTAGGCGTTTTTACTAATATAAATACAGTAATTAATAATGCCGCCGCCAAATAAGGTAATGAATCGCCATATATCCTTGCAAGATACTTTTCACTAAAATAACCAGACTTTAGAAAGAGGTATGACAACACTATTGTCAATATAGCTAAGACAATTGATATAATAAAATTCTTTTTAGCTTTTTTCTCATATATATATGAATTTTTTGCAAATTCAACAATATGACATGAAAGTGCAGATATAAATATTAGGACTATAATAAATGGAGGATATCCAATTACTCCAGACAGCTGGTTACGAAAGATTACTGCCAAAGCAATAAATATTGCAGAAGATGTTAATCCTAATACAAGACTGCTTGATTTATATTCATTATATTTTCCATCAAATACATACCTGGCAGTTCCCAGTCCGCTCCTGCACTCTAAAGTTATAAAACACATAACAATTGTAACCCATGAATGGAATACCGAATATAAACCATATTGTCTAGCCCCTAAAAGCCGCGTAAATAAGGGTATAGTTAAAAAATTAATACCACTTAAAATAACAGTAGCGAGTATATTATATATTGCCTGGTTGTTTTCAGATGATATACTTTTTTTTGATGTTTAATTAATTTTTCTTTCCCTGAATCCAAAATGTTTACCCCTTCTTTTTATTAATATGGAGAATAATAATAAGGAAATTATTAAAACATCTAAGGTTGAAGTAAATCTGTACCCAGTCTCCCTGACAGACACCAGAGTCATATACTATTAATATACGTAAAAGTGCAAAAGCTCCTATGAAATCTTTGTTTGAAACCGAATTAACATAAAAGTTTACAATAAAAACATAAACAGGTATTGTTACTAATGGAAAAATAATAAAAGATAACAATCCCCAAAAGCAGTATGAAAGTTCAAATCCCATAGCAGAAAAACGCATATCTATATTAAGATAATGGCTCACATAAGAAGGTGTACCATATAATTTCATTATTTTATATACACCATACTGTTTTATTTCTCCTTCTGTTTTAATTGAAACAATAATATCTTTTATTTCATCAATAAATCCTGATATTCCTTTAATTCTGCTATTATTATCTGAAAATACTGTCCACCATATTTCTCCTTGCGCTGAAAAACGCCGAAGTAATTTTTCAACAATAGCATCTAAATCATTACCTCTTGCAATGTAAAAAACAATAATTAATAAAAACAAACTTAGAAGCCCAGTCAATACATACTTTATTAATGATATATTTTTTATTTTTTCTAAATTTACATAAATAGTAAATGGTATTGCTAATGAATAAAATAACTGCCAAAAAATACCAAATTTATTTCCAATCCACAATGCAAAAAAGATATATGGCAAATAAGTTACAAATATACTTATTAATTTAGACTTTATACTCTTTAACTTTTTATCTTCTAAAACAGAAACTACTACAATTGGCGCAAGCAGAATTGGTATTGTCCTGATTTTATACAAAAAACCTGATAAATAATTTGTTGAATATTCAAATCTGTTATAATCTAATAAAAATGCAGGATTCTGGCAAACTGACAGAAACATACAAAAGCTTAACAGAAAGATAAATTGTCTGCCATATTTAACACAAAAATCATTAAGTGATAAGAAACCAGAAATTTTATAATTAACCTTGGTTGAATTTTTATAACAAAATCCTGCCAATTTTGAATCTATAATACTTAATAAAGTTAAATATAACCAGTAACAAAAAACAAATACTGAAAGTGAACCATTATAATGAGTGGTAACACCAAGTTCTACTAAATAAACTTGAAAAAATACACATATGGAATTTCCTATAAAATAAAACACAATTCCAAATAATAAAAACATATACTTTATCAATAGTCTTTTATGCTGAAGGCTATAAATAATTAAATATACTATAAACAAAATAAATGACAAAAAGCCACATATTTTAAAACTGTTTAAAAGTGCTAATAGTAAAAAAAGAACTCCAAAAAGTAATGCTGTTAAAGCCTGGTCTTTTTTAATTGTTGTATAATTGTTATATTTTATTATCTTTCTTCCTCTACTCATAACAACTCTGATAATAGCAAATGCTCCTTCTTAAATGCTATTGCTCCCCTTCTCTTTGCATCTAAAAAGCGTCCTCTGTCACTTAAATCATCTATTACTATTTGCTTTCCTTCAACATAAGCTTCTGATAACACTGTTGTATTCAGTCCAATTACGTATTTGGTATTTTCTAAAGATTCTTTCAAAGAAACTTTGTTAGCATCTTCAATAGTAATATTCCTAAATGAAGTTAAAATTTCTTTAGTATATTGTATATCTCTTGGATGTGGACGCACTTTACACTTTTTACCTTGTGCTTCAAACTTTTCTAAAATGCTGCCAAGACAAAGTATTGACTCTTTACTCTGGCCACTTAAATAATAAGTACAATAAAATTTTGTGACATTTCCGTCAAATTTCCATTTCTTTTGTAATTTACCTGGAGTATAAACAATATATTGTCCCATATTGCACTTCAGCCATTTAAACATATTTTCATAAGATTTATCCCAGATATAATATCTGGAAAATGTCATAAATCCTTGTACTAACTGAAGCAGATATTCACCATGCATAAATGAAATTAATTTTCTGCCATCATTTTCATACAGTCTGGTAATAACAGGGCTTGCAATATTTCTTTCATTTACATATACTATTGTTGCTTCTGGATTATACTTAAGCAAAAAATGGCTATGTGCAGCTAGTTCCATATACACAAAATAAATAAAAAAGAAATTAAAAGGATGCCTTTTTATACATTTTATAAGTATTTTTCTTGCTTCCTTACATAATATACCAAACTTTTTGTTAAAGTTTTCTACAACTGTAATGTTATACTCATTATATAATTCTTTAGGAAATGTATCCTCATATACAGGAACATCCCTGGATTTTTCTAATATAGCAGTTCCCTTATTCATTTTGCTTACTGGCTGGTTTGATTTCACCATAAAAAATATTTCAACTGGCAAAACACAAAGTCCAAGAAAATTTACAAGTAACCTTTTATACCATGGAAAATAGTGCATACGGCACTGGTATTTATTAAAAGCAGCATCAATACTATCTTTTGCCTCAGGTAAATTATTAAGAAATAATTTCCATTCCTGTATATCAGGTATTATGTCCGCTTTATTTATTTCCTTATCTGAAAATTTTTCGTGTAATCTGTCTATTAATGGTTTCATTTAATTGCTTTACCCCAGTTCTTTGTATGATATTTTTCCTGAATCATTCCTAGGAATTTTATCAAGTATAATAACTTTAAAAAGATTTTTATATAATCCTGTTTTTTTACTAATAAATGCTAAAACGTCATTCTTTATATCCCTGTCTGTGATATAAATATCCATCCTCTGGTCAGTTCCAGTACATGCACATTCTATATTAAAATGTTCACTTATCATGCGCTCAGACTGGTCCAGACCCACTCTGTAACTTAATAATTTAAGAAACCTGGATTTTCTGCCAGTTATATAGTAACATCCATCCTCATCTCTTCTTGCTAAATCCCCAGTATGAAATTCACCATTCCATTCATCTCCTTTTAGCAAATCTTCTTTACATATAGCATATCCCATAGTAACATTAGGCCCTCTGTAACACATTTCCCCCTCTGCAACTGTTTTATCAATAACATTTCCCTCATCATCAATTAAAAATAATTCTCCCTCTGGAATAGCAAATCCTATACTTCCAGTTTTTTGTGAAGCTAATTCTGCTGGAAGCATACTTAACCTGGCTGATGTTTCAGTTGTACCAAAAGTAGGAATAAATCTTTTTCCACTTTTTATGGCATAATCTGATAATTCAATAAATCTTTTATCTGTAAGTTTTCCACCACCTTCAGCCAACGTATACAGTTCTGGTAAATCCATATTTTCAAAATGTAATCTGGCAAGTATATCATAACTAAATGGAACACCTGTAAAATTAGTTCCTTTTTCCTGTTTAATATAATCCCAGAAATTAGAACTCATAAGATTATATGTTGTAAGCAATACGGTAGCTCCTGCATACAAATGTGTATTAATTACATTAAGTCCCATTGTATAATTCATTCCAAGGTCACAGATAGCACGTTCTTTATCAGACCATCCAAATGCAATAGCAACATTTTTCGCATTTGCTTCAAGATTTCCTTTTTTATACCTTACTAGCTTAGGACTTCCAGTTGAACCAGATGTAGTCATTAACAACTGAAGACTGTTATTAACGGGATAAACTTCATTATTGGTCTCTAGTAATACATACCCTAATGATGAAAAAATAATTTTACCAGAAACCATAGAACAACATTCCTCTGGCAGCCAATAATATTTCGGGGTATATGTTTCTGAAAGAGCACTTAATAACCCTTTGTCAATATTACTGCTTAATGTCAGTGGTATGGTATCATTCTCTATAAATCCAATATATCCTGCTAATGAACCAGCTTCATTTTTACATAAACAAAATACTACACTTCTTGAATTTGTTTTTTCACCTATTTCAAGAGATAAATCTATTAACTGGTTGTATGTAATTTTATGTCCAGCATTATCAATTACAGCCATTTTATCTGCATCTTTTTTATCCAAATCAAGGAACATTATATTTCCACTCCATATTTTTTTATAATTGTCTTTCCATTTTCATATGAACCATAATGAAGAATATCTTCAGTTTCAAACATAATATCAAAAGTGTCCTCTAATAATGCTATAAGTTCCATATGCGCCATAGAATCCCATCCCTGTGCCACTCCGAATTTAAAATCCTCATCCAGCCTGGCATCATCACCAAATATTTCTTTAAAACATGTGTTATACTTTTCAAGATTCATTTCAATTCCTCCCAGTAAATCTTTCAATTAATTTTTCAGCTTTTTTACGTGCATGCAAATAGCTGTCCCTTGTTAATTCTGAATGAATACTATCACAGCCAAACTCTGGCATATAAATTCTCCCTGTTTCCTTAGCTCCCATTCTTTTTTGCAATGAATACATACTTTGGTTTCTTTCAATAACAGTCATTATCACTTTATTTACACCAAGAATATCAAACGCAAAGTCAAATCCAATTACCAAAGCTTCTATATGCTGTATCTGGTTTCCAAAGCCCATAAACCTTCCAGATTCAACACTCTTCTTTTCCTGGCAATAACCATAAAATGCTTTCATCCCAATTATATTTCCATTAAAATCTTCAATAATAAAATAATAGTCACCAGGAGTATTACGTTGTTTTATAATATACTCCCTTTGTTCTTGTATACTTCCTGGTGGAGAATTAAGAAATTTTGATTTCTCCACATTATTCCTCATATTATAAGTAATTTCTGCATCTGTTTCTTCTATTGCACGCATTTTAACCGTTTTTCCTAATAATATTTTATTATATACTGCCATATCTGCCTCACATAATTGTACAACCATCAACAGGAATAATCTGGCCCGAAATATACGAAGCATAATCGGAAGCCAGCAAAAGACAAGCGCCCGCAATGTCTTTTGGCTGGGCAATCCTGCCCATACAAATATTATCAATCCTGGATTGTAATTTTTTAATGTCTGTTTTTTCCATCATTTCTGTTTGCGTAAGTCCGGGAGCAACAGAATTAACCCTTATATTTTTTTGTGCAAGTTCCTTTGCAGCTGACTTAGTTGCTGCTATAACAGCACCTTTTGTAGCAGAATAAACAAACTGTCCTTTGTTTCCTCTAATTCCAGCCATTGATGAAATATTTATAATACTTCCTCCTCCATTTCTGGACATAATCCTGCTTGCTGCTTGTATCATATTAATTGTGCCATATACATTAACTTTAAACATTTTATCCATATGTTCATAAGAAACCATTCCAATTAACTCGTTATATTCTATACCAGCATTATTCACCAGAACATCTATCCGTCTAAATTCTTTTTTAATTAGAAGCATATTCTCATGAATTGCACTATTATCTGTAATATCAAAATAATATGCTTTCAGGTTATCTTTGTATTTACTTTTATTAATCCATTCATCAGCACCTCCAGCAGATGAGGAATTAACAATAACCATAGCTCCTTCTGAAGCAAATAATTCTGCTGTTTCCTTTCCTATTCCTCTTGATTCACCTGTAATAATACAAACCTTGTTTTTGAGTAAACCATACATTATTTATTTACCTCTTCAGATAATAACTGGTATTCTGTTTCATATTTTTCTGGTATTCTTCTCATACTAAATGCCTGTCCATTATCGTCATATCCTACAAAAGCCCCGCCAGTTGCCTGTGCATGGTCAGAACGTTCCTTATGGTTAAATACCATTTTAAAGAGACCAAAAACCATCTTGCAATCTACAATAAAACTTATATTTTCCACATACCAGATATCATTTTCAAATTGCTCCTGATAAAAACGTATATGTCCATCTGTATTTATACTTGGACATTCTAACCTCGGTTTAACAGCACATCTCATTTTATGTCTGTCTGAATATCTTTCTTCAAAAGAAACCGGCAATGGTCTTGGACCAATAAGTGACATATCGCCTTTTAATATCAGCCAAAAACTAATAAGTTCATCTAATGAATACTTCCTTATTATATTTCCAAGTTTTGTAATACGTTCTTTTTCAGGAAGAAGATTTCCTTTATTGCTTATTTTATTTGTCATACTTCTAAACTTAATTAAATTGAATTCTTTTCCATTTTTACCTGTCCTCTTCTGTTTAAATATTACAGGACTTCCCACATCCATATAAACTAATATAGAAAGAACTATATAAACTGGTAAAAGTATAATGTTAATTGGCAAAGCAATAAAAATATCAATAATTCTTTTAATATATTTTTCATATATACTATTCTTTGGACAAACATGCATAGAATTTTTATTAACTCTTGCAAGATTATCACGCCTTGCCATCTCAGCTATAATTTGCTCTTTGGTTTTTTTCATTATCTATTCCTTTGCCCTTTGTAATTTTTCAATACCATCCACTAAATATTTCTTACGCGAATCTGTTGTCCGTAATAAAAGCGACAAATAACAAACTAACATCATTAAAAGCATAATTACAATAACCATGCATAGTGACAAGGATATATTAAAAGCAACTGAAGACCATTTAGATGCCAAAGCTGACATTATTATATTAAATACAACAAGAATGCCTCCAATTATCCCCATCCATAGAGATGCTTTTTTAGGCAAGTCTGTATATAATAAAAAACTGTCAATTGCTAAAAAAATATCCCTGTTTTTCTTTGGACTTGCTTTAGACCCATACTCTATACTGCCACTTTGCAAACCACAATTTGCATATGCTGCATTCCTCCAGTCAATATCTAAATCCAGTGAGATTATTCTGTTAATTGTCCTTCTGCTTACAAGCCTGAAAGCAACAGCATATAAATTATATTGTGACCTGGAGAATTTATTAAATATATCATAATACATTGTTCTTGATAATGAATTATTCTTTATTTCAGCATTAACAATATCATAACCTTTCTGGGCTTTCTGGTACGCTTCCCATATTGCATCTGTATCGAAATCATAATTTATGCCTTCAAATTCATATACAAAATCCCCTATTGCGACATCAACACCAGCACGCATACAAGCTTCAAGGCTCTGTACTTCGCTCATACGGACTATTGTTATAGAATCACTTATAGATATTTTAGCAGCCAAAGCATTTTTAACTGGTTCAATATCTGGATTACAATTATCAACAATTACTATTTCATAGTTAGTAAAGTGTTTTTCCATTTCATTAAATAAATCTGTAATAAACCCTAATAATTTATCTGTATTATTAGATGCATAAACAACAGCACTAATAAACGCTGATTCTTTTTTATACATAACCTAGCACCTCATCAAGATCATATATCCCATTTATTTTTCCACTTAGAATACTAACAAAAGCTGGATTTGTGTTTTCCACTTTAATCATTGTAGGACGTGAATCATCTATTTCAGAAGCTTTAAGTATAGGTTTCATTGAATATAATGAACTTTTATAATTAAATTTAAATTTGGGATTCACATACTTTTTTGCAAGCTGGCTCATATATGGCCATGCTGAAACTGGTTTACATGGACAATCATTACAGTTATATAAATTATCTGTTGTGCATAAACCATTACTTTTATTTTGGCACTCAAATGTTGCCGTTTTCTCATATGATGTCATATGCGGAGTAAATGATACACTTGTCAGACTGTGATATCCTGTTTTCCCAAATGGCATAATAGAAAAAAACGGGCCATCCATAACAGTTAATCCTTTATCCCTTAAAGCATCATTAATTTCACATAAAATAATTTCACAAAGCTCATACTTAATTTTAAATGGTTCATATCCCATAAGTTTCTGTATCTCATTTATACCGGCGTATGTATTATTTAAAATAAACTCTGTCTGGTATGAACATTTGCTAGTTTTTACTTCCCATACATTTCCAAGCTTTTCTATTCCTTTTATCTGTTGGTTATATAAAATTTCTACATTTTTATATTTCATCAGTTCATTTAAAAAATAATCTCTAAGAATATGTGCATCATATGTATATTCTTTAGTTATAAAAGCTCCATCACAAAGACCATTATTAAAATAATCATCAGGATTTACTTCCTGGCAAGGTATGCCAACATTATTACAAAACTTTTTAAAAGCTTCCCTGCTTGTCCATGACATTGTTGAACTTGTTGCATATATTTGTTCAAAGTCATTTTTTATACAAAATGAAAATTCATCACTAAACCGTTCAAAATAATGTGCACTTTTTTCAGCAGTGGCAACACTTCTGGGATAATGATATCCCATATGCACTCTTGCCTGGTTAATATATGTTGCACGTTTAAATGCTGCCTGGTCTTTTTCAAGAAGTATAATTTTTTCTCCTCTTTTTCCACATTCTCTTGCTGCATATAAGCCATATATTCCAGCACCTATAATAACCCTGTCAAATTTTTCCACGTCTTAACCTCTTATTATCTGAATTGGTTTAATTTGTCAATAACATAATAAACCTGTTCATCTGTCATTCCATAAAACATCGGAATACTAAGTTCTGTTCTGCTTATTTCTTCTGCAACAGGTAAGCTTCCCTCTTTAAGATTTAATTCTCTGTATGCACCTTGTAAATGTATTGGCACTGGATAATGTTTAATAGTTTCTATTCCATTATCCTTTAAATATAATTCTAAATCCGCACGCCTGTTACAACGGATTGCATATATATGCCATACTGGTTTAACATTATCTATAACAAATGGTTTCTGGATAATAGGATTTGTTATTCCTTTAAAATATTTCTTTGCTATATCAGCACGGTATTCATTCATATGGTCTAAATGTGGTAATTTTACACGAAGTATTGCTGCCTGAATTTCATCCAGACGGGTATTGTATCCTTTATAAATATGATGGTATTTATAGTCACTTCCATAATTCCGTAATGCTTTTATCTTATTAACCAGGTTCTCATCATCTGATATTACAGCTCCTGCATCTCCAAAAGCCCCTAAGTTCTTTCCAGGATAAAAACTAAAACCAGCAGCATATCCAAAAGAACCAGTTTTTTTTCCTTTATATTCTGCTCCATGTGCCTGTGCACAATCTTCAATGATTTTTATATTATACTTTTCTGCAATTTGAATTATTGCGTCCATATTACATGGCTGTCCGTACAGATGGACTATCATTAATGCTTTTGTTTTCTCTGTAATTTTCTCTTCAATTTTCCCAGGGTCAATATTATATGTCCTGATATCAGGTTCAACAAATACAGGTACTGCTCCTGTATATGATACTGCTAAAGCAGTTGCAATATATGTGTTTGAAGGAACTATTACTTCATCTCCTGTACCAATCCCTAATGCTTTTAAAGGCAACATCAAAGCATCTAATCCACTATTACAGCCTGCAGCATATTTTCTTCCGCAATACTCTGCAAATTCTTCCTCAAATGCAGAAACCTCGTTTCCAACAACATAATGGCTAGACTTATAGACTCTCTCAAACGCATTCCGTAAATCCCCGTCAAGTTCATTCTGTACATGCTCAAGTGACATAAATGGTACTTTCATCACAATTCTCCTTTATTATTCATTCTAGATAGTACTTTTTCCTGCTCTTCGTCTTCTTTTTTCCAATTTCTGTTTGAACCAACCGAAATTACAGTAAGAATAACAACTATTCCAATAATTATAAATATACTTACTATAGAAACTATGATTAATGATTTCATATTAATCTGCCTTATTTACACTTCCTTTATTACTAGCCAATATAAACAATAAAAAAATTTAAATGTTTTAATGCTTGTTTGTTAATATATACACTACTATTTAAGATTATAAAGTATATATTACTCTTATCTGATATGTTTCTCCCAAGCACATTGAGATAATAGCACAATTATTTTCGTTTTTCAAGGTCTTTAACGAAAATAATTCTTTCTGCCCTGTGTAACATTCTGCCATTCCCCTGTAAAAATCATATATAACATTCTTTTTTACATATATATTTTATTACTAATGTATTTTAAATACTTTTAACAGGATTTTATATTTCAGAAAATAAACCGTAGAAATTATATTAAGACCCCAATATGAGTAAAGAAAAAAGGTACAGTTATAGACAACAGACATCTAATCTATAATTGTACCTTTTATATAAAATATTTCTTTTCCTATCCTATTCCTCTCTCAGATACTCCTCATATACCTTTATCACTTCTCCCATTGCTTCCTGTCCAGGTGCACCAGTGGTATTCCTTTTTCCTATGCATGTTTCCATACTTATTGCATCATATATATCTTCTTCAAATACAGGGCTTATGTTTTTATACTCTTCTATTGACAGACCGCCTAATGTTTTATTATTGGCAATGCAGTAGAGCACCAGTTCCCCTATTATGCCATGTGCATCGCGGAACGGCACTCCGTGGTTTACAAGGTAGTCTGCAGCATCTGTAGCATTTGTAAAACCGCCCTCGGCACTTTTCCTCATTTTATCCTTGTTAAAGACAAGTGTATCAAGCATACCATTAAACAGGAGTATGCAGCCCTTTGTTGTGTCTATTGCATCAAATACAAGCTCTTTATCTTCCTGCATATCTTTATTATATGCAAGTGACAGACCTTTCATTGTGGTCAGGAGTGACATAAGTGTACCATATACACGCCCTGTTTTGCCCCTTACAAGTTCTGCTATATCAGGATTTTTCTTCTGTGGCATTATGCTGCTTCCTGTGGAATATGCATCATCTATTTCTATAAACTGGTATTCGTTGGAATTCCAGATTGTTATTTCTTCGCAAAAACGGCTTAAATGCATCATAATTATGGACATTGCGGAAGAAAATTCTATAAGGTAATCCCTGTCTGACACAGAATCCATGCTGTTTAATGTTGGACCTTTAAATCCCAGGACTTCTGCTGTAAAGTCCCTGTCAAGTGGATAGGTAGTGCCTGCAAGTGCACCTGAACCAAGCGGGCAGTAATTCATCCTCCCAAATATATCTTTAAGGCGTGACCTGTCACGCTTAAACATTTCAAAATAAGCCCCCATATGGTGCGCAAGTGTTACAGGCTGTGCCTTCTGGAGATGGGTAAATCCAGGCATTATTGTGCCTGTGTTTTCTTTTATTATCTTTAGAAGGCTTTTTAAAAGGTCTTTCAGGAGTTTATCCATCTCAAGTATTTCTTTACGTGTGTAGAGTTTCATATCAAGCGCCACCTGGTCATTCCGGCTTCTGCCTGTATGCAGTTTTTTGCCAGCATCCCCAATTCTTTCTGTAAGGTGCGCCTCTACAAAACTATGGATATCTTCGTGTACATCATCTATTTCAAGCCTGCCTGAATTAATATCTTCAAGTATGCCATTTAACCCTGTAATAATTGCTTCCTTGTCTTCTTCTGTTATAATTCCCTGTTTTGCAAGCATCCTGACATGCGCAATGCTTCCTTCAATATCCTCTTTATAGAATTTCTGGTCAAAAGAAACAGAGGCATTAAATGCCTGCACAAGCTTGTTTGTTTCCTTTGTAAAACGTCCTCCCCAAAGTTTCATCTTAATCCTCCTGTTCTTGTTCCTGCACAAACAAAAAACCTGTCTGTTCCAGACAGGTAAGCTATTGTTTTAAAAATTGATATAACAGAGCCAGGCTTTCTGCTAACAAACATATACTCTGTTCTGACACTTTAGCACAGTGCGTACTAGTGGCGATTAAGCCGAAGGATACTGTCTTATCGCCACTAGTACGACAACTGTGCGGGTGGCGCAGAACATTGTGGTGTAACTGGCTATAAATATCAACCTTGGAGCTTCCCCAAAGCAATAAGACCAGAAAACCTGACCTCTTTTTCTTAGAATTATAACATATATTTCTTAAAAGTCAACCGGTTTTGGAATTTTTTTATTACATTTGCCAGGATGTATGGCAGGAAAGTTACAAGAATTGTTACAAATTGCTTGAAGATATGGCGGAAATATTATATAATATTGTTAATAATCTATACAAAAGCAAACTGGTACACAAAAATATATAAGCAATATTATCTTGTTTTGTTATGCTATATTGTTTATAGAAAGGAAATCGTTTACAGTAATGAAAAAGAAAAACATTAAGTTAGAGAAAGATTTAACGCCTGATGAAAAACAAAGGCTCTGGAAATTAGAAAATGAGCCTGTGCGCAAAATACTGCTATGGGGGACTGACAGCCAGAAAAACCCATGCCTGCTTATTTTGTATGGTATACAGGAATTTGAACAAAAGGTAAAGCCCTCTTCTTATTATGCCTATAGTGATTACCATTTGTTAAAGCCTGTTGTGTCATATACTAAGTATGCCGTATTTCATGGCATGAACGGCCACCTGCCTTCTGTTCCAGATACATATTATATCCAGAGAGATGATATGCTCTGTTATGCAAACGGTTATAAAACTGCATATAAAGGCTGGAATTATGACCCGGAAAAAAACTCCTGGTTTATGTATGCAGATGTTGATAAGAAATATGTTATAAAAAGTTTTTATGATACAGAACAGAATATTGGGTTTGATTATTATGCCAGCAATACTTACTCTGGCTATATTTCTTATTTCCAGTTGAACCATATTAATTTTAAAGGTTTACAGTTAATTGATAATCCTTGTGGCTTTTTTGGTCTTGAACAGGACAGCCCTTATCTGGAAACTGTTATAAATATGTTTTCAAAGGAAAGATTATATTCAAGAAAGAAGTATTTAAACCAGTTTATTAAAATGCAGCCGTCTGCTGAGGAATATGGAAATATACTGAAAGTGGCAAGCGTGGAACTGGCATGTGGCATTTTCCAGGAGCTTGCAGCAAGCAAAAATCCTGTTTTATTAGAAACTGCCAGACAGATAAAAGACAGTGGTACATTCTGGGATAAACCAGGATACCACACCGGGTTAATACGCTGCCTGGACCAGTATATAAGTATGTTTGATGATAAACTGGTGCAGGAACAGAAAGAATTTATTTATAAGACACTTCCTGAAATGGATTTCCATATTAAAAAGTTAGATTTATATGATGAAAAACTGTCTGGAAGTGAACTGGAAGAATATTTAAACAGGCCTCATGCCTACCAGAGTATTTTATATAACTACTATTCTTATGGACAGCAGGAAATGTATGAAAAAAGTACATACATGGACGGAACAAATATTTATAACATAAAGTTTAAAAATACAATCCAGATGGCAAAAGCATATGGCATGGCAGATGCTATTGGCAAGATAGCTTACTATCTTGATGCGCCAAGAACTGTCTGCTATTTCAGGGGAAGCGGCAGGACAAGGGCATATAATTATTATAAACGCTATCTTAGAAGAACCCTTGATGAATACAAAGAAACAGATGAGCAGAAATTTATAACTGCTGTGCGTGAAATGTTGGCAAGCTATACAGATAATGACGACCTTGACCTGGAGGGCAGCTACTGCTTTGCATGTAATTACCTTTTCAGTAATTATTTTAAGGATGTAATCCAAAATGACAAGGTTAAAGACAATGCAATATGGAACAGGTATATTGGTGATATTCTTTATATTGCAAAACATGCCCAGGCTGCACCAGTACATGAATTTTGTTATATTATATTAAAAAGTGCTGGTGACAGGCATGAATTTGACACATATGGGGTACAGGAACTTATCGGTTTGTCAAAAATACCATATAATAAAACAGCACAGTTATTTATAAAACTACTGTTCCCTAAGTTAGATGGACTGCATGAATTTGATGCCAGGATAATGCTTTCTTTAATGGATTCACAGTCTGAAGATTTATGGAACGCTGCCAGGAAATATTTCAAACAGACAAACGGAAAGTTTGCGCCTGAAGATATTGCGGGTTTTCTTTTCTTAGATACAGTAGAAGCCTGGTACAGCGTACTGGAAGACAGTGTAAAGAATTTTACATTACAGGACTATATTGCTTTTATAAAACTGCTTGCTGGCAAAAGTGAGTGTTTTATAGAACAGGATATAAAGCTTTCCAGCCAGGTTACAGAATTACTTCAGTGCCCGGCAGCCCTGCTTGGTACTGCACCTGCTGGTGTAAAACAGGAATTCCTGCGCTACCTTTTGTCGCTGTTGTTAAGTTCTGGCAAACTTCCAGGATTTCTTCTCGAAACCACTGAAAGCATTGTATTTTCCATGCCATATGATGTATTAAAAGACATTCTTGGAGATGTTAATTTACAGTGTGGAAAGCTTACAGAAAAGGAATATAACCAGGTTTCACTATTAAAATCAGTAAAAGAAGATACTTTTCCAAAAGACAGCGTTATACTGTCTGTACTGGAAACAGGTACTCCAGGGCTTGTAAAAACACTTACAGAAATAGCAGGCAGATTGCAAAAACAACTTGCAGAAAAAACAACAACCCTGCTGCTTCTTTTTGAATGTAATGTATATAACCTGAATAAAACTGCACAGTCCGTTTTTGAGGGCATGGAAACTGGAAAAAGAGAAAAGATGCATATGGTTTTACTGGATTCCCCAGTAGAAAGAACATACAAATATGCATTGGAAAAGCTTGATGAATGGTATGGCGGCAAATTACCAGAACAATTTATTTTACGTATGATGGAACATCCATGTACTGAAGTAAAAGCGTTTCTTTCAGAAAAAATCAGCCAGGCTTTTACCAGTTTAAAAGATGCCAGCCCGGATTTTTATATTTATTATTTTAAAACACTGCTCTATCTTCCAAATAAAGTTTCTAAAAGCAAGGAATATTTATATGGGACAGTTCCTGCATTTTTAAAATATTTTCCTGGAAAGCAGGAAGAAATAGAGAATATACTGCTTGATATCGGGAGCACAAACAGTAAAATAAATTCTGAAAGAGCACTTGTGGCATATGCCAGTATCCAAAAGGAGGCCAGCACTTTATGAAAGTAAACTATAAATATGCAAGCCCTTCACGGTGTATGCAGGCTGGTGATAAGGCAACTTTAGGGTTAAGCCCTGATTTATCCCGTGATGAAAAGGTTTCTTTCTCTGGAAAGTTAAAGCATCCTTTATTATTCCGCGATGCTATGCTTATGCTAAGGGAAATTGTTATTTCTGATACGGGCATGAAAACTAAAGAACGGCCTGAATACTTTGAATGGCTTGACCAGGAAATTGAAAGGCGTATTAATGAACACAAAGAATATATGCCCAATGTAAGGGAAGCCCTGAAGAAAGAAATTGATACTTATGATGTCCAGCTTTTTCACCAGAACCATGAAATAAAGAAATTGCTGGATATACAAAAAAACCTGCAAAAACAGATTGATGAGTATGACGCATGGAAGGATTATAATAAAATTGAAAGGGACTTCTGGAAATTTATAAAAGACAGGGATTACAGCCTGTGGTTTGTATTAGACCCTGTAATTACAGTACATAATGACCAGGTTTCATTTGAAGCTTTTTCTATTGATGAATCTATATATGGCTGCCTGTCTGTTGCAATGGATGAATTTGATTTACTGCAGAAACCAGCACTTGGTACAACAAATATTGATTTTTCAGTAAAATTAGAAAAAGAAATGCAGAGATTCCGCAGCTATACAGATGTTACTTTATCTATTAACCCAGAAGGCTTTACAGTTGATAATGATATTGTACCTGAATATGTGGAAAAGAAAATTGACCTGCCAGATACATGGATTAAAGGCTTTAACCAGGTATCATCAGCCGCAGCGTTATCTGGCATTGAAATAGAACTTTCCCCTTCTGACATGTATGATATATGTGCATTTTTAAGAAAACACAAGGAAAAGAAAAGCCCGCGCTATATGAAATGGATTTTAGAGCCTGGACAAAGGGTACAGATTGTATTTGAACCTTTTGGTACAGTTATTACTTTAAATGCTGTTTATAATGGCCAGCAGAGAAGGGAAGAAAAAATCTGGGGCAGAAGGCGCTGGCTTGTAACTGAAAAGTTAATCCCTTTATCTAAGGCATTTTATGTACGCCTTCTGGGATTTGGGATGCCACAGTTTATACGTGCTGACATGGGCACAATGCAGATGGTAATTGGATTTTCTTCATGGTCATCAAATGACTGGGTAAAAGGAACTGCTTTCAATATTATGGCAGGATTTACAGGCATGGGATGTTATGACAGGGTTTATCCATTAATGAAGAATAAACGCTGTTTATCCATGAATGAGATTTATAATAATATTCCAGGCACAAAAAATAACAAAACCAAGGCTGGCATTGGTATGCTGTTCAGGCGTGGTGAGGGGTATTTTGATATTGCCAGCAATAAAGTGCGTTTCAGGCAGCTATGTAATACGCCAATTCCAGAAGAACTTTATGAAGTTACAGATATTGAAAGGGATGTACAGAAATACAGCAAGCTGACATTTGACAATATGACAGTGAGGTATACCCAGAGGAAAGAATTTATATTCTCAACAAAATACAGCCAGCATGGTTTAGTGCCTTCTGATAATACAGAAATCGTTATAGACCAGGATGGACAGATTACAAAGGTGGACTGCTGCTGTAGTAAATTTAAAAGGGGCGAAAAAAATATTTCTGACCCATGTGCACATATCCTTGCACTTTATGTTGCTTCCTTTAAATTACTGAAGTTAAAAAATTTGGAATATGATAAAGAATATAAAATAAATGATATTATGGAGATGTTGTTATAATGGATACAAAGGCTGAATACAGAAAACAAGTAAATGAAATGGGCAAGAAGGAATTTACTTTCCTTAAAATGCAGGAATATGGATTTTGGCCAAGTAACCTGCCAACTCCATATGAACGCCAGCAAAATGAAACAGCAGAAGACTTTGAAAACAGGAAAAAGCTGCTTGGCAAATACCAGAAACTTTCTGAACAAATATCTGACGCATATAACGGAAGACATGAAATTGAAAAGAAGATTTCTTCCCTGAAGAAAGAACTTCAGGATACATGGGATTATGAAAAAATCCGTTCTGTTGTTGCCCAGGAGATTATGAAAGAGTCCATAGCAAGGCGTGCTGAAAGAAAAGCTGAAAGAGAAAGGCAGAAACAGCTTAAATCTGAAGCATGGAAAAAGCGCAAAGCAGAAAGTATTTTATTTATTGGCAGAGGCTATTCCAGCCTTTTAGGAAAAAAGGAAACAGATATACAGAAGCTTAATAAGAACCAGATGCCTGTTATTGAAACAGACAGGGAACTTGCTGCTTTCCTGCATTTAGATTACAATATATTGCGTTACCTGGCATACCACAGGGATGTAATTACATTTGATAATTACTACCGCTTTGATGTCCCTAAAAGGAATGGCGGGACACGCCATATAGCTGCGCCTAAAACGCATCTTAAATCAGCACAGAGGCAGATATTAGACGGAATACTGCAAAAAGCAGAAATATGTGAAACAGCACATGGGTTTATAAAATCAAAATCCGTAATTACAGGTGCAAAAGTACATAAAGCATGCCCTTGCCTGTTAATAAATATTGATTTGGAAAACTTCTTCCCTACAATTACATATGAACGCGTAAGGGGGTTATTCCAGTCATTTGGTTACTCTGGCTATATAGCATCGCTTCTTGCTATGATTTGCACTTACTGCGAAAGAATCCCGCTTGAAATAAAAGGGGAAACAAAATATATTAAAACATCAGGCAGAATACTGCCACAAGGCTCCCCAGCAAGCCCTATGATTACAAATATTATATGCAGGCAGATGGATAAGCGTATTAATGGCTTATGCCAGAAACTTGGGCTTACATATACAAGATATGCTGATGATATGAGCTTTAGTTATAATGGTGGAACAGACAATTTCAATATAGGCGGTTTCCTGAACAGCATTAATAAGATTATTGAAGAAGAAGGCTTCCATATTAACAAAGAAAAGACCCATGTATTAAGGAAGAATAACAGACAGTATATTACTGGCATAGTAATTAACAATGAAGAAATAGGTGTTCCTAGAAAATGGGTTAAAATATTAAAAGCTTCTATACATAATGCACAGAAGTTAAAACATTCAGGCAGCCCTGTACCTTATGCTACACAGCTTGAAATTTCCGGGAAAATTGCATGGCTTAGAAGTGTGAATGAAAAAAGATACCAGAAAATAATACAAAATGGTACAGAATTGTTAAAAGAATTAAAGACTATATAGAAAATTGCCACTGTATAAATACATACAGTGGCAATTAGTGTATTACTATAAATGGTAAATCCATAAATAGTAACAGGATTAGTCTTCTGCTTCAGGCTTGCTGTCTGAAAATTCAATAAAATCATCATCAAAGCTGTCTGAATAATCATCAGGGTCAAAATCTTCGAGATAATCAGGTGTGAAGTATTTGTATACAGTATATGCAATACCTGCAATAGCAGCAACCGCACCAATAACTGCCAGTACAATGACTATTGTATTCTTATTCTTTTCCTCAAGCTCTTTCTTGTGTAAAAGCTCATTAAGTTTGGCAGCGTTTAATAATTCTTCGATTTTTGAGTTTACGTGCATAATGTTATTCCACCTTTCTGTAATAAATTTACTCTTAAAAAGTATACCATATAATAGATATAATATCTATATCTTTTTTAATTTTGCAAAAGAAGCTATCATTTTGCGGGTACAGCCATTATCAAAGTCTACACAGACTTCAAAATCACCTGCTTTTCCGTTAATGGTTTTTACTGTACCTTCACCAAATCTGGAGTGCATTACCCTGTCACCTTCGTTATAGCCTGGACTGCCAGATGCCGTAGCGCTGCTTTTGCCGCCAGAAGCCTTTCCTGCTGGTTTCTGGTATAATGAAATCCCCTTGGTTATAAACGGGTTATCTGCAAAAAGCTGTGTATTTCCTGCTTGTGTATTACTACTATTATTACTGCTGTTATTGTATATACTGTTTTTATTACTGCCCTGTATTTTATAATATGAAAACTCTGACGGACTTGTGCTCTGTTTTACCAGGTAACGCGGGATTTCATTTAAAAAGCGGGACGGAGGGTTATACTGCTGTTCCCCGTTGCGGAAGCGGCTTACAGCACAGCTTAATGAAAGCTTTTCTTTTGCCCTTGTTATGCCTACATAACAGAGCCTGCGCTCCTCTTCCATTTCTTCAGGCTCATCACTTATAAGCGCCCCATAGCCTGGGAATATTCCATCCTCCATACCCACAATATATACATATGGGAATTCAAGCCCTTTTGCACTGTGAAGTGTCATAAGCAGTACAAGGTCATTGCTTTCATTTACATTGTCAATATCTGCAACAAGTGCCACTTCTTCAAGGAAACCGCTTAATGTTGGCTTTTCTGTGCAGCTTTCTTCATATGCTGCAATTTTATTTAAAAGTTCTTCGATATTTTCAATACGTCCAAGGGACTCTTCTGTATCTTCTTCTTCAAGCAGCCTTATATATCCTGTTTCTTCAATTATTTCATTCAGAAGCCCTGTAAGTGTGCTGTCCTCTTCTGCAAGATGGCGCTTAAAGGACTCTATAAGGCTTACAAATGACTGGAGCTTTGCTGCGCCCCTGTTTATGCCGTCTATATATTCATACCTTTTTAATGCTTCATAGAAGCTTATGCCCTGGTTTACACCATACATTGTAATTCTGTCAATTGTTGTAAGCCCTATTCCCCTTTTCGGTACATTTATTATACGCTTTACAGAAATATCATCCATACCGTTTTCAATGGTGCGCAGGTATGCCAGAAGGTCTTTTATTTCTTTGCGCTGGTAGAAATTGACTGCCCCGATAATTTTATAAGGTATATTGCCTGTTACAAGCTTTTCCTCAAAGATACGCGACTGCGCATTTGTCCTGTAGAGAATTGCAAAATCCTTATATGAAGCCTGTCCAGACGAAACAGCATAACTTATTGCATCTGCCACTTCTGATGCTTCCTCATATTCATTTGTAAAACGGTTAAAGTAAATTAAATCCCCTGCTTCCTTCTGTGTCCATAGGGCTTTATCTTTCCTGATTGAATTATTCTGTATAACAGCATTAGCAGCATTAAGGATGTTCTGGGTAGAACGGTAGTTTTCCTCCAGTTTTATTACACGTGTCCCTGGATATGATTGTTCAAAATTAAGTATATTATGTATATTAGCACCACGGAATTTATAAATTGACTGGTCATCATCACCTACAACACACAGATTATGTTCAACTGTGCCATCCTCACCTGTTGTATTTGCAAGTATATTGATTAACCGGAACTGTGCAGTATTAGTATCCTGGTACTCATCAACCATTATATATTTAAAGCGGTTCTGGTAGCGGGCAAGCACATCTGGTTTCTCTTTAAAAAGCTGTATTGTCTTAGTGATAAGGTCATCAAAATCAAGTGCATTGGCGTCTTTCAGCCTTTTATCATACTCGCGGTATGCACGTGCATATATCTCCTTGTTAAAATCACCCATTGCCTTAAGCTCATACTGTTCTGGCGTTACCAGTTCATCCTTTGCAGAAGAAATTACACTTAGAAATGCCCGTTCCTTATACTTCTTAGGGTCAAGGTTTAAAAACTTGATTATTTCACGCATAAGGGTTTTCTGGTCATCGCTGTCATAAATTGTAAAACTTCTTGTATAGCCAATATCCTCAATATGCCTGCGCAATATACGCACACATAATGAATGGAATGTACTTACCCATATATCCTGCGGGTCTTTGCCAGATACTATTGCATTAACACGCTCACGCATTTCCCCCGCTGCTTTATTGGTAAATGTAACCGCAAGAATGTTCCAGGGGTTGACACGGTATTCATTTATAAGGTAGGCAATACGGTGTGTAAGCACTCTTGTCTTGCCTGAACCTGCCCCTGCAAGTATTAATAGCGGACCTTTGAAATGCTTTACTGCTTCTTCCTGTTCAGGATTTAATCCTTCTAAAATATTCATTTATATCTCCTAATTTATAATAATCCCCAGAATGTCTGGTTTATTTATAGTATACCAAAAAAACAGAAAAAAACAAACCATATTATTTTATGGATTTTATAAAAACAAAATTAAGTAAAAAGAAATTTAATGAATTTTATTGTAAAACCACGTGTTTTCTTGTATAATCAGAATATGGCTGCATGAACAGGCTTATACCACACATTTTACTAAAGGTAAAACAATATTTAGTGGATTTATTATATTAAGTTTGGAGAGTGAAAATTGAAAAAGAAAGCATCATTGAAAAAGAAAACATCAAAGAAAAAAAGAATTTTACTTACTGTATTATGTATTGTAATTATACTGCTGGTTGCTGGTGACTGGGCATTGGCTGCATTTATATATGGGGAAAATTTCAATAAACGTTTTGAAAGTTATGAACCATTAATGCTTTATATTGATGATTTTGACGGATTAGGGCGTACACAATATAAATTTTCTTCTGATAAAGGGCAGGAACTTACAGGATATATGTACAGTTCAGGGGAAAACCAGCATGGCATAATTATCTTGGCACATGGTCTTGGCGGGGGCGGCCATAATTCTTACATGGATTGTGTAAATTATTTTGCCCATCATGGCTACTATGTTTTTGCTTATGATGCTACTGGAAATGACGAAAGCGGGGGTGAAGGGCTTGGCGGGCTTCCACAAGGCGTAATAGACCTTGACCACGCCATATCATTTGTAGAAGAAAGCGGAAATTTCCCAAATCTGCCAATAGCCTTATTTGGACATAGCTGGGGCGGTTACAGTGTATGCAGTGTCCTTACATACCACCCTGAAATAAAAGCTGTTATTGAATGTTCTGGATTTAACGCTTCATCAGATATGTTTGAAGCAGAAGGGAAAAAACAAGCCGGGAATGGTATTTATCTGATAATGCCATTTGTAAAATTACATGAACGCATAAAATATGGCAGTTACGCTTCAAATACTGCGATGGACGGTTTTTCAGCGTCTGACGCACATGTTATGATAGTACATAGCACAGATGATGATGTCGTTCCAGTCCAGGATGGTTATGATATATATTATGAAAAATACAAGGATAATCCACGCTTCCAGTTTATCCGCCTTGAAGATAAGGGACATAATTATGTTTATGATGATATGGATTACATCAATAAATTTAATGCAGAATTTGATAACTGGCTTGAAACACTGGATTATGACTATAAGAATACAGAAAATAAAGAGAAATTTGAGGCAGATAAAGCTGCTTATATACATAAAAACCTTAACCGTGATAAATGGTGTAATATGCTAGATTCGGAACTGTTTGGGAAATTTGTCCTTTTTTATGATGAACATTTAACCCCATTAAACAAAACCCCTTAAAAGGCTTGCTTAATGGGGTTAAATTACTTTCTGCTATTGTTTCTTTGATGCAGCTGTTTACGTATTTACACCGGTCTATTTAATACCTTTATATACATCTCCCCTGTTGCCTATATGTTCTATATCTATAAGCCTTATAGCATCATCAATAGTATATAAAATTCTGCAATCCCCAACACGCAGCCGGTAAAGATTATGCCCTTTCAACTTTTTAATATCCATACCCTCTGGAAGTTTATAAATAGCCCTGTAAAGCCGCAGGCGTTTATTTTTGTCCTGTCTATCAAGAAACTTTTGCGCCTCTTTCTCAAAAATAATTTTATAAGTCGGCATATGTCAAACCCTCTCTTTCGAGAAGTTCTTCAAACGATACCACCGAACCGTCGTTATTTGCCCTTGCTTCTTCAATCATTTTCAAGTCCCACTCGTCTGGCTCTATTTCCTCAATATCTGTTTTTTCAATACTAAAAATCAAATTAGCTATATATGCAATTTTATATTCTGGCAGACGGTCAATGACTGCTTTTAATTTTTCTCTTTCACTCATTTCTTTACACCCTCTCTTTTTATTTCCTGGTTTTAAACAGGTTACAGAAAATACTGTCCTTAACAGTGCCTTTAATATTTCCCTGCATTATGCTTTTTCCTTTCTGGCAAATCCCGCCTGTCTGCCTTTATTTTAAACTGTCCCTGTACTGCTTTGCATTTCCAAAAAATTGCATTATTGCATTATCATCCCCTGTAGTAATGGCGTTTTTAATATCTTCAAGTATATTTATGTATTCATCCAGCAGCTTGGTTATGCACTCTGGGTTTGCCATGCATATATTATGCCACATCCCTGGTGATGAAGATGCAATCCTTGTAATATCTTTAAAACCGCCAGCAGCAAGCTTCTTATAAATCCCGTCTTTATCATGTGATGCAGCAAGGTTTACAAGTGATGAGGCAATAACATGCGGACAGTGGCTTATTGCTGCTGTTACCATGTCATGTGTGGCATAATCCATAATTTCACATACTGAACCTGATGCAGTTACAAAGTTTTTCATCCAGCCTGTAAATTCTGCTGGTGTTTCTTCTGTTGGTGTAAGTATATAATATGAACCCTCCAGGTACTCTGCGCCTGAATTGTCATAGCCTGTCTTCTCAGAACCTGTCATCGGATGCCCGCCTATAAAATTGTGCTCCAGCCCAAGTTCTTTTACAGCCTTGTGTATATTGCCTTTAACGCTTCCCACATCTGTAATAATACAGCTTTCTTTAATATATGGTGCAACCTGTGCAAGATATGAAACATTTGTAATAACTGGAGCACACAAAAATACCACATCACACCTTGAAAAGTCTTCAAGTGATGTGCTAATCTTTGATAATACGCCTTCCTCTGCTGCCATTTCAAGCTTTGGGTGTGGTCTGTCCTTGTAATAATTATATGCCATAATACTGGCATCCGGGTACAGGCGGCGCAGTGAACGCGCTATTGAGCCGCCTATAAGCCCGAAACCTATAAATCCAAAGTCCTGCCTGTCTTTTGGTGCATCCATAAAATTCCGTCCTTTCATTGCCATTTAGAATATAGCATTTGTGTTACAGGAAACGCTTATGCCGCAGTATTACCAGCAGTACAATGCATATAATTACAATTAAAAGGCATATAAGCCCAAAACCATACTGTGTTGTAGCAAGTGGTATACTGCTTACATTCATCCCGTAAATACCTGATACAAGTGTAGGAATACCCATTACAAGGGTAATGCTCGTAAGGGTTTTCATTACGTTGTTAAGCCTGTTGTCAATTACTGATGACATCAAATCCCTTGTACCATTTATAATATCCCTGTATATTGTTGTCATCTCTATAGCCTGCTGGTTCTCGACTATTACATCCCCAAGCAGCTCCTTGTCATCCGGGTACTGCTCAAGCCTTTTATACCTTGTAAGCCTGTCAAGCACAACTGCATTGGCACGTAGCGATGTTGCAAAGTATACAAGCGTTGATTCCAAAGCATGTAAATCAATTAAATCAACATCTTTCGTATTATCGTCTATACGCTCTTCTATCTCTGTGCGTTTCTTATCAATAATCCTTAAGTTTACCTGGTAATAAGATGCTATCCTGAAAAGTATCTGGTATACAAACCTGAGTTTCTTCTTTGTACTGAACTCTTTAACCCTTCCATTTACAAATGCCTGCAATATAGGGGTTTCCTCAGAGCACACCGTAATAATCATATCATTTGCAAGTATAATGCCAAGAGGTATTGTGGTATAAGCTTCTTTATCGTGGCGGATTTCAAGTGCCGGGATATCCACAAGTATAAGGGTATAGCCATCTTCAAGCTCAATACGTGAACTTTCCTCATCATCTAACGGCGCCAGAAGGTCGCTTATATCTATTCCAAGTCTTTTGGCTATCTCCTCCCCTTCTGCTATTGTAGGATTGTACATATCTATCCATACCCCGTCTGCCGGCCCGCTTTCCTCATGGATTTTCCTGTCATCTGTCTTATAATACTTTACCACTTTATCTCACCAGCTTTCTGTTTCTAATAACAATAATTGTACAACACATGTTACGAAATATCAATTCCATTTTCCGTAAGTGTATCTTTAATCTTTTCAAGCAGGGCAAATTTTGTACCCCAGTATTCACTGTTCTTAACCCAGGCTTTAGCCTGCATCTTTACACGCAATGGGTTTAGCGCACATATAACAACACTCATATCCTTGTCCTGGCATATATGCTCTTCTTTTTGCAGTATTTCTAATACCAGCTCCCTGACATCGGAAGTCCTGGCACTGTAATGTACCATAAAATCCAGCACCAGCATCCTCTCCTGCTGGTTTGAAGTATTGGTGACATTTGAACTGGATATTGTCCCATTTGGAATTACTATAACTTTATTGTCAGTAGTATGTATTCTTGTATAGAAAATATCTATGCTTGTAACTGTACCTTCCTCACCTGATGTAATAATATAATCCCCGACTTTAAATGGCTTAAGCAGAAGTATAAGTACACCTCCTGCAAGGTTTGACATACTGTCCTGGAGGGCGAGCCCTATGGCAAGCCCTGCTGAACCAAGCATTGCAACTATGGAGCTTGTGCCAACCCCGAGTATTCCTGCAACAATAAATACAAGAATGATATTGTATGCAAACCCTGCAAATGACATTCCAAACTTCTGTATGCTTACTTCTACTTCTTTGCGTTCCATCGCCCTGCTAGTCATTCCCAGCAGCGCTTTGACAATTCTCCTGCCAATTAAAAATACAATTAAAGCAAAACAAAGTGTCTTAAAAAAGTTTAAAAGAGGTTCTCTCTGCGCCAGTATATACTGTATAATAAAATTAGTCTTCTCTTCACTGGAAACCCCTGAATTTATAACTTTCCCTACATCTTCAAGTTCAATTTCACTGCCTGCCATTGAAGTAATATCTTCTACAGACAGCAGGCACATGCTGTATACCCTGGATAACAATGCCATTGCAACCTGCCTTTCTGCTGCTATTGCCAGGTTATACAGGCATGCAGCTCCATACACTCATGCCAAGCGGAGGCACTTCAGCTACTATTGAGTTATCTTTGCCATCCCATGATACTTCTTTAGAAACTTTCTGCCTTCTGTTTACATGTCCTGTCCCGCCATAAATAGTATCATCACTATTAAATATCTCCTTATATTTGCCCTCAAACGGCACACCCATCCTGAAATTTTCATATACGACAGGTGTAAAGTTAAACAGGAATAAAAGTATCTCGTTTTCATCCTCTGTTTTCCTTATAAACGTAACTATGCTGTGGTCTGCATCCATGCTGCTTATCCACTCAAAACATTCCTCATTATAGTCACTTTCATAAAGTGACGGGTGCTTTAAATAAAACTGGTTAAGTGCCTTAGTATATTCCCTGAATACATTGTGTTCTGGTTCTTCTACTTCTTTCCATGGAAGGCTCACCTTCTCATTCCATTCTTCTTTCTGTGCAAATTCCTGTCCCATAAACATAAGCTTTTTGCCAGGGTGCGCCATCATAAAACCATATGCAGCACGCAGGTTCGCATACTTCTGTTCCATGCTTCCAGGCATTTTCATAAGCATTGATGCTTTAAGGTGCACAACTTCATCATGTGAAAATACAAGCACAAAGTTTTCACTATAGGCATAAACCATACTGAATAAAAGTGTCCCATGCCTGCCTTTCCTGTAAAGAGGATCTGTCTGCATATAACCTGTAAAATCGTTCATCCAGCCCATATTCCATTTAAAGTCAAAACCAAGCCCGTTATCATCTGTACTGCCTGTAACTTTTGGCCATGCTGTTGACTCTTCTGCAATAAGGAGTGCCCCGTCTTTTCTTTTATGGAAAACGTCACTAAGCCTTTTAAGAAGCTCTATTGCCTCAAGGTTTTCATTGCCGCCATATATATTAGGCAGCCATTCCCCGTCCTGCTTGCCATAGTCCAGGTAAAGCATTGAAGCAACTGCATCCATCCTTATCCCGTCAGCATGGTATTTGTCAATCCAGAATAATGCACTTGCAATTAAGAAATTGTCAACCTCCGGTCTGCCATAATCAAATATAAGAGTGCCCCAGTGGGGATGTTCCCCTCTTCTTGTATCAGCATTTTCATAAGTGCATGTCCCGTCAAACCTTGCAAGCCCGTTTGCATCCTTTGGAAAATGTGCAGGAACCCAGTCAAGTATTACACCAATGTTTTTCTTATGCATATAGTCAACAAAATACATAAAATCCTGTGGTGTGCCATATCTTGAAGTAACTGCATAATACCCTGTTACCTGGTATCCCCATGACTCATCAAGCGGGTGCTCCATAACAGGCATAATTTCAATATGTGTATACCCCATATCCTTTACATACTCTGCAAGCAGAGGTGCAATTTCACGGTAATTAAGGAATTCCTCATCACATCTAGGTGTATTATTGCCATCATGCTTTTTCTTACGCCATGAGCCAAGATGTACTTCATATATTGAAACAGGTAATTTCTTATAGTCTTTCTTTTTACGTGATGCCAGCCATTCACTGTCATTCCATTTATATGTCCCGAGATTTGCTACAACGCTTGCATTATCCGGGCGCTGCTCACATGCAAACCCATATGGGTCAGTTTTTAAAAACACTGTCTGGTAATCTTTTTTAATCTCATATTTATAAATATCACCAACTGAAATTTCAGGCACAAATAAAGAAAATATCCCTGAATTGCCAACCCTGCACATCTGGTGGCGTCTGCCATCCCAGAAATTAAAATCACCAGTTACGCTTACACGTACAGCATTGGGTGCCCATACAGCAAAATGCACACCATATACTGTAGTTTTTTTCTTGTTTTTGTCTGTATCTTCTGTAACATCCCATCTTACATCTGCATTATCAAGACACCCGTCTATTGCAACAGGGTGTGCGCCAAAGCAGTTGTAAATATCATAATATGTGCCGCTTTCAAAACGTTTTGCATCGCTTTCCCCTATAATATCTGTATAAAGGTACGGGTCTTCCAGTTCAATTTTGGCAGAGCCGTTGTATTTTGCAATAAACGTATAAGGTTCTGCCTTTTTGCCCGGAAGCAGCACTGCAAAAATGCCTGCCTCATCAGCCTCTTCCATATCATAGCATTTGCCTGTTGACTTAATCTTAATCTGGACAGAAACGGCATCTGGCAGAAATGTGTGTACAAGTATGCCATTTTTAACTTTATGTGCGCCTAATATCCTGTCTGGATGGTCTTCTTCTGAGTACACAATGCCCTCAATAGCTTCCCAGTCCATTAAATCATATAATTTTTTATTCATAATCCCTCTTTTCTGCGCTATATGCGCTAAATTATCCCAAACCCATATAACATGATGCCAGAAACCAGCAGATTTGCCTGCAAATATACTGGAATTGCGTAGCAATACAGCAACCTCCAGCATCATAATTAATTCTAAATCCTGTGTATAAACAGCCCGCTCCTGAGTTTTGGTTCAAACCATGTAGATTTAGGAGGCATTAAAAGCCCTGCATCTGCTACAGCAAACAGTTCTGATATTGAAACCGGGTACATTGCAAATGATACTTCCATATCAGTATCTGCCCTTTTTTCAAGTTCTCCAAGCCCTCTTATGCCGCCAATAAAACCAATCCTTGAATCTGTCCTTGGGTCTTTTATGCCAAGCACCGGGGAAAGCAGGTAATCCTGTAGTATTGACACGTCAAGGGATGCTACTGCATCTTTGCCCTGGAAAAGTTCTTCTTTTGCAGAAAGCATATACCATTTTTTATCCAGGTACATTGAAATATCACCCTTCTTTGATGGACGGGCGGCGCTGCCAGGTTCTGTTATAGTAAAGTTTTCTTTTACCTTCTCCATAAATTCTTCCCTTGAAAGACCATTTAAATCCCTTATTGTACGGTTATAATCCATAATCATAAGGCTTTCATCTGGAAATAGCACTGAAAGGAAATAGTTAAATTCTTCTGCGCCAGTATAACCAGGGCAGGCATCACGCCTTTTAAGCCCTGCTTTAACAGCAGAAGCTGCACGGTGGTGTCCGTCTGCTATATAAATATCGCTTATGGCGGCAAATGAATTTTCTATTGTAGTTATATCACATTCATCTGAAACTTTCCATACTGCATGTCCTATTCCGTCATCTGAAGTAAAATTATATAACGGCCTGTACTCTGATATAATCCTTGCAACTATATTATTAATGCATGTCTGGGAACGGTATGCAAGGAATATAGGGCCTGTCTGTGCACTTAATGTATCTATATGCCTTATCCTGTCCTTCTCTTTCTCTTCCCTTGTGTTTTCATGCTTTTTAATAACATTGTTAATATAATCATCAATGCTTGCACACGCAACAATACCTGCCTGCTTCCGCCCGTCCATCGCAAGCTGGTAGATATAGTAACACCTGTCATTATCAGCAATAAAAGTACCATCAGATATAAAGCTTTCAAAAATTTCTTTTGCTTTTGCATATACTTCAGGGGCATATGTATCTGTGCTGTCTGGCAACTGTGTTTCAGCCCTGTCTATCCTTAAAAAAGACAGGGGATTGTCCTTAACCGCCTCCTTTGCTTCCTGCCTGTTATAAACATCATATGGCAATGCTGCCACTTTTTCTGCCACTTTTTCATCTGGCCTTACTGCCATAAATGGTTTTATCTTCGCCATGATAACCTCCAAAACTTTTAATTTGTTTATAGTATACCAAATAATTAATATTTCTTCCACCATATTTTAAATATAGCCCACATGTAAAAACCATAAACAAAAATTCCTATGTATCAAATTTTTTCTATTTATGTTATACTAAATTTTAATACAACTAGTCCACTAATGAAAGGAGATGTTTTAACGGCAATAAACGGGTTATTGATATTGCAGAAAAATACGGCTACAGTTCCCCGGCTGCATTTAACAGGGCGTTCCAGTCTTTTCATGGGATAACCCCGTCATCCGTGAAAAACGGAGGAGTATCTGTAAAATCTTTTTCCCCAATTGTGTTTAAAATTGCTGTGAAAGGAGCAACAGAAATGAATTATAGAATTGAAACAAAAGAAGCCTTCCGTATAACAGGCGTATCTGCACCACTTGATAAGGAAACAGAAAATAATTTTATGGTTGTGCCAAAGATGTGGCAGGAGGCGTCTGCCAATGGGACAATACAGAAATTGAGGTTTACTTAAACCCAGACTCACAGAACACACAATATGAAGTATGGATACCAGTAACAAAGAAAAAGGCATAACAGAAGGGCTTATTACATTTTTCCTTCTGGAATTATAAGCAGCACATGGAGCACAAATACATTCTCCTTTATATCTATACTCATAGCACCGCCATATTTTCCAGCTACATTTTTTATATTAGACAGACCTGTCCCTTTTCTGAACCCGCCTTTATCCTTGAAACTGTTATCAATTTCTATCATAAGTAAATTTCCCTGAATACGCCCGGACACATTAATATATTTCTCTATGCCAGCATCCAGGCTCTTACATGCCTGGATGGCATTATCCAGTGCATTTGACAGGACGATACAGATATCAATGTCCCGCAGGCTGCAGGGGTATGGCAGAAGAAGGGAACAGTCCACATCTATCCCCATGTTTTTGGCAATCCCCAGCTTGTTTCCCACCAGAATATCTACTACCGGGTTATTGGTGCTGCATGGAAATGACATTTCTTCTGCCATATCTTCCATATCCTCAATATAGTTTACTGCTTCCTCCAGCTTACCGCTCTGCAAAAGATTTTTTACCACTCCTATGTGGTTTCTGATATCATGGCGGAAGGACTTTGTCCTGTCATAACGTGCCTTTGCTTCTTCCACATACTTGCCCAGTGAATGTTCTTCCTGCTCCAGCAATGATAATTTTGTGCTGAGACGGAAATTCTGCTGCAGTTTCTTATAAGAGAACAAGATGCAGAACAGGCTGGCAAGTTCTAAAAGATGCATAACAAGCAGCTGCCAGTGGCTGAACAGATACCCAGAAAATTCTTCATCTTCCAGAATTTCATACTGGAATTCAAATTCTATAACATTGATATACTCACTTGTAATAAATATCATCAGGACAGGAATAAAAACCAGAAACATCTGCTGCATTTCTGCCACTGTATAAAAAACATCCCTGGAAAAATAACGGTACACTATATAATAACAAAAGCCTGCCAGGGCAAGTGACACCATTTCGCTTGCCAGCATGGCAGCGATACCTGCCGTATCATGGAAAACAACAGGCAGAAACGGAAATAAAAGGCTTATCAGGGATTTCACAATTCCATAGCATAACAGCATAATTTCAGTTACCAGGGAGGCATACAGCAGGGAAGATTTTAAATCTATATGGCAGACAAAAGCCCCATATACCATAAGCAGAAAGACAACCGCCATAAACCTTATGATAATGCCTGCTGGAATAAAATAATTGACAATCACTGCCAATACTGCAAACAGGAAATAAAAAGGAGGCCATATTTTCTTTTTCAGGATTTTTGCCAGAAAATAAAACTGGAAAGACGTCTCAACTAAACCCATAATATATATATTGAAAAAATCTAAATACTCATCCACTTTACTGCCTCCATATACAAAAACTCTTATATATTTTTCATATACTGCAGGACAACACCAGAAAATTCCTTGCTCCTCAGCCGTGATATAGGAACTTCCCTGCCATTATCCATATATGCAGTCCCGTTTTTATAGCCTTTTAAATGCTTCAGGTTGATGAGATAACTCCTGTGGCATCTGAAAAAACAGCTGTCCAGCTTCTCTTCCAGATGCTCAATCCGCTCATAATAATCAAGAACCTCACCCGATGCCAAATTCAGATATATTTTCCGGTCTATAATTTCACAGAAAACAATCTCATCCTTTGGGATAATGCGGCTCTCATATCCCTTTTGCACCAGCATGCTGTCTACGCTGGCACTGCACATTGAAGCGTAAAGGCGCTCCATCGTCTTTTCAAACTGTTTTTCATCCACCGGCTTGACAAGATAATCATAAGCATGCACTTCAAAAGACTGGAATACCATCTCTTTAAGTACCGTAATAAAGACCAGGAAGCCCCTGAATTTACCTGCCCTCAGCTTCCTTGCCGTTTCCATGCCGTCCATGTCTTTCATCTGGATATCCAGGAACAGAATGTCTATCTGCCCATCGTAAGCCAGCAGCTCCCTGCCGCTCAAAAATGTCCGGAGATTAATCTCCCTGTTCTTTTTACGGAAAAAACTGAAGACCATTGTCCTTATATAACCAGACATATGTTTTTCATCATCACAGATTGCAATATAAATCAATACGCCGCCTCCTTGCCATTACATAATAAATGGCAAAATATAAACTTTTGCCGCTGCCATAGACAGGTATTTTATTATAGCCTGCCAAAAATATTAAAACAATTTAATTGTTGCGGAATACTTATCTGTTGATGCGGAATGTTTTTATTATCTTACTGCCATTCTATTCAAAAGCAGATAAATGTGCCCAATAAGTGCAAAAAAAGACGGTACAGTCCTTGTAACCGGTGCTATGCCGCCTAATCTGAAATTACTTCCTTGTAAGATGTAAATTTGTTATAAACCACACAATTTACTGTACTCACTTATCCGTTTCGGACTCTTTCCTAAAATACATCAAGATTGTGTGATAAATTTTGTATTGCTTCCTGTTTCTTCATGTCAGTGACTTTGGCATATATGTCCATCGTTGTTTCAATATTAGCATGTCCCATAACCGCCTGTACCACTTTCACATTTGTTTCCTTCCCGCAGAACCTTGTACAAAAGGTATGCCTTAAATGGTGGCATGAGAAGTGAGGTAT
>CAJUPJ010000031.1 GCA_910588655.1 uncultured Lachnospiraceae bacterium | reverse complement strand
AATGTGCTTCCATGAAAAAGCTGTACGGAACCGCTGGTGCTTAAGCCCCGTTTTAAAATGTTCCGCAGGAACATTAGGGGCTTTATGCACCATTGCGTGTGACGTCCAAGCGGGAGCGTGCTGTTTTCATGGAAGGCACTTTGGATTTGCCAGCGCATCCAGTATGTATAATTTCTAAACATCAATTCTCAACTAAATGACATTGCACCGCATCGCCAGCGTACCCCTTTTACGGAATATTCTGGCTCTGGCACATGAAACCGTCCGCCAGCCCATACAAAAACACAAAATAACTGGAAAATATTTCACAAGTATATAGAAACCATGCAATTTTTCTGGTATAATAAGTTTATGTGCCTGCTTTCCATAAAAGGCAAGACCATAATTATATTTTCAGGGAGGAAAATTCTTATGAGGCATAAGATTGTATTAATGGCTGGCGGAACTGAAACGCTTGAATATTTTTCACTCCAGTTAAAAAAGGGATTTGAAGAACTTGGCTACAAAACTTTCCTGTTTGACCAGTCAACGGAAGAAGAAAGCGCTGAAGCCCTTTATAAGTTTGCAGACTCCTTTGATACAATCCTTGTCACCTTCAATTTTGATGGCATACACTATGAAACCTCACTTTTTGATGCCAAGGGAATATCCATATGGAATAAAAGAAAAATCCCTTGTGTAAATATAGTCGTAGACCACCCGTTTTATTACCCTGAACTCTTTGAAATAATTCCCAATATATATTATGGGATATCAATAGACAGATACCATGGCAAATATCTTAAAAAATATTACCCTGATATTAAAAGGGCAATGTTCCTGCCACTTGGCGGCACAACCCTTTATCCTGGCGGTAATTTCATGGATATAGCAAGCCGCCCCTATGACATTATTTTTACCGGCAACTACACGCCTCCTGAAGAATTTGACCAGTATATCATACGCAATGGCGAAGAATATGCTGACTTTTATAATGGAATAATAGACGACCTTATATCACACCCTGACCAGCCATGTGACACGGTTATTGAACGCCATATATACAGGGAAATCCCTGACGCAACAAAAGACCAGATGCGGGAAACCCTTCCCAACATGATATTTATAGATACATATATAAGGTTTTATTTCAGGGGGCTTGTTGTCAAGACCCTTATTGACAACGGGCTTAAAGTGTACTGTGTTGGCAACGGCTGGGAACGCCTGTGCTGCCGGCATCCTGAAAACCTTAAATATTCACCTTATACCAGTTCTGAAGAATGCCTTAAGGCTATATCACAAAGCAAAATCTCCCTTAATGTAATGCCGTGGTTTAAAGACGGTGCACATGACCGTATATTTAATTCTATGCTTAATGGTGCGGTATGTTTAACCGACCACAGCAAATATATTGATGAAATACTTACACCCAACAGCAATGTAGTATTCTACGGCCTGAAACAGATTGAAATGCTCCCGTTTATTGTAAAAAGCCTTATGGATGATAAAAGGCATATGGAAATGCTGCAGCAGAATGCATTTAAATATGCATTAGAAAACCATACATGGAAACAACGTGCGAATACACTGCATAACGAGCTTCTTAAATTCCTTTAAAATACCATGGGATGCCTGCCCTTGCACCCTTTACCCGGCAGGCATTTCCATCCCAAAGTGTTTATAGGCAGCAGCGGATGCCACACGCCCCCTTGAAGTCCTTAGTATAAACCCTTTCTGTACAAGATATGGTTCATATACATCTTCAAGCGTCCCTGCATCCTCACCTATTGAAACTGCAAGCGCATCAACCCCGGCAGGGCCTCCCCCGAAGTTTTCTATCAGCGTCTTTAATACACGCCTGTCTGTATTGTCAAGCCCTGATTTGTCAACTTCTAAAAGGTCAAGTGCAAAGTCTGCCACTTCTTTTGTAATATTCCCGTCATATTTTATCTGTGCAAAATCCCTTACACGTTTGAGCAGGCGGTTGGCAAGCCTTGGTGTCCCCCTTGACCTTCTTGCAAGTTCTGACGCACCATCCATGTCAATGCTTACTTCAAGTTTTGCTGCTGAATTTTTAATTATTTCTGACAGTTCTTCTTCAGTGTAAAATTCAAGCCTGTTCACAACACCGAACCTGTCCCTTAAAGGTGCAGAAAGCATGCCTGCGCGTGTAGTTGCACCTATAAGCGTAAATTTAGGCAGTTCAAGCCGTATTGAACGTGCAGAAGCCCCTTTGCCTATAACTACATCTATAACATAATCCTCCATTGCAGGATAAAGCACTTCTTCCACCTGCCTGTTAAGCCTGTGTATCTCATCTACAAAAAGCACATCACCATCCTGGAGGTTATTAAGTATTGCCGCCATTTCACCAGGTTTTTCAATGGCAGGGCCTGCTGTGACCTTTAAGTTAACCCCCATCTCACTGGCAACAATCCCTGCAAGTGTAGTTTTGCCAAGGCCTGGCGGCCCGTATAAAAGCACGTGGTCAAGCGGGTCATTTCTCTGTTTTGCTGCTTCTATGTATATTTCCAGGTTGCTTTTTACTTTCTCCTGCCCTATATAATCTTTAAGGAACTTAGGCCTTAAACTTGCTTCAATTCCTGCATCTTCTGTAGTAAACTCTGTAGTAATTGTCCTTTTTGCCATAAAACCCCCATTCCGCCGTCTATTTCTGGCGGCACAAATAGCATATTATAAATTCTTAAGGCTGAGTTTTAGAAGTTCTTCAACAGTTGTATATGTGCCTGTATCAACTGCCCTGGCGGCTTTCAGTGCCTCAGCAGGCGGATATCCAAGGGCTGCCAGTGCCTCAGCAGCATCAGAAACCATCTGCATGTTACTGCTGCCATCTGCTGCCCTTTCCTCACCACGTGCAAGCGCCGCTTCTGTTACTTCTTTAACCTTAAGTTTATCCTTAAGTTCAAGTATAAGCTTGCCGGCAGTCTTAAGCCCTATTCCTGGTGCTTTGGCAATTGTCTTTGCATCATCTGCAAGCACTGCAAACCTTAAACTGTCAGCACCCATTGCACCAAGTATGCCAAGCGCCCCTTTAGGCCCTATCCCGCTTACAGTAATAAGCATTTTAAACAGGTCAAGGGCATCTTTGTCCATAAACCCGAAAAGCTGTACCAGGTCTTCCCTTACATGCAGGTATGTATAAACCTTGACTTCCTTGCCTGTCTGCCACAGGCTGCCAGTATCTGTAACCGGGACAAATATTTCATAGCCAATGCCCCCGTTTTCAACAATAATGCTGTTCTCTGTAATGCCAGCCAGTTTTCCTTTAATATAATTAAACATGCTGTCCTCCTGTTATATACAGTATTGCTGCCAGTCCCAGGAAACGTTTATTCATCAGGAAGTTTTGAAAATTCCCCATGCGCTTCACCCAGCCAGCCTTCTTCCATATATTTTATTATAACATATGGATGTATTCCAAGTTCCTCTGATATCTGCAATGCGTTGCTGTTAGGATACAGTTTAAGGTACTGCACAATATCGTCCAGCTTGTCTGAGTCCTTGTCCCGGCATTCCTTACAGCACATTGTATTAATTTTAGACTTAAATATCTTATGGCAGTGTTTGCACACATTTGTATATATCATAAAAACCTCCCATGCCGCATACTGCGGCTTAAAATGCTAAATATGCCCATGCTAAAAAAGAGTTGAGAAAAGATTTAATAATGGCTGTACAAGCTTCCACCTGCGCGGGCGGTCAAGCCATTCTTCATATGTTATTTCCTTGCTTTCTGCAAATGTCTGGAAGAAATCATCCCTTACAGCTTCCTGTATTTCCTTTCCTGACATCCAGACCCCGTTCTCATAATGCAGGTAAAAGCTGCGGTAATCCATATTTATAGTACCTACTATAACAGAGTTTTCTGTAAGCACCTGTTTCGCATGTATAAACCCAGGAGTATACTCATATATCCTTACACCCTCCCTTAAAAGAAGCCCGTAATTATAATTTGTAAGGAGTTTTACATTTTTCTTGTCAGGTATGCCAGGTGTAATAATCCTTACATCAACACCACGTTTTACTGCTTCTATAAGCGAAGTTTTCATATAATCCTCTATTACAAGGTATGGTGTGGTTATATAAAGATATTTGTCTGCATATACAATCATCTGGTTATATATGCTTTCTATCGGATTATCCGGGTTATTGGCAGGCCCGTCTGAAATAACCTGGCAGAATACATTGCCACACTTGCGTGGGAATGTGACTTTATAGGCAAGGTAATCAATATGCCCGTCTGTATTTTCTGATGCTTCCCACATCTGCAGGAAAACCACAGCCAGCCCCCATACTGCATCACCACGTATACGTACCCCTGTGTCTTTCCATACACCGAAACGCTCAACCAGGTTTGCATATTCATCTGCAAGGTTAAAGCCCCCTGTATAGCCAACTTCCCCGTCTATTACAAGTATTTTCTGGTGTGAACGGTAATTCATGTAAAGCTCGCCTGTATATTTATGGACAGGGTTAAAAACCCTTACTTCAAAGCCTTCATGTTCTAAAATCTGCTTAAAATACTTGCGTGTCCGTATTGCAGCGCCGAAATCGTCATACAGGAACTTTACCTCAACGCCTTCCTCAACCTTACGCTTAAGTATTTCATGCATTTTGTCCCATATCCCTCCCTCAGCAACAATAAAAAAGTCAATTAATATAAATTTCTCTGCATTTTCCAAATCCCTGAATATTTCTTCAAATACATCCTCGCCCATAGGGTAGAAATCCACTGCATTTCCAGCAGTAAGAGGGAAACCTTCATTTTCCATGTATTTGACCATGCGCCCTGGTACAGGGTTATCCGAAATAAAATCAAGGTAAACATCTTCATCCTGGATTAAAAACTGGTTTCCATATGATATCTGGTGCAGTATATGCTGGTCAAGCTTACGCTTGCCGCTCCGGTCACGCCCCCACAGGTAGAACATAATAAAACCGCTTAATGGCAGCAGCATAACTATGGATATCCACGCCAGCCTGTATGACGGGCTCTGGTTTCTGTTTACCAGTGCCACAATCACAATTACAGATGTAATCTCCCATATAAAGTAAAAATAAACTGTTAAGCTCTGTAATACAAATGGAAGAAAAATTATAAATAAACACTGTATCAGTACCATAAGCGCGGTAAGTGCTATCCTTAGAAACCCGCTTAAGTTATTCTGTACCCTGCCTTTAAGGTCTTTTAAATAGCTTTTGTTTTCTTCTTCCTCAAAATAATTATCCCTTCCTTTGTTTTTATTTTTTCTGTCCCACTTTTCATACGCCGCATCCTGGTTAAAAAATTTTTCCAATTAATAAGCCTGCCTTTCATCTATAACATCATTATATGATTATAACTTATCATGTATTATGTTGCAACTTTTTACGGATTATAGTATATTAGGCATTGTAACAGATAATCCAGGAACGCCGGGGGACGTTATTGCGGCGGCAGCAGGAGGGGCTTATGTTAACTAAAGACAGGATTATAAAACAACCAGGTCTTATTTATTTATTTCCACAAAACAAAGAAGAAATACTGTTTTTTGATATAGAAACAACAGGCCTGTCACCAAAAGCTTCTTCACTTTATATGATTGGGGTTATGTTTTTTGACCAAAAATGTAATGCATGGCATATCCGGCAGTTTTTTGCAGATAATTATAAAAGCGAACCTGGTATTATCACGTCATTCCTGGAAATACTTGGTAATTATAAATATTTATACCATTTTAATGGAAAAACTTTTGATATACCATACATATTAAATAAATGCAGTAAATACGGAATAAAGCCAGACAGCCACTGTCTTTCTGTATTCAGTGACACAGACAGCATATATTCTATAGATTTGCTTGCACTGGTACGCCCGTTGAAAAAACTTCTTTCAATACAAAGCGCTGCCCAGACATCACTTGAACGGTGGCTTGGCATAATGCGCGAAGACCAGTACAACGGAGGGCAGCTTATATCTGTATATTCCCAGTATATACAGTCCAGGCTGGTTTCACCAGACCAAGCGCCGGAACTTGAAAAAATCCTGCTCCTGCATAACCATGATGATATAATGCATATGTTAGATATATGCAGCATACTGTCATACCGGGATTTACTGTCGGCTGGAAATAATATTACTGTAACAGATATAGCACCTGGAAAAAACCAGTATATTAATATAACATTCAGGCATAACATACAAATTCCCAAAGACGTATCTTTAACAAAACCATTCCCTTCCAGCAAAGAAGCAGCCATCCCTATACAGGACATACATCTGGAAACCAGGAAAAACTCCGCTGTTTTGTCAGTACCTTTATTTTATGGAAATTTAAAATATTTTTACAAAGGCTGTGGAAAAGCTGCTTCAAAAAGTTACGAAGAAAAAGAAGATGTATTTATGCCTTCCTTAACAATTATCCAGCAGGAAAGCTGTAATACGCAGTATTATATTACATACCGTGACAAAATATGCTTCTATGCACTTCCTGATGGGAAAGTGGATATTGGCAGTCCTTTCTGGAGCAGCTATGTAAAATTACAGCTAGGGGCATTTATCAAGGCAAAATAAAGGAATACTTATACAGAACATTCCCATATATTCCGGCCCGTTAAACCATCCTGTATTAATAACTTAATATGCATTTGCAAATGACATTACAAGTTCATTTGTAAATTTATCTGTCCCATTTCTTTTATCAAATTTTTTTGCAATACTTTCTGCTTCCCCATAATAATACTGGCACAGTTCTTCTGTACTGTATATACTGGTGTTATTGTACAGCGGGAATGTACTTCCTGTATCAAGCTTAATTGTCTCCCTGCTGTTTTTTAAATATTTGAAGAAACATGCTGCATCCTTAAATTCATAATATCTTTCATACTGGTCATTTTCATCTTCCCAGTCTTTCCAGTGTTTTTTATAAATACGCAGCCCACGTCCTGGTTTCTGGCTGGCATATGCACACATAAAAGAAGCCCACCTGTTGTATACTTTGACTTCGCTGCTGGAATGTTCCAGTATGTCTGCTGCCTCTGCTGCTTTATCATAATCACCATTAAGAATATAGTATTTAAGATAAGTCCGTTCCAGCCCCAGCATAGAGTCTGATAAAACGCCCCTGCACCTTAAAGTACCATTCCTGATTTTTTCTGCAAGTTTATCCGCTTTTTCCTTTTCATCCTCCAGAAGATAGTATTTTATCTCTGTAATAGTGGCACATGCTATACAGTCAGATTTTGAAAAAGGTATAGCCCTGGCTTTCCTAAGGTATTTTTTAGCACTGTCCATATGTCCTGTTTCAATGTAAAATTCCGCAAAATCAACATATGCCTCCCTTGGGCTGTACCCATATGCAACCAGGCGCTTTTTATAATCATTATAGAAGTTTATACAGTCTTCAAATGCAATCTGGTAGAAACTAAGGCACGCATCCAGCAGATGCCCGTACATCTCCAGTATATCTGTCTGTATATCCCTGCCCTGCCAGAAAGGAGTATGCCATGCATCCGGGTGCTTGTCTAAAAGCGATAAAAGTTCTGGAAATACTGTAACCACATCCAGTTCATCTAAAAACCATGATGACTCATGGCATAATTCTTCCCTGAAAAAGACCATATACGGAATATCATTGTTAATATCCGCCTGGTTAATGGCATAGCGTATGGCACTTGCCCTTGCCCTCCCATGTCCCAGTTTCCTGTAACCATATACAAGTTTTTCGGGGTTATATCCTGTTTCCATTGTGTCTTCCTGCCTTTCTTTCCAGTGGTTTTTATATATCCACAAAAAAATTTAAACAGCAGCCATGCCTCCAGCCAGTATATTTTTAACTGATATTCCAAGTTCATTTACATACCTGTCTGTACCATTTCTTTTATCAAATTTCTTTGCAACATCTTCTGCTTTTTTATAATAATACCTGGCAAGGCTGTCTATATTATAAATATTTTCTTCATTGTACAGTGGGAATGTATTGTCAAGCGGCAGTTTTATTGTATCTTTGCCCTTAACTTTTTTAAGCCCCATAAAAAAACATGCAGCATCTTTAAATGAACCATACATATACTCTGGACGCTGTTCATTTTCAATATCTTTCCAGTGTTTTTTATAAACACGCAGCCCACGTCCTGTATTAGTATAAACATATGAGCACATAAAAGATGCCCACAATTTATAATCTATAACACTGCTTCTGCAATGCTCAAGTATATATGCCTTTTCTGCTGCTTTTTCATAATCACCATGCAGTAAATAATAATTAAGGTAATGTTTATGCATACGTGGTATAGCATTTGAATTTGATAAATTAAAACCACCACACTTATAAGTTCCATCTTCAATCTTTTCTGCAAGCCTGTCTGCTTTTTCTTTTTCATTAATTGAAAGATAATATGATAATTCTGTATTAGCAATACAGCCCGTGCAGTCATAGTCTTCCATAGGGCTTGCTTTAAGCATTGATAATGCTTCACCTGCCTTGTCTGTATAACCTGCATCCCTGTAAAATCCGCACATCATCCTGTAAGGTTCTCTCGGGCTGCGTCCGTATGCAGTCCACCGCTTTTTAAAGTCATTATGGAAATTTATACAGTCTTTGAGTGGAATCTGGTAATATTCTGAACACAGGCTAAGCAGGCTTTCATAAGTCCACAATATGTTTCCCATGATTTCATAAAACCTTTTCCTGGAAATCTTTCCATTATCTGGATTTTTATCTACAATTGCAAGAAGTTCTGGAAAAACCACAAAGTTATCCAGCCCGTTTCCATACCATTCCGTTTCATCACACAGTTCCATCCTGAAATAAAGCATATACTCTAAATCATTATTTAAATCAGCCTGTTCCATTGCATAACGCATTGCGGCTGTCCTTGCCTTTCCATACGGCATACGCAAATAATTATCCACAAGCTTTTCTGGATTGTATGTATTATCTCCCATAAAGCAATTCCCTCCATTTACAATACATTTTTAAATGACATATTAAGTTCATCTATAAATTTACTTGTACCATTTCTATTGTCAAATTTACCTGCTATTTCTTTTGCGCCATTATAGTAATATTCTATAAGGCTGTCCAGTTTATAGACATTGCTTCCATTATATAAAGGAAAGCTGTTGTCCGCATAGATTTTTACAGTATCCTTGTCCCTCTGTTTTTTAATTCCCTTAAAGAAACAGGCAGCACACATAAATGAAATAAATTTATCATAGGGGTCACGGTCTTTTTCCCATTCATGCCAGTGGTTTCTGTAAAGATTCATCCCATGTCCGGGATTTTTATAAACATATGAACACATTTCAAAATCCGGTGCAACAAATTCTCTCTCCTGCCTGTTTTTACACCTTAATACATCTGAACACTCTGCTGCCCTTTCATAGTCCCCATGCATTATATAATATTCTACATAATTTATTTTCAGCCTTAACAATGAAAAGGATTTATTTGCAGCATCATCCCTGCAGGCTATAGTTCCATCTTCAATCTTTGCTGCAAGCTGGTCTGCCTTTTCTTTCATATTATTAAACAGATAATAATGTATCTCAGAAGTAGTAAGGCATCCCGGACATTCATCCGGGTCTGCAGGGCATTTTTTATAAGCATTAAAATATTCCGCTGCCTTTGCAGAATGTCCGGTTTCTGTGTAAAATGCAGCCCTGTAACGGTATGGCAGGCTTGCACTATACCCTGCACTTGTCATGCGTTTTGTGTAATCATCAAAAAGCCTTTCACATTCCTTAAATGGAATCTGGTAATAATCGCTGCTGTCCACAACCATTGAGCCATAAATATACAGTATATCTTCCATAATATCATTAATATCATTATTTGGCAGTACAGGTTCTGTATCAGGATATCTGTCGATAAGTGCGAGAAGCTCTGGAAATACTGTATATATGTCAATTTCATCTGCATACCACATAGCTTCATTGCAGAATTCCTGCCTGAAAAAAACCATATATGGAATATCATTATTTAAGTCTGCCTGCTGTATTGCGTAACGCATTGCATCTGCCTTTGCTTTTCCATGCCCAAGCCTGCCATAGGCAGCTTTAAGTTTTTGTGGGTTGTAATTACCTTCCATTGCATAACTCCTCCTTATCCCTCATGCATTGGCAAATGATTTTTCAAGCCTTTCTATATAGCATCCTGTCCCGTTTCTCTGGTCAAATTTCCTTGCTATTTTCTCTGCTTTTTTATAGTAATAATTATAAAGCATTTCAATATTATATATTTTATCTTCATTATAAAAAGGAAATGTATTTCCAGTCCTGATTTTTATTGTATCTGTACCTTTGGCTTTTTTTAATGCCTTAAAAAAACATGCTGTATTTTTAAATATATAATACCTGTACTGGGGGTTCTTCTCATTCTCCCACTCTTCCCAGTGGTTTCTGTAAATACGCATCCCCCTGCCGGTTTTTGTATAAACATATGAGCACATAAAAGAAGCATGGAATATAAATTCCTTTTCATCACGGTTTGAATGTTCAAGCCTGCCAGATATTTCTGCTGCCTTTTCATAATTGCCATTAATTATATAGTATTCTAGGAAAATACGCATGGCACGCGACATCACAGAATATATATGCCCTATGCCTGCAGTGGTGTGCATTACCTGTATTCTGTCTAAAATTTTCCCTGCTTTCTGAAGCTGGTTATTTGCAAGATAGTATTTTATCTCTGTAGGCAGATAAGCATATGTTTTTGTATCCCTGGACAAATGGCCGCCTTTATTTATATCATTAAATACTAAAGGCATTTTTATATATTTTTCCCATAAACCTGCTGCTTCCTCCATATTGCCTGTTTCAAAACACAATTCTAAATTCATCCTGTAAGGTTCTCTTTCATCATATCCATATGCAGTCCAGCGTTTACTGAAATCATTTATGTAACCTTTGCATTCTTCTAATGGGATATTATAGAAACTTTTAACCACGTCCAGGAATGTTTCATATGTCCAGAGCAGAAATTCCTTCCAATGTATTCTATGGTATATAAATCCACCAAATTCCGTACCCGGGTGGCTGTCTGCAATGTCAAGCAGTTCTTTAAATACCTTTACAGTATCTGACCTGTCCAGATACCAGGCAGCTTCCTCACATAATTCTGCCCTGAATAAAAACATATGCCTTATATCATTATGTAAATCTGCCTGGAGTATGGCATCCTTTATTTTATCAGCCATTCCTGTACCATGTTCACAGGAATAATAAGCTGTCTGCAGTTTTTCAGGGTTATATATATTTTTATCCATAATTTTAATCCATTCCTTTTTCCATAAGTGCCAGTATGTTCCTGTTCAAAACACCGAGCTCATTATGGTGCAGTGGGAATCCGCCTATCTGTAATGCCTGTATATAAAGGATTTCTACAAGAAGTTTTATATCAGCTTCTTTTTCCTGTGCTGCAAGCCTCTTAACCAGAGGGTTTTCATAGTTAAAGTAAAGTATTGCTACTGTATCGTCACCGATATCTTCTGCAAATGCATCAAGCATATTGTAAAACATTGAGTCTGCACTGGCACGTGCTGCTGCAATCTGCCTTTTAAATAATGCTTTTTCATCAATAAGGTAAAATACTGGCTGGTTGGATGGAGGGAAATTCTTTATTTCTGCCCGGCAGTCATACTGTTTTAAAATACGGTCTGCAATCCTTATAAAGTCAAATGTATCATCCTGTGCATCAGGTGGCAGGTCTTTCATAAGGTCTTCAATATTCCAGTCTTCTACTGCCATTACCTCAATATCATATACTTCCCCTATCTGTTTTAAAATATCATATGAATATACATATGATACATTTATAAGCATTTTGTCCTGTGCAAAGAAAAGCTGTGAAAGCTGCTTATATTTAGACTCTGTAGGCGCATAAATTAACGGCTCATTGCTTGTCCTTAAAGTGTACCCTGTGCATGTACCCCTTGTTGTTTCAAATTCGCAGTGGTCTGCAATTATTGTAAAAAGTTTAGGTGATACAAGCGCAAGTGACATAAGGGACATCCTGTGTATAGAGAAAAACCTGTCAAATATTTCCGGCTGTGTTTCTGCCATGTCCTGGATATATTCAATAAGGCTGTCTTCAATTGAGTCCCTTGCCTTGGAAAGTACAGAATCTATATAAAAACCTTCCCTTGATGCAGTAGGGCGTAAGTCCATTGCATTTACAATGCACTTGGTAAATACTGCCCAGTCTGGTATAAGGTTTTCCCCTTTTTCAGTAAGCAGCATGTTTTTCAGGTAAATACGGTGCCCGTTCTTTGCTGTAGGCTGTACTGCATAGTTTACAATATATGCCACGCCTGATACGTTTCCTTCTTCTGAGTGGAATGGTACGCAGTCAAAGAAATGCTGCCCCATGTTTCCCATAATTTCCTCTCCAGGCTCTGCAAACATCATATTTCCAAAAAGCATAAGTTCATTTTTATTGGTTTCCCTGCCTTCCCACGGAAGGTATACAGGATTTATCTGCTCTTCTTCCCCGTCCTGTTTTATTATAATTGGGAAAGGAAGCAGCATTCCATAGTATATAACAAGCCTTTTTACAGTTTCCTTTGTAAAATAGCTTTCCTGCCCGGGTTTTGCCACAAGAACTACCTGTGTACCAGGGTTTTCATCAAAGAAAGGCGCTTCCCCGCACTTGTTCCCATGGTCAATTATATTATATGTGCCGTCTGGCTTTCCTCTCCATTCAAGCACATGTGCATCTGCTGCCTTGCTTGATTTGGTGTACATCCTTATTTCATCAGATACCATAAAACATGATAAAAGCCCTATTCCAAACCTCCCTATATAATCAGTATGTATCCTTCCATCCTTTAAATTCCTTTTGGATGATTCGCCGATAATAGCAAGGAACTGGTGGATTTCAGCTTCTGTAAGCCCAAGCCCGTTATCTGTAAAAACAAGTTTTCTGCCTTTTTTTACTTCAAGCGTGATAAAGCCGCTGGCAGTTTCTGCGCCTTCCTGTGCCACGTTGTCTTTTTCATGGTTTTTCCTTGCATTAATTGCATCAACACCATTCTGCAGAAGTTCCCTTATATACACATCAGGGCTGCTGTACAGATGGTCAGATAAAATCTCAATCATGCCCCCTAAATTTACTTTAAAACGAAAGTCTTCCATTTTATATACCTCATTTCCTTTTATTAAAATTTACTTTCTGGCAATGTCTAACGACTTTGCCAGTATTTCCATGTAACTGCCAGAGCTGTTCCTCTGGTCAAATTTCCCTGCAATGTCTTTTGCCCTGTTGTAATAATAATTGAATAAATCTTTTGTTTTATATATGCCATCTTCATTATATAAAGGCATTGTCCTGTCTAACTGTAATCTTACACTTTCTTTGCCATCCCTGTTTATCCTGTCCCAGAAACTGCATACATTACATGAAGTATTAAATAAATCATATGGCGTATTTTCTTCTAAATCCTTCCAGTGCTTTTTATAAACCCTTAATGCCCTGCCAGGCTTTGTATGTACATAACAGTTCATAATAGTACCCCATACCTGGTATTCTGACTTTTCATTGATTTTACGTTCAAGTATTCCTGCAATTTCTGTTGCTTCTTCAAACATGCAGTTATTAAGATGATATTCAAGAAATGATATTTTCATCCTGAGCCATGCATCCCAGTAATCACCACATCTTAATGTAAAATCTTCAATGTCCTTTGATAATTCCACAGCCCTGCCAAAATTATCCTGGTCAAGATAAAACTCTATTTCGGTGTTTCTTTCACATGCCTTGCAGTCACTGTTTGCATCCCTTGGTATTTTCTCAAACTTATAAAAAGCTTCTGCCTTTTTTTCATCATCAAAGTTATAAAAATGGTAAAGTGCCCTGTAATATGGTTTTAAATTATATCCGAATGAAATAGAACGTTTCTTGTAATCTTCAAAAAATTTTAAACAGTCCTTCATTGAAATCTGGTAAAAACTGCTGCACTCGCTGATTAACCATTTATATATCCATAGTATATGGTCAAGTGCATTTATATAGGCAGAGTCAAACTGTGTTGATGGTGTATCAGGATATTTGTCTATTATAGACAGCATTTCTGGAAATATTACCATCATATACATAGTATCCCCATAATAGCATGATTCATGGCACATCTGTTCCCTGAAAAATATCCTGAACGGCACATCGTTATTCTGGTCAGCGGCTTCTATAGCCGCCTTTATGCCATCCATCCTTGGTTTGCCATGTGGAAGCTCCTCATAGTATTTTTTTAATTTTTCTGGATTATAGTTCATCCAAACCCTCCTCCTGTTTTATGCCGGGACTGCCAGCCTGCTGGTTCTGCTGTCAGTTTTCCTGTGTCCTGCTGCATTTTATGTAACTTTGTATGTCTAATTTTTCCTCCATCTCTTCTTTATAACTGTCTGCATTGTTCCTTTTATCAAATTTCGCTGCAATATCTTCTGTCCTTTTATAATAATAATTATATAACTCTTCTGTACTGTAGATATTTTCTTCATTATACAGCGGGAATGTCTTATCAAGCATAAGCTTTACAGTGTCCTTTCCTGTGTCCATAATGTATTTCTTCCAGAAACAGCATACATTTAATGTTTTGCTGAATTCATCTGCAGGGCTTGTGCCCTCCTGCCACATTTTCCAGTGCTTTTTGTAAACCCTTAATGCCCTGCCTGGTCTTGTGTATGAATAACATCTTAAAATATCATCCCACGCCTGGTATTCTGTCTTGTCATTCATATTGTGTTCAAGAAGATATGCAATTTCATCTGCTTCATCCAGATACCCATTATCCATATAATAAGACATAAAGTTTATCTTCATACGGAGCCATGCCGACTTGTCGCCTCCGCACCTGAGTTTAAACGACTCAATATCTTCTGATAATTCCACAGCTTTTCCATAATCGCCTTTATCCAGGTAAAAACTTATCTCTGCATTTCTGTCACATGCCCTGCAGTTGCCGTTGGAATCCCTTGGAAGCTTTTCAAAGTTATAAAAGGCTTCATCTGACTTTTCATCATCAAAATGGTAAAAGCCGTACAACAGCCTGTAGTATGGCTTTAAGTTAAAACCATATGCAATGGAACGCCTTTTAAAGTCCTCAAAGAATTTCATGCAGTCTTCCATAGGTATCTGGTAAAACCCTGAACACCTTCCAACTACCCATTTATAGACCCATAATACATGTTCGGTTGCATTTTTATAAGCAGTATCAAACTGTGTTGACGGGGTGTCAGGGTATCTGTCTATCAGGCTTAATATTTCTGGAAATATAACCATCATTTCTGTTTCATCACCATAGAAACATGATTCATCACATAAATCCTCCCTGAAATATATCATATATGTTACATCTTTGTTTCTGTCTGCCTCTTCTATAGCGCTTTTTATTGCTGCCATGCGTGTTTTGCCATGCGGTATATCATCATACTGGTTCTTAATACTAACCGGGTCATATGCTGCATATAAAGTTTCTTCTATTATTTCCATTATTTGTGCCCCTTTCTTTATATCTGGCGGTATAACTATGAAGCTTTAAAATTATATACTGGTTTCATAATATCAATTATATTTACAGACTCTTTTATTGCATCAATTATATCATCTAAAGATTTATATGCCATCGGTGCTTCATCAAGTGTTGCCTCGTTTACAGATGTTGTATAAATCCCTTCCATTACATTTTTATATTCTTCCATGCTTAATGCCTCTTTGGCTTTTGTACGTGACATAAGCCTTCCTGCACCATGCGGGGCAGAATAATTCCAGTCCGGGTTTCCTTTGCCTGTTGCAAGCACGCTTCCATCCCTCATATTAATTGGTATCAGGATTTTTTCATCTTTATATGCAGATATTGCACCTTTTCTTAAAATCATATTTTCCGTATCAATATAGTTATGGATTGTGTGGAAGGCTTCCCATGCTTCCCTGCCTATATGGTTTAAGAGGATTTCTGCAATCTTTTCCCGGTTTCTCCTTGCAAACTGCTGGCAAATCTCTACATCATGAAGGTAATCATCAAAATAAGTGCCGTAAAGGCAGCATAAATCATCTGGTATAAGGCTGTCCCTTCTCTCCCACCTGAGTTCTTTTAATGCTGCAAGTATTTCTTTCCTGCGGCCTTCTGCCTTATAAGTGGCTATTATTTCATCCCTTTTCTTAAAATACTCTTCCTTGCCAGAGTGCAGTTCAACAGCAAGATGCTGGTAAATCTCTGCCACCTGCTTGCCAAGGTTGCGGCTGCCTGTGTGGATAACAAGGTATTTTGTACCGTCTGCTGCCTGGTCTATTTCAATGAAATGGTTGCCGCCGCCAAGTGTGCCAAGGCTTCTTTCCAGGTATTTTGTATTATTTAGGCTGCGGTAACAGGCAAGCTCCTGGAGGTTAAAGTGCTCCTGCCTGCCCTGCCATACATTCATACCTGAAGGTATATAATGTGCTGCTTCATCCACCTTTTCAAAGTCAATATCCGCTTTGCCAATATTAACTGTATACATGCCACATCCAATATCAACACCAACAATATTAGGCACAGCCTTTCCATGTACTGTCATTGTTGTGCCAATAGTGCAGCCCTTCCCTGCATGCACATCTGGCATAATGCATATTTTGCTTCCCTCTGTAAAGTCATAATCACACATCCTGCGTATCTGTTCTATTGCCTCTTCTTCTATAGTATTGGCATAACATACTGCCGTACTGGTCTTTCCTTTAATCTCAAACATAATAATCCCCTGTCCGCTTAATGCAGAAAAATATTGTCTTTGCTATTATTTGCTATCCTGCCAGCCTGCCCAGCTTCTGGCACAGTCTACAGCCCTTTTCCATCCCTCCAGTTTTTTCTTCCTTTCTTCTTCTGTAATTACAGGGTAAAAAGCCCTGCCTGTTTCCAGGCTGCCTGAAATCTCATCCAGGCTTTTCCAGTAACCTGTAGCAAGCCCCGCCAGACCTGCTGCACCTGCTGCTGTGCTTTCGATGCATCCAGGGCAGATTACAGGCAGGTTTATAATATCTGACTGTGCCTGCATTAAGAAATTGTTGGCACTGGCACCTCCGTCTGCTTTTAATGCAGGTATATCAATACCTGAATCTGCTTTCATTGCCTGTAATACATCATTTGCCTGGCAGGCAATTGATTCAAGTGCTGCCCTTATAATATGGTATCTGTTTGTACCACGCACAAGGCCTGTAACCATGCCCCTGGCATACTGGTTCCAGTAAGGTGCGCCAAGTCCCGTAAATGCAGGCACAACATAGCACCCGTTTGTGTCTGGTACTTTCTGTGCCATTGCTTCCGAATCTGCCGCACAGTCTATTAAGCGCATTTCATCCCTTAACCACTGGATAACTGCCCCTGCAATAAATATAGAGCCCTCCAGTGCATAGTTTATCTTTCCGTCCAGCCCCCATGCAATAGTAGTTACAAGCCCGTTTTCTGAAAATACCGGCTTATCCCCTGTATTCATTAAAAGAAAACATCCTGTACCATATGTGTTCTTAACATCACCTTTATTAAAACATGCCTGCCCGAAAAGTGCCGCCTGCTGGTCCCCGGCAGCACTTGCAACAGGTATGCTGCCACCAAAAAATGAACTGTCAGCCATCCCGTATATTTCACTTGATGCATGTACTTCTGGAAGCATGGAAGACGGGATATCCAGTTCCTTTAAAATATCTTCATCCCACTTTAAATCATTAATATTGTACATCATAGTGCGTGAAGCATTTGAATAGTCAGTTACATGTGCCCTGCCTTTTGTAAGCTTCCAGATAAGCCATGTGTCAACTGTGCCAAAAAGCAGTTCCCCGTTCTCTGCACGCCTGCGTGCCCCTGGCACATTGTCTAAAATCCATTTAATTTTTGTTGCTGAGAAATAGGCATCAATTACAAGCCCTGTTTTCTGCCTTATTATACCAGACAGCCCTTTTTCTCTTAAATCATCACAATAACCTGAAGTGCGCCTGCACTGCCATACAATAGCATTATAAACGGGTTCACCTGTTTTTTTATCCCATACAATAGTAGTTTCCCTCTGGTTAGTTATACCTATTGCCGCAATGCCATCTGCCTGTACCCCTGCCTTGGACATTGCTTCTACTGCAACACCAAGCTGTGTAGACCATATTTCCTTTGCATCATGCTCTACCCAGCCTGGCTCTGGGAAAATCTGTGTAAATTCCTTTTGTGCAACAGACACTATTTCCCTTTTGTGGTTAAATAAAATACAACGGTTGCTTGTAGTGCCTGCATCCAGTGCCATAATATACTTTTCCATATAAATACCCCTCCATTATTTATAATTTATTCCTCCTGGCAAGGGTTAAAACCAGTTAGTCCTATATTATCATAAATACTGGCAAAAATCTATGTACTTGGATGGATAATTTCCACTCAAAAAAAGCATGCCTTTGGCATGCTTTTTTTGAGTGGAAATTATCCTATACCCAGTTTGTTGTATTTGGAAATTTATAAAACAGATATATGGAAATTACTGCCAAGTTTTTCTATTAATGCATTCACACGCCATGCACATTCCCTTATATCTTTTTCTGGCAGTTTTCCTTGTGCATATGCTTCCCTTATATTTTTATCATCTTTAATGCTTCCTGGCATTATAATATCATTTCCTGCTGCCACGCACTTCCACGGCACGCTTCCATCCTCAGGTGCAGTTGTGCTCCAGTCAGATATAAATACACCTTCAAATCCCCATTCACCACGTGCAACTGTTGTACAAAGGTCTTTGCTGTTAGCTGCATGTACGCCGTTTATACAGTTATAAGAGGTCATTATTGCTGCTGGTGCACTTCTCTTTATTGCAATTTCAAATCCACGCAGGTATATTTCACGCAGCGCACGCTCTGAAATACAGGCATCGGCAGCCATGCGGTTGTCTTCCTGGTTATTGCATGCAAAATGTTTAATTGTGACGCCACATTTGCCAGTGCTTTGTACACCATTTGTTACTGCTGCTGCCATAACACCTGACAGCAGGGGGTCTTCTGAATAATACTCAAAATTCCTTCCACATAACGGGTTTCTCTGTATGTTCATACCTGGTGCAAGCCATAAGCCGACGTGGAACTCTTCCATTTCTGCTGCAACAGCCCTGCCAAATTCTTCCACAAGGCTTATATCCCATGTCTGCGCAATTACTGTCCCGGCTGGGAATGCTGTACAGAACTGGTAATAAGTATCTGCATTTTTATGTGTTTCTGCCTCCTCTAAAAACCCATTCTCAAGTGATGCCAGCAGGCTTGTGCTATAAAGTTCCCCTGTCTGCCTGTCTGTTTCATAGCTTTGCTGCAGCCTGAGCCCTGCTGGCCCGTCTGCCAGGACAATACATATCTTTCTGCCATTGCTGTCTGTTATTTCTGCTGTTTCCCCTGCTGAACCTGGCACATTTATCCCTGCCGAGCCTAGCATGCTGTTTTCATCTGTAATTTTCCCGTGCAGCAGTGTTATTAATTCTTCTGCCTGCCCTTCTTGTATATATTGTGCTTTAAATTCTTGTTTATCTTCCATATATGGCTTAAAATCAAATACGGGTACTTTTTCCGCCTCTGCATCTGCCAGCCATTTTCCTGCTTCGTCTATTGCATAAGCAGCACTGCCAGTTTCCATGAATTCTGCTGTTTTCCTGCATATCCTGTCCGTATGTTCAATTATTACTGTTTCATCAACATCCAACAGTGCTTCAAGTGACAGGGAACTGCTGCTGTTGCCTGCCCATATGCCATATTTTCCTTTTTCAATAACCCATGCACCTGTTTCTTCTGAAAAACTTGCCACCTGTTTCTGCTCTATTGTAATTATAACCTTCTGTGTTTCACCTGGCATAAGAATATCTGTTTTGGCAAAACCTGCAAGCCTGTGGTATTCCTTTGCTGTACCTGTCTGCGGGAGTGTTATATAGACCTGTACAACTTCACGCCCTGTACAGGTTTCCCCTGTATTTTTAACAGAAAATGCAGCTTCAATTACCGTACCGGTTATCTGCAGGCTTGTAAATTCAATTGAAAAGGATGTATAAGACATGCCATAACCAAACGGGAACAATGGCTTAATGCCAAAACTGCTAAAATACCTGTACCCTGCATAAATACCTTCCTTGTATTCATCTTTTGATAAATCCCCGTCCAGATAGCCAAAACTCCCTGCACATGGATAATCTTCATAATGTACTGCCCATGTTGCCGCCAGCTTCCCGGATGGCACAGTTTTTCCCGTAAGCACATCTGCGACAGCATTCCCACCTTCCTGTCCAGGCAGGGAAATATATAATACAGCCTTTATGCCAGGGGTTTCTTTAAGTATTCCAGACAGTTCTATTGGTGCACCAGTATTTAGTACCAGTATAACTGGAATACCCTTGCTGCCAAGGCATAAAATATCTTTCCTTTCGCTGCTGCTTAAATAATAATCCCCTTCTGCCTTGCGCCTGTCCCTTCCTTCTCCAGAGATACGGCTTATTACATAAATTGCGGCAGCGGCGTCTTTTACATCGTTATCTGTAATATCCCTGCCGTCTGGTATTATAAATGGGTTACTGGAATAAGCTTCAAATGTATTTTCAGTTTTGCTGGCATCTTCCCTTACTTTTTCCCTCCATAAATTCCTGGCATCCATATAACGGTTATTGTAATCATTAATCCAGCCTGTGCTTGTAATGGAAATGCCAGCCTCTTTTAACCCCGTATATATTGAAATATTGTATCTGTTATTAACATCACCAGAACCAGTGCCACCCTTAATTGTTTTATCTGCACCACTGCCAAAAAGTGCAACAGGTTTTGTAATATCAAGCGGAAGAACCCTGTCATCATTCTTTAAAAGTACAATGCCATCCGCTGCAAGCTTCCTTGCAAGGCATGCATTTTTATTTTCACGTTCTGTACGCTCTTTACTTAGAGCACCATTATAAAATCTTTTTGCCTTTTCCATATATTTTACCTCTTACTGTTATTTTACTCAACCGGATTGCATTAATGCAAAACATCCATAGCTGTTATTTATAATGAAAATAAAAACTATGGATGTTTTATAAATATTTACACAGACGGGATTTTTATTCTTTAACACCGCCAAGTGTAATGCCTGCAATTATATACTTAGAAAGGAACAAGTATACAATTATAATTGGCACTATCGCTATCATAATCATCATATATATTTTGCCCATATCAAAGTTCATATAGTCTGCACCTCTCAATGTTGCAATAAGGATTGGTACAGTCATTTTATCCTTTGACTGGATAACCAGTGCAGGAACGAAGTAGTTATTCCATGAACCAACAAATGAGAATATTGCCTGTACTGCAATGGCTGGCTTCATAATTGGAAGCACAATCCTGTTAAATGTCCTGAATTCACCACAGCCGTCAATTCTTGCTGCCTCAACAAGTGACAGTGGAAGGGATGACTGTAAATAACTGTACATAAAGTAAAATACAGATGGTGAAGCAATAGACGGTATAATAAGCGGAAGCAGTGAATCATACATCCCCATATTAGTAACCAGGCGTAAGAAACCCATTGCTGTAACCTGTGTTGGCATTACAAGGATAGCCATTATAAATGTAAATGCCACTTTCTTAAGCTTAAAATCATATGCATAAAGCCCATATGCTGTCAGTGCTGAAAAGTATGTACAGATTGCAGCTGAGCAGCCGGAAACTACCAGGCTGTTTAAAATCCCTTTAAACATTGGGAAACTGCCATCATTTGCAACACTCATAAAATTCTTTAGCAGGTGGCTGCCTGGAAGTGCCGAAAAACCTTTCTGTAAATCTGCATGTGAACGCGTTGCATTTACTATCAGTATATAGAAGAAGAACAGGCACATAAATGACAGTATTACAAGTACCACATGTGCAATAACGCTGCGCAGATGGTCTGATTTTCTTGTTTTCATAAGCTATCCCCTCCTTTTTGCCTTTCTGGCTGCTGCTTTTGAACCATCAGGGTCATTATTATTAGTCATGCGGTATACAAAGAAGCAGAGTATAGCGCTGACAATAAACAGGTAAACTGACAATGCACCTGCCATACCATAATTCTTGCTCTTTAAGTGGCTGTTTAAGAACATAATCAGTGTCATTGATGTACGGTCTGGAGAACCCTGGCCGTTCGTTAAAATCTGTGGCACATCAAACATCTGGAGACCGCCAATTATAGAGTTAATAAGTGTATAGGCAAGAATCGGGCGTATAAGAGGAAGTGTAATTTTAAAGAACCTCTGTATACTGTTGCACCCGTCAATTTCAGATGCTTCAAATATATCCGTGCTTATACCCATAATTGCCGCCATAAGCATAATTGTAGTATTTCCAAACCACATAAGGAAATTCATAAACCCTACAAGTGACCTTGTTCCAAATACAGACCCCATAAAGTCTATTGGTTCTTTAGCAATGCCTATTGACATTAAGATGCCATTAATTGGCCCGTTTGTTGAAAACAATGTAAAGAACAGCATTGCAAACGCTGACGCCATAATCAGGTTTGGAAGGTAAATAACTACCTTAAAGAACTGCTGTGCATGGATTTTAAGGCGGATATCCACAAACCATGCTGCAAGCAGCAATGCTATTACAATCTGTGGAATAAACCCTATAATCCAGAGTATAAATGTATTGCCTGCATATTTAAGCATATCTGATGCCATCAGGCTGCTGTAATTTTCCATGCCAACAAAATTCGGGCCTATTTCTTTAATTCCTGAACGGTAATATTCAAAAAAGCTGTACCTTATCGTATCTGCCAGCGGAATAAAAGAAAAAATGAAAAAGCTTACAAAAAATGGAAGAATAAAAATATATCCCCACTTTGAATAGCTGACGCTTTTATGTTTTCGTTTCACAAAGCACCACTCCTTTCATTTTTTAATAGCAGTGCAGTTACTGCCATTATTGTGGCCACTGTACCTCTGTAGTTTCAGGATAACGCTCTTTTATTGCTGTTTCAAAGTTTGACTTAGCCTTATCAAAATCAACCTGTCCCTGGAAGTAATCACTAAATGCATTCTGGATTAATTCAACACATCCCTGGTCATAAGCTGAAAGTGGCGCTATCTCAATATTTTCCGCAACAGGTGTAAAGTATTCAAATGAGTTCTGTCCGCCAAGGAATTCAGAAGCATATGATTTATTGTCTTTAGCAGCTTCCTGCATACCACTCTTTGTATTTGTAAAGTCTAAGTAGTCCTTGGAAATCTTTAAAAGGTTATCTTTATTGCCAGTTACTGAAAGTATAATATCCTTAACAATTGTTGGGTTATCTGTACCTGTGCACGCATGTACATATGAACCACCCCAGTTATATTCCTGTGGAGGATTTGTAACAGCCCATGCACCATCTTTGCCATCCCAGTTAGGCTTTAAAGTAAAGTCAATGCCCCATGCAGGGAAAAGAAATGCGAATACTTTTGATTTTGAACCCATTGCCTTATTCCAGTCATCATTCCACTGTCCTTTTACAGTTTTATTAAGATATCCTGCATCAAGCCACTCTTTAGATGTATTTATCCAGTCCATAATCTTCTGGTCAACTTTAATAACTGTTTCACCTGGGCTTACCCAAGGTGCTGAAATGCTGTTGCCATAAAGGCGGAAAGTATCTGCATAAGAAGAGAATGTATAATATCCTTTTGCTTTCAGTTCTTCTGCAGTTGTCTTCATTGTATCCCAGTCTTTTACCTTTTCACCAACTTTTACAGGGTCATCTGTACCAAATACCTCTTTTGCGATATCACGCCTGTAAACCAGAAGACCTGGACAGCACTGCCATGTAGAACCCCTCTGCACGCCATTTACGTCAGAAGCTGTTACCTTTGTAAAATCATACTGGTCTGAAAGGTCTGTATCAGGATTAATGCCAAGGTCAGTAAGTGGCATTGCAACGTCTGCTTCTGCATCTGTATACTTGTTTACATAGTCTGTTTCTGATAAAAAGATATCAACCTTGTCATCTGCTGCCGCACTTGCCTGGTTAAGCAGCGCTTCATCAAGTTTCTGCTGGTATACACCATCCTGGTTAGGATTTATAATCCAGTGGATTTCTGTACCATCCTTTAAGGTAGTAACTGTTTTATCAGAAGATGTTTCCTTAACTTCCGGGTAAACTGCTGTTACCCTTTTCATAAACTCATCATTCCAGCTATAAACATTAATAACTTTGCCTTCTGCTGTAGCATTGTCACCACCCTTGCTGCTTTCAGAACTGTCTTTTTGTGTGCTGGAATTTTTATCCCCGCTGGTCCCGGAACTTTTATCGCCACATCCTGACAGTGTCCCTGCAGCTAAAGCTGCCATCAATACCATACTAATGTACTTTTTTTTCATATGAAAATCCTCCTTAAATTATAATATTTTATTGTTCTTTTCATAATGGATTATAGCCCGTTTATACGCCTTTTAATATTAAATACATTTTATAAATATCAAAATCATGCTATGATTTTCCGCTAAGACATATATATAAAGTGCAGCATATTTTTATGAAATTTCAAGCATAATTTCTGTCTGTTCTGTAAGCGTTTCTTCTGGAATATAATTTCCTTCTATTACCTTTCCATTAACAATAAGCCTTTTACATCCTGTTTCTGCATGGTTTTTGTTGCTAACTGTAATATGCAGGTGTTTCCCCCTGAAATCCTTATTAATCTCAAAGCTTTCCCATTCTTTTGGGACTGCTGGTTCAATTTTAATTCCATAGAAACCAGGGCGTATTCCTAAAATACCTTCCACACATCCTGTCATAACAGTTGATGCTGTGCCAGTAAGCCAGTGTACATGTGAACGTCCAAAATGCGGGCTGTCTTTTCCTTCTGTAAACTGCCCGTAACAATAAGGCTCAAGTTTACGTATTTCTGCTTTGCTGTTCTGTGCTGAAGGGGCATTTTCCATAAAATACTTAAATGCACGTTCCCCATGCCCACGTAAAGCTTCAGCAAGTATAATCCAGCCTTGTGACTGTGAGAATATGCCAGCATTTTCTTTTGTACCAGCATTATATATAACTGCAAGCGCACCTTCAAAAGCGTGTTTATGGTAAGGCGGGTCCATTAAAACTGCCCCATATTCTGTATTAAGCCTTTTATAGACCATATCCAGTACAGTATCTGCCTGGCTTTCCGAAGCAAACCCGCTTATTACTGCCCAGCTCTGTGGGTTAAGCCACATATCAGCCTCGGTGTCAGTATGCTTTCCTATTACATCACCATTTTCTGTAATACCACGTATAAACCTGTCACCGTCCCAGCAGTTCTCCTGTATAACTGCACCAAGCTTTTCCTGGTTTCCTGCCAGGTAAACTATATAGTCTTTATCTTTTTTATATTCTGCAAATTCCTTCATAACAGACATAGCGAGATAAAGCTGGAATGATACAAATGAAGATTCACCCTTTTTTCCAAGCCTTAGACAGTCGTTCCAGTCAGCATAAAGGCCAGCAGGCATCCCATGCCTGCCAAGATGTTCCATAGAAAATCCAATAGCACGCTTAAGATGTTCATAAACTGTACCTTCATCCTTATTGGCAAAAGGAATTACCTCATCAATAAATGAAAGATTTCCTGATTCTGCAATATACTTATAAATTGTCGGGAACAGCCACAACGCATCATCTGCCCTGTATGCCGGGTGGCCTGTTTCTTTTACATAAGAAGCATCATCAGGTGTATCTTCATGCCCTGGGTTATGTGTAAACTTTACAAGAGGCAGCCCTCCGCCATTGTCAACCTGTGCCGAAAGCATAAAACGTATTTTCTCCAGAGCCATTTCTGGTGCAAGATGTATTATGCCCTGTATATCCTGTACCGTATCACGGTAGCCATACCCGTTGCGCAGCCCGCAGTAAGTAAAAGAAGCAGCACGTGACCATATAAATGTCATAAAACAGTTATAGGAATTCCATGTATTCACCATAGTGTCAAACTCTTCACTTGGTGTTTTTACCTGAAAATGCGAAAGTTTGCCATGCCAGTATGAAACCAGGTTATCAAGGTCTTTTTTACATGGTTCTTCCGGGCTGTTATAATGTTTTAATATATTCCCTGCTTCCTCATTATCCTTCATTCCAAGTACAAACGCGATAACTTTTGTTTCCCCTGGTCCAAGTGTAATTACGGAAGAAAGCGCCCCACACCCGTTTTCATTATAGTTAAGCGAACCATCCAGATGCCCGCAGGCTACACCTTCAGGGTTTCCATATCCATTGTACCGTCCAAGGAACATTTCCCTGTCACCACAATATGAAGAAACGTCTGCCCCTGCCATGCCAAAGAAACGGGATGTAATGGTTTTGCCGTCTACTTTTTCCCCTTCTTCAAGTGCATCCAGGTTGCTATGTACCATCTGGCATATCCGGTTACTGCAAAATGCAGTTTCTGTAATAAACTGTGAATACTGCAGGTTCACCTGGTCTTGTTCATAATTACTGTTATTGGTAAACTCTGCATAGCCTGTAATTGTCAAATCCCTTGCAGTGCCCGAATTATTAACAAGGGTTAACTCCCATACCTCATAATCCTTATCCAGCGGTACATAATACAAAGCTTCTGAATGTATGCCACTGTAATCTGCTGATATCTTTGTGTATGCAGTACCGTGGCGGCACTCACTTTTGTATTCATCCAGGCTTTTTCCAACAGGCTGCCAGGAGGCAGACCAGTAATCCCTGCTGTTATTGTCACGTATATAAATATAACGTCCAGGCTGGTCAAAACTGTTAAAAATATAACGCAGTATCCTTCCATTAGCACCAGACCTCGCAAAACTATATCCACCCGCATTATTAGAAATAATTGCACCATAAGCAGGTGAACCAAGGTAATTTACCCACGGTGCTGGTGTACAGGGATTTGTAATTACATACTCCCGCCTGTTGTTGTCAAAATAACCAAATTCCATTTTCCTCCTCCTTATCAATTATTCTGTCTGTATTATACTTTTTAACAAAATTTTAATATATCAGGCTGTATACAAAAATATCAGAATGATGTCCAGAATTTTTGTTATATTGCATATTTTAGATATAAAGAATAAAAATAATTTGGTTAAAATGCATAGAATTGTATAAAAAAAGAGAGTACAGACCAGGCTTTGCTGCCTGTACACTCATGTGGTTTAACATTATTGCATATAAATATGTTACAGCAATTTTTCTGCTTTTAATTATAAAACAAAGACTTTGCTTATAAGAAATCCAGTTAAAAGGACAAAAAAATAAACCTTAATATCCTTAAGGTTTATTTTTAATGCGGAAGATGGGACTTGAACCCACACGTCGTTGCCAACACATGAACCTGAATCATGCCTGTCTGCCAATTCCAGCACTTCCGCTGGCATGTTTTAACAATACCTTTGTATAATATCAGATGTAATTATAAATGTCAATCAAAATTTTAAGTTTTAGCAAAATAAAGTTTTAACCTTTATTATACCAGGATAATCTTAACCAAATAATTTAATAACCTTTCCTCCTATGTTCTCTTTTTTTACTGCCCCAAAACTACGGCTGTCCTTGCTTATGCCACGGTTGTCACCAAGGACAAAATATTCATCATCCCCAAGGACTACAGTGTCTTCTGCAATTCCTGGAAATGTAATATCTGTCTTGCCATAATCCTCTTCTAAAACTTCACCATCAATATAAATATCTTCACCATCAATTTCTACAGTTTCACCAGGAAGCCCTATTATCCTTTTGATATAATACTCTTCTTTAATATCTTTCTTATATATATATTTATCAACATATCTTGTAATAAAGTCTTTAAAGCTGTCATCATACACTTTTCCATATGGGTAAATAGTAATAACATCAAACCTTTCTGGTTCATAAATGTTATATGTAAATTTATTAACAATTACGTTTTCCCCATCGTAATAGTTTGCTTCCATAGATGTTGTCAAGCTGCCCGGTTCTTGATTCCCAGTACAGGACATACTATACAACATCTTATGCTTTCTGCTTGCTATCATATATACTAGCATGTATAATATACCAATAAGGATAATGCCTGTATATGTGGCATTACTGGACACCAGCGGATATTATAATATGCAGATAATTTTATATAAAAGGAGAAATCTTATGGGATGTCTTGGAAACTTAATATGGTTTTTATTTGGAGGATTATGGCAGGGGCTCTGCTGGAGTTTATGTGGTATACTATGGTGTATTACAATTATCGGAATTCCAATAGGATGCCAGTGTTTTAAAATGGCATCACTTGCTTTTTTTCCATTTGGCAAGGATGTACAATATGGCGGAAGCACCGTTTCGTTTCTGGCAAATATTTTATGGATTGTACTAAGCGGCATCCCGCTTGCAGTTTCTGCCACAATAAACGGGATTCTTTTATGTTGTACAATTATTGGAATTCCATTTGGAATACAATGTTTTAAAATTGCAAAACTTGCACTTATGCCTTTTGGCACAGTTATAATTAATAATTAAAAACCTGTTTCTGGCAAAATGCATGTCTGGTTAATATTACGGACATGCATTTGTATGAAAAAAATATAAAAATTCATTCTTTAACTAGTAATTTACCCTGAAATGCATTAAAATTATTACTATAAAACATTTTAACGGAGGTACTCATATGGCAGTTACAATTTTTGCGGCAATAGATGTTGGTTCACATGAAACAACGCTACGTATTTATGAAGTTTCTAAAAAATATGGCGTGCATGAAATAGAATCTGTGCACCACACCGCGCGTCTGGGGCTTGAAACATATTCAACACAGCATATAAGTTACCATACTATTGATAAACTTTGTAATATTTTAATTGGCTTTTCTGCCAAAATGAAAGAATATGGCATTACTGACTATATGATTACTGCTACAAGCGCCCTGCGTGAAGCAGACAATAACCTGATTGTGCTTGACCAGGTAAAACAGCGTACAGGATTTCTTATTAAAATACTTAGCAACCCTGAACAGAGGTATCTCTGTTATAAATCAATAGCGCTTAAGGAAAATTCGTTCCATAAGCTTATCCAGAAAGGGACTTTGCTTGTAGATGTTGGCGGGGGAAGCATACAGCTTTCACTTTTTGATAAAAATGTACTTGTTATTTCACAAAATATAATGATTGGCTCTTTAAGGATTAATGAAGTGCTTCAGGCTATGAAATCACAGACAGACAATTACCAGAACCTTGTCTATGAATATATTTCAAATGATTTGCACAATTTTGTATCACTTTATATGCCAGAGCACAATGTTAAAAATATTATTGCTGTAGGAAACCAGCTCCAGAGTTTTGTAAAATACTTAAGTGTACACAATTTCGGGAACTTGCAGCCTGTTGACGCCAAGGGCAAAAAGAAAGATTCCATTAACAGGCAGGAATATGAAGAGTTTTACCAGGCAATAACTTCACAAAGCCCTGAAGAACTTTCAAGGGAACTTGATACACCTGTTGAAAGGACTACACTGCTGCTCCCTATTGCAATGATTTTCCATAATATATTTGAAGAAACAAAGGCAGAACAGATATGGCTTTCCGGCATAACATTATGTGACGGCATGGCAGCAGATTTTGCAGAACGGAAGGAAAAAATAACCCCTGCACATAATTTTACTGAAAGCATGGTATCGGCTGCAAGATATATTGCCAGACGGTATAAATGCGAGGATGCCCACAATAATAATGTAGAGGATATTTCCCTTAAAATATTTGATACATTGAAAAAACAGAACAGCCTTACAAAACGCGACAGGCTTATTTTACAGATATCAGCTATACTTAACAGCTGTGGCAAATTTATTAACTTAAATGATGTTGGTGAAAATTCATATAAAATAATTATGTCCACGGAAATAATAGGGCTTTCACAGAGGGAACGCATGATGGCGGCAAATATTACCAGATATCCTAATGAAAGATTTCCAAGCTATGAAGAAACAGAAGACACATTTGCAAGTGAGGACTATATAAAAGCAGCTAAACTAAATGCAATATTAAAGCTTGCAATATCAATGGATAAAAGCCACCGCCAGAAGTTCCGCAATATAACTGTAGAACTTAAAGACAACAGACTGGCAATAACCGGCAGGACTCTTTATGATATTACACTTGAACAGGGCATATTTAAGAAATGTTCGGATTTCTTTGAAGAAGTATATGGCATACAGCCTGTACTTAAACAGAAAAAACAGTTCTAAATAATTCCAGAATGGAGGATTTATATGGCAGAAAAAAGTAATTTTATTAAACCAGAATATTTTTATAACCGTGAATTAAGCTGGATTTCATTTAACTACCGCGTACTTAGCGAAGCACAGGATAAAGAACGCCCTCTTTTTGACAGGATGGGGTTTCTTGCAATTACCGCTTCAAACCTTGATGAATTTTTTATGATACGCGTCGCCTCCCTTAAAGATATGGTACAGGTTAATTATACTAAAAAAGATATTGCAGGAATGACACCTGTGGAACAGCTTGCCGCAATAAGCGGGAAAACACACCAGCTTGTTAAAGACCAGTATAATATATATAATTATGAAGTTATACCTGACCTTCTTAATAATGGTTTAAAGATTATTTCATATTATGAAGATTTAAACAATGAACAGACAAAATATATAGACAGTTTCTTCCAGTCAGAAGTGTTCCCTGTACTTACACCTATGGCTGTAGATTCTTCAAGGCCTTTCCCGCTTATACGTAACAAGACATTAAATATAGGTGCTGTAATCAAGATAAAACCCGGCTCTGGCAAAGAAGGCAATACACAGTTCCGCGAACTTTATATGTCACATTACAATAAAAAGAAACAGGACGGTGACACAGGAAGTATTGATTTTGCAACAGTACAAGTCCCTTCTGTACTGCCACGTTTTGTAGAAATACCTTCAAGTGACGGAGTACAGAAGACTTTTATACTTCTGGAACAGATTATTGAAAAAAATATTGAGAAGCTTTTTATGAATTATGAAGTCCTTTCTGCATTTCCATACAGGATTATGAGAAATGCAGACCTTGATATTGAAGAGGATGAGGCAGCAGACCTTCTTGTTGAAATTGAGCGCCAGCTTAAAAAACGCCAGTGGGGGCAGGCTATACGCCTTGAAGTTGAGGATGGAATTGATAAACGCCTGCTTAAAACCCTTAAAGATGAACTCCAGGTAAATGAAGAAGATATATTTAAAATAAATGGCCCGCTCGACCTGACATTCCTGTCAAAATTCACTAAGATTGACGGCTTTGACAACCTGCGCCAGAAAGGTTATACACCACAGCCTGCCAAATACCTTAAAGGCAATGATAACCTTTTTGAACAGATACGTGAACATGATATACTGCTCCACCACCCATATGAAACATTTGAGCCAGTTGTTAATTTTGTACGCCAGGCATCAAAAGACCCTGATGTGCTCGCAATTAAACAGACACTTTACCGTGTAAGCAGCAATTCACCTATTATAGCTTCGCTTGCTGCTGCTGCTGAAAATGGCAAACAGGTAACTGTACTTGTTGAGTTAAAAGCCAGGTTTGATGAGAAAAACAACATTATATGGGCAAGAAAGCTTGAACAGGCAGGCTGCCATGTAATATATGGACTGGTAGGCTTAAAAACACATAGCAAGATTACACTTGTAGTCCGCAAAGAAGAAGACGGCATAAGGCGCTATGTCCACCTTGGAACAGGCAACTATAATGACAGTACTGCCAAAATATATACTGATATGGGGCTTCTTACATGCCAGAAGTCAATAGGGGCAGATGCAACAGCAGTCTTTAACATGCTTTCAGGTTATTCAGAACCTGCCGTATGGAATAAGCTTGCAATAGCGCCTATATGGCTGCGTGACCGTTTTATATCACTTATAAAACGTGAAACAGAATTTGCAAAACAGGGCAAAAAAGCTTTTATTAAGGCAAAAATGAATTCCCTGTGTGACCGGGGCATAATTGCAGCACTTTATGAGGCTTCAGCAGCGGGGGTTAAAACAGACCTTGTAGTACGTGGTATCTGCTGCCTTAAAACAGACCTTAAAGGCATTAGCGAAAATATTACAGTGCGTTCAATAGTAGGCAACTTCCTTGAACACAGCCGTATATTTTATTTCCATAATAACGGCTTTGAAGAAGTATTTATGGGCAGCGCTGACTGGATGCCACGTAACCTTGACAAACGCGTAGAAATACTTTTCCCTGTAGAAGATGAAGAACTTAAACAGGAGGTTATCCATATACTTGATATACAGCTTACAGATAATACAAAAGCAAGAATAATGCAGCCTGACGGCAGTTACATTATACCTGCATTAAGCCCTGGTACAAGTAAAATCTGTGCACAGGACTATTTCTGTAAAGAAGCTGTGGCTGCAGCAAACCCAGGAAAAAAAACTTCTGGAAAAGGTAAACAGTGTTTTGAACCGCTGGTTGGTGAGCCAGAAGAGAAAATATAATATAAAGGAAAATCAAAATATTTCCACTGTAACAAAGCGCTGTATCAAATACAGCGCTTTAATCAACGTATCTTTTTATATCCCTAAACACATTCAATATGCCCGTGGACCATAAATTCCCATATATTATACGCTTACTTACCCATTTTCAGCTTAAGGACTCTTAATTCCTCTTCAAAGTTATCTTTGAGCTTAAAAGCCTTTATGCTTTGTTCAGAAGAAGCACCAACCAGATTACCATACTTAATAAGTAATGAACAAAACTCAATCTTTTCTTTAAGCTCTTTTTCTTCCATTTTTAACTTATCCATAGCATCCCCCGTTCTTCCCGTAACATTATGTCCCTGCGGTCCACCAGTACGGCATAATAATTTATTATTCTTATCTGTTTTGTATATATGGTATTATACATCTTTATTACAAATTATTCAATATACAAGAATTTATTCTTTGAAAAATTTCTAAAATTTTCATATTTAAACGGAACTCCAGCACTCTACAGCAGAAACATTCCGTAATAGGGCTTGCTATATCTTTAACAGTACAGTAAGAACGGTTTATTTTAAAGATACGGCTGCATATCTTCACAAAGCTTGCTTTCTATTGAAACAAGCCTTTTACATATATCTTTTGATGTGTTGTCTGCCTCTTTATACTTATTCATATACATGTGAAGTGATTTTACCCCCATATTACAGCCATCAGTAATAAGGCTTGCAATAGTTGCGTCGCTTTCATCCATTGCCATTTTAAAATTAGTCTTTAACCATGACATTCCTTTTGCCATAGGTGCAGGTTCTTTTTCTTCACTGTTATGTTCCAGCAGAAGTGAATGTAACTCATTGCCAAGTTTTTCATGGTGCATCCTGCTGTCATTTAATACATCCCTTAATTCAGTTGCTTTTACTTTATCAAGAATTTCATTAATTGAATCAACAGCCATTTTAGTTCCAGAATCACATTCTTTTAATAACTGGATTGTATCATTGTTTTCCATAACTAGACCTCCTGTTATAATAAATATTTTAATATATAAGATTATTATAAACAGGATTAATAAATTTATTCATTTTAGCCACTGTTCCAGTACATTGCTGGTTTTATTTACTACATAACCACTTCCGCCCCTGCCCTTTACATCTTCTGCCATGCTGGCTACCATAACTGCCTTCTTCGTATTCTCTGTTATAAATACAATAAACCAGCCAAGCTCAGTTCCAGAATTATCATCTTGTGATGCCTTAATTTCAGCAGTTCCTGTTTTTCCTGCAAGCTGTATATTATCCATATGTGCGGCATATCCTGTTCCGGCAGGGTTATTTACCACCTTAAGCATGCCACTTAATACCCTGTCTGCTGCCTGCTTCCCAAATGCCTCGGAAATCCAGTATTCTGCCTCTGCTTTCTTTTTATACAGCAGATGTGGTTTAAGAATATTCCCATTATTTAAAAAAGCTGAATAAATACATGCCAGGTGAAGAGGGTTAATTAATACCTGCCCCTGTCCATATCCAGTATCTGCAAGCTGTACCTCTGTTTCAATTTTATCTGTATTGGAAAACTGGGATTTTGCCATTTTAATTTCAAATGGCAGTTCTTCATTAAATCCAAGCCCTATTAAAAAGCCTTTTAACTTTCCTGCACCAATTCTTAATGCTGCCTTGGCAAAATAAATATTATCTGAATTAACCAGGGCATTATCAAGTGTAGCAGGGTTTGTGGCGTGTAGTGTTGTTATATAATAAGAACCCCATGACAAATCCTTCTGCCATCTTAAACCTTCATTTCCATAATCCTCTGACCATATAGTAGTCCCGGTTTCAAGGCCTGCTGCTGCAATTACTGGTTTAAATACAGAGCCAGGACACCATGCCTGGCGGAAACGGTTATACATAGGCTTATCCTTGTTACTGTTTAACATCTCCCATTCTTCTGGAGACATACCAGTAATAAAACTATTACTATCATAAGATGGTGTACTTACAAGAGCCAGGACTTCCCCAGTGTATGGGTTTATTGCCACAGAACAGCTTTTATCTTCTTTAAACTGGTTATATAATGCTATTTGTAAATTTATATCAACAGACAGTTTTATATCCTGTCCATGCCTTACTGGTTTATAGGCAATTTCTTCTTTCTCTTTTCCTTCTTCATCTGTTATATAAATCCTGCACCCGTCTTCCCCTTTTAACTGGCTTTCAAACAGTGCCTCTGCACCACTTCTTCCAATTACACTGTCTGCAGAATATCCTTCCCCTTTGTGCTTTTCCAGGTCATCTGCTGTAACATTCTGGACATATCCTGTAAGATGCGCCAAAGCTTTACCATAAGGATATTCCCTCGCTTCTTTGCCAGATATCATTACACCAGGAATTTCCAGCAGCTTTGCCTGCCGTTCCTTTTCCTTTATAATTTTATTATCAGGGCTGCCAGACAATAAATCAGCTTCTTTTATTTTAGGAATTGTTTTTAATGGTACAAATAACCCATCCCTGACCCAGCCAGCAGAAAGTTTCTTTTTAATATCAGTTTTTTTCATGCCAAGAAGACCTGCAATTTTTTTTAATGTTTTCTTTTTATCCTTAATTTTTCCAGGAACAACACCAGCTACAGACACAGTCCCATTGCCTGCAATAATATATCCATTCCTGTCAAGTATCCTGCCACGCTTTGCCTTTATAACAGAAACCCTGGCTTTATATGTTGAACATAATCCTGGCAGCACCAGCGAATCATCCCATATTAATTTATATCCATCTTTATTTCTGGTAAATACAGCATTATTGGTAAAACTTATATTACCTGCATCTGTATCAAATGCCATCCTGTATTTAACAGACATCTGTTCTTTGTTATATGAAATAATATCTAATTTCATATTTTTCATGCCTATTCCCTGGTAAATATCCGAATTCCGTTTAATAAAATACTCCTGGCTGGTATCTCCCGATGCCTGTACATCAATCATTTTATACATTTCCTTATATTCCTTTAACGGAATATGTTCCATATATTCTGCCAGAAGCTGGTCTGGCCTTTTTGTGCTGGTATCAACTAAAAAGAAACCTGCAATATAAAATAAAACAACTGACAATACAACTTCCACCAGAATAATTCTAACCCAGAAACTAATGCCTCTTCTCTTCATAAACAAAACCCCTTTGCAATGCACTCTTTTAATTCTTACAACTGTAATACTTATAAATATTACATCAGTAAGAATTAAAAGTCAAGCTATAAAGAGAAGAAAATCTGGGTTATCTTATGCACCAGCAGCATTATATGTATAATCTGTAACATTATATATAACAGGTACAACAATATATCTCCCTGCATATATATTATCTGACTTTAAAGAATTACACCGTTTTATCTCTTTTACATAATCATTTATTGTGCCAAATTCATCTGAATAATACTTATCTGCTATGCTCCATAATGTATCGTTAGTGGTTATAGGTACTGATATATAACTTATATTGCCTGCATCAGCACTAACTGCTGTTCTGCCTCTGTTTACAGATATAATATAAATAATAAGAAAAATAACGGATAAACAAATTACTACTGCAAGCAATGCTGTCTTTAATCTTAATAAAGCAATACTATGTTCCTTTGCTGGTTTTATATGTACTTTGGATGTAATATTTTTAGTTATCATACGAATTTCCCCTTTAATAAAATACTAAACGCACGTTCTGTTATTATAATATAACATGAACATGCGTTTGTCAAGAGAAAACCGAAAATCTGTTCGCTATTTAATTATAGAACACTTGGTAATAAATTGCAATAAATTATTGTGGGATAATTTGCAGTTATCTTGTGTTTGTGTTTTTGTAAGGGTTGACGGGTGGACGGTTTCTGTGCCAGAGCCAGAATATTCCGTACAGGGGTACGCTTCCGCTACGGTAAGCCACGCAGCGGCACATAAAGCCAGATATTTATGTTCCAGAATAAACTTATGTTTATTCCGTCACATTAAATATCTGGCTTAAATGCCGACGGGCTTAAAGTACCCCTTTAACGGAATATTACTGGCATCATGGCACCCGAAACCTGCCATGATAAACCCATAAAACATTAAACAACAGAGTAACTGTAAATTATATGTGGTAGAGTTGGTTTAGACGGACGGAAGGTAAATAATATTTTTTCTGTATTAGTATTTATATAATAACCCGCTATTAACTTTTTTCTGCAACATATGACGCTATTTTTGCCAATGGCTGCCATTCAAGGCTGCTGCCTTTTTCGTTACCTATATCCACGAAGTCTGTAAACATGTAAAAGTAAACGTTTTTGTTCTTCCATGAAAGTAATACAGTCGTTATATCTTTTCTTTTGCAGAACTGTATTTTTATAAGTTTTTCTTTATCCTCTTTAAAGTATGACCAATATTGGTTTTCATAAGGAACAGAGCCTTTCATGTTTTTAAGTTTTTTAATTGGTTTCTTTCTAAATGACAGTTTTACTTCTGTTTCTGCAATTGCATCGTAAAATGTAACTATTCCTGTATCTTTTACAGAAGATGCTTTTGGATTTTGTATCCAGTTTTCATTCTCTGGAAGTTCTATTGTAACATCCTGGTTTTCAAAGTAAAAACTATTATCCTGTGTCTGTAAATTATCTTTTGTTTGTAAAGTTTCCTGTCCGTATTTTAACCATTTTTCACTGGCTTCATAGTTTATAACCATATTTTTTGACAGATAAACCAGAAAAGTATTTTCGTACTCATCTATAAATGCAGCATATTCTTTGTCCCTGTACCCGGCAGGTCCGGCATATTCTTTAATATTGTTTTTACTGGCTTTCCTTCCAAGGAATAATTGTTCAAATTCTGCCACAAGTTCTTTTGCCTGGCTTTTATTTATCCAGTTGTCTGGCATTTCACCTACAAAGCCATATTCTTTACTTACGTATTGTACAAGCTTGTTTTCTTCAAAATAAAAATCAAGGCGCAGGGTGGTATTGCCAGTATTTTCAGAATTTCCTATAAGGTAATTGTTATGTGATAAACGCCATACTCCATTTACGTGTAATTCATCTATAACGGGCTGTGGCATTGTGTTTTCAACAGCTGCCATTAAATCTTTCATAGGCTGTACACTTGCTTTTATATCATTAGCGGGTATTGTTCTCACAATATTGATATGCTGGAGTTCTGTACCATACCTTGTTATAGCACTGCATATAACTTGCCCGTCTTTGACCTTAAATGATGGTGAATATCCACCTGGTATTTTTACAAGGTTTATGCCATCTTCTGTAGAAAGTGTATACCTGTTAATGCTCCCATCTTCATCTATTGTAAAAAACTGGTAACACATATAATTTCCACATTCTGGTATCGCTGTCTGTCCCTGTCCAATAGCAAAATCATTTTTATTGCCGTCACAATTATAGTCCTTAACAGTTAATTTAAAACCTTCTTTTGGGTAATAAATGGTTTTGTCCCCAAAATCCAGTTTGTATTCTGAATATTTTACATTATCCTTATAAGTCCTTATTACAAATTCCCCGCTGTAATATGTGTCCCCGGCAGGGGCATTTTTGTCTGGCGGCTCTTTATCTGCTGTATGGACAACCTGTACATTATATCCATTTATTTCCGCTTCTGCTATTATATTACCATGTTCTATATTGCCATTTTCTTCACTTTTTCCAGTTTCTTTGCTATTTTCTACAACTGGTATTTTATCTTCATTATTTTTTATAGTTTCTTTTCCTGTATCATAAGCATTTGTAAGGCATACTGCCCCCGATACCAGTATAAGTATTGCCGCCAGTGCACCCATCCATTTCCCATGTTTTTTAAAATTCAGCACATTAACCACCCTCTTTCTTGTATCTGTTTCACCAAATGATAAAAGACCTGCTGCCTTTCCCCTGTGGTTTGTGGCAAAACCAAGTAAAGACATGCTATAGTTTTTACGTATTCCTGCATCCATATTCTGAAGTACATATTCATCACAGCTCATTTCCATATCACGTACCATAAGGAAATATGATACCCACACTAAAGGGTTAAACCAATATATACATGCCAGTATAAATGCAGCGGGTTTAATTATATAATCCCTGCGTTTTATATGGTATTTTTCATGTTCTAAAATATATTCCTGTTCCTCTTTTCCTAAACGGAATGGAATGTAAATCCTTGGATGCAGTACGCCTGTAACAAAAGGAGAAGGAATATTTCCACATTCATATATATTGTCTTTAAATTTTACTGCATTTCCAAGATGTTTTTTCATAGAAAATAACATATAGAAATTCCAGGATAGTATAAAGATAATTCCTGAAAGCCATATAAATGCACCATATTTAATAACTGGTTTTATTTGTTTTTCTGGTATGCCTGCTATATTTATAGTGCTTTCTGGTACAGATATATCACAGGCAGGTTCTTTTTGTTGTGTTATTGTATTTTTATTGTTATGGTTATCTTTTGAAATAACAGGAGTATTTTTTTGTATTTTATTATTGCTGTTATTATCTATATGGCTTCCAGGCGCTTTATAACCAGGACTGCTGCCTGTTTTATTAATTCCTGTTTCCAGGTTAATTACATCCGTAAATCCTGTATCTATTACATTAAACAGGCTTATTGGCGAAGATATAGCAACAGGGCATGTTAAACGTATAAATACAACCAGCCATATAATATACCTGTATTTTTTAGGCAGCCTGTACATAATGCCACGTACAACCAGTACAATAATAATAACTGGACATGCTGTAACTGCCATATCCAGGATTTGTAAAAATAACTGGTATAGAAACATATTCCACACCTCCCTTTATACGCTATTTATCACTATGCTGGTCAATAAGTTCTTTTATTTTCTCTGCTTCTTTTGCAGATATTTTCTTTCCGCCAAGGAAAGCCGCCAGAAACTGCGGAAGAGAGCCGCCAAATGTCCTTTCAACAAAATAAGCTGATTCATCACGCTGTACACGTTCTTTCCCAATTAAAACAGTAACAGTGGCATTTTCGTTTTTAATATATCCCTTTTCAGATAACTTTTTAATAGTTGTATATGTAGTTGATTTCTTCCATCCCAGAATTTCATTACATAATGTTACAAGAGTTCCTGAATTTACTGGTGCGTGTTCCCATACGACCATCATAAAACGGTAATCGCTGTCACATAGTTTTAAATATTCCATGTAAGTCTCCTTTCTTTATTTAGTTTATATTATAAAAGGTCTGCTGTTATAGACCGCCCCTTAAGTTAAGTCTATAACAACAGACCAGTTTTGTCAACTGCTTTTTTATTACAAACGCTTGTATAATACTGAAACACTGTCATTGCTAAAACCAGCTTTTTTATAAAATTCCTGGTTATAACTAATGGATATTAATTGTAAAGTATATATTCCTTTTTCTTTTAATTCATTTTCAAGGCTGTGTATTAAGGCTTTTCCTATACCTTTTCTTTTCCATTCTGGAATTACAAATAATTCAGATACAAAGAAAAAATCCTCATCTTCATAAGGGTCAGTAAAGCCAAGTATTGCACCTGTTATTTCTTCCCCGTTGTATGCTGCAATGCCGAGTGCTTTATAATTACTTAATATAGAGCCTGTTCTTTCTTTAGCCTTTTCTATAGTCCATGTTTCATGCCAGGGCGGCTCTGAATATGACTTTGCCATAGCAGCCGCTAGTTCTTCAATATTATCTGCTGATATAATTCTGTATTCCATACCAGATATACCTCCTGTTTTAATTTATTGTTTTAATTTACTATTTTTCTTTAATAAAGCTTTAGGTTTCTATATCTGTTACTGAATTTATAATACCTGCATATGGATATTTTTTAAATGCTTCATCTGGTGTTGTACCTGTTAAAACTGCAATAAAGTCCACACCTGCTGCCTGTGCTGCTTCTGCATCAATAACACTGTCTCCTGCATATAGTATTTCTTCTGGACGGACATTAAATTGTTCTTTTATTTTATTTATTCCTTCTGGTGAAGGTTTTGGGGTAGTTACATCATCACCGCCAATAATTCCGTCTACAAGACTGGATGCATTATTAATTTCTAATATCTGTTTAATCCTGTAATGGTATTTTGTTGTTACTATTGCTGTCTTTAACCCTTTAACATGAAGGCTTTGAAGCATTTCCAGGACACCATTATAAAGAAATGTATTAGAAACCATAACTTCATCTGCTTTTTCTTTGAAATATTTCTCAAAGTCTTCTTTTTCACTGGTGCTGCTTCTTCCTGATAATATTTCATATGTCCTGCCAAGGGACATGCCTATTGTTTTTACAGCTTCATCCCTGCCAGGTTTTTTAATGCCCATCTTGTCCAATGCATAGTTAATACTGGCAATAATTCCTTGTGATGAATCACCTAATGTATAATCAAAATCAGAAATAATTGCTTTTTTCATTTTGTTTTCCCCTTGTATAAAATTGTATAAAAGCTTCTATTATGGCGTGGTTATTTTTTTACATTCTTTAATACAGTAATTAACTATTTCCTGTTCTGAAGCAAACTGTTCTTTTTCTATCCAGTTTGTATTTTTCTCTCTTTTAAACCATGTTATCTGCCTTTTTGCAAAATGCCTTGTTTCCTGTTTTATTTTGTCAAATGCATCTTCTACAGGTTTATTATTGGTTATTGCATCTATAATTTCTTTATATCCAAGCCCCTGCATTGATACCATGTCTTTTGTGCAGCCTTTTGCCATAAGTGCCTTTACTTCATCTTCCAGCCCTTCTTTACGCATTATATCTACACGCTGGTTTATACGGTTATATAGTATTCCGCGTGGAAGGTTTAATACAAAATACTGGAATGAATATGCTGCTTCTTTCTGGCGTTCTTCCTCATTATGCTGTGAAATAGGTGTCCCTGTCTGGTTGTAATATTCCATTGCCCTGATTACACGTTTAATATTATTGGGATGTATTGTTTCTGATGAGGCTTTATCTATCCTTGCAAGCTCTTTATGAAGTGCTTCTGCCCCATGTACCCTTGCAAAATGCCATAATTTCTTACGGTATGCTTCATCTGTCACAGTTTCTTTAAAGTCAATATTATATAAAACAGCCTGTATATAAAAGCCTGTCCCGCCAGCAATAACCGGGATTTTATTATGGCTGTAAATTTCCTGTATATACTGGCTGCATTTTTCTTTAAAAATTTTAACATTAAATTCTTCCCAAGGCTCAAATTCATCAATAAGGTAATGTTTTATCCCCTGCATTTCCTCTTTGCGTATTTTAGCTGTACCAATATCCATTCCCCGGTAAACCTGCATTGAATCAGCAGAAATAATTTCACCATTAATTGCTTTGGCTATTTCTATTGATAACTTTGTTTTGCCTGATGCTGTAGGCCCTGTAATTATTATAAGCGGTTTATGGCTGCTGCCCTGTCCTGTTTCCATTAAAAATTACCTGCTTCCTGTTTTTATTTTTTACAGAATACGTTTAAATTTCTTTTCAAGTTCCCTTTTTGTTATTTTAATCATTACGGGACGCCCATGAGGGCAGTTATATGGGTTTTCAAGCGCCATAAGTTCTTTTAAAAGTTCATGCGCTTCTGCCCCTGACATGCTGCTTCCGCCTTTTACAGCAGCCTTGCATGACATTGAGGCTACATGTGATAAGAGTGTTTCTGGAGTTATGCCTGCTTTATTATCCAAAAGCCCGTCTATTATTTCTAAAAAAAGTTCTTTCGTTGCAATATCTGGCAGATGTGCCGGTACTCCGCTTAACATATATTCCCTTCCGCCGAAATTTTCAATAATATAGCCAAGTTTTTGGAACACACCTGCATTTTCTTCTAAAACCTGCTGCTCTGCCATTGACAGGCTGGCAACAACAGGAGGGTTTAACATCTGTGTAAATGGCTGGTTATTTTCTATCTGCTTCATAAACTGTTCATAAAGGACTTTTTCATGTGCTGCATGCTGGTCAACAATAAACATGCTGTCACCATACTGTAATATCCAGTATGTAGAAAAAACCTGCCCAATTATTTTAATATCCTTGCCAGACTGCGCTGACATTATATCTGTTTCAAATAAAGTTTCCTGTTTAATATTATGTGCATTATATGCAGCAGTTTCACGCAGTTCTGTCTCTTCTTTTTTTATATCTTTTTTTACACCTTTTTTACTTTCTGTGTTATTTTCCCCTGTACCAAATAAATTTCTGGTTTCTTCTGGTGAAAGCGGTCTTAATATCACCTCTTTTTCTTTATAATTTTTTTTATCCTGGTTTTTATCTGTTATTTTATTTCCGCCATTGTCATTCTTTTTACTTTTATTAAATGTTACTTCTGGTATTAATTCTTTATGTTTTAATGTTTCTGAAACCACATTATAAATATCATGGTACAACTCTTTTTCATTTGTAAAACGTATCTCCATTTTCTGTGGATGCACGTTTATATCTATAAGTCCCGGGTCTGTTTTAAAATCAAGGACAACAAACGGGTATTTATGGTTCATCATATACCCTGAATATGCTTCCTCTATTGCATGGTTTATAATATTGCTTTTTATATACCTGCCATTTACAAAATAGTTTATACATCCCCTGTTGCCACGTGATATTACGGGTTTGCCAATATAACCGCTTATCTGGCAGCTTTCTTTTATTACATTAATTTCAAGCAGGTTTGCGGTTATATCTTTTCCAAATATATTGTAAACCACATCTTTTAATTTTCCATTTCCTGATGTACAAAGCCTCGTCTGGTTCTGGTTTATAAACCTGAATGAAATATCCGGGTGGGAAAGTGCCATATGTTCCACTATACTGCTTATATAGCCTGCTTCTGTCTGGGATGTTTTAAGGAATTTAAGCCTTGCAGGTGTATTATAAAAAAGGTTATGTACAATAAAAGTAGTGCCGTCAGGACATCCCGCCTCTGTAAATGATTTTTCAGTGCCTCCCTCAATAACATATCTTGAACCAGAAAAAGATTTTCTTGTTTTGGTCAGCATTTCAAGCTGGGAAACAGAAGCAATGCTCGCTAATGCTTCACCCCTGAAGCCAAGTGTAGATATGGATAAAAGGTCTTGTAACTGTTTTATTTTACTTGTGGTATGTGGCATAAATGCAAGCTTTATATCTTCCCTGTCTATACCGCTTCCATTGTCAGTTACGCGTATTAAACTTTTGCCGCCGTCTTTAATCTCTACAGTAACAGAAGATGCACCTGCATCAATAGCATTTTCCAGCAATTCCTTAACAACAGCCATAGGTCTTTCTATAACCTCACCTGCTGCAATTTTATTTACTGTATCTTTATCAAGAACTTGTATAGACATAGTCCCCTCCGCTCTTCAGCCTGTACTAAACCCTGTTCCTTAATTTCGTCTGCATTTTGTATAAAACATTCAGGGCATCAATTGGCGTAATATTCACCAAATCCAGGTCATGAAGTTCTATTATTATATCATCTGTTTTGATATTTCCATTATTAGTGCCAAAGAGTGAAAGCTGTCCCATCTTCTCTTCTTCTGCCTGGTTTTCTGCTTTCTGCCTTTTGCGCTTTCTTGCTTCCTGCTGTTCCACACCATAGCTATTGCCAGGAAGGCTGTAATCTGCATTTAAATCTATATCTATGTCTTTTGCATTTGCCATTACATCATTTTCACTAAGCTGTCCTGCTATTTCCCTTGCACGCACCAGTACGCTTTCTGGCACGCCTGCAAGCTTTGCAACCTGTATCCCATAGCTTTTATCAGCTCCGCCTTTTATTATTTTCCTTAAAAATACAATATCATCACCTTGTTCTTTTACTGCTATACAGTAATTATTTACACTGTCAAGCTTGCCCTCAAGTTCAGTAAGTTCATGGTAATGGGTTGCAAACAGTGTTTTAGCACCAAGCAGTTTTGTATTGGCTATATGTTCTATAACAGCCCATGCTATGCTAAGACCGTCAAACGTGCTTGTGCCCCTGCCTATTTCATCAAGTATTATAAGGCTGTTTTTAGTTGCATTCCTGAGAATATTGGCAACCTCTGTCATCTCTACCATAAATGTGCTCTGGCCGCTTGCAAGGTCATCTGAAGCGCCTACCCTTGTAAAAATCCTGTCAGCAATTCCTATATTCGCACTGTCAGCTGGGACAAATGAGCCAATCTGTGCCATTAATACAATTAATGCTGTCTGGCGCATATATGTGGATTTGCCTGCCATATTAGGGCCTGTAATAACTGCAATCCTGTTTTTGCCGTTGTCAAGATATGTGTCATTGGCAACGAACAAGTCATTGTTAATCATTTTTTCAACAACGGGATGGCGTCCGTTCTTAATCTCTATACAGCCCTTTTTATTTATAACAGGACGTACATAATTATTCTGCTCTGCCACAAGCGCAAGTGATGCAAATAAATCTATATTGGCGATTATATGTGCTGATATCTGTACACGCCCGATATTGTCATAAATCTTATCCCTTATCTGGCAGAAAATATTGTATTCAAGTGAACAAAGCCTGTCCTCTGCACCAAGTATTGTATCTTCAAGTTCTTTAAGCCGCGGTGTAGTATACCTTTCAGCATTGGAAAGTGTCTGTTTTCTTGTCCAGTCATCAGGCACTAACTCTTTATATGAATTAGTAACTTCAAGATGGTAGCCAAATACTTTATTATATTTTACCCTGAGATTTTTAATGCCTGTACGCTGTTTCTCCTCTTCCACAAGTTCTGCAAGCCAGTTCTTGCCATCTGTCTTTGCACGTTTAAGCTGGTCAACTTCACTGTTGTAACCATCTTTTATAATACCGCCTTCCCTTATGGATATTGGCGGTTCTTCTTCTATTGAACTTTCCACAAGTGAATGTAAATCCCTTAAATCATCAAGTCTTTCTGCAAAATCCTTAAGCCCTGGTTCACTAAATGAAGAAAGCATTTCTTTAATATGCGGGAGCATTGAAAGTGACTGCCGGAATGCAATTAAATCCCTTGGATTGGCGCTCCGGTAGCTGATTTTACCAATAAGCCTTTCAAGGTCATATATTGAGCCTAAATACTCCCTTAGTTCCTCCCTTGAAACTGCATTATTATTTAATTCTGTAATAATATCCAGCCGTTTGTTAATGCTTGCAGGGTTTATAAGAGGCTGTTCTATAGATTTACGTAGAAGCCTTGCACCCATTGCAGTTTTTGTCTTGTCCAGAACCCAGAAAAGAGAACCCCTTTTAGATTTTTCACGCATTGTTTCGCAAAGTTCAAGGTTTCTTCTTGTAGAACGGTCAAGAAGCATATAGTTTCCAGGGGAATAAGGTTTAATAGAAGTTATATGGTCAAGGGAAATTTTCTGGGTTTCTATAAGATACTGCATTACCGCACCTGAAGCAACTACACCTATACTGTAATCATCAAGCCCAAGCCCTGACAGTGAGTTTGTTTTAAAATGCTCCATAAGAACCTGCCTGCACTTGTCTTCATCAAAATACCATGACTCTATTGATGAAACTACTATGCCAAGCCTTCCCCTTAAATCTTCCAAATCAATTCCTGATACAAGAAATGAATCATTGCATATTATTTCAGAAGGTGATATTTTACTTATTTCATCCAGCAGTTTATTTTCAGTATCAAATTCTGTCATGTAGAAGCTGCCTGTAGTTACATCAACATATGCTGCACCATATGCATTAACTGTATACAGCACACACATAAGATAATTATTCCGGCTTTCATCAAGCGCATGGGCATCAAGGTTTGTGCCAGGTGTAGCAACACGCACTACTTCCCTTTTTACAAGCCCCTTTGCTTCTTTTGGGTCTTCTACCTGTTCACAGATAGCAACCTTATATCCTTTTTTAACAAGCTTGTTTAAGTATGTACTGGCAGCATGGAATGGTACTCCGCACATAGGGGCACGCTCTGGAAGCCCGCAGCTTTTAGATGTAAGAGTAAGGTCAAGTTCTTTGGAACACACCTGGGCATCTTCATAAAACATCTCATAAAAATCCCCTAAACGATAAAAAAGAATACAATCACTGTATTCCTGCTTAGTATCTATATAATTCTGCATCATTGGTGTGAGTGGCATATTGTATTCCTCTCTTTTTATGTATTGTTATTTATTGTTATGTATTATTTTGTCTTGTTATATATTGCTATATGTTGTTATTTATCTATGTTAGTAATGAGCAACACTATAAGCCGGGTTCTGTATCAGACAATCATCTATCTAGACCTGCTGTTGCCAGCAGGTTCAAGCAGCCTACCCGGGACACAGCGGGCAACTGTACTGTCCCTGTCTGGCCTTGCTCCGGATGGGGTTTACACAGCCTTGCCCTGTTACCAGGGAAGCGGTAAGCTCTTACCTTGCCTTTTCACCCTTACCTGCATAAAAGCAGGCGGTTATTTTCTGTTGCACTATCCTGGGAGTCACCTCCACCGGACGT
>CAJUPJ010000030.1 GCA_910588655.1 uncultured Lachnospiraceae bacterium | reverse complement strand
AGCTTTTTAACTGTGTGCCTTATAAATGTGCCTTTATGACTGAATAGTAACGATTATTTAAATTATTTTAGAAAAAGGTATATACATCCAGCGCCAAATGTGGTAAGTTTATATTATATATTATTTAGTAATGAATGGAGGAGCGGTATGGATTTACAGAGAAATTACAAGTTTTGGTTTTGCACAGGTTCACAGGATTTATATGGGGACGAGTGCCTTGCAAATGTAGCAGAACATTCAAAAAAGATTGTTGCTGCATTAAATGAGTCAGGAGTCCTGCCATTTGAAGTGGTATGGAAACCAACTCTTATTACAAATGAGCTTATAAGAAGAACTTTTAATGAAGCAAATATGGATGATGAGTGTGCAGGTGTGATTACATGGATGCATACTTTTTCACCTGCAAAGTCATGGATTATAGGGCTGCAGGAATATAGAAAGCCATTGCTTCATTTACATACACAGTTTAACCAGGAAATACCATATGATACAATAGATATGGACTTTATGAACGAGAACCAGGCAGCGCATGGTGACAGGGAATATGGCCATATGGTTACACGTATGGGCATTGAGCGTAAAGTAGTAGTAGGACACTGGAGTGATGTAAATGTCCAGAACCGTATTGCTTCATGGATGCGTACGGCTATAGGAATAATTGAAAGCAGCCATATAAGGGTAATGCGTGTTGCGGACAATATGAGGAATGTTGCAGTTACAGAGGGCGATAAAGTTGAAGCACAGCTTAAATTTGGCTGGGAAGTTGATGCTTATCCTGTAAATGAGATTGCAGCATGTGTTGACGCTGTATCAGAAGCAGATACTAATGCCCTTGTTGATGAATATTATGATAAATATGAGATACTTCTTGAAGGAAGAGACCCGGATGAGTTTAAGAAACATGTTGCTGTACAGGCACAGATTGAAATAGGCTTTGAGCGTTTCTTAAAGGAAAAGAACTACCATGCAATAGTTACACATTTTGGTGACCTTGGTGCTTTAAAACAGCTTCCTGGACTTGCTATACAGAGACTGATGGAAAAGGGATACGGCTTTGGCGCAGAAGGTGACTGGAAGGTTGCTGCAATGGTGCGTCTTATGAAGATTATGACAGCAGGCATGAAAGATGCAAAGGGTACATCAATGCTTGAAGATTATACTTACAATATGGTACCTGGCAAAGAGGGTATTCTTGAAGCACATATGCTTGAGATATGTCCTTCTATAGCAGGAAGCCCTATACAGATTAAATGCCAGCCGCTTTCAATGGGTGACAGGGAAGACCCTGCAAGGCTTGTATTTACATCAAAGGACGGCCATGGAATTGCAACATCGCTTATTGACCTTGGAAACCGTTTCCGCCTTATAATCAATGAAGTAAACTGCCGCCAGACTGAAAAGCCTATGCCAAAGCTTCCTACAGCTACAAACTTCTGGACACCTGAACCAGACTTCTATACAGGTGCAGAAGCATGGATACTTGCGGGAGGTGCACACCATACTGCATTTACATATGACCTTACAGCAGAACAGATGTGTGACTGGGCTGCAATGATGGGAATTGAAGCGGTAGTAATCAACAAGGATACAACAATATCTGGATTTAAGCGTGACCTTATGCTTGGAAATATCGTTTACAGATAACAAAATATATGTAACAAAATATATAATGTATATACTATAATTTATGTATACACAGAATGGAGGGTAAGATGAAAGACGCTATTATTAATGGCAGGACAGCACTTGGTATTGAATTTGGTTCAACAAGGATTAAGGCAGTTCTTGTTGATGACCAGAACAATCTTATAGGAATTGGGGGACATTCCTGGGAGAACAAATATGAGAATGGCGTGTGGACATACAGCCTGGATGATATCTGGGGAGGCTTACAGGACTGTTATTCACAGCTTGCAAAGGATGTAAAAGAAAAACATGGTGTTACTATTGAGAAAGTTGGCGCAATAGGGTTTAGTGCAATGATGCATGGTTATATGGCATTTGACAAGGAGGACAAGCTTCTTGTGCCTTTCCGTACATGGAGGAACACTATAACAGAAGAAGCAGCAGACAAGCTTACAGAACTGTTTGGCTTTAATATTCCACAGCGCTGGAGCATTGCACATCTTTACCAGGCAATTTTAAATAATGAAGAGCATGTAAAAGACATCGCATATTTTACAACACTTGCAGGTTATATCCACTGGAAACTTACAGGTGAGAAGGTTCTTGGTGTAGGCGAAGCATCAGGTATGTTCCCTATAGACTCATCAACAAGGCAGTTTAATGCAGATATGGTTGCTAAATTTAACAATACCATTGCAGACAAGGGCTTTTCATGGAAGCTTGAGGATATTATACCAGGTGTGCTTACAGCAGGTGACAAGGCCGGCGTGCTTACAGATGAAGGTGCAAAACTCCTTGATGTTTCTGGAAACCTTAAGGGAGGTATTCCGCTCTGCCCTCCAGAGGGTGATGCAGGTACAGGAATGGTTGCTACAAACAGTGTTTCAGTACGTACAGGTAATGTATCGGCAGGAACTTCTGTATTTGCTATGATAGTTCTTGAAAAACCTCTGAAAAATGTACACCGTGAAATAGACCTTGTAACTACACCTGTAGGTGATGCAGTTGCAATGGTACATTGTAATAACTGTTCTTCTGATATTAATGCATGGATTAGCATTTTTAAAGAGTTTGCAGATGTGTGCGGATTTGAGATTAAAACAGGTGATATCTATGAAAAACTTTACAGGAAGTCAGAAGAAGGCGATAAAGACGGTGGCGGGCTTCTTGCATATAACTATTTCTCAGGTGAGCATGTAACAGGATTTGAAGAAGGAAGACCTTTATTTGCCAGGGAAGTAAACAGCAATTTTAACCTTGCTAACTTTATGAAAGTTACACTCTATACTGCATTTGGTGCATTAAAGACAGGCCTTGATATACTGCTTAAAGAAGAGGATGTACAGATTGACTCAATATTCGGGCATGGCGGTTTATTTACAACAAAGGGTGTATGCCAGAAGATTTTAGCTGCTGCAATGAATGCACCTGTATCTGTAATGGATACAGCAAGCGAAGGCGGTGCATGGGGAATGGCTATACTTGCATCTTATATGAATAATAAAAAAGACGGGGAGTCACTGGGTGATTACCTTAAAGAAAATGTATTTGCAGGTACTACAGGTTCAGTTGAACAGCCAGACCCGGCAGATGTAAAGGGTTTTGATGACTTTATTAAGAAATACAGCAGAGGGCTTGCGATTGAGCGTGCTGCGGTTGAAAACCTCTAAAATTTATACAGGATATTAATATTATAATTATAAAGGATGTGTGCATTAGTATATGTACACATCCTTTTAAATTTATAATATGATGATGCTGGGGGCAAAAGTATATATTTGTATATATTCATATTTATTTATACAACTGGAAGTGACAGACTGGCAGAAAAACCGCCATATGGGCTGCTGCTTACAGTAAATGTACCATTATGGGCAGCGGCAACTTGTTTTACAATAAGAAGCCCTAAACCATGCTGTTGTTCTGTTGTATTTTCATCACATACCATATAGTGTGGGGAATTGTTAATTTTTTTTATCTGTTCTTTTGTTGCCCCAGTGCCATCATCAGCAATAATTACAGTACAATACCCTTTTTCTGCAATAATATTTACATAAATTTTACATCCGCTGGCATTATGGCTTATAGAGTTCTGCATTAAATTGCTTATAGCACGTTTTAATAAATTTTTATCAGCATATACAAAACATGTATTTAAGTTTCCGGCTGTCTGCCATTCAACAGGATACTGGTGTTCTATATCCATATTTATAAAATTAACAACTGCCTGGCGTACTATAGTGGTTATATTTTCTTTTTCCAGGTTTACAGGCTGTATGTTATACTCTAGTTTAGATGCCAGGTTAAGGTCATTTACCAGGCTTTTAATACGGCTGCTTTGTTTTACAATAATAGCCGCCTTTTGCCTTGTATTATCTGTTAGAGCTGTATTTTCTTCTAACTGGCTGGCATATCCCATAATCATTGACAGAGGTGTCCTTATATCATGTGAAACACCAGCAATCCAGTTTGCCCTGGCAGTTTCTTTTCTTTGTAACTGCCTGTCCTGTGACTTAAGTATTTCTGAGGTTTTATTAATGCTTATAGCAAGTTCCTGGAATAATCCTTTCTCCTTTACATAAACATGGTTTTTTAAAGGCAGTGACTGTATTCCTTCTATAATTGGTTTTACGGATTTTAGTAAGTTAGAATTAGTAGTAATATATATAATAAAAACCAGAAGTATATTAATTAGTAAAAATAAAAGGATGGTTTTAGGAAGGTTTGCAATTAAATTATAATCCCAGCTTGGCCACATATGCTTCCAGAAACTGTTTTGCGGATAACCAAGCACAACAAGCCCGTTCCCTGTTTCCCCAGTGAAAGTGGGATATCCGTCTATATAGCCGCGTACAAGGTGTGCTATATCAGAAACAGAATATGACATGGGCACAGTACCAGGCAGGTTATCCGTATGCCATACTACCTGCATTGAATTATTATCAATGAAAACTGCCCATATGCCAGAACTTTCAAGTTCAAGTAAAATACCAGCGGGCAGAATATATTCCTTTCCGTTATATTTTAAACTATTTGCAACTTCTTCTGCAGTTTCCCAGGGGGAAGAATTTGGTTTTTGGTTTGATGTATATATATACAATAATACAATATTAAGGATAATAATAAGAATAAAAGATAGAAGCATAATACTTGTAAAACGCCGTATCAGTTTAGGTATACTTTTCATAACAGCCTCCTTTAAATCTTTATACAGCTTATATATTTTCTTTTATATAGTTTCTTTTAGAACCAGCTTATATCCTAAACCTTTAACAGTAATTAAAGATACAGGATGTGAAGGGTTTTGTTCTATCTTTTCACGTATACGGCGTATATGTGCCATTAGTGAGTTTTCATAACCAAAAGGATTTTCTCCCCAGGCGGCTTCACATAAAGAATCAGTTGTTACAATGCGTCCTGCATTGCGGTATAAAACGCTTAATATAGAGTGTTCCTTTGCTGTTAAGGCAATGTGTTCCCCGTTTTTAGTTATTTCTGCCCTGTCAAAGTCAATCTCACTTCCATATAATTTTACATGGGGGTTTTCATTTTTATAAGTCCTGCGTAAAATTGCCATAATACGGAATACAAGTTCTTTTGGCAGAAATGGTTTTACTACATAATCATCTGCACCAAGCCCAAACCCTTTGAATTTATCTTCATCTTCCCCTCTGGCAGTAAGAAAAAGTACAGGGTAGCTGCCTTTTTGTTTAAGCTGTTCCATTAAGGAAAAACCATCACCATCAGGAAGCATTACATCCAGAATGGCAAGCTCTGGTTTATAACTTTCTGCTAAGTCCAGCGCATCTTTAACGTTTCCTGCAGTTGCAATATTATTAAAACCCTCTGTATTTAAAATAGAAACCAGCATATCCAGTAGTTCCTGCTCATCATCTACAATAAGCAGGCGTTTATTCTTTAAAAATTCAAAATCCATATTAACATCTTCCTTCTGCTTTTAATATTTCCTGTATTATAGCATAAATTTCACAGATTTCCTGGTATTTGTGCAAATGTAAGGTAAATGTAAGGCTGGCAGAAGGTTAGCGCAAGACTGGTGTTGTAATATAAATGTATATTAATAGAAAGGGGTAAAATACAATGAATATTATTGAAACAAAAAACCTGGTTAAAACCTATTCTGGATTTACAGCAGTTTCGGGTATAAACCTCCATATTCCAAAAGGGGAGGTTTATGGATTTCTTGGGCCAAATGGTGCAGGCAAGTCAACTACAATGAAAATGTTCCTGGGGTTGGTAAAGCCAACTAGTGGTTCATTTACTATTGATGGAAAGAAATACCCTGGAAACAGGATAGAAATTTTAAAAGAAACAGGTTCTTTTATTGAAGCACCTGCATTTTATGGAAATTTAAGCGGAGAGGAAAATCTTGAAATTATCTGTAAAATATTAGGGCTGCCAAAGTCTTCTGTATCTGAAGCCCTTGAGCTTACAGGGCTGGCACAGTTTGGAAAGCGGCTTGCGAAAAAGTATTCCCTTGGCATGAAGCAAAGGCTGGGGCTTGCCAGTGCATTAATTGGGAAACCTCCTGTCCTGATACTGGATGAGCCTACAAATGGGCTTGACCCGGCTGGTATTCATGAAATAAGGATGCTTATACGTTCCCTGCCAGAGAAATACGGGTGTACAGTCCTGGTATCATCCCATCTGCTTTCTGAAATTGAACTGATGGCTGGGAATATTGGCATTTTAAACCGCGGACACCTGCTTTTTGAAGGAACACTTGAAGAACTAAGGCAGGATGCATCTGCAAAAGGATATCCTGCTGATAACCTGGAAGAAATGTTTCTTGCAATGATTGATGAGGATAACAGAAAGGGAGGAGCTGTAATATGAATATCTGCCTGGAATATAAGAAAGTAAAAAGAACAGGTTTTATCCAGTTATTTTTATGTGGGGCAATATTAGCTGCTGTAGTCCCTGTAGTTAATATGGTATTCCGTACAGAGATGTATACCAGTATACACAATACACCTGTACAGATTTTGCTTGGTGCTAACTGGCAGCTTATGGCAATGTTTAATGTTCTGGTTATAGTAACTGGAACATGCCTTTTATACCATATAGAATATGATAATAATTCCATACAGAAATTAAAATCACTTCCTATCACTGAAAGCCAGGTTTTCTTAGGAAAAGCAGCATTGTCAGTTATTATGTATATGTCAGTGCTTGTAATAGAAGCTGGTGCAGTTATATTTTGTTCCTGCCACTGGTTTGTAACTGGTGATGGTTTTTGGAAAGAATTATGCCAGAATTTTATTTATTCATTTATTATGGGACTGCCATGTATTGCATTGTCACTTCTGGTATCAGAAGCTTGTAAAAATATGTGGATGTCATTTGGTATTGGGGTTGTATGCGTGTTTACAGCATTGATATTGCCAGAAAAACCATTTTTTCTTTCGCTTTTCCCATTTGCTATGCCATTTAAAATGCTGGCTGGTACAAAGCATGTAATAAACTATATTTACGCATCTGCTGCCTGGATTGCAGTAACCAGCCTGGCAGAACTGTTACTTATAAAAATAAGGAGGTCATTTGAATGAATTTTTTATCACTTTTAAGTGTTGAATATAAGAAAATAAAGCGTTCAAAGATATTTTTGATTTTATTTGCTGCTGCATTCATTCTCTGGATACCATCAATTATTAATTCAGATTTAAATTTCCATATGGAAACAGAAGGCATTTCCCCTGAAAATAATTTCTTTATACAAGGCTTTATGGCAATGTCGTGGTTTATGTTCCCTGCCAGTATAGTTGTTGTAACAGTCCTGTTAAACCAGACAGAGAGGGCAGACAATGGAATTATTAAAATGCTTTCCCTGCCTGCCAGCACAGTTAAACTCAGCCTGGCAAAGTTTATTGTAATGCTTTCGCTGGCAGCAGCACAAATTTTAATATTAACAGGTGCTTATTATGCCAGCGCAGCTATTGTATCTGTAATACAGGATTATAATTTTATACTTCCGCCGCTGTTTGTAGCAAAAGAAACTGGAATTATATTTCTGTCAGCATTACCTATGACAGCATTTTTCTGGATGGTATCTGTATGCATACAGACACCTGTATTCTCCGTTGGAACTGGTATGGCATCAATTGTGCCATCTGTACTGTTAATTAATACAAAAGCCTGGTTTGCTTATCCTATGTCATATCCGCTTTTTGTAGTTTCATCAGAATATGGAAAGCTTGCAGCAAACCTTGAAACAGCACAGCCAGAATTAATACCCTGGCTGCCTGTAGCTGTTGTTATTACAATTATATGCCTTATAATTTCATGTTCGTGTTTTGGGTGGGCTGCAAGAAGATAAATAATAATAATAAAATATTTAAGCCATTAAAGGCGGAATAGAGGGATGTATATGAAAAATAAAATCTTAACATTTTTTTGTACTATTATGCTGTTTGTGCCATGGACTATTTTACTGGTAAGAATGAATGAGTGGGCGTTAAAATCTCCTTTTGCAGAGAGAATAATTACAGGTTATGCACTATTTATGATATTTAGTGGTGCATTTACAATTATGACTTATTTTACAGGAAAAGTACAAAATATTTTAATGAAAGCCTGCCTTGTTATTAATACCATTTATGCAGTAGCAGGTGTTATTTTTTTAAGCATGATGTAAAGAGTTGCCTCTTCCGGGATACAGCTTGAAAATTTGAATGGATAGATTATAGAAAATAGTGTAGAATAGTTACAGTATTATAATTTATTATAGAAAGCAAATATTTCAGCTTTCCAGGAAAGAGGTTTAATTATGGGAAAGATTAAATTAATAGTTATGGATATGGATGGCACTCTTCTTAATTCAGAGAAGATTGTAAGCAGCTATACAAAGGATTTGTTAAAAAGGCTTAGTTCAGAAGGGTATAAATTAGGAATTGCATCCGGACGCCCTATAACTGGGTTAAAGCGGACAGTAAAAGCATTAGGCATTGATGGCGTTATTAATTTTATGACAGGTTCTAATGGTGCAGAATTATTTGATGTTGATAATAACCAGGAAAATTGTTTCTACCAGATTTCACCAGAAATAATAGATGAGATAATTAATTTATATGCACCTTTTGAATTAAATCCATATGTATACCAGGGGGAGAACTGCTATGCATACAGGAATGACGGTACAATAGAAAGGGCGGCAAGGAATAACCATCTTGGGATTGTACTCTGCAACCTTAAAGAAGAAATAAAAACACCCCAGAGCAAGCTTGTACTTAGTACACCGCCAGAGAAAATGAAACAGGTGGAAGCTTTTTATGAGGAGCATAAATCAGACAAATACAGGGCATTTAAGTCACAGGCAGATATGTTTGAGTTTGTCCATCCTGAATTGTCAAAAATATATGGCATAAAATATTACTGTGGACAGCATGGTTATAATATAAGTGAGGCAGCAGCATTTGGCGATACTACTAACGATATAGAGATGTTAAAAGAGTGCGGGACAGGTGTCTGCATGTGTAATGGTACTGAGGATGCCAGGCAGGCAGCAGATATTATTACCAAATATAACAATGATGAGGACGGGCTTGCAAAGGAACTGGAAAGTATTTTGTTATAATGTTTTAAATAATTACAGGGGGTGTGGCTATGGTATGGCTTAAGGCAGATGCAGGGCTTGAAAATACATATAAAAAGCTGGTTTATGCATCAAAAGCGGACGTAGAATGGAATGGTTTTATACTGGCAGAAAATAATACAGTAATACTTCCAGGAAAAGTTAATTCTCTTATATTTGATTTTGATTTAAAGAAGGTGTACCCCAATATAATTGATATACCAGACATGCCAGCAGATATATCTGGAATAGATGGAAAACAGTTGTTAAAAAATATATTCAACATGACATTATATATTTTCGGCAAATGGGGAGCACTCCAGGGAATAAGGGTTGAACATACTTATGAAAAGATAGATTTACTGCTTAAGCAGATTTTAAAGGAGGCGGGGGCAGAAGCTTATTACTCCAGAAATGGGATAAAATTTTCATGTGATGGCAAAAGTGTGGTTTTTGAGGATATTATACTGGCAGCAATTAATAAGATAAAAAAGGACGAAATGGCAGAAGAGGAAGAACCTGAAGATGCTGGTGAAGAAGAATATCCACAGGGTTTATGGCACGATATGAAGTGGAAAACCACCAGTGCAAGTTTTGGAAGGCAGGATTTAGACAGCAGCACACAGGGAAAGGACAGGATTGGCAGTAATTTTTATATTATACCTTATAAATGCCCACAGTGCGGCAGCCATCTGCATATGTCAGTTTATCCAGATGGCAAAGAATTTGCAATAGATACAGAAGAAGGGAAGGTTTATGCTGCCAGGGTATATATGTGCCCTGGATGCAGTATTTTTTATACACCAAGGCCAGGGAAGCTTTTATCAGAAGGGGATGAGTATATCCTTGATTTTGATAATGATGAAAAAGCGGCAGAAGATTATAAGAAACTTATAGGCAGGAATGGTGGTAAAAATAGTAATAGCAATACAAATATGTATGAACATGAGTATGCTGGCAAGGTACATAATGGCAGTAAAAGCCTGGCAAAAATATGCCGTAATATAAGGCGTCTTTCAATTGCAGACCTTGAAAGGCTGCTTGAAGAAATGGATGAAGGTTTTTACCGTGGCAGCGAAGTAAAAAGGTTTCTGGAATATATACAACAGGAACTGGAATTTAGAAGGAATGAACAGCTTGACCCATATACAGCTTTCCGGAAGGGTTTAAAATCAGGAAAAATAGGTGAAGAAGGGGTAGCTGGTGGTACAGAAAGGCGCAGGCCAGACTACAGCAGCATTGAAGATGAAGAAGAACCTGCCAGCAATGCCCAGGAAGAAACAGAAGAAGAAACTGCAGAAGAAGACAGCATAATGGAAGATATAATTAAAAAGTATATGGGTGTAGGGGAGAACCCTGGGGAAGATATACCAGAAACAGAACAAGATATACAAAATGGTGAAAATACATCAGAAACAATAACAGAAAACATAGCAACAAATAATCCAGAAGACAACACAAATACCCAGGAACAACCAGGCAAAAGTACAAAAAAAGCTACAAAGACAAAATCTTTATTTAGCAAAAAAAACAAACAGGAAAAATACACACCAGCTACAAAAACAAAACCTAATGATAATATTGCTACATCTGCCAGCAAAGAAACAGAAGACAATACAAGCAACACCCCTGATACACAGGCAGTCCAGGATGAAGAAAACATAAACACAGAAAAGGGAGAACCTGTACAAAAACAAGAAACTACATTTGTAAAAGAAAAAGGTAATAATAGAACAATTTTAAACAGGGAAGATGCAGTAAAGAAAATATCAGCAGCTAAAGGGAAAAAATATCCAGAGATTGAAAGACTGTTTAATGAAGTTAAAAACAGCAGTTTAGAAAATGCAGATAAAGAAGAATTTGCAAACGAACTTCAAGGGATGCTTGAACAGGCTGGAAAAAAAGAACTGGATTACCTTATATCACACCTTCCACAAAGTGATACTAAAGAAAGATACAAAAGGACAAGGGAACGGATTAAATCATATAAAGATATAGATACCAGCAAATATGAAGAAATAATTGATAAATATATAGATAATGCAGAACGTGAAGAACTTTCGTCAATGGTAAGAAAAGCAGCCGCAGGCGGAAGAAAAAGCCTTTTAAAAGCGCTTGATGATATAAAAAACAAAGAATTTGACCTGGGTGTACTTAAAGAATATAGTGATGAAATATACAGGCAGGTAAAAGATATAGATATGGAAACAGTAAGAAGAATTGTTCCAGATATATCTGCACTGGATGTACAGGACGGGCTGCGTGCCATAAAGGAAATAGAAGCAGCAGATATCTTGCCAGAACTTAAAAAAGAAATGTCTGCACTTATAGATAAAAAACTTACACGCATGAAAACCGAAGAAAGCGGGCAGCTTGTAGAAAAAATCCAGAGAAGCCTGGAAAACAGGATAGAAGACCTTTCAAGAATACATTATTATGATGCTGTAAAAATGGTAAACGGGGATAATAAGGATGAGGAATCACTTCTTATAAGAAAAGCAATAAGCAAGTATGCAGTTTTACTTGGGAAATATGAATATCCAGTAATAATATACGACTCCTCCCGCTTCAGGAATGGAAAAGAGGGATTTATAATTTCGCCAGACCATATTTTTTATAAAGGTGTAATAAAATCTGGAACATTGGATATTATGGATATTGATAACATTTCACTGGAAAATGGAAAAGCAGGCAAAGCAGTTTTTATAAATAATACATCAAAGCGTAAAATAAAACTGCCATGTCTTTTTAAAGGCAAAGACCAGGAAAACTTTGCAGAAATACTAAATGAATTTGCAGAGTATTTAAAAGCAAAACCTAAATCGAGAAGCGTTGAATATATGGCACAGGAAAAACATGCAGCAATATGCTGTTACAGGTGCGGGCATGTGTTTAAAGAAGGGAACATATGTCCAAAATGCGGAAGCCGTAACTAATTTCCAGTTATTTTTTTGGTGGTGAAGGGACGCAGCGTTTCCGAGTTCCAGCTAAAATTATTCCATTCCAGGGCGTGTTTCTGCTACGTCAATATAAAACAATGTCATTTAGTTAAGGAGGATTGTTTAAAAATATCATATACTGTATACGCTGGCAAATCCAAAGTGCCTTCCATGAAAAAAGCACGCTCCCGCTTGGACTTGCACGCAATGGATGCATAAAGCCCTTAATGTTCCTGCGGAACATTTTAAAACAGGGCTTAAGCACCAGCGGCTTCGTACAGCTTTTTCATGGAAGCACATTTGAAATTTGCCAGCAATCTACACTTTGGTAATTTATAAAAATATTTTCCAGCTAAGCTCCTAACTAAATGACATTGTGCTACGTTAGTCCACGTAACAGTGCATAAAATTCCTGGAATGGAATTAATATTTAGCTGCAACACTGGAAACCTGCTGTTCCTTGGCAAAATTAAAAAACAAAACAGCAGATATATAGACAAACTGGATATATTAAAAAAGATGCAATATAAGACAACATGCTAAATCTATAATATCATAACTGGAAATTATGTTGTGTAGAAGATTATTCAGGCTAACGGAAACGTAGTGGAAATTTTTTGCATTTATATAAACAATAATTATTGGATTGTCTGGTAAGTGACTAGCAGAATAATCTTCAAAATATCATTTAATGTTTTATGGATTATGTTTTTTATAGAGTATATTTTTTAATCTGTTTGTAGTATTTTATTGGGGTTATTTTGAATCTTTGATGACAGGTTTTGAGTGCCAGATGCCAGTAATATTACGTTAAAGGGGTACTTTAACACCGCCGGCATTTAAGCCAGATATTTAATGTTACGAAAGAAACGTTAGTTTATTTTGGAACATTAAATATCTGGCTTTATGTGCCGTTGCGTGTGTTATCGTAGCGGGAGCGTACCACTTTAACGTAATATTCTGGCTCTGGCACAAAAACCGTCCGTCAAACCACAAAACCATAAAACCACACACAAACCATAAAACATACATGATACAGCTTCATTTACTATTGACAAGCCTGTATAATATGTTACAATGTAGAAATAAAAACTACATTGTGCATTTATCAAAAATATGTATTGCCAGCAGCCCGGCAATTTAATGGAAAGGCATGGTTATCTATATGGAATATCAGGTTATAAGCGACGGTTCATGCGATTTAGAAGCAGATTTAAAAGAAAAATATAATATAGAAGTAGTCCCGTTTTTTGTTTCATTTGACGAAGAGAAGTATTATAAAGAAATTGAAGAAATAGCAATCAGGGATGTGTATGAGAAAATGGTTGTTAATCCCAAGCAGTACCCTAAGACTTCCCTGCCATCTGTACAGAATTATGTGGATGCATTCCTGCCGCATGTAAAGGCTGGCAGAGGTGTTATCTGTATCTGCCTTACTACATCCTTAAGCGGTTCTTATAACTCTGCTGTAAATGCCAGGGCAATAATATGTGAAGAATATCAAGATGCAAAGATTGAGGTGGTTAATTCATATGGTGCTACTGTATACCAGCGCTTATATGTAATTGAAGCCGCAAGGATGAGAGAGAAAGGTTACAGCATTGAAGAAAATGTAAAAGTCCTTACAGGACAGATGAGGGACAATGCACGTATATTCTTTACAGTTGGAGACCTTGATTATCTGCAGCACGGCGGGCGTATCGGGAAGGTTGCAGGAATTGCAGGAAGTGTTTTAAACCTTAAACCACTTATAACGTTAGAGGGTGGTTCAATAGATTCATCAGGTGTTGCAAGAAGCCGTAAAAAATCCATGCTTAAAACCATAGAGCTGCTTAAATCATTTTTTAAAGAAAAAGGGGAAAAACCAGAAGATTACGCTTTTGCTGTTGGATTTGGGTATGACAGGCAGGAAGGTGTCCAGTACAAAGAAATGGTTGATGAAGTATTAAAAGAAATGGGTGTAGAAGGTGGTGCAGACCTTGTCCAGATAGGTGCAACAATATGTGTCCATACAGGGCCGTATGCAATAGGCATAGGGCTTGTAAAACGTTTTGAATGTTGTTAACAGATATTGACAACTATAAAACGGTAATATATAATCAAAACAATGGCGATGACGGAGAGGAGTAACATAAATTATCGTTACCAGAGAGTGAAGGATGGTGAAATCTTCATAAAGTGAATTTGTGCGAAAAACACTCCAGGGCATATGTATATGCCTGTACAGCCGCAAGCTGAAAGATATATCATATATTTAGTAGGTGCGCCGTAAGCTGCACGAAAGACAGCAAAGCCTGTGTATGCAAGGCTGTAGAGAGACTGTTTAACAGTAAACCGGGTGGTACCGCGGATATTTCCGTCCTGGACTTTTAAGTCCAGGGCTTTTTTAATCTGGTTAAACAATGCAAAAGCAGCATTTTTCGTTGATTGTTTGTGCCTGCGCTGCGGCACAGACATTGCATTATGTGTAAAAGGCAGCGCAGAAATGAGGAAAAATATGAATATATCAAATATTTACAGGGATGTTACATTAGATAATGTAAGTGAAAGCGATGTAGGAAAGAGCATGAAACTGGCAGGGTGGGTTGAAAATATACGTGACCACGGCGGCGTGTCTTTTATTGACTTAAGGGATATGTATGGTGTAATGCAGGTTGTAATGCGTGATACATCCCTGCTTGAAGGGATAAGCAAAGAGGACTGTATAAGTATTGAAGGTGTTATAGAGCACAGGGATGAAGAAACATATAACCCTAAAATACCAACAGGTACTATAGAGCTTGAAGCCCATAAGGTTGAAATACTTGGAAGGGTTTATAAACAGCTTCCTTTTGAGATTATGACATCTAAGGAAACAAGGGAAGATGTGCGTCTTAAATACCGTTATCTTGATTTGCGCAACGCTAAGGTACGTGACAACATGCTTTTCCGTTCAAATGTTATAAGCTTTTTAAGGCAGAAAATGACAGAAATGGGATTTCTTGAAATACAGACTCCAATTCTTTGTGCGTCATCACCAGAAGGAGCAAGGGATTATATAGTGCCTTCACGTAAATTTAAAGGGAAATTTTATGCATTGCCACAAGCACCACAGCAGTACAAACAGCTTCTTATGGTATCAGGTTTTGATAAATATTTCCAGATAGCGCCATGCTTCAGGGATGAAGATGCACGTGCCGACCGTTCGCCAGGGGAATTTTACCAGCTTGATTTTGAAATGGCATTTGCAACACAGGAAGATGTGTTTAAAGCAGGTGAAGAAATATTATCATCAACATTTGAAAAGTTTGCGCCAGAAGGGTCTGAGGTGACAAAAGCACCTTATCCTGTAATAAGCTACAAGCAGGCAATGCTTGAATTTGGAACAGACAAGCCAGACTTGCGTAACCCATTGCGCATTGTAGATGTAACAGACTTCTTCCAGAGATGTACATTTAAGCCGTTTCATGGCAAAACTGTGCGTGCTGTAAAAGTCCATGCAGATATGTCCAAAGGTTTCCATGAAAAACTGCTTAAATTTGCACAGTCAATAGGGATGGGCGGGCTTGGATATCTCGAAGTAAAAGAGGATATGTCATATAAAGGGCCTATTGATAAGTTTATTCCTGATGACATGAAAGGGGAAATTGCAGACAAGGCATCCCTTGAAGCAGGGGATACTATTTTCTTTATAGCAGACAGGGAAGAGCAGGCAGCATTGTATGCGGGCCAGATAAGGACAGAACTTGGGGAGCGTCTTGGATTAATTGAAAAGAACGCATACCGTTTCTGTTATATTAATGATTTTCCTATGTATGAATATGATACAGAACAGAAGAAATATATATTTACCCACAACCCATTTTCAATGCCACAGGGCGGGATTGAAGCATTAAGTGAAAAAGAGCCTTCAGAAATACTCGCATACCAGTATGATATTGTATGTAATGGTGTTGAACTTTCATCAGGTGCCGTACGTAACCATAACCTTGACATAATGGTTAAGGCATTTGAAATTGCAGGATATACAGAGGAAGATTTAAAAGAGAAATTTGGTGCATTATATAATGCATTCCAGTTTGGTGCTCCGCCACATGCAGGAATGGCTCCAGGTGTCGACAGGATGATTATGCTTCTGCTTAATGAGGGAAATATACGTGAGGTTATTCCATTCCCAATGAATGGCAATGCACAAGACCTTATGTGTGGTGCGCCAAATGAAGTTACAGAGCAGCAGCTCCGCGAAGTACACATTAAGGTAAGGCAGTAATTAAAGGTTTTATACTATTTCCTCCTGTATTCTCCTTTAAGGGGATGGTGTCTGTGTACAGGAAAAGATAAAATAATCCTGACAAAACATAAGGAGGTTTTATAGATGGACCAGATAATGACAGGCAGTTTTATTGCCAGGAAACGTAAAGAAAAAATTTGACAAAGGCGGCACTTGCAGAATGGCTTGGGGTTTCCAATAAGACAGTTTCAAAGTGGGAAACAGGAAAATGTATGCCAGACTATAGTGTAATTGAGCTGCTCTGTAAGGAACTGGAAATAACGGTTGCAGAATTACTTGATGGTGATGAAAAGGCGGACAAAAGTGTGCGTGTATATGATGATGCACAGGTACTTGGGCTTGTTAAGAGAATACAAGTGCTTGAACAGCACCGTACGTCAATGGCTTGATTAATCTTGATTATAATGGGGATAGCTCTTCTGCTGCTTCATTATAATGTAGGAGGAAGTAATTTTAAAGACTTTATTTCAGGGGTTCTTTTGGGAATTTCTATTGCAGAAATGCTTACAGGTGTTTATGTAACTGTCCGTGCTTTAGCAGGAAATAAATAATTAAAATAGCCAGATTACCAGTGCCGCAGTGTCTTTACAATACAATACGCATAACATTAAAGTGTTTATAAAGGTTCATAAACGCCATAAGGATATCATATGCTGTTTTAAGAGTATATTTACTTATGGAGGTGTTTATGCTAAACAAGCTTTGGGGATTTATGATACTTATAGGGTTAAGTTTTGGTATTATTACAGGAGAGGTGGAGGCATTAAGCAATGCAGCTATTGACAGTGCCGGGGAAGCGGTTTCACTTGCAATAACAATGCTTGGGATAATGGCTTTGTGGACAGGGCTTATTGAAATTGCAAGGCGTTCAAGGCTTCTGGATATATTAACCAGGAAACTTGCACCTGTTTTAAGATTTTTATTCCCACGTATTCCAGAAGGGCATATAGTTAATGAATATATAGCCGCTAATATAATAGCTAATATATTAGGGCTTGGATGGGCGGCTACACCTATGGGATTAAAAGCGATGAAGGAGTTTGCGGTGCTGGAAAGGAAGCGGACAGGTAATGAAAAAGTGTTAAAAGCATCAGATGAAATGTGTACATTTTTAGTTATAAATATTTCTTCTTTACAGCTTATACCAGTAAATGTAATTGCATACAGAAGCCAGTATGGTTCAGCAAATCCTGCTGCTGTAGTACTGCCAGGGCTTCTGGCAACAATAGTTAGTACAGTTGTGGCGGTAATTTTTTGCAGGATAATGTGCAGGAAAGGTGAAAATAAAAATATTTCAGGAAATCGTAAGAAGATTGAAAAGAAATTGTAAAGCTTATGTGGAGATTTAGTATTATAATAGAACCATGTTATATCCCGGGAAAATATTTAATTCAGGAGGCATGGAGGATTATCATGGGAAAAATTAATCTTGTTCTAAGAAAGACATTTATAAAACTTGCTATAGCTGTGCTGGCGTTTGTACCAGCAGTTTCATTTACGGCTTGTGGAAACGGAAAGGATAAAGGTACAGACAAAGAAGAGAAGCCAGAGTATGTGTATGAAGCTGATTTTAAAGAACTTGGCAATATGAAAATGGATTCACTTAGCCGTTCATGTTTTAACGATGGGCAGATATATATGACAGGTGCAGAAATTGACTATGGAAAAGATTATGAAATTAATTCATTAAAGAATTATCTTTTACAATGTACTGCAGAAAGCAATAATATTGACAAGACGGAGATAAGCGGGCTTAAAAAGGGTGAATATATAAATACACTTTTATTAGATGATGGGAAAAATTTGTGCCTGGTTACTTCTGTACAGAATTATAATAAAAATGAAAACCGGAATAACACACAATATTATATGATGCAGGTTGATAAGTCAGGCAAGACATCAGGGCGTATTGAAATTAAACCAGACAAAAAAGAGCTTGATAATTTTTACCTGAGTGATAATGTTATTTTTGCAGATGGAAAATTAATTGTGTATTTTGACAAAAAAATATATACATTTAATAAAGATGGACTGCCAGACAAGACATTTGAACTGGATGATTACATAGAAAGTGTGTTTACTGCTAATGGCGGCAAAATTTATATTTTATCATATAAAGAAGGCGCAGGCGGTTTATGCATATCAGAATTTGATTTAAAAACAGGCAAAACTGGTGAACCTGCCGGGCTTGGAAATAGTACCATATATAATATTACTAAGGTAAAAGAAGCAGTAAATGGCAATATATATTTAAGCAATAACGAATGTTTATATGAATATAACTTTAAAACAGGCAAAACAGAGCGTGTGTTTAACTGGATTAATGTTGATATTGATGGATATGGTATATCTGATTTTATCCAGATGGAAGACGGGAACTTTTTTGTCTTAAATACTATAGTTGATTATTCCATTATAAGCAGCGGTGATATGTCATCTGAAATTGAGATTGCAACAGTTAGTAAAAAGAAATATTCAGATGCAAAACAAAAGGAAAAGCTTACACTTGCAACTGTTTATCTTAGCATGGATATAAAAAGGGAAATTCTTAAGTTTAATAAAACGAATGATGATTACCGGATTGAGGTGCTGGATTACAGTTCATACGAAGACTCAGATAAACAGATGAATCTTGATATAGCAGCAGGCAAGATACCAGATATTATAGATGTGGCATATATGCCAAAAGAACTTTATATCAGAAAGGGATTTCTTGCAGATTTATATCCTCTTATGGAAAAAGATGGTGAGATTAAAAAAGAAGATTTTATAGATACTGTACGTACAACTATTGAACATGATGGAAAGCTATATTACTTGCCAGTTTTATTCAGGATACATGCCTTTGCTGGTTCTAAAAAGCTGTTTGGCAGCATGGAGGGCTGGTCATATGAAGATATGGAGAAAATGTATAATGCTATGCCAGAGGGAAGCTCATTTATGTATAATATGACAAGTGAATGGTTTGTTGAAAATATGCTTAATGCCCAGATGGAGAATTTTATTAATTATGATACAAAAGAGGTAAAACTTAATTCAGAAGAATTTGTAAATATGATTGAGTTTTCCGAAAACTTTAAGGACAATGAGCTTGACACATCGTCAGATGACAGCTATATAACGTCATCAAGTGGGTATGGCGGGGATGTAACAATATCATGTAATGATGCATCATATGAACTTATAAAAAAAGGCAATGTTTTATTAAAATCAATGGAAATGTATGATTTTTCAGATATCCAGATTAATGAAAAACTTTACAAAGACCAGGGTGGATATAATATAATCAGTTATCCTTCCTCAGATAAAAATAATAAAGTAGCTATATCTTCATCAGGAAACAGTTTTGCTATTTCTGAGAAATGTGAGAATAAGGAAGGTGCATGGAAGTTTTTACAAAGACTGTATACATATGAATTCCAGAAAGGCGGAATTGAACTTAGCGGGTTTCCTATAAGGCAGGATGCTATGGATAAAAAGATGGAATATGCTATGGCAGCTAAACCATATACAGATGATGATGGTACAAAGGTTGTGCCAGTAACTAATTATTCATATAAATTTGGGGACTTTAAAATCACATTAAAACCATATACTAAAGAACAGATGGATATATTCCGTTCTATTCTTGGCAGGATAGGGTCAGAAATTGATTTTATAAATTATAATGAAATATCTGAAATTATTAAAGAGGAAACAAAGGCTGTTTATTCAGGTGATAAGACAGCCAAAGAAGCAGCAGATATAATACAGAGCAGGGTATCAATATATGTAAATGAAAATGCGTAACTGGCTCTGCCTGGTAAATAGTTTAGAGTTTTAAAATATTTATAAAGACAGGAGTATCTTTATGTAAGGCAATATACAAGGTAAGATACAGGGAAATGAAGCATATGGTAATATATTCCAGTTATGCTTCATTTCCTTTATATACCGTGAAAAAATAAACTGGTATGCATACATTGAAGAATAAACAACCAACGTATGCAGCTTGGGAGCAAATGCAGAAAATGCTATTCTGGAAAGACGGCAGTGTCTATTTTTTTGCAAGCATAAAAAACAGCCCAATAAGTAGTCAAGACAATGTACGCGTTCCAACACTAAGCCAAAGGCTTTTTATTTTCTTACTACCTCTCTTTTTTACTTATAATTTCAAGCACCTCTGCTTCTGTAAGCTGCATTTTTTGGGCTATTTCCTTGGTATTCATATTCATTTCATAATACGCATAAACCATGCCTTTTTTCATACCTTCCTCTATACCTTCTTCCCTGCCTTCTTCCCTGCCTTCTTCCCTGTTATACTTTATCGCATCTTCAATGTTCCATTCTTCTAACATAAGCTCCATCATTTCTTCGCTCCTTTCTTCCATAAAACCAGCAAGTATATTTTCTTCCCTGCACCATGCTACAGCTTCTTTAAGTGCCTTTGTAAATGTATATCCCTGTGTACGTTTTAACTTTTCAGCTTTCTTTACAAATGCAATGTAACCACCAAGTATATTGTTTTTATCTTCATCTTTTATTACTTTTATATCCAGGTTTAAAAATGAACTGTTTCTGTACTCCCCTGGAAAAGCATCTGTTAAGTGCATGTAGTCACCACATTTCTTATTGCCTGTATAAACAACATAAAATTCAGGGGCAGGGAGCATTATAAGCTTACTGGAATACAATGATTTATAATCACCATTCCTTTTTATTATTTTCTCATATTCCCCTGCTATGTATAACAAAATCCTTACTGGCATGTTAGGGTTAATTGTAGACTGGTGTTCTGAAAGTATAATAAGTTTATCCCTTATACCCATTGCAGCGTCATTATACCTGCGTATTAAAAGTACATTCTCCAGTGCAATTTCTTCAATGTCATCTGCTGTTACTTCTGTATCCTCTGGGTGGAGGACTTTATATAATTCTAAAAGGGTTTCTTTGCTGTCAAACAATGCAGTGAATACAGAGTCCTTGTATTTTCTGTTTGGTTTAGCCATATCCTGTCTGGTACTGCCTGTATCTTCTTTTTCCATAACTGTAATAACTGCCTTCCATTTTCTTTTTATTATATCATTATTACAAGCTTGTTACAAGAAGTTGTGCCTTAAATCATGTATTATACCTGTTTTCTATACCTGGTTTTTCAATAGGCTTCCACAGGTTGTAAAAACCACATAGTTTTTCTTCACAGAATTGCAGACTGTTTAAACAAACGCATTGCATATATGTGCCATGCTATTTGCAAAACTAAAAAAAGCCTTATTTTACAAGGCTTTGAAGTAATGCGGAAGAAGGGACTTGAACCCTCACGTCGTCGCCAACACTAGATCCTTAGTCTAGCCTGTCTGCCAGTTCCAGCACTTCCGCTTATTAAATTGTTTATATAACGCGCTGACAGTGACTATAATATCACCAAAATATAACCATGTCAATACTTTTTTTAAAAAAATTTCCAGGAGTGTAATATAATCTTTTTCATCTTTATATTGCATGTGCATCCCTCTTGTTTTTGTTTAAGTATAGCAGAGAGAATAATATGTGCGGATGGCAATAAAAATAATATTTTACATATCAGTAAAATTAGGGTAAACTGTATAAATAAAATTAAACCACAGGAGGTATTATTAAATTGGCTAAACAATCAAATAAACAGGATAAAAATAACATGGCACTGGTTCTGGCTGTTTTAGCTGCTGTTTTAGTTATTGTATGTATAGCTGCTTTTACGTTAAATAATAAGAAAGATAACAGCAGGACTGACTTAACAGATGGACAGGCACAGACATCAGGCAATGAAGAGGCTTCCTCAAATAATGGAGGTATGCCAGCCGTTACAAGTGAAGATTATTTTGCAGATATTGATATTAAAGATTATGGTACAATTACTGTCCGGCTGGATGGAAAGGCAGCACCTATAACAGTTAAAAACTTTGTTTCACTTGCCAAAGACGGGTTTTATGACGGGCTGACATTCCACAGGATTATGGAAGGTTTTATGATGCAGGGAGGCGACCCGGAGGGCACTGGCATGGGTGGTTCAAAGAAGACTATTGTTGGTGAATTTCCTAATAACGGGTATGATAATAAACTGTCACATACAAGGGGAGCAATATCAATGGCACGTTCAAACAGCTATAATAGTGCAAGCTCACAGTTTTTTATTGTACACCAGGACAGTCTGGGTCTGGATGGCGATTATGCAGTATTTGGTTATGTAACAGAAGGAATAGAAGTTGTTGATGCTGTATGCAGTGATGCACAGCCAGTAGATGGCAATGGCTCTATTGCACCAGAAGCGCAGCCTGTAATTAATTCTATTACAATACGTGATGCAGATTAATAAAGGACGCAAAGGGCAGCATTTATTTTTCCTGTTTATGCTGCCTAAGCGTCAACAGGCAAGGCTGGAAAACAAATTTTTCACATTGTAAATATGTTTTTATGCACAAATTTGCAGACTTTGGCAAGAATGGGGATTATTATGGAAAAAGATTTAATAAAATTAATTGCAACAGACCTGGATGGTACATTATTAAACAGTAAAAAAGAACTTCCAGCAGATTTCTGTGAATGGGTATCGGCACATAAGGAAATAAAAATGGTTATTGCAAGCGGCAGGCAGTATTATAATATAAAGAAGCTGTTTCCAGGAATGGAGGACAGCCTGGTTTTTATTGCCGATAATGGCGGGCTGGTTTTTGAACATAATAAAATAATTTATAGTAATAAAATGAAAGAAGAAGATGTAATTTATTGTATAGAACAGTTCCATGAGAAAGAGAAACGGTCAATTATACTTAGTGGTGAAAAATCTGCCTATATGGAACATTCATCAGAGGAAGCAGAAAACAATGCACATATGTATTATGAAAGGCTTGAATTTACAAGTGATTTAAGGAACTGTGTAAAAAAGGACAATATAATTAAAATTGCAGTATTTATAGAAGGGCATAAAGCAGAAAAAAGATATAACAAGTTAGGGGATTTCCATAGCAGGTTACAGGCAGTACTTTCTGGTGACAGCTGGATTGATATAGCAAATAAAAACGTTGATAAAGGTGCTGCTGTATGGAAATTACAGGAAAAGTACGGGATTAGCGCTGTGAACTGTATGGCATTTGGGGATTATATTAATGACCTGTATATGCTTTTGCGGTGCGGGGAGAGCTATGCTATGAAAGATGCACATCCAGAATTAAAGGAAGTTGCAAAATATATAACACTTTCAAATGATGAAGATGGCGTAATGAAAGTTTTAAGGACACTTGCATAAAGAAGATGTCTGATAATTTACAGTTATCCTGTGTTGGTGGGCGGAAGTTTAGTGATATCTCTTTTACATTAATACATATGTAATAGTAATGCTTACATAGTGTAATAAATGACTAGCAAAATCATCTCTGGCACAGAAACCGTCCGTCCTCTAATCCATACAAAAACGGCTGTGATAAAGAAATAATTTATGTGGACTTTTCAAATACTATATCTTATAATAATAAATGGTAAGTAATACCAGTTATGGAGGCAGCACTATGGAGGATAAAAACCGTAAAATAATAAAAAGCATTGTGATGGTAACACAGATTAGTATAAATATGCTTGTTCCAATATTTTTATGTGCTGCAATTGGTGTATGGCTGGACCGGCTGTTTAATACACAGGCCTGTTTTCTGGTGCTTGTATTTATAGGTATTGGTGCTTCGTTCAGGAATGTATATATCCTTACAAAGTCATTTTACTCTTCAGATATGAAAAAGGAACATGACAGGCTGGAATATATAAAGGAACTGAAAAATTACAGCAGCCAGCATCCTGAAGAAGCACAGGAATACGAAGAAATAGTTAAAACAAAACGTTATCCTGAGAATAAAGGGCCAGCTAGAAAATAGAAAGGGCTTTAAAGATGAAAAAGGCAAAACAAATCCTGAAAGAAATGTTTGCTGGTTTGCTGGTATGGTTAATACCAGTTTTGATTATATTAGTAATAGCAGCAAGCCATAAGCTGGCAGCAGCAGCAGGGGTATTGTTTGGCGGTGCGGCAGCAGCAGGGCTTTTATTGCATATGTACCATCATCTTGATATAGCACTGGGAATGGATGCAAAACATGCACAAAAGCATATGCAGCTTGCTACATTAAAGAGATTTTTTTTAATGGCACTTGTACTGGCAGTTTCTATGGCAGGATATAAGTATATCCATCCTGCTGGTACAGTGCTTGGGTTGTTTGGTATGAAGATTTCTGCTTATTTGCAGCCTTTAATGCATAAAATGGCAGGGCGTATACAGAAGTGGTAATGTTTTGACAATATTTTTATATTGTTATTTCATACAATATTAAGAAAAGGAGGGTGAAAATGTGGGAAATGGCGTCTTAGATTTGCCGCAAGAGCCCGTCAGGGTTATTCTTGCTGGTGGCGGTGACCAGGTTGACTTCTTTATAAGGGGTTATTCAAATACAAAATTCTCATTCTTTGGATGGGATGTGTATCTTACAACAACGCATATATCTATGATTATAGTTATTGCTGCAATACTTATATTTGCAGTATGTGCCAGCCGCGCTATTAAGAATGCAAATCCCAATAAAGTACCAGGGCCGTTCCTGAATGTAGTCGAGCTTATAGTTGAATCACTGGACGGAATGGTAAAAGGTACAATGGGAGCTAAGAAGGCACTGGCTTTCAGAAACTATGTAAGTGCATTGTTTTTGTTTATACTTGCCTGTAACTTATCCGGGCTGCTGGGATTAAGGCCGCCAACAGCAGATTTTGGTGTAACATTTCCTCTGGCAGTTATTACATGGGTAATGATTCAGTATAATGGATTTAAGTACCAGGGTATGGGAAAGATTAAAGCTTTATTTGAGCCAATCTTTTTATTCTTCCCGATGAACCTTATCAGTGAATTTTCAACACCTGTGTCAATGTCACTCCGTTTATTTGGTAATATATTATCAGGAACGGTTATGATGGGGCTGCTTTATGGTTTGTTGCCAAGGGTGCTTACTCTTATATGGCCTGCTGCACTTCATGCATATCTGGATGTATTTTCCGGGTGTATACAGGCATATGTATTCTGTATGTTGACAATGAGTTTTGTTTCTGATGCAATAGGTGAAGATGCATAAACACAAATGTGTTCTGGCATTATACAATTAATTTTATGTTATTTTTAAGGAGGATGTAAAATGAATATAACAAATGAAGGTTTAGTATTAATGGGTTCTGCAATAGGTGCAGGCCTTGCAGTTATCGCTGGTATTGGCCCTGGTGTAGGACAGGGTATTGCTGCTGGTTATGGTGCTTCCGCAGTTGGACGTAACCCAGGTGCAAAGGGTGACATTATGTCAACAATGATTTTAGGCCAGGCGGTAGCAGAAACAACTGGTCTTTATGGCCTGGTAGTTGCGTTAATCCTGTTATTCGCTAACCCACTTTATGGCAAACTTTAATTTATGCAATTTAACGATTGCAGCAGAAAGGAGGCTTAAAAAGTGAGTGTTGTAATAAGAGTAGCCTTGTCAGGCAGCGCACTTGGCGATTATATATTTGGTCTTGACCCACAGCTTCTCGTTGATGCGGTTATAACCATGATTGCGATGTTTGCATTATTCCTTTTACTTTCTTACCTGCTCTTTAACCCTGCACGCAATATGCTGCAGAAAAGACAGGATTTCATTAAAGAACAGCTTGAAACAGCTGCTAAGGAAAAAGAGGATGCCATACAGTTTAAGTCAGAGTATGATGCAAAGCTTAAGGCAGCTGGCAAAGAGGCTGAGGAAATCCTTAGCGAAAGCCGTAAAAAGGCATTAAAAAAAGAGAATGCCATTATAAATGAGGCAAAAGAAGAATCTGCAAGAATTCTTGAAAGGGCAAGCCGTGAGGCTGAACTTGAGAAATCTAAGGTAAAAGATGATGTAAAACAGGAGATTATCTCTGTTGCATCCATTATGGCAGGAAAGATTGTTGCATCTTCTTTAGATGACCAGAAACAGTCACAGTTAATTGCGGACACTTTAAAAGAGATGGGTGATGAAACATGGCTAAGTTAGTATCAAAGACATACGGCGATGCTTTGTTTGAAGTTGCCGTAGAAGAGGGCACACTGGATACCATGCTGGAAGAAGTGGAAGCAGTTTTACAGGTGCTTAAAGAGAACGGAGAATATATTGGTCTTCTTTCACATCCTAAAATTCCTGTTGATGAGAAAAAAAATATGGTGGAAAAAGCATTTAAAGGCAAGGTTTCACCTGAACTGACAGGATTTATTATAACTATTGTAGAAAAGGGACGTTTTAAGGAAATAGAAGATATCCTTTTATACTTTATGTCAAGAGTATGGGAAGAAAAGAAGATTGGTGTTGCCTGTGTGACATCTGCTGCTGCCTTGTCAGACCACCAGAAGAAGGATATAGAAGCCAGGCTTCTTGAAACTACTTCATATGTAAAATTCCGTATGGAATATTCTGTTGACCCTGCTTTAATTGGCGGGATGGTTATAAAGATAGGTGACAGGGTAGTGGACAGCAGTGTAAAGACAAAGCTGGAAAATATGGCAAAGGAACTTAATAAAATCCAGCTTTCTAATTAATAAATGAAGGAAGGTGCAAGAGTAACATGAATTTAAGACCTGAGGAAATCAGTTCTGTAATAAAAGAACAGATTAAGAACTATAGTACCAAGTTTGAAATTGCAGATACAGGTACTGTAATACAGGTTGCCGATGGTATTGCCCGTATTCATGGCCTGGCAAAAGCTATGCAGGGTGAACTTCTTGAATTTCCAAATGAAGTTTATGGCATGGTGCTTAACCTTGAAGAAGACAATGTTGGTGCTGTACTCTTAGGTGACCATAGGAATATTAATGAAGGCGATATTGTAAAAACAACAGGAAGGGTTGTTGAAGTACCTGTTGGCGATGCAATGCTTGGACGTGTAGTTAATGCCCTTGGACAGCCTATAGACGGGAAAGGCCCAATAGAAACCAAGAAAACAAGGCAGATTGAAAGGGTTGCATCAGGCGTTATTTCCAGAAAATCAGTAGATACCCCTTTGCAGACAGGTATTAAGGCTATTGACTCAATGGTGCCTATAGGCAGGGGACAGCGTGAGCTTATAATTGGTGACCGCCAGACAGGAAAGACAGCTATTGCAATTGATACCATTATTAACCAGAAGAAAGAAAATGTATACTGTATATATGTTGCCATAGGGCAGAAGGCTTCAACTGTAGCATCTATTGTTAATAAACTTGAAGAACATGGTGCTATGGATTATACAACTGTTGTAGCTTCTACAGCAAGTGAACTTGCGCCATTACAGTATATTGCACCATATTCAGGGTGTGCAATAGGCGAGGAATGGATGGAAGCTGGCAAAGACGTGCTTATAATATATGATGATTTAACAAAACATGCTGCCGCATACCGTACAATGGCACTGCTGCTTAAGCGTCCGCCTGGACGTGAAGCTTATCCTGGTGATGTATTCTATTTACATTCCAAGCTTCTTGAGAGGGCAGCAAGGCTTTCAGATAAGTTAGGCGGTGGTTCACTTACAGCGCTTCCTATTATAGAAACACAGGCAGGTGATGTATCTGCATATATCCCTACTAACGTAATTTCCATAACAGACGGGCAGATTTACCTTGAAACAGAAATGTTTAATGCAGGTTTCCGTCCAGCTATTAATGCAGGCCTTTCTGTATCCAGGGTTGGTGGTTCTGCACAGATTAAGGCTATGAAAAAGATTTCAGGGCCAATACGTATTGAGCTTGCGCAGTTCAGGGAGCTTGCTGCTTTCTCACAGTTCAGTTCAGACCTTGACCCAGAAACAAAGGCACAGCTTGCACAGGGTGAAAGAATACGTGAAATATTAAAACAAGACCAGTATAACCCGATGCCAGTAGAAAACGAGGTTATGATTATCTATGCTGCTACTAAAAAGTATCTTATTGATATAGAAGTTGAGGACATACTTGAATTTGAAAAAGGTCTTTTTGAATATATTGATACAAAATATCCTGAAGTACCAGAGGCAATACGTACTGATGGTGAGATTAAAGAAGATACAGAGAAGAAACTTGTTAAGGGAATAGAAGAATTCAAAGCGGATTTCATTAAGAACAGGTAGTTAAGCTGGCATTTGTGCCTTTGCGCTGCCTGGCACAAAGCTGTTTTATGAAAAGAGCAGCGCAGAAATGAGGGTTAATATGGCCTCAATGAGAGACATTAAAAGGCGTAAAGAAAGTGTCCAGAGTACAGGACAGATTACCAAAGCTATGAAGCTTGTATCCTCTGTAAAACTGCAAAAGGCGAAAGTTGGTGCAGAAGTTTCAAAACCGTATTTTGAAACAATGTATGAAACGGTTGCGGATATGATAGCCAAATCAGGGCAGATGTCACACCCGTTCCTGCAAAAAAGCAAGTCTGACAAAAAGGCTGTAATAACTATTACTTCAAACAGAGGCCTTGCTGGAGGATATAATTCCAACATAGTTAAAATGGTTTCCAAGGATGAGCGCTTTAATAAAGAAGATACTGTTATTTATGCTGTAGGGATTAAAGGACGTGATTCCCTTTCAAGGCAGGGCTATACAATAGCTGGTGATTATTCAGAGGCAATTAATGAGCCGCTTTATGCTGACGCTATGGAAATTGGCAAAGAGCTTTTAAGCAAATTTACAAGTGGTGAAATTGGTGAGATATATCTTGCATATACAATATTTAAGAATACTGTTGTGCAGATACCTACACTTGTTAAGCTGCTTCCTATAGATGCAGAAGACATTGTATCAGAGCAGGAAGAAGAGCCAGAAAGCCCACTTGACAAAATAACACTTATGAATTATGAGCCAGAACCAGAAGAAGCACTTGATGCTATTATCCCGAAATATATTAACAGCCTTGTATTTGGAGGCCTTGTGGAGTCACATGCAAGTGAGAACGGTGCACGTATGCAGGCGATGGACTCTGCAACAAGCAATGCAGAAGAAATGATAAGTGATTTGTCCCTTAAATATAACAGAGCAAGACAGGCTTCCATAACACAGGAACTTACAGAGATTATAGCAGGTGCATCAGCTATTTCATAACAGTTAGTAACTTTATTCCTGGCATGGCATTTTAAAAGCAGCCAGTATAAAAAGTCCTGCTTTTAACTGTTGTATACAGGAAAAAATAATAAAAAGGAGAAAGACGATGGCAGAATTAAATACAGGCCAGCTTACACAGATTATCGGTGCTGTTCTGGATATTAAATTTCCAGAAGGAAAACTTCCAGAAATTAACGATGCTATAAGAGTGCCATTAAATAATGGCGGCAAACTCGTAGTTGAAGTTGCACAGCATCTTGGCGATGATACTGTGCGCTGTATTGCAATGGGACCTACAGACGGGCTTGTGCGTGGCATGAAAGCTGAGGCAACAGGCGGCCCTATTTCAGTCCCGGTTGGCGAAGCCACATTAGGACGTATGTTTAATGTGCTTGGTGAACCTATTGATGAAAAGCCTGCGCCAACAGGTGTCAAATATGACCCAATCCATAGAAAAGCGCCAGCATTTGAAGAACAGTCAACAGCTACTGAAATTCTTGAAACAGGTATTAAGGTAGTTGATTTGCTCTGCCCATACCAGAAGGGTGGTAAGATTGGTCTTTTTGGCGGTGCAGGTGTAGGCAAAACCGTATTAATACAGGAGCTTATTACAAATATTGCGCAGGAGCATGGCGGATATTCAGTGTTTACAGGTGTTGGCGAGCGTACACGTGAAGGTAATGACCTTTACTATGAAATGATTGAGTCGGGCGTTATTGACAAGACAACAATGGTGTTCGGGCAGATGAATGAGCCGCCAGGAGCACGTATGAGAGTCGGGCTTACAGGCCTTACAATGGCAGAAAATTTCCGCGACCGTTCAGGTAAAGACGTACTTTTGTTTATTGACAATATTTTCCGTTTTACACAAGCTGGTTCAGAAGTTTCAGCGCTGCTTGGACGTATGCCTAGTGCGGTTGGATACCAGCCGACACTCCAGACAGAAATGGGTGCATTACAGGAGCGCATAACATCTACTAAAAAAGGTTCTATTACATCAGTACAGGCTGTTTATGTACCTGCTGACGACCTTACAGACCCAGCCCCTGCAAACACATTTGCACACTTAGATGCAACAACAGTTCTTTCACGTTCAATATCAGAACTGGGTATTTACCCGGCTGTAGACCCTCTGGAGTCTACATCACGTATTCTTGACCCTCATGTAGTAGGTGAGGAGCATTATAAAACTGCACGTGGTGTACAGGAAATATTACAGAGGTATAAGGAGCTCCAGGATATTATCGCAATCCTTGGTATGGATGAACTTTCAGAAGATGACAAGATTGTAGTAAACAGGGCAAGGAAAATACAGAGGTTCTTATCACAGCCTTTCCACGTTGCAGAGCAGTTTACAGGCCTTCCAGGGCAGTACGTGCCAGTAAGTGAGACTGTACGCGGCTTCCAGGAAATACTTGATGGCAAACATGATGAAATTCCAGAAAACCTCTTCCTTAATGCAGGTACAATTGACGAGGTTGTCCAGAGGATGAAGTCCAAGTAGAAAGGAGACCAGTATGGCTGACAAAACGTTCAACTTACAGATTATCTCCCCTACACGTGTATTTTTCGACGGCGATGCAGAAATGGTAGAAATGAAGACTACGGAGGGTGAGATTGGTGTACTGGCAGGCCACATTCCTCTTACAGTTATTCTTGAGCCAGGAGTCCTGCGTATAAAACAGGCAGACGGCAAGAAAGAAGCTGCACTTCATGATGGATTTGTTAAAATCACAAAAAGCAAGGTAACTATACTTGCCGAGTCATGTGAATGGCCGGATGAGATAGACGTAAACCGTGCCGAAGAGGCAAAGCTGCGTGCAGAGCGCCGCTTAAAAAGTGGTGAAAAATCTGTTGATATGATGCGTGCAGAACTTGCACTAAAAAAGGCACTGACAAGGATTGATATTGCAGGCAGATATAAATAAAACTGTATAAAAATAAAACAATGGTGTGGGCAATGTTGCCCATGCCTTTGTTTTATTGTTAGGGCATATGCCCTGTTTTTCAAACGAGTTTCTCAATAGAGAAATGAGTGCAGAAAAACAAAAAAACCACCTGCTATGCAGGTGGTGGGAAAAGCTTAAGCTTCAAACAAAAAAACTCCAATATTACAAGAATATGGGTTCATCAGCCACATTTTGAATAAAGGAGTATAGCTCATTGTGAGCATAAAAATTATAACATAAAAAGCTTTTTAATGTAAGCCAGCAAAGAAAAAAATTTACTAATAAATAACCCGAAGGGTTGCGTAGCTGGTTGTGCAAAAGTAGAATTTTTTTCAACAAGCCTTTAGGCTTTGCTGGTAATAAGCCCTTATAGGGCGTAAGCAAACCACCAGCTAAGCTGGTGGTTCTGATTTATTTTTCCAACTGGTTTTCCTTTGTCAAATTAACAAGAAAAAATTTCCAGAATTTTTTTTCATTATTTTTTATCTCTTTATAATAACTGTTATAAGTCCCATTTTCAATATTGTTAATGGCTGTTTTTGCAAACCTGTCTGCATCTTCCTTCGTATTGCCTAATAAATTGGTATCAGTTCCTAATAAAAAGTTTACAAGCATTTGTTTAAGGTATTCTGAAAAATATTCTATCCTGCCACCAGCAAAAATTCCAAATGGGTCAAAACCTGATAATTCTTTTGCTTTATCCCGCGCCTGTTTAATTTCACCAGGGCAGTTTTCATCAAAATTGTTACTTGTATCTTCAGCTATCTTATTAAATTCTTCCAGTTTATCAAAGTCAAGGCTGCCGTCAAAATAACTTTTCCAGAAATTTATATCAGCCATATAAGGTTTATATGTGTCCGGTTCTGGAAGTGACCAAAAAGATTTACTCATTTCTGCTTCCTCTTCTGAAAGTGAAAGTGACCACAATATAACAGAAGAATTCCGGTCAATACATACTATTTCACGTGTACTGGAAAACATTAAATCTATATGTCCTGGCAGGTTACATATTCCAATTTCTTCTGTAACATAATCATGGTTATAATTTATCTTTGCTCCGCATGTCTGGTATTTAGTTGTGCATTTACCAGTATCACCCGAAAATATGCCTTCCAGTTTTTTACCCTGTATTAATTTGTTATAATCTCCTTCTTCCATAGAAATTTTATTTACATTAGTTACCATTAATCCCCAGTCTTTTTTACTGTTTTTACATTCCATAATATTTTGTGCTGGTTCAAATGTATTACTTTTTTCTGCAATTTCCTGGAACTGTATTAAATTTTCCCAGACAGCAAAAAACATAGGGGAATCAGGAAGCTGGGATTCAGTGTATTTACAAAAAGCAAACATTTCAAGAGTGGTGGCGTTTTGAGGATTAACAGAATTAATATTAATATCAATTTTTTCTATTACATTACCAGACTTTATAGTTACTGAAACAACAGGATTATCATAAGAACTGTTACTAGAATATTCTGCTGATAAAGAAATATTACCAATAAAACCATTTCCAGGAAAAGAAGAGTTATCAAGATTTTCTGGTTTGTTTATATCTGGATAAGCTGCTTCTAAGTTTGTATTTTGTCTTGTATAATTATCTATATTTTGTGATATTGCTAAATTACTTAATGAAGATATCATAATTTTGTTCCCCCCCATTTTTTCTATAAAACCTAAAATTTGCAGCATGTCAGAAAAATGTGTTATTCTTTATTTCTGACATGCTGTAAAATGTGTAGATACATTCGTAATTAATTTCTTTTTAAAGAATTAATTAAGATACTCTGCATAATCCTGTGCAGTTGTCTTGCCATTCTTCCAGTCTTCCATTTTCTGCTTTGTAGCTTCTAATGTCCTCTTGGAAATATCAGGAAGTTCTTTGCCCCATGCAGCAGTAGCTTTGTCATATCCCTTCTGGATAGCAGCCATCATTTCATCTGCCTTGCTTGTATCTCCGCCTGCTAATGCTATTGCCATGCTTACAAGCCTGTCTGATGTCTTATTAACACCCCAGTAACCGTCTTCAGAGATATCTTCCTGTGCTTTCTTAATTGTTGCAGGGTCAGCATTTTTAGCTGCTTCACCAAAAATAGAAGACAAACTCTGGTTAGCAATGCTGAATTTATTAGTCTGTTTTGAGAGTAATTTCTCAACAAGGCTTCTCATTGACTCCGCACGTGATTTCTGGTCTGCTTTTAACTTTGAAATAACAGAATCCCTGTTATAAATCTGGTTAGCAGTGTCTTTCTTTTTAGAGTCACCTTTTTCATAAACAACTTCATCAGTTGTATTTTTCTCTGTTGCTGCTGTTTCTTTCTGCTGTGCTTCCTTAGCAGCAGTAGCAGAAGCGGCAGCAGTTGTAGTTTCATATGTCTGTGTTGCTCCTGATATTGATGATACGCTCATAATATAAACCTCCTTTTTATACCATTGCAGCCCGTCTGATGGCTGTATGCGGATACTTTTGTTTCTAACAATCTATGTAAACAAGATTATTATTGTATTATTTATATCGGGTCTGTGTCTGCATAAATTTAGCATATAAAAGGAAAAAAGAGCCAAATATTAAATATTTATAAAAGTTTAAGATTTATCTTGTGTTTGTGGGTAAACGGACGGTTTGTGTGCCAGAACCAGAATATTCCGTTAAAGGGGTACGCTTCCGCTACGATAAGCCACGCAGCGGCACATAAAGCCAGATATTTAATGTTCCAGAATAAACTGGCGTTTATTCCGTCGCATTAAATATCTGGCTTAAATGCCGGCGGGCTTAAAGTACCCCCTTTAACGGAATATTGCTGGTATCATGGCACGCAAAACCTGTCATTGTAAGCCACTAAAATCCAGAATAACAAGATAATCACAAATTGAGTGGAAGATGATTTTGCTGGTCACTTATTAAATAATGAAGTAATAATTGTTATAATATTTTGTAGTAAAGGATAACTGTAAATTATAATGTGTTTGGGAATTTATGAAATGAGCATATAAAATTTTCAAAAGAGGTTGCGTTTTTTTTACAATGGGCGGATTTTCCGTCCCTGTTTTTATGATAGTAGTATGTGACTTTGGTAATAAAAATATATGAGGTTAATCCCAAATATATAGATTACTTAATTCCCTATGCGTCACATTTGTTTCAAAACAAACAGTTCGGACAGCGTAATGAGAGGAAATATATTGGTATCGTTCTAGTTGTAAATGGCATGAATTATTTTGCTCCATTATCTTCCTTTAAAACCAAACACGAAAAAATGAAAAATGGATTGGATTTTATCAAGATAGGAGATTATGCGGTAATAAATATTAATAATATGTTTCCACTCCCTAAAGGTGAATATACATATGTTGATATTCCAATAGTGAAAGATTCTCAATATCAGAAGCTTTTAATGACAGAATATCATATTATTAGAAAACTTCAGGATAAGATAATGAAAAATGCAGGGGAAGTTTATAAACATAAAATGAATAAAGATAATACAACAGCGCTGGCAAAAAAGATGTAATGATTTTAGTTTAAGGGAAGAGAAAAGTAAGAAATTCAAATCAGAATCTTGTTGATTGAGTACTGGCATATCCTGTTTGGTGTCAACGATAATGCAGAAATAGTAAAAGTTACAACTATTAGTAATAATTTTTTCAAATTTGACAAAATTCTTATGACATTTTTGTGATTTTGTCTGAAATATTGTTAGAAAATAGCAGGTTTTACGTGTCCAGGCTAAATATTATTACATGACAGGTGCACTTTAGCACCGCCGGCACTTAAATCTGGTATTTTCAGATTTTATGTGCCGCTGCGTGGGCTAACGTAGCGGGAGCGTGCCCTGTCATGTAATAATATTAGCTGGACACTGGAAAACCCTGCGTCCGTCAGACACAAAATATCTGCAAACCCCCAAAAAACCACTTGACAACTAATTCCATATATGCTATCATTCCAATTGCTGTCTGGTACTGCAATGTTTATTATTGTACTGTTTATTATTACAGTATTTATTGTAATGTTTACAGCCAGCAACGAAGTAGAGTAATCCACTCTCACCTTAGCACATTTAAGTGACTCGGGTTTTATTATTGGTATATTACAGGCAGGAGTTATATTTACTGCATTTTACGCATATATATTAATAGATAAACGTGGATTGTCTTTGCTTTCCACGTTTTTTTCATATTATATTATTTTGGAGGTGTACTACAATTAGCGAGTTAATGATTAATGAAAGAATCAGGGATAAGGAAGTCCGGCTGATTAGTGAAACTGGGGAGCAGTTAGGTATTATGCCAGCTAAAGAAGCTATGAAGCTGGCGCGTGAAGCAGAACTTGACCTTGTCAAGATTGCGCCAGGGGCAAAGCCGCCTGTATGTAAGATTATTGATTATGGCAAATACCGTTATGAACTGGCGCGTAAGGAAAAGGAAGCAAAGAAGAAGCAGAAGACTATGGAAGTCAAGGAAGTAAGGCTTTCACCTAATATAGACAAAAACGACCTTAATACCAAGGCTAACCAGGCAAGGAAGTTCCTGGTTAAAGGTGATAAAGTTAAGGTTACACTCCGTTTCCGTGGGCGTGAAATGGCACATATAAGTTACAGCAAGCAAATCCTTGACAGTTTCTATGAGCTGCTTGAAGATGTGTCTGTAATAGATAAAGCGCCAAAAATGGAAGGGCGTTCAATGGTTATGTTTTTATCACAAAAGCGCTAGTTTACAGCCAGGGATGCCTGTAATACAGGCAGTATTTGCAGTGTTTATGGAAAGCCAGGCATTTTAGGATTATACAGTCCGGTAAATGGCTTAATATAGATATAATCACAAGTTAAGGAGGAAATATAATTATGCCAAAGTTAAAGACAAAGAGGTCAGCAGCTAAACGTTTTAAAGTTACAGGAACGGGAAAGCTTATGAAAATGAATGCAAATAAAAGCCATATTTTAACAAAGAAATCACCAAAAAGAAAAAGAAGGCTTAGAAAAGCAGTAGAAGTTGATGTTACAAACGCAAAGATGATGAAGCGTATGTTACCATATTCAAAATAATTAAGGAGGAAAATTAAGATGGCACGTGTTAAAGGCGGTTTAAATGCAAAGAAAAAACATAAAAGGGTGTTAAAACTTGCAAAAGGTTACAGAGGAGCAAGGTCTAAGCAGTACAGAGTTGCAAAACAGTCCGTTATGAGGGCTCTTAATTCTTCCTTCGCAGGCAGGAAAGAGAGGAAAAGGGAATTCAGGAGACTCTGGATTGCACGTATTAATGCAGCAGCACGTATTAACGGGCTTTCATACAGCAGGCTTATGCATGGGCTTAAACTTGCAGATATCAATCTTAACAGGAAGATGCTTTCAGAAATGGCAATTAGTGACCCGGAAGGTTTTGCAGCACTTGTTGAAATTGCTAAATCTAAAATTGCTTAATCCAGGATTTATAAATGTTTAAATGACATTATTAATAAATATTCTAAATGCAGTGATAAAGAGGAGTACACAGCATATGCCTTAAGAGAGTGAAAGCCCGGAGGCTGCAAGGCTTCATAGGAATTAATGCTGTGGAAGGTAGCTTTTGAGCACTGTTTCTGAAAAAACTGTTATACAGGTTTTAGTAAGAAGCAGCGGGACATCCCGTTACAGATGCAAGAGGCAGTAATAAACCTGTATATATTACAGCATTTATTATTGTAATTAAAGGTGGTACCGCGGTACATCCGCCCTTTGCTATAAGCAGAGGGTTTTTTTGTTTTTATTTCAATTTATAACGGCAGAATGGGCATTAGGAGGATTTTATGGCTAAAGAATTAGAAAAGAATTATAATCCCTCTGATATTGAACAGAGGACTTACGAAAAATGGGTTAATAAGAAGTATTTCCATGCAGAGGTGGACAGGGATAAAAAACCTTTTACAATTGTGATGCCTCCGCCAAACATTACGGGGCAGCTCCATATGGGACATGCCCTTGACAATACATTGCAGGATATACTTATACGTTTTAAAAGGATGCAGGGTTATGAAGCACTGTGGCTGCCAGGTACAGACCATGCTTCTATTGCTACAGAGGCAAAGGTAGTAGAAGCGCTTAGGGATGAAGGAATTTCCAAAGAAGAACTTGGAAGGGAAAAATTCCTTGAAAGGGTATGGGACTGGAAAAGGCAGTATGGCGGACGTATCGTAAGCCAGCTTAAAAAGATAGGTTCATCCTGTGACTGGGACAGGGAGCGGTTTACAATGGATGAGGGCTGCAACAGGGCAGTTAAAGAAGTATTTGTTAAGCTTTATAATAAAGAATTAATTTACAGGGGAGAGCGTATTATAAACTGGTGCCCAAAATGCCTTACATCTATTTCAGATGCAGAGGTTAACTACGAAGACCAGGCAGGGCATTTCTGGCATTTAAGGTATAAGACAACAGATGGCACAGGATATATTGACCTTGCAACAACACGTCCGGAAACTCTTCTTGGTGATACAGCAGTAGCAGTTAACCCTAATGACAGCCGTTATAAGCATATGGTTGGCAAGACACTTGATTTACCTATTGTACACAGGCAGATACCAGTAATAGAAGATGAATATGTAGACATGGAATTTGGTACAGGTGTTGTTAAAATCACACCGGCACATGACCCTAACGATTTTGAAGTCGGGCTGAGGCACAACCTTGAAATTATAAATGTACTTACAGATGATGCGAAGATTACAGAAGACTATCCAAAGTATGCCGGAATGGACAGGTACGAAGCAAGAAAAGCCATAGTAGCAGACCTTGAAGCAGAAGGGGCACTTCTTAAAACAGAAGACCATCCCCACAATGTAGGTACATGTTACCGTTGCGGCACTACAGTAGAGCCAAGGGTTTCAAAACAGTGGTTTGTTTCAATGAAAGCACTTGCAAAGCCTGCAATAGATGCAGTAAAAAATGGTGATACAAAGTTTGTCCCGCCTCATTTTGAGAAAACTTATTTCCACTGGCTAGAAAATATACGTGACTGGTGTATATCACGCCAGCTCTGGTGGGGACACCAGATACCTGCATTTTATTGTGACGGGTGTGGGGAGATGGTAGTTACTAAAGAGGACAGCGCTACATGCCCAAAATGTGGCAAGCCAATGCGCCAGGACCCTGATACGCTTGATACATGGTTTTCATCTGCCCTGTGGCCGTTTTCAACACTTGGATGGCCGGAAAAGACAGAAGAAATGGATTATTTCTACCCTACAAGCACACTTGTTACAGGATATGACATAATTCCGTTCTGGGTTATGCGTATGATGTTTTCGGGTATAGAACAGACAGGCAAAGTGCCATTTGATACAGTATTTATACATGGGCTTGTACGCGATTCACAGGGACGCAAGATGAGCAAATCACTTGGAAACGGTATTGACCCGCTTGAAGTAATTGATAAGTATGGTGCAGATGCCCTGCGTTTTACACTTGTTACAGGAAATGCCCCAGGCAATGACATGCGTTTCTATTGGGAACGTGTAGAGGCAAGCCGTAATTTTGCTAATAAAGTATGGAATGCTTCACGTTTTATCCTTATGCACCTTGGTGACAACAAAATTACAGAGCCCGCATATAATGATTTATATGCCGTTGACAAATGGATAATTTCAGCAGTTAATACACTTGCCAGGGAAGTTACAGAAAATATGGAGAAATATGAACTTGGCATAGCTGTACAGAAAATAAATGATTTTATCTGGACTGAATTTTGCGACTGGTATATTGAACTTGTAAAACCAAGGCTTTTTAATAAAGAAAACGATAGTAAGGCTGCCAACGCTGCGTTCTGGACACTTGAAACAGTGCTTGTGGCTTCCCTTAAACTGCTGCATCCGTTTATGCCATTTATTACAGAAGAGATTTTCTGCACAATAAAGCCAGAAAAAGAATCAATAATGGTTTCTTCATGGCCAGAATATAAGGAAGAATGGGATAATAAAGAGGCTGAACAAGATGTTGGTGTTATGAAGGCAGTTATAAAAGCTGTACGTAATACACGTACTTCTATGGAAGTCCTGCCATCACGTAAGGCAAAAGTTTATATAGTAGCAGACAGCAGTGAGGCAGCAGACACATACCAGAGGCTGTCAGGTTCATTTGCCCATATGCTCTATGCATCAGAGGTAGCAGTACAGACAGACAAGACAGGAATAGAAGAGAATGCAGTATCAGCAGTTACAAGCAATGCAACAATTTACATGCCTCTTTCAGACCTTGTGGACTTTGAAAAAGAGAAGGAAAGGCTTATGAAAGAGAAAAAACGCCTTGAAGGAGAGTTAAAGCGCGTAAACGGAATGCTTGGCAATGAAAAATTTATAAGTAAAGCACCAGCATCAAAGATAGAAGAAGAAAAAGGGAAACTGGCTAAATACCAGGCAATGATGGACAAAGTAGAAGAAGAGCTTTTAAAGTTACAAAACTAAAGGACGGAAAAGGCTGCACAGCTGCAAAAGTGTTAAGTTTTAGTTAACAATTGGATGGGTTATTGCAATATAGGGCAAACTCATATATAATCAGAATAAGTAACTCTGCTCTTAGTAAAAATGCTGGTTGGAAATATGGTGACAGAGGAGGGATTTTATGCAGGAAGATATGGTAGAAGCAGGAAATAGTATTTGTAATATACAGATAACAGTATCAGATGATGAGAATGCAGCATATATATGTATAGCGCCACCAAGTGAAGGTACAGAAAATACTCTTGAGTCAGTTTTAAAGCTTGCAAAGGATATTGGTGTAGTCCACGGAATAAGTACGGAAGTAATTAAAAATATGCTGGATAATAGCATATATAATAGAACAGTTAAGTTTGCCCAGTCAACCCCGGCAATGGATGGCAAAGATGGATGGTATGAATTTTTATTTGACACACATATTGATACAAGACCAAAGATTTTAAAGGATGGTTCTGTTGACTATTCAGAATATGGAAGTGTTCCATCTGTTGTAGAAGGGGAACGTCTTGTTTTATACCATCCGCCTACACCATGCAAGGATGGCATAAATGTGTTTGGCGGTTCTATCCTTGCCAGGAAAGGCAAAGATTTAGCAAAGATAAAGGGCAAGGGTTTTGTAATTGATTCTACAGGCACAGAATATACAGCTAAGTATGATGGCAAGGTAACTTATATTGCAGAAAGGCTTATTGTAGATAAAGAGCTTGTTGTAGAAGGGGATGTATCATTTACCACAGGGGATATTGAATTCCAGAATGATATACACATCCGCGGAAATGTCTTTTCAGGCGTTAGTGTAACATCACAAAAGGGTTCTATAATTGTTGACGGGTATGTTGAGCAGGCAAACCTTTCTGCAAAGAATGATGTTGTGCTTAAAAACGGCATGCAGGGCAATGGAAAAGGCTCAATAGAAGCAGGCGGTTCTGTAAAAGGCAAGTTTTTTGAGCAGTCAAGCATAACCTGTAAAGGTGATGTACAGGCTAATGCCATTATGAATACCAAGATTGAGGCTGGACAGGATATAATTGTATCTGGCAAATATGGTGTGATAGTAGGCGGTTCTGTATCAGCAATGAGATATATCAGTGCTAATATTATTGGCAATATGTCAGAAGTAAGGACAGAGATTAAAGCAGGTGTAGATGGTGACTTATTTGCACTTCTGGCACAGTGCAAGCAGAATAAAGAAGACAGTGAAAAATCACTTAAAACAGTAGTTGATGCACTTGAAAAAGTACAGCAGGCATTAAGCAAAGGGGATAACCCGGAACTGTCCAAGAAGCGTATACAGCTTATGAGAAGCAAAATAGAATGTGATACAAGGGTTAATGAACTTACTAAAAAAGAGCAGGAAATACTTGACCAGATGGGCAAGGCGAACCTTGCCAAAATTACTATTAATAAAGTTGTAAATCCAGGAACTGCCATCACTATCAATGGAGTAAAGGTGTTAGTTACAGAAGAAAACCATCATGTAGAATATGCAAGGCGTGGGGCGGGAATTATTGTGTATAATATTGGCGAATAGTATGCTTTTATGCCGGTAATTGCGGCTGATATTTGTTGATGATTAACAGGAGGTAGTGTAAGATGGATTTTGAAGCAGAGCTGGCTAAATTCCAGCCAAGCCTTGATATTGAGCAGGCAGAGGATGCTATTTATGGCAATAAGACAACAGATGTTACTGATTTAGTGCAGTCCATTATAAATAATACTGTACCAGGCAATGAAACCATTGATAAAAAATCTATAGAATGGGTGGAGGAATCATGAACTGTCCAAGATGTAATGCTGCTGTACCATTCAGGAGAACAAGGTGTAGTAACTGTGGCCAGGATTTAAGGGATTACTGGAAGATTATCAGTTTATCAAATATATACTATAATAAAGCACTTGGACAGGCAAAAATCAGGGATTTGACAGGAGCTGTATCTTCCCTTAAGCAAAGCCTCCAGTTTAACAAATTAAATACAAATGCAAGAAACCTGCTTGGGCTTATATATTTTGAGACAGGAGAGATAGTTTCTGCTTTAAGTGAGTGGGTTATAAGTAAACATTACCAGGAAGAAAACAATGATGCGGATATGTATATAAATGAAATACAGTCCAATCCTAATAAACTGGAAATGTACAGCCAGGTTATCCGGAAGTATAATTCAGCACTTGATTCTGCGAAGCATGGTGATGAGGACATGGCAATTATACAGCTTAAAAAAGTTACAAGCCAGAACCCGAAATTTATACGTGCCCACCAGCTTCTTGCTTTGCTTTACATGATGTCGGACAAGAAAGATAACCGCAACAAAGCTTTAAAGCTGCTCAATAATATTATTAAAATTGATATTACGAATACAACTACCCTGGCGTATTTACAGGAACTTTCAGATATCCGCCCCAAAGCAGACCCTCTGGCTGTAAGGACAGAAGAGCCTAAAACCAGTACAAGGAAAACGCTTCCACGTCTTGAAGAAGCAGACCAGTATAAGACAATAACCCCTTATAAAGAGGAGAAGCCTTCCGTACTCCCTTTTGTAAATGTTATTATAGGCATAATTACGGGACTTGCACTTATGTATTTCCTTATAATGCCACATATTAAGTCCTCAGAGGCAGAAAATGTTAATAATAATTTTAAGAAATACAGCGAGAACCAGGCGGCAGCAGATAGTGACTTAACTGCATTAAAAAGCCAGAATGAAACATTACAGGCTAAAATAGCAGACTTACAGGGTGAACTTGAAGAACTTAAAGGGGATGGCAATGCATCTGGAAGCAGTCTTCTTGAAGTTTATGACAAACTGTTCAAGGCAGCAGAGCTTTTTATGGAAGAAGATATGGAAAAAGCAGCACGCAGCCTTAAGAAAATCGACAGTAAAGACCTGGCAGGGAATGCTGCCAAAAAGATATACGATAGGATTGCAGAAGCATCTTTTGAAGAAGCCAGCGAGAAGATTTATATACAGGGAAGGGATGCTTACAATGGTGAAAATGCATATGCAGGCGCAAAAGATTATGACAAAGCTAAAGAACTTCTGCTAGAGGCACTTGAATATAACCCTGACAATACAGATGCAATGTATTTCTTAGGAAGGACATACCAGCAGACATCAAAGCCTAAAAAGGCAAGGGAATACTATGAAAAAATAGTGAATGACTATCCTGAATCACCAAGGGTGGCAGATGCAAGCAGCAGGCTGCGTGAACTTGGTGTATAACCAGGAAATCCATGATACAATACCAGATAAAGGCAGTACCCTGCCAGAATTACATTATATGTTATTCTGGCAGGGTATTTTTGTTGTCCCGGTTAATATATTCATACAACTATTTGTGCCGCCGCCTGGCGGTGGAATGGAGGTTACTATGGTTAAAGAAAATGTGGCAGGGTTTCATTATGAACTTTATAAAAACTGCCTGGTTATATATGTAACACAGGATTTAGACCACCATGCAGTCTTATCTTTAAGGGAGCGTTCAGACAGGCTTATAGAAGCCGGGGATGTAAAACATGTAATATTTGATTTTAAAGATGTAGGGTTTATGGACAGTTCAGGGATAGGGCTTTTAATGGGCAGGTATAAGAAAGTTATGTTCCTTGGCGGAAGGGCAGCAGTAACCAGTGTGGGAAGTGCAGTAGACAGGATATTTAAAATATCTGGTTTATATAAGATAATTGAAAAATATGATACGCCTGGAGATGCAATAAAGGCTTTGGAGGTTAAGTATGAAGATTATATTTGAGAGTTGTTCAGAAAATGAAGCATTTGCAAGGACAGTTATAGCAGCATATATAACCAGGCTTAATCCTACACTGGAAGAACTGTCTGATGTGAAAACAGCAGTATCAGAAGCTGTTACTAATTGTATTATACACGGTTATGAAAATAAAGAAGGCGAAATTTTAATGGAGTGTAATATACATAATAATGATATAAGCATTGTGATAGAGGATTATGGGACAGGCATAAATGATATAGAAAAGGCGATGGAACCACTTTATACAACAAGACCTGAATGGGAGCGTTCAGGAATGGGCTTTGCATTTATGGAGGCATTTATGGACAAGCTGGAAGTGGAGTCAGTCCCAGGCAAAGGGACAAAAGTTTTTTTAGAAAAAACTATAGGGATTTCAGAAGGGCAGTAATAAATTTTAGGCTGTTAAGGATGGTATGTGCATATGGACATTATGGAATTATTAAAGAAAGCACGTGCAGGGGATAAGGAAGCGAGGAACAAAATTGTTGAAGAAAATGTTGGTCTTGTGTGGAATATTGTAAAAAGGTTTTCTGGCAGGGGATATGATGTTGATGATATTTTCCAGATAGGCTGCATAGGGCTTATTAAATCAATAGACAATTTTGACATACAGTTTGGCGTAAAATTTTCTACCTATGCAGTACCTATGATTACAGGTGAAATAAAGCGTTTTTTAAGGGATGACGGAATGATAAAAGTCAGCAGGACGATAAAAGAGAACGGATGGAAAGTAAAAAAAGCTGCTGATTTACTAGGGCAGGAACTTGGAAGGACAGCAACAATTAAAGAAATAGCAGCAGCAACTGAGCTTGCGCCAGAAGATATAGTGCTTGCGCTGGAAGCAAACAGCGAAGTAGACTCTATTTACAGGACTGTTTACCAGTCAGAGGGCAAAGATATATATATGGTAGACCAGATTGTAAAAAATTGCCAGGGTGGTGCAAGTTATATTTCTGCTTCTGCAAATAATGGCGGGTACGGCACTGGTTTTAATGGTTCAGTACAGGACGAAGAGAAAGAAAAACTTTTAAACCGTATTCTTTTAAAAGAACTGCTGGACGGTTTAGATGAAAAGGAAAGAAAATTAATAGAATACAGGTATTATAAAGATATGACACAGACAGAAGTTGCAAAAGAACTTGGAATAAGCCAGGTGCAAGTAAGCAGGCTTGAGAAAAAAATCTTAAAAAACATGCGTGAAAAAGCAAAATGCTGAAAAACATTTATATTAAATTATGTATATAAAAAAATATATAAGCCATACTAATTACATGTTATAAATCCTGTTTGTGGCATTAGTGGCAGCAGATGGGAAAGTAATATTGCAAATTTTAATGCGTAAAAGCCCGTATGGAACGGGATATTAATAACAGCGCAGAAATGAGGGGTATTATGAAGAAAAATAAAGTATGGCTTATTGCAGTTGTCTTTTGTTTAATGATTATTACAACAGTCTGTTATCTTGCATCTTTGCGCAACACAAGGACTGAATACGCCAATGGAAGGGTTGTTGAAAGGACATATGATGAAGAACCGGATATAGGCATTGCAGCTTTCAGCTTCAGCCATGATAAATTAAACCTGCCTGATTAATATTAATGCCTGTATGGTATCAGGTTTTTATATAGAACAAGGCATGGCACAAATGATTTTTATATAAAGGATGGAAAAATTAATGAAAGCTGATGTGGTTTATATAAAGATTGACCAGAATGTACAAGTATCCAATAAAAAAATATTGTTACAGGATATAGCAGAAATATATTCACCTGATAATAATATGGTTAAAGAAATAGGAAGTACAGTTTTATATACTGTCAAAGGAAATAAAAATGAAATTCTTGCTTTTTCAGTGATGAAGGTTATTGGGATAATACAGAAATCTTATCCTGATATTACAATACAGAATATTGGTGAACCAGAATTTATTGTAGAGTACAAAATGCCAGAACCAGATAAAAAATGGCTTGAATATATTAAACTGGTTTTTGTTTCGCTTATTGTATTTTTTGGTTCAGCGTTTACGATTATGACATTTAATACAGATGTAAGTGTCGGAGATGTATTCAACGATTTTTATTATCTGGTAACAGGCGTGCATAAATCAGACGGTTCAATTCTGGAGATTGCTTACAGCATCGGAATTCCGGTAGGCATACTGGGATTTTACAATCATTTTAAAAGTACCAAAGTCCATGATGACCCTACACCTCTCCATATGGAAATGCGCACATTTGAAGAGGATTTAAATAAAACGTTAATAGCAGACTCATCAAGGGAGGGCAAAATGATAAAATAAACTTGAAAGGCGGTGCTGGAATGGAGATTTTCCAGAATATTGTTCTTGCTGTAATTGGGTTTTCTGGTGGTATTTCAGTAGCTGCCGGGACATTTGCGCTTATTACAATACTTGGTATAGTGCCAAGGCTTGCCGGGGGTATGAAAATTGGCTGTGATATATATAAGATGGAAACAGCAATAGCACTGGGAGGTACAGTTGGAAACCTTATAACTGTATATAAATTCAATGTGCATATTGGTATTGCTGGCATGGTGGCGGCAGGTGTATTTGCAGGAATATTTACAGGTGCACTTGCTATGTCACTTTCTGAAAGCCTGAAAGTGATACCAATTCTTTTTAAAAGGCTTGATTTAAAAACTGGAGTACCAGTAATTGTTGTTATGGTTGCATTAGGCAAAGGCCTTGGCACATTATACCAGTTGTTTTTCTGTGGCGGGCTTTAGTTATAAAGGGGGATGGTTTTGTGAAAGAAAAAGACAGGGATAATCCTGGAATAGAGGAAATTATAAATGAAAAAGACAGTAACTTACAGAAAGAAAAATACAATGAGTATGTTAAAAATATGACACCTAAAAATAATGGGTTCTTAAATTGTGTAAAGGCGTTTATAACAGGGGGAAGTATTTGCCTTTTAGGGGAGATATTCTGTAGTATATATAAATCAATGGGAAACGATGACAAACTTGCAGGGCTTTACAGTACAATGACTTTAATTGGGATAAGCATAATACTTACAGGCTTTAACATATACCAGAAGCTTGGGCAGTTTGCAGGTGCAGGAAGCATTGTGCCTATTACTGGCTTCGCCAATTCTGTAGTTTCACCTGCTATTGAATTCCAGGCAGAAGGGGATGTTTTTGGTGTGGGCTGTAAGATATTTTCAATTGCCGGGCCTGTAATTTTATATGGGATATTCAGTTCATGGATTCTGGGGATAATATACTGGATTTATACAATTTTTGCAAAATAAAAATGCAGGCTATTTTACTAACTGCTGTCTGGCGTAACACTGGACAGCAGTTTTTTGGTTTCTGCTAAAGTAAATAACCCGTTTCATGTGGCGGGTTTTTGAGGATTTTGGTGTATAATAGGAACAAAGGTTCATCTCAATTGTAGCTGCCGCACATTTTGTAAACAGATGTGTAATGCTATAATCGAACTGAAGGGGGAGATGTACTTTATAATGGATGATGCGAAAAAAGTAACAGCAGGAGAAAGGATTTTACAATTAAGGACTGAAAAACATTATACAAGAGAACAGCTGGCATATATGGCAAAAATATCAGAAAAATTTTTGTATGAGATTGAGAATAATAAAAAAGGTTTTTCAGCAGTAACATTGTTAAATTTATCAAAAGCCCTGGATGTAAGTATGGATTATATAATGATTGGTGAAAATGCAGATAAGGCAGAAAATGAAATTGTAGCAACATTAGAGCGTTTCAAACCTAATACTTTGGAAACGGTGGAACGTCTGTTAAAAATTGCCTATGAACTTACAAAAGGAAACAGGTAAAAGTATTTATATATTAATGCTAACAAGTAAAATTTGTTTATTAGATGGTAGTAGTTAAGTCCAGGCAGGGATTGTTTGTAATTCCTGCCTGGACTTAACTTCGTATATAGAAAAAATTTAATTAACACTGCCATTTCATAAGTTTCTGCCCAACAAATTGTATGCAGGATGATTTACAGATATCCTGTTATTCCAGGTTTTAGTGCTGGTTTACAGGTTTATGATGGCAGGTTTTATGTGCCGCTGTGTGGTCTGCCGTAGCGGAAGCGTACCCCTTTTATATAATATTCTGGCTATGGCACAGAAACCGTCCGTTCACCAGTCCACACCAACACCAGATAACTGTAAATTATAACGTGTCTGGAAATTTATGAACCGGACGTGAATTATTTTAAAAAAGTGCTTGACATATAAGTAAAGTAATGGTAATATACTATCTGTTGCCGCAAAAGAAAGCGGATTATAAAAAATAAAAAAAATAAAAAAAGTTGTTGACAAAGACAGACATAAGTGGTAATATAAAACACGCTGTTGGGAACAACACAAAGCACATTGATAACT
>CAJUPJ010000029.1 GCA_910588655.1 uncultured Lachnospiraceae bacterium | reverse complement strand
CTGTTAAATGACAACAGGCTTTTAGAAGTGCTTAAAAATTTATGAAACGGACGTGAAGCGTGTCAACTTTTCTTGAAAATTTACAATAGAAATGTTATACTTTCTAAGTTATAGAATTTTTATATTATACAGGAAACCAGATTGAAAAATCATTCTAATGCTGCACAAAACGCAACCCAGGAATGATTATGGTCATAAATGCCAACAGCATAAATGCTGCAGCATTTTTCACAAACGAATTTATTCGTTTTACTATATTGTGCCGCCTGGAGGCGGCAAGGGGGATTATTATGGATATTTTAAAAGAATACTGCCTTACAGCAGGTATAGATGAAGAGGTATATAATTTTTGTAATAAAATACAGGCAGGTTTAAAGGAACGTTTTGAAGAGATAGACCAGGTTGCAGAGTATAACCAGATGAAGGTACTCCTTGCTTTGCGCAAGCACAGGACAAGCACTGCATGTTTTGAGTCTTCAACAGGTTATGGCTATGATGACATAGGAAGGGAAACTTTAGAGGCTGTATATGCAGAAATATTTGGTGCAGAGGCTGCCCTTGTGCGCCCACAGCTTACTTGTGGCACACATGCCCTTACAGTTGCACTTTCAGCTATTTTAAGGCCAGGTGACGAACTTTTATCACCTGTAGGCAGGCCTTATGATACACTGGAAGGTGTTATAGGGATTAAAGAAGACAACCCGCCATGTTCACTTAAGGAATTTGGTGTAACATACAGGCAGGCAGACCTGCTTCCAGACGGCACATTTGACTATGATGCAATAAAGGCAGCAATTAATGAAAAGACTAAGCTTGTTACAATACAAAAGTCGAAAGGGTATGAGCCAAGGCCTACATTTTCTGTAGCACAGATAAAGGAACTTATATTATTTATTAAATCTGTTAAACCAGATGTAATATGTATGGTTGATAACTGTTATGGGGAATTTGTGGAGAGGACAGAGCCAATAGAGGCAGGCGCAGACCTTTGTGCAGGGTCTCTTATTAAGAACCCGGGCGGCGGGCTTGCGCCTATAGGCGGTTATATTGCGGGCAGGAGAGAACTTGTAGATATGTGCGCATACAGGCTTACAGCGCCAGGGCTTGGAAAGGAAGTTGGTGCAACACTTGGGCTTAACAGACCGTTTTTCCAGGGGCTTTTCCTTGCGCCTGTTGTAACAGCAGGTGCACTTAAGGGGGCAGTATTTGCAGCAAATATATATGAAAAACTTGGCTTTAGTGTTGTTCCTTCTGCAAGCACACCAAGATATGATATAATACAGGCTGTAACCCTTGGTTCAAAGGAAGCACTTGTTTCTTTCTGCAAAGGAATACAGGCTGCTTCGCCAGTAGACAGCCATGTAGCACCTGAACCATATGCAATGCCAGGATACCACAGTGATGTTATAATGGCAGCAGGTGCATTTATACAAGGTTCATCAATAGAACTTAGTGCTGATGGCCCTGTAGAACCTCCGTATGCGGTTTATTTCCAGGGAGGCCTTACCTGGTACCACGCAAAGTTTGGTATTATGATGTCTTTACAGTACCTGAAAGATGCAGGGCTTGTGGATATTAATGCAGCAGGGGTATAAGAGAAATTTTAGTTTTTTTTTAGAAAAAATTGCGAAAAATACACAGGTTTTTCTACAAAGGATTATATACAAAAAAAGGGATTTATGATAACATGAAATATAAGTGCATACCGGGGAGCTTTCTTAAAAAGGAGGCAGTATGGACAAAACAAATATTACAATGAAGGAATTGCCGCTTTCAGAAAGGCCATATGAGAAGTGTATGCAATATGGTGCAGATGTGCTTTCAGATGCAGAACTTCTTGCGGTTGTAATACGTACAGGCGGAAGAGGGGAAAGGGCTACAGAACTTGCAACGCGTGTTATTAACAGTGCCCCTGGCAGAAGGATAGGCGGGCTTTTCCAGATGTCATTAAACCAGTTGTCAGAAATACATGGTATAGGCAAAGTTAAAGCTGTGCAGCTTAAATGCCTTACAGAGATAACAAAGCGCATGATGGTACAGGGATTTCCAGCAGGCAGGCTTTTATGTACAGAGCCAGGGAAGGTAGCGGCATATTTTATGCCTAAAATGAAATTCCTGGAATATGAGCAGGTCAGGCTGCTTGTACTAAATGGCAGGAATATACTTGAACATGAAATTATAATATCAAATGGTTCATTTAATTCTGCGGTGGCATCACCACGTGAAATATTTTACAATGCACTAAAATATAAAGCTGTATCAGTAATAGTATTACATAACCATCCGTCAGGTGACCCTTCACCAAGCCGGGAAGACATCTTACTTACAAAAAGGCTGTCAGATACTGGCGGAATGGTTGGTATTCCTTTGCTTGACCATATAATTATCGGGGATAACCGTTATGTAAGCATGAAAGAAAGCGGTTATGGGCTTTAGTGCCAGCCCCGCCTGGAAGGAGAATTTTAATGTCACAAAAGACTTATGGTATAGATTTTGGGACAGGTACCATTAAAGTATATAAAAAAGGGCAGGGCATAATACTGCTTGAAAGGAATGTTGTAGCTACTGTTGGCAGTGGGAAAAGACCGGTTGCAATAGGTGAAAAGGCTTATGAGATGTACGAAAAAGCACCTCCAAGCATAAATGTAACATTTCCATTAAGCCATGGGGTGATTTCAGAGCTTAAAGATATGACTGCACTCTGGAACTTTATGCTCTCAGCACTTGCAGGACATAAAAAATTTAAAGGCGGGGAGTTTTATATTGCTGTACCAGCAGATATTACTGAGGTTGAAAAAAAGGCATATTCCCAGATAATATCTGAAGGCGAGGGAAAGCCGCGGCATATTTTCCTTGTAGACAAGCCTGTTGCGGATGCCTATGGTCTTGGCATAGATGTAGCTAAAACCCACGGAAGCCTTATTGTCAATATAGGGGCAGATACTACTGAAATATCAATAATTTCACTTGGCGGCATAGTTTTTACAAAGCTGCTTCCTTATGGCGGCAACTATTTTGACAGCCAGATTATTAAATATGCAAGAAAAAATTATAATTTTGTTATAGGCAGGAAAACAGCGGAGATAATAAAAAAGACACTTGTGTCAGCAGTACCACATGATGGCAGTTTAAATATTGCCGGGCGTGATATATTAAAAGGGCTTCCAGGGGAGATAAGCCTTTCATCAAAAGAGATTTACCCGCTTGTAGAAGATGTGTTTTATATAATATCTTCTTCTGTAAAGTCAATGCTTGAAAGGACACCGCCAGAAATTTCACAGGAAATAATACATACGGGTTTATACCTTACAGGTGCATCATCATGGATTAAAGGCATTGATGCACTTATTGAGAAGGAGACGCATATAAAAGCCAATACAACAAAGGATGCACAGAAAACAGTGGCGGAAGGGCTTGGATATCTTGCCGGGCATCCTAAAACTGCGGCGTCTTATCTATCCCGGTTAAAATAAGCTGAAACTTGTGCCATTTAAAATACGGCATGGGTACTAATGGAGGATACCAGAATTAATGCGTAAAAGGACAAAAATTACTATAGACCCTAAATATATTCTTATAATAATAGTTGCTGCATGTGTTGTGCTTATGGTGGTTTCTTTTAAGTTCCAGGATAAAATGGAGCCTGTACGTTCTGTTGCGGGCAATATTATTACACCTATGCAGAATGGCATAAACAGGGTAGGGACAAAGATAGCAGAACAGCTTGACTATATTACCACCATGAAAGAACTTGTAAAGGAAAATAAAGAACTTAAATCCCAGCTGGATAAAGTATCAGCAGAGAACAGGCTTTTGCAGCAGGATAAATATGAACTGGAAAATTTCAGGAAGCTTTATGACCTGGGGGAGCAGTATGCAAGTTACCCTAAAGTTGCAGCACGTGTTATAAGCAGTGGTAATGATAACTGGTACAGCACATTTATAATAGACAAGGGTTCAGATGACGGGCTTGCTGTCAATATGAATGTAATGGCAGGTGACGGGCTTGTTGGAATAATTATAGAAGTTAATAATTCTTATTCCAGGGTGCGTTCAATTATTGATGATTCAAGCAATGTTGCCGGCACATTTTTAAAGACTTCAGACAGGTGCATAGTAAGCGGCAACCTTGGGCTTTTAAATGAAGGCGTAATAGAGGTTTCAGGGATTAACGGGAGTGCAGATATAAAAGATGGTTATGCAGTAGTAACATCACAGATAAGTGATAAATACCTGCCGGGAATACTTATTGGATATGCCAGGGATTTAAAAAAGGACTCATCAAATATTACACAGGCAGGGTATCTTACACCAGCAGCAGATTTTTCCAAACTGGACATGGTGCTTGTAATAACCCAGGTAAAGGATTCGGAAAGCCTTAAGGAGATGCTGGACAAATGAAACGTTATATAAGCATGTTTCTTTTAATAATAATATGTTTTCTGTTACAGACAACACTGTTCCAGAAGGTTAAACTTGCCAATGTATCGCCAGACCTGCTTGTTGTGCTGGTATCTGCAGCAGGGGTAATGTACGGCAGGGGTCTTGGCATGTATTCAGGTGTAATAAGCGGGCTTTTATGTGATTTTATGTATAGTGATATAATCGGGCTGTATATTCTTATATATGTTATTGCAGGATATATAAGCGGGGCTGCACATAAGATTTACTTAAAAGATGATATGGTAATTCCACTGTCTATAATTGCTGCCAGCGATTTGTTTACTAATTTCATGTTTTATGTAATATGTTTTCTTTTAAGGGGACGGCTGGATATATTTGTGTATATGCGTAATATAATACTTCCAGAACTTGTATATACAGTATTTGCTGGTGTGTTATTATATAAGATGCTTTTCTGGCTTGAAGAAAAGATGTACCCTCCAGTTGAAATCCCTCTGGAAAACCCGGCAATACAGGAAGAGAAAATAGGTTGAGAAATAATTCTAGGAGATTTCTATGTTTGATACATTAAAAGAATATTTTAAGGCATTTTTCAGTTCACGCCTTGTCCCGGTAACGGCAGTTTATATTATATTATTTGCAATACTTGTAAACCGTATGTTCCAGATACAGATTACAGATGGTGATACGTATGCAAAAAATGCAGGGGACAGTAAGGAGAAGGTACGCACAATAAAGGCGTCAAGAGGCAATATATATGACTGTAATGGCAAACTGCTTGCATATAACAAGCTTGCATATAATGTTATATATATAGCAGAAGATACATCAGGCAAGTCCTCTTCAGATAAACTGACATCAGAAGAGAAAAATATAATGGTGTATAATACAATTAAAATTATAGAAAATAATGGCGGGACGCTTTCTGTAGAAACATTTATGCAGGCAGATAAGGATGGAAAGCTGGAATTTACAGTAGATGGCAGCTCTCTTTTAAGGTTTAAAGCGGAAGTTTATTCTGCCATAGGCGGTGTAGACGGGCTTACCCAGGAGCAGAGGGATGCAACTGCACAGGAAGTGTTTGACTTTATAAATTCTGATGATATTAACAGCCCGAGGTTTGCCATTGACTGTGAGAAGTTTAGTATGCAGGATGCAATGAAAATACTTGCTGTACGTTATGCAATATTTATAAAAAGATACCACCAGGATGAGACAATAACACTTGCAACTGATGTTAATGATAAAATAGTAGCTGCAATTAAGGAAAACAGCACAGAGCTTCCAGGTGTTGATATAATGGAAGATACAGTGCGTGTGTATAAAAGGAGCAAGTATTTTGCGCATATAATAGGCTATACAGGTGCGGTTTCTTCTGAAAAGCTTGCTGAACTTAAGAAAGAGGATGCTAACAGTGACTATACGGATGATGACCAGATAGGGCTGTCGGGCATTGAAAGTTCTTTTGAAAAAGAACTGAAAGGCAAGAAAGGCAAAGAAATACTTACAGTAACTTCGGGGACTAACCGCGTAACAGGGATAAATGACAGAAAAGACCCTGTAGCCGGCAATAATATTTACCTTTCAATAGATGCAGACCTCCAGGAAGAGTGTTATAAACTGCTTGAGGAACATATTGCAGGCATACTTGTTACAAGTATGCATAACAGTGCAGACGCAGGGACAAAGGGTGAGTCAGCTGCAGGCATAAAGATACCTGTTTATGATGTGTATAATGCACTTATACAAAATAACCTTGTAAATGTTAAGAGGTTTACTGATAAAAATGCTTCAAAGCTTGAGAAAAGCACGTATAAAAAGTATAAGGACAAGTCAAAGTATATTATTAATAAATTAAAAGAAATACTTAAAACAGGAAGCACAAAGACATCTGGCAGCCTGCCAGAAGATATGGCGGAATTTACAGACTATTTTTATAAATTGTTATCAGATAAAAATATAGTTCTGAAAGACCAGATAGATACAATGGATGCAACATATAAAAAGTATGCTTCTGGAAAGCTTAGTTTAAGCCAGTTCCTGCAATATGCAATATCTGAAAACTGGATTGATTTAAGCGGGCTGGATATAGGTGATAAATATTACAGCACATCAGAAATATATGAAATGCTGTTAAAGTATGGCATAAAGCTGTTAAAAGAGGATACCGGGTTTATTAAGATGGTATACAGTTACCTTATATACCATTATGAGCTGTCTGGAAGGGACTGCTGCCTGCTTATGTTTGACCAGGGAAATATAAAATATAATGCAAAAGAATATGAAGAGCTTGAAAAGGGACTTGTTTCTGCTTATTCTTTCCTTGTAAAAAAGATTAAGAAGCTTGAAATTACACCAGGACAGCTTGGGCTTGAGCCATGTTCAGGTTCACTTGTTGTAACAGATGTTAATACAGGAAAAGTAAAAGCTATGGTTACTTATCCGAGTTATGACAATAATAAAATGGCAAATAAAGTAGATTCTGAATATTACAATACTTATCTTATGCAGAATACATCATCACCATTGTTAAATAAGCCAGTACAGCAGGCAATGGCGCCAGGTTCAACATTTAAGCTGCTGTCTTCTGTTACAGCGCTTGAAGAAGGGGTTATCTCACCAGGCACAACAATACATGATGGTGTTGTATTTGATAAAATCGACCATCCTGCAAAGTGCTGGAGTTCGGCATCACATGGAAATGTTAATGTTTCATCTGCAATAGGGGTTTCATGTAACTACTTTTTCTATACAGTCGGCTACCTGTTAAGTGGCAAGACCTCTAATGGAAGCATTAATTATGCGCGTGGCATTGAGAAATTCAAAAAATATGCGGAACTTTTTGGTCTTACTGAGAAATCTGGCGTTGAACTTCCTGAGCTGGCACCAACATTTGCAAGTGGTGACGCAGTACGTGCGGCAATAGGCCAGGATACAAATGCATACACACCAGCACAGGTTTCAAGGTATGTTACATCAGTAGCAAACAGCGGGACAACTTATAACCTTACACTTATTGATAAAATTAAAAATATCAAGGGTAAAACAGTCCTGGATAATAAAGCAGAAACCAGGAATAAAGTAAAAATCCAGGACTCTACATGGGATGCAGTCCACAATGGCATGTACCTTGTTGTAAACGGGCCACGCAGCTCCATTAAATCAATGTTTACAGGATTAAATGTAACAGTTGCAGGCAAAACAGGTACTGCACAGCAGACAAAATCACATCCTAACCATGCATGGTTTGTTTCATATGCGCCATATAACAGTCCTGAAATATCAGTTACATGTAATATACCAAATGGTTATACATCTTCAAATGCAGCACAGACAGCAAGGGATGTATATAAATATTATTTTAGCAACAAAGGCAAAAAAAATAAGGAAAGAAAGAAAGTTTCAGGAGCTATAAAAATGCCAGAAGGTTCACAGCGTATTGATTAAATTAGATTGAAAAATCATTTTTCATTACTATTTGTGCCGCAAGGAGTGCGGCATGGGGATTAGTATAAGTTATATTATGGAGGCTAGATATGGATGGTACTGTAGTTATTAAAGGATTTAAAGCAGGAATTATCCTGGTTTTAAACCCTGATGCCAGTTATGAAACCTTGAAAAAAGATATTGCTGATAAATTCAGGGCTTCAGCGGCGTTTTTTGGGGAGGCTGCCAAAGCTGTTTCATTTAAAGGGCGCGACCTTACAGATGAACAGAAAATGGAAATCGTGGATATTATACAGGCAAACTGCAGCCTTTCAATATTGTGTATTATGGAGGATGACCCGGAAACAGAAGCAGCGTTCCAGAAAACCATTGAAAGGAAGCTTGAACAGGACTACAGCAATACAGGGCAGTTTTATAAGGGGAACCTGCGTTCAGGCCAGGTACTTGATGTAGAAACAAGCATTATTATTATTGGTGATATAAAGCCTGGTGCTAAGGTTATTTCAAAAGGGAATGTAATAATACTGGGCTCACTTAAAGGCAATGTATATGCAGGGGCTGCTGGAAATACTAATGCCTTTGTTGTGGCGCTGGATATGCGCCCTGTGCAGATAAGGATAGCAGATACAATAGCGCGTGCTCCTGATAATCCTGAGAAGACCCCGGGAAACCAGACTAAGATAGCATTCCTGGATAACGGGAATATATATATAGAGCCGCTGGATAAAGATGTTATGTCTGATATCCGCTTATAAGTTAATACCCCATAACAGGCAGGCGTGCATATCCGGTTTTGCCTGTGCGGTAATAATAGATTATTAAAATAGTTCTGACAGGAGGAATTAAACTATGGGAGAAGTAATAGTCATAACATCTGGAAAGGGCGGAGTTGGGAAAACGACCTCGACAGCAAATATAGGTGCAGGGCTTGCAATGCTAGGTAAAAGGGTTGCGCTTATTGATACAGATATAGGGCTGCGTAACCTTGATGTTGTTATGGGTCTTGAAAACAGGATTGTTTATAATCTTGTTGATGTTGTAGAGAATAACTGCAGGATTAAGCAGGCACTTATTAAGGATAAAAGATACCCTAACTTGTATCTCCTGCCTTCTGCACAGACAAAGGACAAGTCTGCTGTAACACCAGAGCAGATGAAAAAGCTTACCAGTGAGTTAAGGAATGAATTTGATTACATACTTTTAGACTGTCCGGCTGGAATAGAACAGGGATTTAAAAATGCAATAGCAGGTGCAGACCGTGCACTTGTGGTAACAACACCTGAGGTTTCAGCTGTACGTGATGCAGACCGTATAATAGGGCTGCTTGAAGCAAATGAAATCAGGCGCACACACCTTATTGTAAACAGGCTGCGTGCTGATATGGTTAAAGAAGGCAATATGATGTCAAGTGATGATGTTGTTGAAATACTTGCAATTGATTTGATAGGTATAGTACCTGATGACGAGCATATTGTTATTTCTACAAATAATGGTGAACCACTTACAGGTTCTGACTGCCAGGCAGGACAGGCATATATGAATATATGTAAACGCGTACTTGGTGAAGAAGTGCCTTATATTGATTTAGAGGTAACAAAGACTTTTTTCCAGAAATTTGCGTCAATATTTAAAAATAAGCATTAAGTACAGCTTATCATGGAGGAGATTATGGGCTTTTTATCAAATTGGTTTAAAAGTTCTGAAAGCAGCAGTGATATTGCCAAGAACCGCCTGAAGGTGGCAATTACATCTGACAGGGCTGTATGTTCACCAGAGCTTATGGAACAGATGAAGAATGATATTATTAAAGTAATATCAAAATACGTTGATATAGATACAGATGGCCTCGATATAAAAGTTACAAGAACCGAACTTGATGATGATTCAGGTACAGTTAATGCTGTGCTGGCAAGTATCCCTATAAGGGATACAAAGCCTTTGCGCAGGTAAATAATTAATCCGCATGGGGAGTGTGTAAATGATAAACCGTATTAAACAGTATGACTGGAAGAAATACAATTTTTCCCTCTTGTGTGTTGTTGTAGTTATCTGCCTTATTGGTGCATTCTGTGTAAAGCTTGCAGGTGGTGAAGAAATGGGGACAGCATTAATGAAAGGGCAGCTGACAGGGCTTGCAATGGGAATTGTTATACTAATTGTACTTTCATTATTTGACTACCACTTCATATGCCAGTTTACGCCTTTGTATTATGTGGCTGGCATACTTCTGACTGCTGCTACACATTCACCATTGGGCACAGATAACAATACAGACGTATACAGATGGGTAAAACTTGGGCCAATTACGCTCCAGCCAACAGAGCTTATGAAGATAATATTAATACTTACGCTCGCAACTCTGTATACAAAGCTTAAAAGCAAGACAGACAGGGCAAGTACATTGTTTATATCTGTAATAGTAGCAATGGGGCCTGTTGCAGTTATACTGGTACAGCCAGACCTTTCATCAAGCCTTGTTGCTGTATTTATTACTGTTGTGCTGGTATTTGCAGCAGGCACAGCTTATAAAATACTTGTGCCAATAATAGCACTTGGCATACCAGCAGGTGTCGTCCTGTTCTGGTATATACAGCAGCCGGACAATTTTATACTTAAGGGCTACCAGTATAAGCGTATATATGCATGGCTTCATCCTGATGACCCGTCTGCTGATGATTTAAACCTCCAGCAGAATTTATGCATACGTGCGATTGCTTCTGGAAAACTGTATGGGAAGTTTATCCAGGATGGTGGTGCTGAAGGGTCAGCAAGGGCATATACTTCAGTGCCAATAAATGAAAGCGATTTTATATGGTCAGTTGTAGGTGAGGAATTTGGCTTTTTAGGCTGCTGCCTGGTTTTACTGCTCTTTGCAATAATAATATTCAAGTGCTTTTCAGTTGCCAAAAAGGCACAGGATTTCCTTGGAAGCATGATTGCACTTGGAGTAGCGGCAATGTTTATGTTCCAGGTATTTGCCAATATATGTGTGGCAACAAGGCTTTTTCCGAATACAGGCCTGCCGCTTCCATTTTTAAGTAATGGGTTAAGTTCGATGCTGTCTTCCATGATAGGAATAGGCTTTGTCCTGAATATAGGCATACAGCCGGCAAAAACTAGTAATTCAGGTTTTACAATGCGTAATGCATTTGGAAGTGATAATTCAAAAGACATAGATATGGATTTAGAATTATAAAACAATATTTAGCAATATACAGCATATTATTATGGGATATACTGCTGTATTTAATAAAATTTAAGGGGAAGGATATAAAAAGTTTCTTATTAATAACCAGAGGGGTGATAAAGGATGAATATAGGATTAGTAGCACATGATGCCAAGAAAAGCCTTATGCAGAACTTCTGCATAGCGTACAGGGGTATTTTAAGCAAACATAATATTTATGCAACAGGGACAACAGGAAGGCTTATTGAGGAGGTTACAAACCTCACTATCCATAAGTACCTGGCAGGACATCTTGGCGGGGAGCAGCAGCTTGCGTCACAGATAGAACATAACCAGATAGACATGGTTATATTTTTAAGAGACCCATTGTCTTCTAAACCGCATGAGCCTGACGTAAATAATTCAATCCATCTTTGCGACACATACAATATACCATTTGCTACAAACCTTGCAACAGCAGAGCTGCTTGTTAAGGCACTCGACAGGGGAGACCTTGAATGGCGTGAGGTTTTAAGGAAAGAACAGACCCAGGAAGAATAAATCCAAAGGCTCTGGCATGTGCTATAATAGGAGTATTTTTTAACCAGTATGCATAATTATAATAAAATTAATACAAAGAAAAGAACAGGAATAAAGCCTTTAAAACTTGCTGCTGTATCTGCTGTACTTGTTATTCTGGCGGCAGGATGTGGCAGTGACAAGGAAAACTTCCTGGATGGCGGCGGGATGGTACTGCCTTTAGCTGGTACACCATCAGGTGAAAACTGGTACTGCCAGGATTATCTTTCAGAAGCTGCCTGTGTTATACCAGCAGGCAGCCAGAATAAAAGCAACAAGAACCTGCCAGCCAGTTCGGTACTTCTTGTAAATGCGACAAAGAATGAAGTGGTTTATGCAAGTAATATCTATGACCGGCTGTATCCCGCAAGTGTTACTAAAATTGTAACAGTGCTTGTTGCGCTTAAATATGGAAACCTTGACGATATTGTAACTATAAGCTATGAAGCGTCACATATAACTGAATATGGTGCAAAATTATGTGGATTTAATGAAGGGGACAAGATTAAATTTGAAAAGCTGCTTTATGCATTAATGGTCTATTCTGGCAATGATGCAGGCATAGCAATTGCAGAGCATATATCAGGAAGCACAGGTAAATTTGCCAAGCTTATGAACAGGGAAATGGAAGAGCTTGGTGCAGTTGGAAGCCATTTTACAAATCCTCATGGCCTGCATGATGACAACCACTACACAACAGCTTATGATTTATACCTTGTTTTCAACAAGCTTATTTCAGATTATCCAAAGTTTACTGATATTATCAATAAGGGAAGCGTTAAAGTAAAATATAAAGATGCCAGTGGCCAGAAAAAGGAAATGGATTTTACATCTACTGTAAAATATAAGATTAATACAGAAACTGCACCAGACGGGGTGGAAGTAACAGGAGGTAAGACAGGCACAACCCAGATGGCTGGCTCAAACCTGATATTACATTCAAAAGGTGCAGACGGCAACAGTTATATTTCAGCTGTTATGCATGCAAGCGATGTGTACAGCCTTTATGACCAGATGAATTATCTTCTTTCAATGGAGGGCGGAAGTAAAAGCAAAAAGGAGTAAACCTTATAGGTTTACCCCTCCTGGTTTTGATGCCATAAGGCTTATGCACATGCTTTATTCACTTGCTGTATGGATACGCCCGTAATAACTTATTGCATACAAGCCACCAATACCAACGGCTGCATATATTATTCGGGAGAATAATGACATATCACCAAATATAACACGTACAAGGTCAAAGTTTAAAAAGCCGATAAGCCCCCAGTTAATAGCACCAATAATTACCAGTGTCAGCAGGATATAATCAATAACTTTCATGCAAACTCCTCCTTTTGATATTAAAAGCAGTGCCAGTGCTGCTTTGTATTTTTGGTATACTACAATACAGAGTATCTCCCGGAAAAGTTTAATTTATTCAAAAATGTTTTTTTTACAGTTATCTTGTGGTTTTTTGTGGGTTTTTTGGAATGGCGGACGGTTTCATGTGCCAGAGCCAGAATATTATGTACAGGGGTACGCTTCTGGTATGGTGCAATGTCATTTAGCTAAGAAAAGATGTTTAAAAATTACATATACTGGATGCGCTGGCAAATCCAAAGTGCCTTCCATGAAAACAGCACGCTCCCGCTTGAACTCGCACGCAATGGTGCATAAAGCCCCTAATGTTCCTACGGAACATTTTAAGACAGGGCTTAAGCACCAGCGGCTTCGTACAGCTTTTTCATGGAAGCACATTTGGAATTTGCCAGCAATCTACACTTTGGTAATTTATAAAAATATTTTCCACCAGTTCTTAACTAAATGACATTGCACTATATAGTTTAAAGTACCTATGTACATAATAATACTGGCATCTGGCACATGAAACCTGTCATCGTAAATTTACAAAACCCAGAATAATAAGCTAACAAGATAACTGTGGCTGGGTGCTGGAAGTTATTCTGCTAGTCAATTGTTAGGTAATATGGCAATTATTATTAGATTATTATTACAAAAAGATATATAATGGAACTTCCGTACGTCTAAATCATCTGCCACACAACAGAATTTCCAGTTATTTTATATTTTTTGTAGTTCTGGTGGCAATAGTAGGTTTTATGTGACAGATGCTGGTAATAATTCTGTAAAAGGGGTACGCTCCTGTTTTGTGGCTTGACGTAGTGCAATGTCATTTAGTTAAGGGTTTAGGCATAAATTGTTTATAAATTACCAAAGTGTAAGCTGGCTGGCAAATTCCAAATGTGCTTCCATGAAAAAGCTGTACGAAGCCGCTGGTGCTTAAGCCCTGTATTAAAATGTTCCGTAGGAACATTAGGGGCTTTATGCACCATTGCGTGCAAGTTCAAGCGGAAGCGTGCTGTTTTCATGGAAGGCACTTTGGATTTGCCAGCGCACCTAGCATATGTAATTTTTAAGCATATACCCTTAACTAAATGGCATTGTCCTATAGTGGAAGCGTACTCCCTTTACAGAATATTCTGGCTCTGGTACATAAAACCCTGCGTTTGCCCCCAGCACAAAATAACTGGAAATTTATAATAATATATGGGTGGACAAACTTTTTTTTAGGTCTATAATAAAAAAGTTATATTTGCTGGACTGCATCTGTTGGATGTTTTGTTCCTGGAAGGAGGATTTGTTTTGGCAGCACGCAGGCAGAAGAAAAAAGTTGTAAAAATGAAAAAACGTCCGCATTTTTTTGTGGGTACAGTTTTAATAATTTTTGCTGCATGCCTCCTTTTTTTATTTATACAGTCTTTTACTAAAGAACACGTTTCAATATACGAAGTTACAGAAACACAGATTGCAGATAATGAAATTATAAGAGGCATTGTATTAAGGGATGAATTCCTTGTTACAACAAAAAAACAGGGTTATATAAACTATTATGTAGGAGAGGGGTCAAAACTTGGTGCAAACACTGTTGTTTACTCAATAGATGAAACCGGGCAGTTTGAAGGTGATATTTCATCTATTGAAGCAAAGGATATTTCACTTTCCGGGGATGATACAAGAGAAATAAGAAATGACATTGCAAACTTCCGTAATAATTTTGATTTGTCATTATACAGCAATGTTACAAATTTTAAATATAATATAGACAATACCCTTCTTAAAATGACTACTGTAAACCTTTTAGAACATCTGGACAAGGTTATGAAGAAAAAGAAGGCGGCTTCTCCGCTTGAACTGGTTAAAGCAAAAAATCCAGGAATTATCTCATTCTGTTCAGACGGGCTTGAGGAATTGTCAATAGACAGTATTTCAGCAAAAGATTTTGAAGACATGAATGATAACTGGACACAGCTTAGAAGTACAGGTTCTGCCAATGCAGGAGATGCCATTTACAAAATTGTCAACAGTGAGAAATGGTCTGTTGTACTTCCGCTTACAGACAAACAGTATAAAAAAGTAAGTGATAAAACTACAGTCCCGGTTATATTTAAGAAAGACGGGCTGGAAACTGTAGCAGAGATTTCTACATTTATAATTGATTCGGCATATTATGCAAAACTTGATTTTGACAAATATATGATACGCTATCTTGATAACAGGTATCTTGACATAGAGATAGAATTTAATAATGCTGATGGGCTGAAAATTCCTGTTTCATCTATTCTTAAGAAACAGTTTTATGTAATTCCAGAAAAATTTATGACAAAAGGCGGTGAGGATGGCAGCAATGGTGTAATGCTGCTGACGTATAAAAAAGATGGTACAAAAGAAACCACATTTAAAGCTGCCAGTATATATTATAAGACAGAAAAAGGGAAAGTATATATTGATGCTGCACTTTTTGAGCCAGGCTCTGTAATAGTGCAGGGAACAAAAAATGGCGTAAAGTCCATGAAACTTTCAGATACTGCGGATTTAGAAGGCGTATATAACTGTAACAAAGGCTTTTGTGAGTTCCGGCATATTGAGAAGCTTTATTCCAATGGCGAATATGCAATTGTATCTAAAGATACAACATTTGGGCTTTCAACATATGACCACATAATTTTAAACCCGGATATGATTAACGAAGATGATATTATTTATTAGGAGGAGTCAGAAATGGTTAAGGAGAACCTGGCAATAGTAGAAGACAGGGTAAAAGCAGCATGTGACAGGGCAGGACGCAGCTATGGCAGTGTTACGCTTATTGCAGTAAGCAAGACAAAGCCTGTAAGGCTTGTTGAACAGGCGTATGAATATGGCATCAGGCAGTTTGGGGAAAACAAAGCACAGGAAATGAAAGAAAAATATGATATGCTGCCTAAAAACATAGAATGGCATTTTATTGGCCATTTACAGACCAATAAAATAAAATATGTCTTAGGGCGTGCAGCACTTATCCATTCTGTCGATTCACTCCATCTTGCGGAAGCAATAGAGGCAGAATGTGTAAAGAAAGGGCTTGAGGCAGATGTGCTTGTAGAAGTCAATGTTGCACAGGAGGAGACAAAATCCGGCATAAAGACAGAAGAGGCAGAAGGGCTTGTAAAAGATATTGCCAGGCTGCCCCATGTACATGTAAAAGGTCTTATGACAATAGCTCCTTTTGTGGAAAATGCCGGAAATAACCGGATGATATTCAGGACTTTGAAAGAATTATCTGTTGACATTGCGGGCAAAAACATTGATAATGTTTCCATGAATATTCTTTCAATGGGAATGACCAATGACTATGAAGTTGCGATTGAAGAAGGGGCAACACATATAAGGGTTGGAACAGCAATTTTTGGCGAAAGGAATATTGCGATATAGTGGTACTAAGCTAAAGTACCAGACTGGCGCAGAAATGGAGGAGATTATGGCTGGCCGCTTAGATAAGTTTATGAATTTCTTAAAATTAACTGATGAAGATGATTATGATGAAGACGAATTCTATGATGACTATGATGACAGTTATGATGACAAAGAATTAAAGCGCGAAGAGAAACGTATACAACGTGAACAGAAAAGGGAAGAGAAGAAGGGCGCTTCTTATTCACATAAAGATTATGGCAGTGATTATGATGAACCGGTTTCATTTAATGCAAGAAAATCATCATCACGTCCGCCTGCTGGCAAAGTAGTCCCTATCCATTCCGCTTCACCAGATGTTGAAGTGAATATTGTCAAACCAGCTAATTTTGGTGAATCACAGCAAATCTGCCAGATTTTATTAGATGGACAGCCTGTTGTTGTAAACCTTGAAGGCATGGATTTAGTTGAGGCACAAAGGATTATGGATTTTATATCAGGGTGCATATTTTCAATTGCTGGCAATATGCGTTCAGTTTCAAGGTTTATATTTATATTTGCGCCTAAAAATATTGATATATCAGGAGATTATATTAAAAGTGTGGCAGCAAGCGATGAAGTAATAAATATTCCTACTTTAAACAAGGAGTTCTGATTTATGCTTTATTATATAGCATACTGTTTATATATATTTTTTATTGTACTCCAGATAGATGTGCTGCTATACCTTTTAAAAAATATACTGCCTGGTGCAGGCTGGTTTAAATATTTTGTGGACATGCTGGCAGCACCCGCATTATCACCTGTACAAAAGCTTGTAAAACACTCTGTACTTAAATGCTTCAGGACAGATATCAGTCCATATATACTGCTGATAGTACTGTTTTATCTGGGAAGTTTATGCTCATATATTATGGAGCATTAAGACGGCAGGAATAAATGTACTGGTGGCATTTTGCAGAGGGAGGGCAGAAGATGGATTTAACAAAGGAAGAACAGATTACATACCGCCATTTATATGACCTGCACATGCTTGCAGGGAGGCGTGGAATACCTGTATATAGCGGTTTTATAGGGCTTAATGAAACAAATATGCTGTACAGGGTTTTTGATGACAGGAAGATTCCACGCAGCCTGGTGGATAACTATATACTTACTTATGGCGGATACCAGGGGGCAGAAAGGATTATGGTGTGTTTTCTCCCAGATACATTATACAGTGCACCAGAATACAGTGAATTTCCAATAGAGTGCATAAAAATAAGTGCTCTGAACCATAAGTTTTGTGATGCGCTTACACACAGGGACTATCTGGGAACTGCAATGGGTTTAGGTATTGAAAGAAACCAGATTGGGGATATTATTGTAAAGAAAGAAGAAAATGGTGCAGTTACAGGATATATATTCTGTTGTAAGGACAAAGCACCACTTTTAATGGATATAACGAAAGTACGGCATACGTCAGTCCATACAGAAACTGTAGATGGTGCGGGGCTTGCGCTTATACAGGAGTATAAAGACATACAGGGAAGTGTCCCTTCGCTGCGCCTTGATGCAGTTACAGCAACAGCCGCCAGGATATCACGTTCAGGCAGCCTTGCATTAATAAAAGAAGGAAGTGTATTCTTAAATGGGCGTATGTGTACAGGAAGTTCTAAAAACATATGTGATGGGGATATTATTTCTATAAGGGGATATGGAAAATACAGGATTGAGGTATCCCAGTCCGTAACGAAGAAGGGACGTTATCATATAACGGTTAAACAATACATATAAGAGGAGGTAATTTAATTATGCTTACACCTATTGATATACAGAACCATACACTTAAAACATCCATGAGCGGATATAATAAAAAAGATACCGAAGAGTTTCTGGCTTCCATACTTGACAGCTATGAGACTCTTTTTCGGGAAAACCGCACATTAAAAGAAAAGATAACTTCATTAAGCGAAGGCATACAGTATTATAAACAGATGGAAAATACTTTGCAGAAAGCGCTTATACTTGCAGAAAAAACTTCAACAGAAACACAGGAAGCTGCAAAAGAACAGGCAGATAAAATTGTTAAGGATGCCCAGGAAAAGGCGGATGTAATTATAAAAGATATAAAAGCAGAAGCAGATGGGATGAAAGCAGAAAAAGAGTCTGCTATCAGGGAAGCAGAAGAAAAATCAGGGCAGCTTATCAGGGAAGCGGAAATAAAGGCAGAAGCCCTGGAAAGGGAAGCAGAAACAAAGGCTGCTTTAATTATTAGTGATGCTGAAAAACAGGCATCAGATATAAAGTCTAAGGCACAGGATGAACTTGATGGCATAAGAATAAACGCAATAAGGCTTGTGCAGGATTACGAACATTACTGCCGCAAGATAGAGAAGCTTGCAAAAGCACAGCTTGATTTGCTTGGAAGTGATGAGTATAAACTTCATGTTAAAGAATTAGATATAGATAATAATGGAAATAATGATATAAAAGAATATAATACAGAAGAGGATAATACTGTAAAGGATAATATAGATAATACAGATAATATGGAACAGACAGATATGGAACAGCCTGGGCTGGAAGAAATAAACCAGGATGGTAAAGAAAAGTTTTCATGGAACAGTGACGGAAGTGAGTATTCTGCTGCCAAAGAGCCAGAGCAGCCAACTCCGTTTACATTTATTGACCCTGAATAAAATATTGAAAGAACGAGGAAGACTATGGGAAGACTGGTTAATATACATTATGATAATAAACCTCTTTATAATATAAATATAGAACAGGATTTTAGCGGGTTTCCTGCTGTATTTGAAAGCCTCTGCCTGGAAAACCGCAAGCTGTGTATTCTGACAGACAGTACAGTTGGAAGCTATTATCTGGATAATGTTATGGATATTGCAAAGGAATATACATCTAAGGCAGTTTCTTATACATTTGAAGCAGGTGAGAAGTCAAAGAACCTTGATACAATAGAAGATTTTTATGAAAAACTTATTAAAGAACATTTTGACAGAAATGATGTAATTGCTGCACTTGGAGGTGGTGTTACAGGGGACATGGCAGGATTTGCCGCTGCAACATACCTGCGTGGAATACGTGTTATACAGATACCATCATCGCTTGTTGCAATGGTTGACAGCAGTATAGGCGGCAAAACTGGTGTAGATTTCAGGGGATATAAAAATATGGTAGGTTCATTCCACCAGCCATCCGCTGTTTATATCAATGTTTCAATGTTATCTACACTGACAGACGGACAGTATTACTCTGGATTTGGTGAAGTAGTAAAACATGGGCTTATCAGGGATATGAAGTATCTGGACTATATTAAGGATAATTATAATGGGATAAATTCACGTGACCTTTCTGTGCTTGAAGAAATTGTTGCAGGAAGCTGCAATATTAAACGTGCAGTTGTAGAAAATGACCCGGAAGAAAAAGGGGAACGTGCAGTTTTAAACTTTGGGCATACACTTGGACATGCAATAGAAAAACTTAAGGATTTTTCAATGCTGCATGGAGAATGTGTATCTGCCGGGATGGCAGCAGCATCATATATATCAATGAAACGGGGTATGTTAAGCCAGGCAGAATATAACAGCATATGCCAGGTGCTTAAGGATTTAAAACTTCCAGTAAAAACAGATGGGTTAAAAGCAGAAGATATAATAAATATTTCCAAAAGTGACAAAAAAATGGATGCAGGAAAAATAAAATTTATACTTCTTAACGGAATGGGCAATGCAGTTATATGCAATGATGTAACAGACAGTGAAATGTGTGAGGCGTTAGATACTGTTTTAGGATAGCAGGAGATTTCATTTTGAAAAAATACTTATTTGGAATAACCGGGTTTACAATTCTTTTTGCAGCAGACAGGATTACAAAAATCCTTGCAGAGGGCATTAAAGGGACAGACGGGATACCTGTTATAAAAGGCGTGTTCCGTCTGCTTTATCTTGAGAATAAAGGGGCTGCTTTTGGCATAATGCAGGGCAGGCGCTTTTTATTACTGGCTGTAACCATTATAATATTAGCCTTAGTTATAGCAGCTTTTATAAAAATTCCATTTACAAAGAGGTATATACCTATGGATATAATCCTGGTAATGCTGCTTTCAGGCGCTGCTGGCAATATGTATGACAGGATAAAATATGGTTACGTTACGGATTTTCTGTATTTTGAATTAATAGATTTCCCAATATTTAATGTAGCTGACTGTTATGTAGTTATAGCAGCTTTTGCAGCAGTATTTTGTATAATGTTCTATTATAATGATGAAGATTTAGAGATATTCAGGATTAAAAAGCGTGCATAAAACTGCCAGGGCAGCAGAACAACTGGAATTATGGAAGGTGGAATATAATGGAAAATATGCCTGGAAGTGACTATCTGGCAGGGGAAGACAGTGCAGGGATGAGGCTTGACAGCTTCCTTGCAGGCGTGCTTCAGGATAAATCACGCTCATATATACAGAAACAGATTAAGGATGGCAATATACTTGTAAATGGAAAGGCGGCAAAAGCAAGCTATAAAATCATTGGTTCTGATATTGTACATGTTTATGAGGTTCCTGCCACAGAACTGGAGATAAATCCTGAAAACCTGCCACTTGACATTATTTATGAAGATAGTGATATTATTGTAATAAATAAACCTAAACATATGGTAGTACACCCTGCACCTGGCCATTATTCCGGCACTGTTGTTAATGCGCTGCTTTACCATTGCAAAGACTCGCTTTCTGGCATAAATGGCGTAATGCGCCCTGGAATTGTACACAGGATTGACCAGGACACTACAGGGGTTATAGTTGCGTGCAAAAATGATATTTCGCACAATTTCCTTGCAGCACAGCTTAAGGAACATTCTATTACAAGGACTTACCATGCAATAGTACATAACCATGTAAAAGAGGAAGAAGGGACTGTCAGGGCGGCTATAGGAAGGCATCCTGCCGACAGGAAGAAGATGGCAGTTAATGTCCGGAATGGCAAAGATGCGGTAACACATTATAAGGTACTGGACAATCTGGATAACAGGTACACTTATATTGAGTGCAGTCTTGAAACAGGCCGCACACACCAGATACGTGTGCATATGGCATCTATTGGAAATCCTGTGCTCGGCGACAATGTATATGGCCCGGCAAAATGCCCATTTAACCTTGAAGGCCAGACATTACATGCAAAGACGCTTGGTTTTATCCACCCTTCTACAAAGAAATATATGGAATTTGAAGCACCATTGCCAGATTATTTTAAAAAGCTTCTGGAAATTCTTTCTTAAAAAATACAGCCTGTACGGCGGAATGGAGAAAAAATGGATAATATAAATAGTAATATAAATAATAGTGAAGATTTTAAAAAGTTAGCAGACCTGTTGTTCCCGGATGTAGTAAATACACCAGGTTTTTATGAAGAGAAATACCCATACAGGAAACTTCCTTCAAAGGCAGAAGTTACACGTCTTGCACCAAGCCCTACAGGTTTTATGCACCTTGGCAACCTTTACAGTGCACTTGCAGATGAAAGGATTGCCCATAAAAAGGGCGGCGTATTTTACTTAAGGATAGAAGATACGGACGAAAAGCGTAAAGTTGATGGTGCTGTTGAAACAATTATAAATGTAATGAAATATTTTAATATAGAGTTTGACGAAGGGGCAGGCTTTGAAAACAGCAGGGAAAATAATCTTTACGGGCCTTATTTCCAGAGACAAAGGGTAGAAATATACCATACTTATGTTAAAGACCTTGTTGCAAAGGGGCTGGCATATCCATGCTTCTGTACAGAGGAAGAACTGGAAAAGACCAGGCAGCAGCAGGATGCGGATAAAATCCTTACAGGTTACTATGGTGAATACGCAACATGCCGCCATCTTTCATTTGATGAAATACAGGAAAATATAAAGGCTGGCAAGGAATATGTTATCAGGCTGCGTTCACAGGGAAGCCCTGATGGTGAAATTATATTTAAAGACAGCATTAAAGGTGAGGTTAAACTTCCAGAAAATATACATGATATTGTGCTGCTTAAAAAGGACGGAGTCCCGACATACCACTTTGCACATGCCATAGATGACCACCTTATGAGGACAACAATGGTTATACGCGGCGGCGAATGGCTTGCGTCAGTGCCAATACACTACGAGCTTTTCCATATACTTGGCTTTAAAATGCCATCATATGGGCATACAGCACTTCTTATGAAATTTGATGAAGAAACTGGCGGCAAGAGAAAACTTTCTAAAAGAAAAGACCCTGAACTTTCGCTTGATTATTACAGAAAAGACGGATACCATCCATACTGCATGAAAGTTTATCTGCTTACCTTGCTTAATTCAAACTTTGAAGAATGGCATGAGAAATTCCCCGGCAAGGATATTAACGAGTTCCCATTCTCAACAAGTAAAATGAGCCAGTCTGGTGCACTGTTTGATAAAGATAAACTCCATAATATCTGTAAAAACGAACTTTCAGCCCTTTCAGAATATGAAATGTATGATTTCCTGCATGAGTGGGCAGAAGAGCATGAGCCGAAGAAATGTAAAACCTGGTTTGCAGACAAAGAAAAAATGCTTGGTATCTTAAGGCTTTATATGGGCATTGGAATGAAGCGCAGGAGAAAAGACTTTATATATGCAAGGCAGGTATTCCAGCTTATTTCTTATTTCTTTGATTTTGAAGAGGACGGGCAGCAGGAAAAAGACAGTTCCAGGTTTGATAATGAAACTGTAAAAGCAGTATTAAATGAATATCTTGCAACATACAGCCATAACGACGACAATAATGCGTGGTTTAATAAATTAAAAGATATTGCAGATAAATTTGGTTTTGCATCAGATATGAAAGCATATAAGAAAGAACCAGAAAAGTATAAAGGCAATGTATCAGATATTGCAGAAATCATACGTATTGCAATAACAGGACGTGCCAATACACCTGATTTGTGGTCTATAGTACATGTAATGGGTGAAGAACAGATGACAAGCCGTATAGAAGACGCCATGTTGTAGATATATAATTAAAAGGAAATGATTATGAATATATTGGAGAAACTATCAAAATGGTATAAAGATAATACATGGAAATGCAGCCAGATTAAAAAAATGGTAATAATACAGTTTATATTTGCCATATTATTGTATAGCATATTAATAACAAACCAGCTTACCAATCATTATGATGGTTTATGGAGTGGCAATTATGCACTTTCAGGTACATGGGAACTTTCTATAGGCAGATGGTTCTGGCTTTATATAGACCGTTTACGTATGGGTATTTCATCTGAACCATTGACATCATGTCTGGCATTATTTTTGATAATTCTTGGAAATATATTTATTTTTGATATATTTGGACAGATTGGAAAAAAAACTGGATATCTGGCAGGAATGATTATTATATCAAGTACAACAGTATGTAATTATCTGTCATACCGATATATGTCACCTACATTTGGTGCTAGTTTCCTTTTAGCTATACTGGCGGCATGGATTTTGATAAAAAAACAGAGCGTGGGTGGGAAGGTGGTATCTGCTATGGTAATTGCTCTGGAACTTGGGGCTTACCAGGCGAATCTTGCCTGTACGTGTATAATTCTTGTAATTGTATTTATAAGAATGGTAATAACAGACGAAGAAAATAAGAAAATAATACAATTTACTTTGGGAAGTATTTTTACCTTAGCAGCAGGGTGCATTATCTATAAATTAATATGGCAGTTCCATTTAAATGTATTTGGTGTAATTCCTTCTTCTTACAACGGGGCAGATAGTATTTCTGTTAGTGATATGCTTATATGCTTTCCACAGAATATTACAAAATCATACAAAGTTTTTATTAATTATTTTTTCAAAAATTCAATTAAGCATAATATATTCCAGGAAACAGGAATTTATTATCTGGTGTGTGGAATTGTAATTATTGCGCTTGTTATCAAAATAATAATGCTTGTTAAAAAGGATATTATAAAAGTGGTATTACTTATAGCGTCTTCTGTTGTAATTCCAATGGCATGTAATGCTAGTTTATTTCTTGCTACAAAAGCTGGTATTGCAATACAAATGACGGCTGGTATGGCAATTTTATTTCCTATTATATTGTGCTTTATTAGTAGTATAAAAGAAGAATTATGTACAAATTGCTTTAAAAAATTCAAGATAGTTTATGTAGCAGTTCTGACAATTATTCTTTATGGCAATATTTATATGACAGCAGTTGACCAGGAAACTATGTATGAGGGCAGAAATTCATCAGAAACACTGATACATGAAGTAGTGTCAGAATTACGCACAAAACAAATGATTGATTATGATAAAAGTTATATATTTATTGGATGTCCAAGTTATAATCCTATGTTCAGTGCCACAAAATTCTGGGATATGGCAAATTCATATGCAAGATATGGGGAATTCTGGTTAAAACCTGACTGTCTTAGAATGGCATATAATGGGATTTTAAGAAATATAGGAGTAAATCTGGCATATGCTCCAGATGATGCAAGCATAGCAATGAACAGTCGTGATGATGTAAAAAATATGCCTTTATTTCCAGCGGAGGGTTCTATCCAGGAGATTGATGGATATATAGTAGTTAAAATTTCAAATGTATAATATATATTTAATTTATAGAAAAGGAATTATAGGGATGGATGCTGGATTAAAAGAACAACTGAGGATTAGAAAAGAGCAGATAAGAATTAAACAGGATGCTATAAAAGACCAGATAATAATAAATAATCTAAAAAATTTACGTTTCTGCAGAATGGCAGATGAGGACACCGCCAGCCAGGAATTAATCAGCCATGCAGAAAGCATTTTAGAATCAATAAACAGTTATGATGCAAAACCAGAAAAAGTTATAATAAAAGAAAATAAGTACAGTACTAATATAAAGAATTTGAAAAAAGTAATAGAAGAAATACAGGTAACAGGCAGGTGGCTTATGCCATCACCTGTGCCAAGCGGAAAATGGTATGAAGTAGAAGCCAGCAGTATAAAAAGAGGCATTATGGAGTTATTCAGGCTTTATGGAGAGGACTATTTTACTATTATATTAAAAGATAAGAAAGTGCTGTTTGATGTATTCTGGGATGAATGGTATAATGGGTTGCACAGCAGGCATGGACTGTATTGTATTTTTATCAAAGAATTATAAAAACTGTGTTTTATGCAGTGAAGGGACTGAAGTAAATGAAAGTAACTTATATTGGGCACAGTGGTTTTCTTTTAGATACTGGCAGTGCATATTTTTTATTTGATTATTATACAGGCATAATTCCAGAAATGGACAAAAACAAGCCAGTAGTAGTCTTTGCCAGCCATAAACACAAAGACCATTTTAATCCTGTAATATTCGGGCTGGCAGATAAATATCCACATATATTATTTGTATTAGCCAAAGGTGTACCATATAAAAACCTGGCTGTGGAATTTTCAGAATATATTGCGGCACAGGATAAGATTTATCCTGGGGAGTTTAGAAATATACTGCTTATAAAAAAAGATGCTAAAGAAACAGTTAAACTTTCATCCGGGCAGGAACTTGGAATAATGGCACTCCGTTCAACAGATGAGGGCGTTGCATTCCTGCTCAGGTATAATGGCAGGAATTATTACCATGCTGGCGATTTGAATATATGGGCGTGGGAAGAAGAAACACCAGAATACAACAGGAACATGGAACAGAAATATATAAAAGAAATGGAGAAGATAAAAGACATTAACATTGATATAGCCTTTGTGCCACTTGACCCGCGGCTTGGCATTTATGCATATAAGGGGCTTGAAACATTTCTTTCTTATACAAAAAGCAGTTGTATATTTCCAATGCACTGCTGGGGCGGTTATGGAATAATAGATAAATTTATAGAAAAACATCCAGAATATAAAGATAAAATTGCAAAAACCACATATGAAAATATGGTATTCCAGTTACCATTACAGGAAACCTGATATCCCCTTGCTTACCCTGGCTGCTGCCAGGTATATGGCAAGGGGATATTAAATTTTCCAGATACTATATATAAGTGAAAATGCAGATGGTATTTAGCTGGCAGTTATAACAGTACCAGTTTTACCTGTTATTCCGTCAATAGCTGTATTAATGCTTGTTATAATTGATTTGCGTGCAGGTGAAGAAGATGCAAAAGAAACTGCCGCTTCAACCTTTGGAAGCATAGCACCAGAAGAAAACTGGTTTTCACTGATATATCTTGTAGCTTCTTCAACTGTCATGCTGTCAAGCTGTTTTTCTTCAGGTGTGCCAAAACCAAGGCATACTTTTTCAACACCAGTAAGCAGCAGAAGTATATCTGCTTCCAGCTTTTCGGCGAGACATGCACTTGTAACATCCTTTTCAATAACTGCACTTGCACCTTTAAGGCGTGTCCCCTGCTGTAATACAGGAATTCCGCCGCCGCCGGCAGCAATTACTATCTGGCCCGCATCCATAAGTGTCTTTATGGCATCAAGCTCATATATTTCCATAGGACGGGGTGCGGCAATAAGACGCCTGTAACCCCTGCCCTCTTCAAAAACAACATGGTTGCCTTTCTTTTCCTCTGCCTTTGCTTCCTCCTCAGTCATATATCTTCCTATATGCTTATCTGGATATGAAAATGCTGTGTCAAAAGGGTCAACGCGTACCTGGGTGATAATGGTTGATACAGGTTTATAAATACCCCTGTTAAGGAGTTCTGTCCTTATTTCATTCTGCAGGTCATAGCCTATGTACCCCTGGCTCATTGCACTGCATATTGACATAGGTGCAACTGTATTAGACGGTTCAAGCCGGCTGTATTCTGTCATAGCAGAATGTATCATGCCAACCTGTGGGCCGTTGCTGTGTGTAATTACAATATTAAACTTTGCGGCGGCTAAATCGGCAATAGCAGAAGCGGCGTTTTTGGCAGCCTCTTTCTGTTCTGGGAAAGTTTTTCCAAGTGCACTGTGGCCAAGTGCAACAACAATATTTTTACTCATAATAAAATGCCTCCATATATTTTAATAAAGAAATAAAATCTTTTTAAATGCTAACTGTTTCTATAAAAATTAGTATACCATAGATAATAAAAATAATCTATTAATTTTTGAGCCTGTTTAAAATAAAGCATAGTAAATATTTAGACTATAGTTTTGAAAATAAAATATAGATTAATTATTAGTTAAGAAAATGAAGATTTTTAATTTAGGAAGTTTATGATATTAGATAAAAAGTTCTTGCAAATTTTTCTTGTCAATAATATAATATTAATATGTGTACTAAGGGCGTGAAAATAGAAGTTTATAAAAAGATAAGAGATGATGCAATATTAGAGAATTAAGCGAAAATATGTATCTTATTAATAAAATAAGTGACGAATTTATAAAGGAGTATACAAAAAATAATTTGATGTGGTATGTGAAAAAAGCTGTATGGAATAAACGGTGTTATTACATATGCACATTAATTACAATTATATGTCCTGTTGTTTCTGGACTTGTATTTTTTGTGCCAGTTGGGGATATATGTTCAAGACTGATGTCAGAAATTATATTAGGTATATCTACAATAGCAGCATCTATGTTACCATTGTTTGGATATAAAAGGAATTGGGGGATGTATCGTAACCAGGCAGAACAGATTAAAACTATATTAGCTGAGTATTTACAAAATAAAAATGAATATGAAATTATAAAAGAAATTGAAAAAGTTAAATTAAAAACACATGAAAAGTGGATGCAGCCTTTTCATGAAAAGTAATTATTAAAAGGTATGTTTATTAAATGGGGGACGCAGGATAATGGAAAAAATACTTAAAATGGAATGTCATATTCCGTTTACAATAGAGAGACAGTTGAAAAATTATACAGAATGTAAGGAACATACTGAAAGACATGAGATATTATGGCATGAATGGAACCATAATAAGAGATGGCTTATTCTTGTACAGCAGTTAATATTGCCATCTTTTCCTTCATATAGTATGCACGATATTACTCATTCCCAGGCTGTTTTACATAATATAGAGATGTTATTAGGAGAGGATAATATTAAGTTATTATCTGCTTCAGACTGTTTTTTAATATTACACACGGTGTATATACATGATATAGGTATGTGTATTACTGATGATGATAGAAGGAATATTATTGAGGATAAGAAATTTCATGATTTTTTAGAACGTCTTTCACAGGATGATGGAAGTAGTATGAGCAAATATGCAGGCATATTGCTTGAGGAATGTAAGGAGATTGAGAGAAATCCTAATAAAGATATAAATAAAATTATTTTAAACAGAAAGCTGGATATTTACTATGCAGTTACATATTTGTTAGCGGAATACCGCAGGATGGAGCATGGAGATGTTTCAAAAAAAAGGCTGATTAACTGGATTGATTCTTCTGATGAACTAGGAGTTGGTTTTTCTACTATGGAGATTCCTGACCGTTTATTTTATATTATTGCTAATTGTGCAAATACACATACTAAATGGGATTTTGATGAAGTTTTGAGATTAAACCAGGAAGACTCAGGGTATGCACATGATTATGTGCATCCAAGATTTATTTCAATACTTCTTCAGCTTGGAGATGCCCTTGATATGGACAATGACCGTTTTCATCCTTTGTTTAAGGAATATTTAGGGGATATTCCACATACTTCTGAAATGCATTATGGTAAACATAAAGCAATCCGCAGGCTTAGAATTACAAACCAGAAAATATCAATTAGTGCAGATTGTAAAGACCAGGATGTTTTGAGACTGGTAAGACAAGAATGTGATGGGATAAAGAGTATTTTACAGAAGGCTACATATTACTGGTCAGTAATCCGTCCAAAAGAATTAAATATAGGATTACCTACATTTGATAAAGTTAAATTATTATTAGATGGTAATGAGATACCAGAAGAATTAGTAGAAACAAAGTTTGAGATACCACAAGATAAAGCTTTTCATCTTTTAGAGGGAAATAGCATTTATCAAGATAATAAATTTGTTTTTCTTAGAGAATTTCTTCAAAATGCTATAGATGCTACTAAAATACAATATTTTCGTGATTGTAGACAGCAAATGGGCAGGGTACATATTGAGGATATTACAAAACCAAATGAAATACAAAAAGTTTTATCCCCATTATGTTATCCTGTTGAAATTAGTTTTACAATAGCAAAATCTGAAAAACATAAAGTGGAAGAAGCCAGGAAAGAGCACTTAATTGAAATTGGTGAAAGAAAAAAGGATATTACATATGGAGTATTAGTAAGTATACGTGATTATGGAACTGGTATAAGTGGAAAAGATATTAAGCAGATTGCAAAAATTGGTACAAGTTATGAAAGTAGAAAAAAAGAGATTGATAAAATGCCAGGATGGCTTAAAACTACAGGTATTTTTGGGATAGGATTACAGTCAGCGTTTTTATCAAGTAATGTAATAGTTGCAGAAACATATACACGTAAAGAAGAATGTTATGAAATAACATTCTATCCAAGGAGAAATACTTTTAATGGATATATAAATGTTAAGCCGGTTAAAGATGATAATTTTACTAAACCATATGGCACGGTGTTCAAAACGTTTGTTCCGTTTGAAAAGAAAAAGTTACATAAAGATAGTCCTGAAACATGGGATGGAATTGACCCATTTGAAGAGGGATACGATAAAATGAGAGTAGCCAGACATTCAAGGGAATTAATTAAGCAAATGGCATTATACCTGGCAGATATGGTTGGAGAACCATTATTCCCTATTAATTTGTATATTAATGACGGATTTATTAGTGATGATAAAGAATTAAACAGGTATTATAATGGAGAATTTAAGAACAAGTTCAAAAATTCTGGAATGAAGCTGTATGTTAATAACAAAAGTATACAATATAATTTATCATGTAATTCACAAGTTTCATGGGCTTATAATTTAGATAATAATAAAAATATCATTACAAATAATGAAGATATCTATTTTTTTAATTCTGAGAAAATAAAATTATATATTTGGAATCATAAATATAATGCGTTTGCTTGTTTTGGGGTTGACCGTATTCTTTCTATGCGTGAAAATACCAGACATGACAATGATAATAGAAATGCTGACGTAAAAATTTTTTATAAAGGAATTAAAGTATCAGAGAAAAGTTTTAAGCAAGATGCTAATTTAATTGAATATATTGATTTAAAAGATTCATTGAAAGAGGATTTTTTAAGGTTAAACCGTAGTGGATTTTCAAACAAAGGCTACGAGTATCTTGAGGAAGTTTATCATGCTATAATTTATTCTGGACACAATGCACTTAAATTATTTGCTGATGAAAATTATAATGAAGCTTTTAAAAAAATAGAAGAGAATATTTGTGAATTATTATTTAATGGAAATAGTAAAGTGGCTGAAGAGTGTATTTTATCAGTGGCAGTTATTGTGTACTTTGCAATAGTTAGTGAAAAACATGAATTATTCAAAGAAAATAGCCAGGGATATAAAAAAGAGTGGAATAAATTATTAGGTAATATAATAGAACTTTTAAGAAAAAAACCAGAAGAAATAGATGAAGAAAAAAGAAAGAATTTTATAAATGCTGTAAACCAAATTAAAAATGGCTCTACATTGTTTAAGGTTCCTGTATTTGCATATAGGGGATAAGAAGAAGATATATCATCAGAAACTTTTGATGAAAATAGTAAAACTCCAGATAAATTGTCAGTTTTGGATATTATTGATATGAACAGAAAGTTTGTAATTGTTTCAAAACGTGATGTTGATAGTGGATTATGGACTGAGTATATTGTAGAAATACGTAAGGGAGAGGGAAATGGTGTAAGAAAAAATATTAATTTAAATGGAAATGACAGAATTAATGCATATGATGAAATAAAGGAAAAAATACAAGTATTGCATAATGAACATAATGTAGAAAAACGGAATTCTGCTATCAGGGAATTAAATGAAATAGCAAGTGACATAATGAAAGGAAATTATGCTTATAATGATGAGAATAATAAGAAGAAACATATAAAAATTATAAAGTGGTTTCTTAATAATGTTCCAACAATAGCATTATTTGCTTCAGAGGATGGTAATACTAGATTAAATATTCTGGATATAGAAACATGTGATTCTGTTTATTTTGATAGAAATATGAAGAAACTTATTATATCTAAAATGTTAAGTATATATAAAAGCCATAATATTTCACGTTTTAGTACCACAGTTTGGAGTGGTTACCGTTATTTGGCATTAGAACAGAATAGAAATAGTATTCTATTTGTTAAAAGGGGAAAGATGTCTAGTATAGGACAGACTGAAATGATATTTCCATTAACAGGAGAACATTTACAAATATTGTTAGATAATACTAAAATCTTAAATATAACACAGGAGATTACATGTTTATATAATAAATTTATAAATGTAATAATTACATATTTAGATAAAAATGATTATGCTGATAAGCAAGCATTATTTAACAGATTCTGGAATACAATAGAAGAGTTTATAAAGCATATAGATGATGATGATTTTAATGATATTGGATTAATAGAAAGGGAGGGATTTAGTGATAATGAATGTAAGGATTATATAGATGAACTAGAATCTAATGCAAATGCAGGAATTGAATTTCAAGAACCCAGAAATAAAATGGATTCAATTATATGTACTTCTTTAAAAAAGATGTTGAATTTAAAGGAGGACTTAAATAAATTTTTAAATATAGAGACTGCTGAAAAAAAATTAATTACTGATAGGGAGGCATATAAAAACATGATACAATATGTAACAAAAAACACTAAAATGAAAGTTGGAAAAGCCCAAATTGAAACATTATATGATTATTTTGTTAATGAAGTTTTTATAACTATTAAAGAGATGAGATATGATATTTTAAAACGCAATCTTACAAAAATCCCAAAACAAGTATTTTCAAAATTTAATTTCAATTCTCTATGAACTAATAACGATATAATTCATATATTATAGCAATCCAACAAAAGTATAACCTCTTAACAAATGATTTATAATAAGAACAGAGGTGATAAAAATGTTAAGTAATGAAGAAAGAAAATTATTAGCAGACGCATATGAAAAAGGATATAAAACAAAAGATTTATCAGAAATTTTTAAAATAAGTGTCAATAGTGTAAACAGAATTATAAGACAGAAAAAAAGAACAGGTTCATGTGAACTTAAAACACATAATTGTGGAAGAAAATCCATTTTAACAGAAAGTGGTTTAAAACATATTCCAGAGCTTATTGACAAACAGCCAGACATAACAATTAATGAAATAATTGAAAAATTATGCCTTAAAGTTACAAATGAAACGGTGCGGAAAGCAGTTGTAAAAATGGGATATGTGTATAAGAAAAAATCATTGTACGCTTCTGGGCGTTACCGTCCCTGACGTAGCCCGAAAAATGGAAGAATGGACAGGACATTTGTCTGGTTATGACAAAAATAAACTTGTATTTCTTGATGAAAGTGGCGTAAATACAGATTTAACAAGGATTTATGGGCGTTCTGCTGGAGGAAGCCGCTGTATTGGTAAAAAGCCATTAAATACACCTAAAAATACTACTATTTTATCTTCCATAAGATTAAATGGGGAAACTATGTATACCAGTTACTAGGGCGGGACTACTAAGGATAAATTTATTGGTTATCTGAAAAATGTACTTGCCCCAGCCTTGAAAAAAGATGATATTGTCATCATGGATAACATGAGGACACATCATTCAAAAGAAGTAAAAAAAGTGATAAAAGATTTAAAAATAAATGTGGTTTATTTACCACCATATAGTCCAGACTTGAATCCTATTGAAAAGATGTGGTCTAAAATAAAATCTATTTTGAGGAAATTAAAAGCCAGGGATTTAAATAACTTGCTAGAGGCTATTAAATATGCCTTTTCAAAAATTTGTGTTTCTGATTGTATTGGTTGGTTTCATTCATGTAATATTGTTTAAACTTTTATTGGATTGCTATAGTTATTAATAAAAATTTTGTTAGGAGAATAGGGATTAAAATGTCAGAATTAGAAGAAAATATAAAGATTGATTTTATATCTAATATGCAGGATATTTATTTAGAGGTCTATAAAATTTCCAATCAATATTTGGAGGATTATTATTATGACTTAAAAAGACGCCGTACAATAGATATAAGGGGTATAGTAAACAAGTATGGGATTGATATTGTTGAAAGAGAAATTTATCCAAGCGGATTTTTATTTGTAAACCAGATTGATGGATATCTGGACATAATAAATAAGGATAATGACAATAAATATACCATTTATGTTAATGAAAACTTGGACGAAGTATACAAAAGATATGTTATTGCACATGAATTTTCACATTATATGTTAAAAAAGATATATAAGAATAATAGTCAAAAGAAGAAAGGTATGGAAATTAAATATTGTTTGAATGTATTGTTTGCTAAAAATGTAGAAGAAAATGTATGTGATATCCTGACCTCTTTTCTTTTGATGCCTATTGATTGTGTATTGCCGTTAATGAAACAATTTGTTGATGATAAAAAAGATTGTTATCCAGTACGTGTAAGTGAATGGCTGCAATGCCTTTCATACTGGATGCAAATTTCAAGTTACCATGTAGGTCTTTGTTTCCAGCATATAAGGTATTTGGCTGCATTTATTTATGATAATGAAAATAAAGGGCTTGGTGATAGAATTCCAATAAAAAATATTAAAGAGTATGAATATTTATTTTATTAAGTTTTTTAATAATACAGAATATATTTTTATAATTAGGAGGTGCATAAAATTCTATAATAATACACATTAAAAAGGAGTAAAATAAAGTTTTTACTCTTTTTTAATGTGTATTATTATAGTGTTCCTATATCTGTATTTTTATGTTATAATTGCATGAAAAGGGGATGCCTGTATGGAAAGTAACAGAAAAAATATTGAAAAACTGCTTGCAGAAGGGAATGTATTAAGAATAAAACCTGAAGGCTGCAGTATGTACCCCATGTTTGTGCCAGGACGTGATGAAGCTGTTATACGTGGAAAAGGGAATTATAATGCCAGACGTGGGGATGTTGTTTTGTACAGAAGGAAAAACGGGATGCTTGTACTGCACCGTCTGCACCATAGGGAAAAAGAAGGCATGTATATGGTTGGGGATAACCAGGTAAAGACAGAAGGGCCGGTCAGTGAAGGACAAGTTATAGGCATACTGGATGGATTTATAAGGAATGGGAAATATATAAGCACAAGTAATATTTTATATAAATTATTGTCAGGAATCTGGCTTTTTATGCGGCCGTTACGCAGGCCGTTCCAGCTTGCTGTGGCATGGATAAAAAGAAGGATATTTAAAGGCGGAAATGGAGGAATATATGAACCAGAAGCAGATAAAAAATGAATTTAAAGAGCTGGTAAGGGAAGAAGAGAAATTTATAAACAGAAATATTGTAGTAAAGGAAAATAAATGGCAGGAAAAAATCAGCAAATATGTTCCTGATACACTTGATAAAACACTTAATACAGCTTTTTGCAAAGCATTCGGGCTTGTTTTTGAAAAGGGTACAGGCTTTATTGAGAAGACGTATAATAAAGAAAAGCGTGAGCAGGATTTTAAAGTAAATGAATATTCGGCTGATTTAAGGAACAATAAAAGCAGCATTAAGAAATTTGGAAGGCTGGCGTTTGGCAGCAAAGTCCTTAATATGGCTATTTCCACAGCAGAGGGTGTAGGAATGGGCGTATTTGGCATGGGTATTCCTGATATCCCTGTATTTCTTTCGGTGATTTTAAAAAGCATATATGAAACAGCACTTCATTTCGGGTTTGGATATGAAACAGAGCAAGAACAGATGTTTATCCTGAAAATAATCGAAACTGCCCTGTGCCATGAAGATGAACTTGTAGACGGTGATATGGAAATTAATGACTGGATAAAATCAGAAGGGAAAATACCATTTTTAACAGATAAAAAGACACAGATAGAAAAAACATCAGATTTACTTTCACAAGAACTGCTTTACCTCAAATTTATCCAGGGAATACCAGTTGCAGGGGTTGTTGGTGGTATATCAGATGTTATTTACCAGAAGAAAATTACAGATTATGCAGTATTAAAATATAAGCGGAGATTTCTGGCAAAGCATATGGAAGAGGATGTTGTTATATAGGTGCAGCCAGGCATATATAACATAACTGGAAAACTGGTACAATATCTATCCAAAAAGCCTATGAGGCTTACACAGCCACACACTTTTAAGGTGTGTGGTTTTTTTGTTGCCGCCGGCACTTGACATTTTACAAAGATACTGTATAATACAGTAATAGATAATACAATATTAACCAGGGAGGAAAAAATGTCAGCTATTGATTTGATACTTTTAGGTTCTCTTTACCAGGGGAAGAAAAGCGCATATGATTTGCAGAAGCAGGTTGAAGCCAGGAATTTATCAAGATGGGTAAAGATAGGCTCATATACCGTTTATAAGAAAGTGGTACAGTATGAAAAGAAAGGATATGTTTCCAGTGAAACTGTTAAAAATGGCAATATGCCAGAAAAAACAATATATTCATTAACAGAATATGGGAAAGGACATTTCAGGGAACTTATGTCAGGGTTTTCATTAGCAGAAACCAGGGTGTTTTTAGATTTTAATGCTGTTATTGTAAATTTAGCTTTACTTGGTGAAAGTGATGCAATGGAATATTTAACAAATATTAAAAAAAGCATCCAGGACACTAAAGAGCAGATATCGGGTTCACTTTCTGTACATAAGGATATCCCGCTATTTGGGCGTACTATACTTGAACAGCAGTATATGCTTCTGGAAACATTAGAAAAATGGGAAGAAGGTTTTGAACAGGAACTAAGCAGTCAGGGAAAGAAAGCATTTGAAATAAAGAAAGGAGGGGAAGGAAAATGAACCTTATATATTTTGTAGTGGCAAACCTTATTATTTATATGCCATTCCATCTTTTTGAAGAAGCCGCAGGTGATTTTCCAAAATGGATGTATACACATAAGTGGCTTCCTTACCATATGACGCATGGGCACTGGATGGCAAATAATATATTTATATATTATCCATTAGTTTTAATACCCGCATTGCTGTTTTTAATAAACAGGACATTTATATTCTGCGGGGTAGCTGTACTTGTATGGGGAATTATAAATTTTGCTGACCATTGTTTTTATACAATTAAAGACAGGAAAATCTCCCCTGGGCTGGTAACAGGTATATTTTTTCTGGTTAATTCTGTTATGGGGATGTCAGCATTTATAAAACCAGGCAGCTTTTCAGCAGCGCACATGGCAGCAGGAATAATTACAGGCATAGTTTTATTCTGCCTGCCAATGGGGCTGTGTATAGTTGTTTATGACTTCTTTGAAAAAATTATTAAACAGGGTTAATTAAACAGAAACCTTATTGCTGTATTTCTTAATTTTATACTTACCAGTTTTTTGTATAAAAGTCTGGTAATTTCACTGGCAAGCCATTTATTTTTGTAAAGTATACACAAAAATGTAAATAAAGTGAATAAAATTTTAAAATATCCATATAATTTGTAATAGTTTTGTAACAATAATTAATGATATTTAATATTTAAACATTACTATTTTTTAAACCGCCTGTAAGGCGGTATGGAGGATTATTATGAGAAAGGCAGCAAAAGGGGCATTGGCGGTAGTAGCAGCTTTAAGTGCAACGCTTGTACCGGCAGCTAGCAACGCATCAGTGGCAATGGCACCTGCACCGGTAAAAGATGCTTCTTCACAAAAAGTTATTATATTACAATCTGAGAACCATGTTGTAGAAAATGCTAATAATTATAACAGAATAAAAAGATTGAGCGACAACCACGAGAAAAGGGCGCAGATACAGGAAGCAGCACGCATTAAAAGATGCTGTGGTGTATCTGTATCAGCTTCTGACAGGGTTATACTTGAAAGAATTGTTGAAGCAGAAGCGGGTGGGGAAGACCATAAAGGAAAAGTGCTTGTAGCCAATGTTGTGTTAAACAGGGTTAAAAGCAAGTCATTTCCTTCTACAATAAAAGAAGTGGTCTTTGCACACAGGGGTTCTACGTATCAATTTTCACCTATATATGACGGAAGATATTATACAGTAAATGTTTCAGAAGACACTAAGAAGGCAGTAAAAGATGCATTAAATGGTGTTGACCCGTCACAGGGGGCACTTTACTTTATGGAAAGGGCATATGCAGACTCAGATAATGCTGCATGGTTTGACAGATGTCTTACAAGGCTGTTTGGCTATCACTGCCATGAATTTTATAAATAAATAAAAAACCAATTTTAAATGTTAAAAATATAATTTATAATACAAATTTCTAAAATATAATATCCTGCCAGTGCCATATAATAGCATGGCAGCTCTGTATGGGCGTACCCTTTTAAAATAAAGAACGGTACGCCTTTCTTAATAAATATCCCACTGTTTAATAAGTGGCTGGCAGAATAACCTCCACTTTTCCATAATTTACAGTTATACTACTTGTCCCTCATTTTACTGTGGATTTATGGCTTTATGTGCCGTTGCGTGGCTTGACGTAGCGGAAGCGTACCACCTTGTATGGAATATTCTGGCTCTGGCACGCAAAACCGTCCGTCATCCAGCAAAGGATAACTGTAAATTATCCCATGACTTTTTTTAATGGGTTCTTGAAATTAGCGGCATGTTATTGTATAATATACGCTGAATTTATGTTTACATATTTGCTATATTATGGAGATACATTCCCCGGCTTTAAAGCAGGAACAGGGCAAATGCCTTTAAATAATATAGCGGGTTTCTTGTAATATATGTATACAGCCTGGTAAAACAAATTCTAAGTTATTTATGTTATATTAATTATTCTATAGCTGCATCCCGCAGCAGAATGGAGGAAATAATGGAACTATTGTATCAGAGTACACGTAGCAAAGGGGAGAAAGTAACTGCTTCACAGGCAATTTTAAAAGGCCTTGCAGGTGATGGTGGTCTTTTTGTGCCTGAAAGAATTCCAGTACCTGGTATTCCGCTGGAAGATTTTGCTGGTATGTCATATAAGGAAACTGCCTATGAAGTAATGAAACTGTTTTTAACTGATTTTACAGAGGAAGAATTAAAATCATGTATTGACAAGGCATATGATAATAAGTTTGATACTTGTGAAATTGCTCCATTAACAGAGAAGGCAGGGGTTTATTACCTTGAACTGTTCCACGGTGCTACAATAGCATTTAAGGATATGGCGCTTTCCATACTGCCACATCTTCTTACAGTTTCAGCAAAGAAGAATAATGCCAGTGGTGAAATTGTAATTCTTACTGCTACATCAGGTGATACTGGCAAAGCAGCACTTGCAGGATTTGCAGATGTGCCCGGGACAAGAATAATTGTATTTTATCCTAAGAATGGCGTCAGCAGGATACAGGAAAGGCAGATGGTTACACAGAAAGGTGCAAATACTTCTGTTATAGGCATAACAGGGAATTTTGATGATGCACAGAGTGGTGTCAAGGCAATGTTTAATAATAAAGAGCTGGCAGAAACTATGAAGAAACATAACTACCAGTTTTCTTCTGCTAACTCAATTAATATAGGACGTCTTGTGCCGCAGGTTGTATATTACGTTTATTCATATGCAAAACTGCTTTCAAATGGAGCAGTAAAACCTGGTGAACAGGTTAATTTTGTAGTCCCTACTGGCAATTTTGGCAATATACTTGCTGCTTATTATGCTAAAAATATGGGTGTGCCAGTTGGCAAGCTTGTTTGTGCATCTAATGAGAATAAAGTTTTATTTGATTTCTTTGAAACAGGGATTTATGATAAAAACCGTGAATTTGTACTTACATCGTCACCATCTATGGATATACTGGTTTCAAGCAACCTTGAACGCCTGGTGTACAGGATTGCAGGGGATAATCCAGAAGCAACTGCCAGTATGATGGATGCACTTGCAAGTAAAGGCAGGTATGAAGTTACCAGGGAAATGAAAGCAAAGCTGGAGGACTTTGCCAGCGGATGGGCTAGTGAAGAACAGACAGCATCTGAAATCAGAAGGGTATATGAAGAAACAGGATATGTAATGGATACACATACTGCTGTTGCATCTGCGGTATACCATGATTATAAGGAGAAAACAAAAGATAGTACAGTAACTGTAATTGCATCAACAGCAAGCCCATATAAGTTTGGTACTAGTGTAATGGGTGCTATTGACAGCAAATATAAAGGTATGGACGATTTTGCACTTATTGATGAGTTAAGCAGGATATCAGGGACAGCTATCCCAAAAGCAGTAGAAGAAATCCGTTCAGCACCTGTACTTCATAATACAGTATGTGAAACAGAAGATATGCAGAAGGAAGTGGAGAAAATCCTTGGCATATAGAATGACAGGATAACTATAAAAAGTTATTCATAAAAATAGAGGGGGCATCATATATATTATTGTTTTGTAGTTATATATGGTGCTTGTTTTGTATAGCAGGCAGTACATTACACCCTTGTTAAAAATTCGGAGGAAGTATATGGAAAAATCCAGCAAAAGGTTAATTTGTTTTTTGGTTGTGTTCTCATTGTTACTGGCAATGGTTAATCCAGCACCTGTAACTGCCAGGACAAGTGTGCATGTGCAAATGGAAAGAAAAAATCCTGCCATGCAGGACGTGGTTAATATAACAGATGCAGAAACACCACCAGCAGGACAGACTGTACTGCCAGCAGTAACACCATCTGTACTGCCGACTGGCCCGTCTGTAACAGTGACACCATCTGCTATCCCTACAGAAGAACCAGTAATAACACCATCGCCAACACCAGGGATAACAGAAGAACCAGCAGTAACACCATCACCATCGCCAACACCAACATCAAAACCAACACCTGTACCAACTGCTACACCAGGTCCTGTAAAGGATAAAAAACCTTTTAAGATTTCTGCCAGGAAAGCAGGCAAGGATAAACTTGTTATATCCTGGGCAAAAAGGAAATCTGCAAGCAAATATAAAGTGTGGCAGAAGAAGCAGGGTGCTAAGAAATGGAAAGTAATAAAAACAACGAAATCATTAAAACACACTGTCCAGATTAAAACAGGAAAATATTATAAATTCAGGATTACAGCTATATTTGGCAAGAAAAAAGTAATGGATAAAACAGAAAATATTACAGCATGTATTCCTGGAAATGTTTCCCAGCTTTTATATAAAAGGGTTGCAACACGCAAAGTAAACCTTTCATGGAAAAGGGGGAATTGTACTAAAAGTTTTATTGTGTACAGAAAAATAAAAAAGGGCAGCTTTAAAAAAGTTGCTACAGTAAAGAAGGCTAAATATAAGGATGAGTCTGTTAAAATAGGCAAAAAATATGTCTATAAAATTGTTCCTGTATATAATAACGAGAAAGTAAAAATATCAGGAGGCAATACATATATAGGGGTTCTTATTAAGGATGAAATTAATACAACCATACAGAATTATAGTTATAAAGAACTTTGTAGTGATATAGAGGCTCTTGAAAAACTTTATGGGAACCGTTTTAAATATAATATTATTGGACAGTCACATGATGGAAGAAATATTTATGACATTGTGATTGGCAACCAGTATGCAGACCAGTCAATTCTTGTTGTAGCTGAATTACATGCAAGGGAATATATGACTTCACAGCTTTGCATGAAACAGATAGAATATTACTTACAGAATTATAGAGAAGAGCTTGACGGGGTAAAAGTGTCTGATGTATTAAGCAAAGTAGCTATACATTATGTGCCTATGGCAAATCCTGACGGGGCAGCAATATCACAGTATGGTTTTAGTGCTATAAGAAATAAATCACTCCGCAAAAAGCTTTTAAAGATGCCAGGGGCAGACAACCCATCTTTATGGAAAGCTAACGCCAGGGGTGTAGACCTTAATAAGAACTATCCATATGAATATACACCAAGGCAGGGAAGGCGTGGAAGCCAGGGCTATACAGGGACTAAAAAATGCAGTGAGCCCGAAACTAAGGCAATAGTAGATTTGATTAACAAGCTTAAAGGCAGTACAACAGTAGTGGGACAGATTAATTACCATGCGACAGGTTCGATAGTTTTTGGGGATTATGAAGGACCGCTTAAAGAAACCATTACAGAAATGTACAGCCTTGCATGTGATATAACAGGGTATACAAGTGCTGCCAGTTATAAAGGTGATGGCAAATCAGTTGGAAACCTCCGTGAATTTGTTATGTATAAGAAAAACCTTCCAAGCATAACACTTGAAATAGGTAAATCACCATGTCCGCTGCCTAACAGTGAGTTTAAAGATGTCTGGAAGAGGAATAAAAACCTTATATTAAAGGAAACGGAAATGCTTATAAATAATGACGGGGAATAATGTATATTTATTAATCCGGGACTGGCATATATTATTTTAAAATACAGGCTGTAAAATGCCTGTATTTTTTATCTATAAAATGGAAAGTTTACTTGACATTATTTACAGATATGTTATAATTCTTTTATGGAAAGGAAACTTTACATAAAAGGAGGGCAATGTGAAAAACCGTTTAGAAGAATTACGCAAGGAGAAAGGAATTAAACAAGAGGAATTAGCAGCCGCAATGGAAGTTTCAAGACAGACAATAGGTTCACTGGAAAATGGCAGATATAACCCGTCACTTATCCTGGCATTTAAACTTGCACATTATTTTGGTTTATCTATTGAAGAAATATTTATTTATCAGGAGGAAAATCTATGAAAACATTTATGGAACGTAAATATAAAGCAGTTTCTGCTGTATGGGCAGCACTTGGAATTATTTTTCTGGCTGGTGCTTTATTGATGCTTATAATGCGTGATGACATGCCACAGATACCAAGGGCAGATATTGCATACATTGGTTTTTTAATTATTGGAATTATATTTTTAATTATCACAGCTGCAACTTATTGTATGGCAAAAGATAAAAATGCAATGATTGGTGAAAATGATGAAATGTCAGAGATTATTTCAGGAAAAGCTGGTAATTTAGCATTTTTAATACAGACAGTTCTTTTAAGCAGTGCACTTTTTTTACTCTGTTTTATGGGATATGCAAATGCACCTGTTATAATTACTTTAATGTGTATAATTGCATTAAGTGTCTTTATTTATATTATTTCATCCTTATACTATAACCAGAAAATGTAAAGAAGGTTTATACAAATAAAGAGTGTATCTAATTATCCAGAGGGTATACCAATACCATTGGCGGCATGGCATACCCTCTGTTTTTTAATTATACTTTATTCTGAAAAGCTGGAAAAATAATTAACGGGGCATGTTGTGCTTGATGTATGCTGGATATTTTCCAGCATATAACCTAAAACGACCAGGTCAGATGCCAGTTTTTCTATTTCTTCATTATCCATACATTCTGAAAGCTTGCAAGCAATAGTTGATAAAAAATACAGGTTAGTACAATTAGACATTATGGGACTCCCAGGAGATATTTATATATTATATTCATAAGGTTTATAGTTATTCATTATATTTGTATGTTATAGGATAACGGCTGCCAGAATAAAATAGGAGTGAATATATTTATTAAAGGGCGGCTGCCTGGCAGTACCAGGATTAGCCTTAGAAAGGATTGATATGGGGAATAGTAACCAGGGTGCAGGATATGATGAAGCAGAGGACAGGTGGCGTGTAATTGTAAAATATTATGGGGATTTGGATATTATATTAAGTGGAATAAGGGGTATAGCATATACAGGGCTTTTTAATAATTATGCAGTTGTAAGCGTACCAGCCAGTGAACTGGATGCCCTTGCAGATACACAGGGAATAGTGTATGTTGAAAAACCAAGAGAGGTATATTATAACGTAAACAATGGAAGGGCAGTTTCCTGTATTAATTCTGTACAGGAAGGTTCTGGCATTACAGGTGGTATGCCAGGGCTTAAAGGCAATGGTGTACTTGTAGCAATAATTGATTCAGGAATAGATTATACGCATCCAGGTTTCAGGAACAGTGATGGAACTACAAGGATTTTATATTTATGGGACCAGAGTGCAAAAACAGAAGATACATATGGCAGAATACCTGCCGGATATACACAGGGAGCGGAATACAGCAAGGAAGATATAGATGAGGCACTTGCACAGCCTGATATAGCTTCAAGCCTTAAAATAGTGCCAGTTTCTGACAGGGGAAGTGGGCATGGCACGGCTGTTGCAGGTGTTGCATCAGGGAATGGCGCAGCTTCACCAGGCGGCAGGTACAGGGGTGTTGCACCAGAAAGCAGCCTTATAGTAGTAAAACTTGGCAAACAGGGAAGTTCATTTGCATTAACAACAGAGATTATAGAAGCAATTGATTATGTAGTAAGAAAATCAATTGTATTAAATATGCCAGTAGCAATAAACTTAAGTTTTGGCAATAATGACGGTCCGCATGATGGCAATTCGCTTTTTGAAAATTATATAGCAGATATTAAAGGAATATGGAAAAATGTGGTAGTCGTTGCATCAGGAAATGAAGGGGATGCAAGACACCATGCTTCTGTAAGGCTTGAAAATGGCAGCAGCCAGATGGTATCATTTGCCATTGCTGAAAATGAATTAAATATACAATTACAGATATGGAAACATTACCAGGATGAATTCAGGATTAATATAAATGCACCAGATGGAAGCCAGGTAAGCTTAAATTACCAGGCTGGAAAAGCAGACACGTATATAACAGGAAACAGCAGGATAGTAGTGTTTTATGGTGAGCCCTCACCTTACACAATATCACAGGGAATATTTATACAGTGGATGCCTGCAAGAAACGGGCAGTATATAATGCCAGGGGTATGGAATATTGGCTTAGAGCCTTCAGACATCAGGTATGGAATTTTAAACATGTGGCTGCCAACAATAGAAGTAATAGGGCTTTCAACAGGTTTTCTTTCACCATCACCTGATACTACCATCACAATACCGGCAGCAGCAAGAAATGTAATAACAGTTGGTGCTTACAATGCTGCAACCAGCAGTATGGCTTCATTTTCGGGAAGAGGGAATACAACAGATGGAAGGTATGTGCCAACACTTGTTGCACCTGGCGTTGATATAATAAGTGCAGCACCAGGAGGCAGGTATTCTTCAAACACAGGCACATCAATAGCAGCGCCATTCGTAACAGGAAGTGCAGCATTATTGATGGAATGGGGGTATGGTGTTATAATAAGGTTACATTAGCAGGAAGCCAGTAAATAAAAGGGATTCCACTAATACCAGTCCTATAAAAAATAATATTTTTATTCATATTTTTTGTAAGGACAGGCCTGTTTTAAATTAAAATATTGAATAAAAAGAAAATTCAGACATTTGTAAAAATAAACCTATAAGTATAATATAACTTATTTTTACAGATTTGGCAATTATATAATCTACGGCAGCCCGTTTTGTAAAAACTCTGGCAGGTCCAGGCTCTGCTGTATGCCCAGTGTGGCAGGGTCTGTATTAATTACGGGCAGGCCGGCAGGTTTATAATAATCTTCCAGGGCTGTACTGGCTTTTTACAGGTTTTACCTGTTGCCAGGGGCAGCCCTGTTTTTGTATGTAAAAGAAAAGGTTATAAAAGACATTGTAACATGGAAAGGCAGGAGGGTATAAACATAATGGACAGGCATATTGAAGTAATAGGGATTGACCACGGCTGGTCTGGAATGAAAACAAGCAGGTTCTGTTTTACATCAGGTGTAAAAGAGATAACAACAGAGCCTGCAATGAAAGAAAATATCCTTGGTTATAAAGGGAAGTTTTATAAAATTGGCGGGAAACGTCTTGAAGTAAAGGAAAACAAAGTGCAGGACAATAATTATTACCTGCTGACACTTGCGGCACTGGCAAAGGAATTAAAGGCGAGAAAAAAATACAGTGCCAGGGTGTTAATTGCAGCAGGGCTTCCGCTGGCAAGGTTTGGTGCAGAAAAGGAAGGGTTTATCCGTTATCTTTCAAAAGAGAAAGAAGTTTTATTTGTTTTTGAAGGTGAAAAATTCAGTGCAGTAATAGAAAGGGTTTCTGTATATCCCCAGTGTTATGGCGCAGTGGCTGACAGGCTTTACAAGTACCCGGATATGGTAACTGCTGTAGACCTTGGCTCATGGACACTTGATGTCATGCCTGTTGTAAACCGTGACCCTGATGAATCAAGGTGTGTTACACTGCCACATGGGGTTATTACCTGTATACAGCAGATTAACAGGGAGTATGTAAGGCAGCTGAACGGTGAGGCTGACGAAGCACAGATACAGCAGTTTTTAATTAATGGTGGCGGCAGCCTGCCAGAAAAGTACCAGGACATTGTGGTAAATAAATTATCAGGATATTGCAGGCAGATATACCACCATATAAGGGAATTTGGGTATAACCCTGATGTAATGCCATTTATATTCTGTGGTGGCGGCGCACCATGCGCACCAACTTTAGGGAAATTGACAAAGTTGCTGTCGGTTTTTTTTGCGTTTTTCAATAAAAGCATTTTTAGATAATTCTAAAAAATCGTGAGAAAAAATAGTTTCCTTATCTGGAAGCAACATTATATAAATCAAAAAGGACACCAATTTCATCTCTTTCCACACACACCGCCTCTGTCCGGATGTTCCAGGAGGGGGAAAATCAATATCCCCAAGATATTTCTCTATTAAAAGTGCCAAAAACATTTTTCCGTTTAACCACACTCCGCTGGATTCTTTTGTTTTTGCAGGCATATTTCCTAAGCCAGGTAACGGTTTATATCTTTTAAATACAAGTTCCACCTGCCAACGCAAACGATAAAATTCCAGTACTTTCTCTGCGGAAACTGAGGCAGGAATAGAAGTAATTACAAACATAAATTGATGTGTAAATTTGGTATCATCACTATAAGTTATCTGTCTTTTGCTTTCCAGCCTTTTTAACCGTTTTTCTCCGATTGCTATTTCTTCTTCCGTTTTCTTTCTTGCACATATCCTCAATGGAACCAATTTTTTGTCACTGCTTTTGATATAAACGCTGATCTCCCCAGCTTCGCTGCCAAGGGTTTTCAGCCAGTCCGGAAGAAGGATCTTTTTTCCCTGCCCGTCATACATGTTAAATGGCTTATTTTTTATCCTGATAATGAAATCCCCGCCACCCTTAAGACAATGCCCGGTGCTTGTAACGGTTCCATAGGCACGGTCTGCTATGATGAGGTCTTTTTCTTTTATTTCAAAATTTTTAAGGCTTTCTCCTGTAGATTGTTCTGTTAATTTGAATTGGTTGCAGGTTAGTGAAAACAAATCAACTCCATAATGTAAATGCCATGTTTTTTTACTGCTCCTTTTTGAACAATGCCGGAAGCATCCACAGCTATCACATGACAGGGTTCCAGTTCTGCTGGTTTCTTATAGTGGATGATTTCATTTGGTGTCATTTTTGATAGTAACCATATAATCCAGTCTTTGCATTGGATAAATTTTTTTATCAATGCTGTATCACTTATGTTCCCTGTATTTTTTAAGACTGCAAATTGGCTTACATCAACCAGGGAATGATTATCATAAAGGTAATACAACAGCAATATCAGTAAATCTAATGGATTTTTTATCGTTCGTTTTCTCCTGATTGCTTTCTTTTCATAGCATTCTTTTTCATAATCTTCTGGTAATAAATCAATTAATTCTTTTATCTCCATATTTTTCACCTCTGTATAATTATACCAGAAATTGGATTAATATGGAAGTATAATTAAGTTGGTGCGTATGGGGGATGCCCGGAGGGAATGACAGTAACCCATAAATAACCATAATATGCTTTGTGTCTCTGCGTAGTAAATATGGCAGTAACGGCACACGGCAGTTTTGTGGGCAGCAGCCGGAAAAACCGGCAGACGCATACAGGTGTATGCAGGAATGGAGGAAAATATGAAGTATGAGATTACCGTAGGGGAAGTTAAGGCAGCAAACAGCAATGTAAGGGGCTATGCGTCGGTTGTGTTTGGTGACAGTTTCAAGGTCAGCAACATCACGATTCTGGCAGGCCGGGATGACCATCTGTATATTTCCATGCCGCATTACGCAAAAGCGGGGATGGGGAGAGGAAAGATATCTGCTACCCGACCACAAAGGAGTTCCGCGAAGAGCTGGAGGCAAATATTCTCCTTGCACTGGAGAATTTACAGCAGACAAAACAGAATAAATACCTTGTAGGGGATGAACAGGATAAGGAGCTGCCCTTTACCGTGGCGGTCACGCCTTTTGAAAAGGAGAACAGCAGCATCCGGGGGCTTGCCCGGATGTATATTGCCGACTGTTTTGCCGTCAGCAATATCAGCCTTATCATGGGGAAGAACGGCCTGTTTGTTTCCATGCCTTCCTACAAGACGAACCAGATAGACGAGAATAACCGCAGTGTGTACCGTGACATCTGTTTTCCTGTTACGGCGGAGTTCCGTGGGAAACTGAATGCCCTGCTGACGGATGCTTATGAAAAGTCAGTGGCGGAAGTGCAGGAACAGATCAGGGGGCAGGAGGAAGGATTCATGCCGGGGCAGGACTTCCCGGATATGAATCTGCCGACCAGATAACAAGGTGCGAAGTTTTTCCAGACTCGAAAATACCTCGTCAGGAAAAACTACTGCCGCACCTAAGGAAAAGTCTTTCTAAAGGAAAACACTGCCAAAGAAAGGCTGTGTTTCCTCTATGAAGAACGCAAAACTGGCGTTTTTCGCACGGGATTTATAAAAAAATAATATGCCGGAGCCGGGGAGCGCTTGTTTCCCCGATTCCGGTGCAATGATAAAAGGAGAGATGGGATTGGCAGAAGGACAGGCGATTAGCAATGACAGCCGCATTGTGGAATTATTGGAGCTGCTGGCAAATAACCAGATGAACGCACAGGCGGAGCAGGTCAAACAGATGTGTGATTATGTGGGAACACTGGAAAAGCAGATAAGTTCCATGACGGAAGAACTCAAATCCGTTCGGCAGGAACTGGTGTCCATGAAAGAGGACACCATATCAAAGCATGTAAAGGACAGCCTGAAAAAAGCGGCAGATGCCATGCAGAAACAGTGTGCTTCCCTCAAACAGCAGGTTACACAGTTAAAGGAGAAAATCTGCAATAAGGCAGGAAAGGTTGTGGATGCGGCAAAGCGGAAGGGTAAGAGGGCGCTTTATAAAATCACGCAGGTAACCGGCATGAGGAAAAAGCTGGATGCCATTAAAAATAAGGTGGACCAGGCAATCGACAGAATGGAAAATCTGGAAAAAGCAGTGGGGGAATGTCAGCATAAGTGCGAACTTAAGCAAAAAATGCCTAAAAAATATGCTTTAAAGGAAAATT
>CAJUPJ010000028.1 GCA_910588655.1 uncultured Lachnospiraceae bacterium | reverse complement strand
TGTTTTGGCAAAAATTATTTATTTTTATACCCTAAAGCCTGAATAGTAACAAATATTATAAAATTTTCTTATTATAGAGTTGACGTGGATGGTATTATTGGGGTAATCTAATTGTGTACGTATTTTGTGGGTTTTATATAGCAGGAATGGAGGATTATTATGTCAGAGGACATTAACAATAATAACAATAGCAATAATGATGATAAAGATTATGAAGATGTCTGTTTTATATGCAGAAGGCCAGAGAGCAAAGCGGGCAAGATGATTCATATTCCTAACAATATCTGTATATGTAGTGACTGTATGCAGAAGACATTTAACTCTATGGGCAATATTAATTTAAATGGCTTCCAGGGTATGCCATACATGGATATGTTCAGCGGTGGTGTAGGCAATATGCAGGAAAGTGTGCCAAAGCGCCAGAAGCTTAAGAAGAAAAAGCCTGGAACTGAAAAGAAAAAGGTACAGGAAGAAGTGTTTGATATAAAGCATCTTCCAGCGCCGCATGTTATAAAGGGCAAACTGGATGAATATATAGTAGGCCAGGAACATGCCAAGAAAGTAATGTCTGTTGCAGTTTATAACCACTATAAACGTGTGCTTACAGATAATATGGAACAGGATGATGTGGAAATAGAAAAGTCAAATATGCTTATGACAGGCCCTACAGGATGTGGTAAAACATATCTTGTAAAAACACTTGCAAAAATACTGCAAGTGCCACTTGCAATAACTGATGCCACTTCCCTTACAGAAGCAGGTTATATAGGTGATGATGTAGAGAGTGTTTTATCAAAACTGCTTGCAGCAGCAGACAATGATGTTGAAAAAGCAGAACATGGCATTATTTTTATAGATGAAATAGATAAGATAGCAAAGAAACGCAATACAAACAGCAGGGACGTAAGTGGTGAATCGGTACAGCAGGGTATGCTTAAGCTGCTTGAAGGAAGTGATGTGGAAGTCCCTGTTGGTGCAGGAAGTAAAAATGCAATGGTTCCACTTACTACTATTAATACAAGGAATATTCTTTTTATATGCGGAGGGGCATTTCCCGGACTTGAAAAAATTATCAGGAACAGGCTTAATAAACAGTCTTCTATCGGTTTTAATGCAGAACTTAAAGATAAATATGATAAGGACGAAAATCTTTTACAAAAAGTAACAACAGAGGATTTACGTGAATTTGGAATGATACCGGAATTTCTTGGCAGGCTTCCAGTAGTATTTGCATTGCAGGCAATGACGGAGGACATGCTGGTACAAATTCTCACACAGCCTAAAAATGCTATATTAAAGCAGTATAAAAAACTTCTTGCACTTGATGAAGTAGACCTTATATTTGATGATGAAGCAGTAAAGACAGTTGCTAAAAAGGCTATAGAAAAAAAGACAGGTGCACGTGCATTAAGGGCAGTTATAGAAGAATTTATGCTTGATATAATGTTTGAGATACCAAAGGATGATTTAATAGGAAGGGTTACAATTACAGAGGATTATATTAATAACTGTGGTGCGCCTAAGATAGAAATGCGTGGAAGTGGTGAAGCAAAAATCCTTACACAGAGGGATATACCAGAACTGGCAGCAACAGAAGGGGATGTGTAACTGAGTATTTATTTTTGCATATATTATAAATAAGCTAAATAATCTGGCATTTTAATATGCAGAAATGGGGAATTTATGGATACTGGATGCATTAACAGGGTTTATTCTGAAGATTACCAGGATTATATTGTAGAATACGCAGGGTTTCCAGGTTTTTTAGAAAGACAGTTTGGCAATGACTGTTTCCATTTTGTAACCAATAAATACGCAATTGCTTATTATTCTGGAAAGGAAGTACAAAGTGATGTAAACGGCGGGGCATATATAGTACCACACTGTTATGGGCTTATGTCTTCCTCACAGATGCTTGAAACAACAGGTGTTGCCAGAGTACAGAGACAGCCTGCCCTTAGCCTGTATGGAAATGGTGTAATGGTAGGTTTTATTGATACGGGGGATGGTGTTTGTCTGGGAGGGTAATATGGAAAATGAAAAATATTATAATGAGGCATTAGGAGTAATGCAGGAAGTTAAAAAAGCAATAATCGGAAAGGAAAACTGCATACATCTTATTATGGCTGCCATACTTGCAGGAGGGCATATACTGGTTGATGATATTCCAGGAGTCGGCAAGACAACACTTGCTATAGCATTTGCAAAGGCAATGGCACTTGAAAATAAGCGTACACAATTTACGCCTGATGTAATGCCATCTGATATACTTGGATTTACAATGTATAATAAAGAGGACGGGCATTTTTATTACCAGCCAGGTACAGTGATGTGTAACCTTTTTCTTGGTGATGAAATAAACAGGACATCACCTAAAACACAGTCCGCATTATTGCAGGTTATGGAAGAAGGATGTGTAACTGTAGATGGTGTAACAAGGGACGTTCCTGCGCCTTTTATAGTAATAGCTACACAAAACCCTGCTGGAAGTACAGGCACACAGCTTCTGCCAGAATCCCAGCTTGACAGGTTTATGGTTTGTCTTTCAATTGGATATCCGTCACTCGAAGATGAAATTGCAATAGCAAAAGGTAAAAGCAATAATTTAATTAATCTTGTTGAAAAGGTTATTGACGGGGAGGAACTTTTAAATATACGCAGGGCTGTTAATAATGTATATATTAAGGATGAAGTGTATAAATATATATGCCTGCTTTCCAGGGAAACAAGGGTACATCCTATGATAGAGCTTGGCTTAAGCCCAAGGGGGACTATTGCACTTGCCAGTATGTCCAAAGCAGCAGCATTTCTTAATGGAAGAGACTATGTAGTGCCAGATGATACAGAAGGTATATTTAATGCTGTTGCGGCACACCGTATAGTGCTTTCTTCTAAAGCACGTATAGCAAAGTCTGGTGCAGAAGAAATTCTTGGACAGATAAAAAACAAAGTTAAAAAGCCACGGTCTGTAAAAAGTATTATCTAATTGGAGATAAATAATGAAGCGGTTGATATTATATGCCATCTTACTGGCAATAAGCATATACTTAGCATTAATATACCGGAATAGTGCATTTTTAAATATTTTCTATGGGGGGATATTTGCACTGCTTTTTCTTGTTGTATTAAATATTATAAGTATATACTGGACAGATATTTCAATAAATACACCGGAAAGTGTTGTACAGGCTGGAAAAGAAATTAATGTAGAAATTATATTGAATAGCAGAGGTATAATTCCAACAGGAAGAATAGGGATTTATATAAAAAGTTTTAATTCTTACACAGGCAAAAAAGAAGTTACCAGGTTTTATGTAAGTGCAGATGCTGGAAGCTCTACAATTACAAACTGTTATTACAATGCCAGAATACCAGGAAACATAGAATTCAGCATAAAAAAAGCATGGGTTGAGGATTATCTTGGAATATTAAGGCTTCCTGTATTTAAACATGACAGATATGAACATACAGTAATGGTTATACCTGTATTGTATAAAGTGCCAGTCTTTATAACGCAGTCTGTAGAAGATAATATATATGAAAATGACAATGCACAAAATACTTTTATAGCACCAGACAGTATGGAAAATGGCGGTATAAGGCAGTATATCCCAGGTGACAGCTTTAAAAATATACACTGGAAATTATCTGCTAAATCTGATGGACTGGTTTCAAGGCAGAAATACAGCAATTCTTCATGTATAGCATTATTTTTTGTATGTCCAGGAAAGATAGAAAATGATTATAAGAAAAGACGTTTTATACAGGCGGTTTTATCAATTTCTACAAGCCTGGTTTCTAATGGCTGTATACATTATATCTGCTGGTATAATAAAAATGATAATTGTATTACAAGATATATTGTAAAGCAGGAAAGTGATTCGTATTGTTTTGTGCAGGAAGGAATAAATATAATTACCAGTAAGAAAAACCAGGATAAGGGAGTGGAATGGATTCATAATATGTATTTAAGGCAATATAACGTACAAAAGGATATTCCATATATTGCAATAAATACAGAGTTTGAATTATTTGCAGATGGAAACAAAATAATCCAGTATGATTATAAGGATTTGAAAAATTCGGTAGGGAAAACAGAAATAGTATTATAAGGGGGGATTATGTCAAAAGACAGGATTAATAAATATACACATATTATTTTTATTTCCATTTTCCTGGCTTTTTCAGCCTTTGCCTTATACTTATCTTTTTGTGATGCGTATAATTATAAAGGTGATATTGGGAAAATGTTTTTTAATATCTTGTTTTTTAGTTTTATTACATGTATATTATGGGCAAACCATAATGTCTGGTATAACCTTGGCAAACTGGCGGTTAACCTGGTGTTTGTAATAGTTATTATAAGTAATTATAAACGCCTTGAAACAGAATGTGGCATATTGTACCAGTATATTAAAAAACAATATTATTTATATCAAGGTCTTGGCGGGATAGGTGTTAACAAGATAAGGACAAGTGTCAGCCTGTTAGGCCTGCCAGTATATGAAAAACTGGCAATGGTGCTTGCAGTTTTCCTGGTAATTACCATTATGGCAATAGCAGTTTTAAGGCTGAAATGGTATTTTTTGCTTATGCTTCCTGTTGTTTCTATAATTGGGATGGAAATGTTTCATGGAAAAGCACCATCAGTTTTTGCATCATTTTTTCTTGTAACAGGGATATCAGGGCTTTTATTTAGCATGAAACTTGAAATGCATGGCGGCAGGAAAAATTTCTGGCAGGACAGGCATCTTTCAGGGCAAATGCCCGAAAGATATAGTTTGTTTATAGCTGTGATTGTTATATGTTTTGCAATATCACTTGTAGCAGGAAGTGCCACAAGCCAGAAAATATTTACCTATTCTGGAAGAATGCTGGAGAAGCAGCACAAAATGGAAAAGGATATAGTTTCTTTTGCCGAAACCCTTAAAAAGCGTGGTAATAATGGGGCAGATGGTTATCTTGATAATAATTCCCCAGACCATACGGGCAAGTCTGTAATGCGTATAGAAACAAGCCAGAAACCAGTAAACAATATTTATATAAAAAATTTCTCATCAGATATATATGAGAACGGGGTCTGGAAAACTTTTAAAGAAGCTAAACCTCCTGTACCTGAAACAAAAATAAACCAGGAAGCAGTTAAATCCATTAAAACATTTATTGGGATAGAAACGGCTAACATATCCGCATGGGCATGGTCTGGTAATATAGACAGCTTTAGCCTGGAAATTATAAAGAACCAGAAGTTTACAGGGAATGGTACATTTATGCCTTATATGTATGATACCAGTAAAGACGGCAGGAAGCCCATATATTATAATATTTCAGATGCGCTAATAAAAACTTTAATGGCTTTAGACAGCCAGGAAATTAAAGACCGGGGAATGGTAAATAATGAAGAGTATACGGCATTTGTATACCTTAATTACTTACAAGTGCCATATGGGCTTAGCAGGTTAAAAGCATTTGCAGATGGAATTGTAACTCTTAATGACCCAGGGCTTCAATGTGCTGCTGTAAAAAATGCAATATGCAGGGACACAAAGTACAGCCAGCATCTTAATGCCCTGCCAGCAGGTGAGGAATATATAGAATATTTCCTGTTTAACCAGAAAAGGGGTTACTGTGAACATTATGCTACAGCAGGTACGGTATTATTAAGAATGAAAGGTATTCCTGCAAGATATGTTTCTGGTTATTTTATAAGGCCCTCTGAATTTAATGTTGAATATGATAAATCAGGCAATGAAAAATATGTTGCATATGTAAAGGATTATAATGCACATGCCTGGACAGAAGTTTACAAACCAGGCTTTGGCTGGCTTCCGTTTGATATGACTAATACAATTTTAGATGAAAATTATAATAGCAGTACAGAGTTACAGCCTGGGATAGATGGAAATACAGAGGATGTAACACAAGAGATGCTTCCGGCTGCTACAGAACCCGGGGAATTATTAAATGAAGAAGACCCAGGAAATGAAGGCTTAGAAGAAGAAATAATTATAGGAGAAGACCCGGGAACAGAAGAAGGGAATAATAATATTGAAGGAAAGAAAGACAATTCCAGGTCTTCTGGAGATAATACTTTTAAAATCCTTAAAAAGCTCCTGGCTGTATTGTTAATATTATTAATTGTATCTGCACCAGTTTTGTTTATAAGGGCGGGCTTTATAAAAACCGGCATAAGAATACGCCATGCAGATACAGCAAACCAGAGAGTAATAATGTATTTTAATTTACTAAATAATTATCTGGCATTCTGTGGGTTTAAAGGGATTTCAAAACTGGAGGATATGGAATATTATGGCAAAATATCTTTAATAGCAGCAAATATTCCATCTGAAAGGGCATTTGGCATATTGCAGTATGCAGCATTTTCAAATAATAATGTAAGCACAGATGACGAAGAAACTGCCAGGGAGTTTATCCAGGAAATATCAGCTAAAGCTTATAAAAGATGTGGCAGGATGAGGCGTTTAATAATTTATATTTTAACTGGAAGAAAGAGGATAAATATCTTTACAAAGGTTTCTAATTGATATAAACTAGTGGTATCAATATATTTTAGGAGGGTATGGAATTATGTTAGAGGAGTTAAAGAAAAGAGTATATGAAGCAAATATGCTTCTTCCAAAGTATGGCCTTGTAACTTTTACATGGGGCAATGTCAGCGAAATTGACAGGGAAAGCGGTATTTTCGCTATTAAGCCAAGTGGTGTGGAATATGACAGCCTGACACCTGATGATATGGTGCTTGTAAACCTTAAAGGTGAAAAGGTTGAGGGTAAATATAACCCTTCTTCTGATACTGCTACACATGTTGAACTGTATAAAGCATTTGCAGATATAGGTGGTGTTGTGCATACACATTCATCATATGCTACAAGCTGGGCACAGGCAGGAAGAGGTATTCCATGTTATGGTACTACACATGCAGATTATATTTATGGGGAAGTACCATGTTTAAGATGCCTGGATAAAGATGAGATTGAGGAGGCATATGAAACTAATACAGGTATACTTATTGTTAATGAATTTAATGCAAGGAAGCTTGACCCTGTAGCAGTACCAGCAGTTTTGTGTAAGAACCATGGGCCTTTTGCATGGGGCAAGGATGCACATGAGGCAGTACATAATTCAGTAGTCCTTGAAGAAGTTGCAAAGATGGCATACAGGGCGGAAACAATTAACCCACGTATACAGCCAGCACCACAGGAACTCCAGGACAAGCATTATTACCGTAAACATGGTGCTAATGCTTATTATGGCCAGGGCAAATAATATATAATATTGTATCATACACCAGCGGGGATAGATTACACACTCCCCGCTTTTTTAGACTCTGCCGGAAACAGCAGGATTGCTTTTTTATGGGACCAGGCTATTAACCCATGTGAGGCTGGAAGCATGGAAGAGAACCAGGAGGGCTGTGATAAATTAAAATATGGAAAAATACCTGAAGGTTTTACATATGGTGTTGAATACAATAATGAAGAAATAAATGAAGCAATAAATTCAACATCACCCTGGGAGATAGTACCTAGCAAAGACACAAACGGGCATGGCACATTTATTGCAGGTGTAGCATGTGGAAGCCTTATAGAAGAAAATAATTTTGCAGGTGTAGCACCACTTTCTACTATATGTGTTGTAAAATGTAAAGAAGCAAAAAGCACACTAAAAAGTTTCTACCAGATTGATACAAATGAACCTGTTTATTCAGAAGCTGATATTCTGGTTGCTGTGGATTATTTATTAGATAAGGCTGCCAGGATGGATGTACCACTTATTATATGCATAGGGTTAGGAACAAACCAGGGCGGGCATACAAATGGCGGAATTCTTGGAAATGTGCTTGCTGAAATAGGCAACTTTAATGGTGTAGGGGTAGTTACATCATGCGGCAATGAAGCTAATTCAGGGCGTCATTACAGAAGTGAAATGATAGAGGCAGGTGGTGATACAGAAGTAGAGATACGCGCCGGAAGTACAAGTGGTTTTACATTAGAATTATGGAATTATGCACCCCAGGTTATGTCTGTCGGAATAGTTTCCCCAAGTGGTGAATACAGTGGTAAAACTTTTGCAAGATATGGAGAAAGAAGAAGGGTTAATTTTATTCTGGAAAATACTGTTGTATATATTGAATACAGGCTGCTTGCTTATGAAAGTGGTGATGAGTGCATACAGATGCGTTTCCAGTCACCGTCTGAAGGAATATGGAAGATACGGGTTTTTAATGAAACAAGGGGAAGTGCATTTTTTGATATGTGGCTGCCTATAAGTAATTTCCTGGCGGATACTACTTATTTCCTGAAACCTGACCCTGATGTAACATTATGTGACCCAAGCAATAACCAGAACCTGGTTTCAGTATCGTACTATGACCTGGCCAATGGCAGTATTGCTATAAACTCAAGCCGGGGATTTACCAGGGATGGCAAGATAAAACCAGATTTTGCAGCACCAGGAATTGGAATATATGGGCCTCTTCCAAGAATTGGAAATATATACCCTGCAACGGAAGAAGAGAGAAAAAGGACAGCCAGATATGATTATAAAAGTGGCTCAAGCATGGCAACAGCAATTACATCAGGCATATCAGCAATGCTGATGGAATGGGGGTATGGTATTATAATAATGTTACATTAAGGAAGCCAGAAAGTAAAAGGATTTTCCTAAACTGTCTGGCTTTGTTTTAATTCATATTGCTTCATAATTGCGGTTATTAGTATGGTTTGCTATAATAAAATAGAAAAAACAGATAAATGATTTGTATGGCAGATAACATTTTAGATATAATAACGTTTTCATGCCATGTATCAGATGAAAGCAAATATTCATAATGGAAAGGTGTATATACGCATGCAAAGAAAGGAATATAGTGCTGGAGCAGTAAAACATTCTTTTTGGTTTATAGAATTCCGTAACGGGATAAGGCTGTTGTCTGAGGGAAAGAGTTTTGGAGATATTAAAGAATTATGTATAAATGAAAATATATTTGCAGCATCTACACAGGAGAGGGCGGTACAAATTTGTAATACGGTGTCATCAAGAATTAAAGCGTTGGGGGATAGTTTTTATCCAGTGTTTTTAAATGGAGACATATCAACACAAAAAATCTTTAATTTAACAGCAATTATGGCAAATGATACATTATTTTTTGATTTTATGTATGAGGTAATAAGGGAGAAAATGATTATTGGATGTAATGAGTATAAGCCAAGTGATTTAAAAAATTTCTTTAAGGACAAGCAGTTACAAAGTAAAAAGGTGGCAGGATGGACGGATGCTACATTGTCAAGATTAGGAAAAAACTATAAGACATTTTTATTTGAGTCTGGTATGACAGACAAAGGCAGGGATGTAAGAAAAATTTTCCGTCCGGTATTAGAACCAGATATGGAAGGATGGCTTGAAGACAATAACATGAAGCCAGTATTAAAGGCTCTTTTGGGGGTAAGATAATGGGAAATATTGAGGAACGGTTAGCCCAGATGGAAATAATGATAAAGAATCCATCTTTCAGACAGGCAAAGGGAAAGGCGAATGAGACCAGCTACTGGGTGTTTGATTATGCACCAGAAGATGAACTGGCTGTAAGAAGCAGGATATCATATTTGCAAAATAAGAATTTCCAAGGTACAGATGGCTTTCAACTGGTAGTGTATGATTTATATGATTTAATTATAGACCATCTGCAAAGTAAGAACTTTATGGAAAAGTGTTATATACAGGAAGAAAGACATGGCATAAGGAGATTGCAGGATGCTATCCGGCATACATTAAAAATTACTGATAAAGAAAACCTGTTAGTTAAATATATTTCAGAAAACACACCAAAAAATGCAGTAGTATTTCTGACAGGGACTGGAAAGTGTTTTCCATTGCTGCAAGCTCCAGAAGTGTTTAATAAAGTTCTCTATAATATGCCCAAGGGCTTTGCCAGTGTACCTATGGTTTTATTTTATCCGGGTACTTATACTGAACAGGAGTTAATTATATTTAATGAATATCCAGAGGACAATTATTACCGTGCATTCCGCTTGGTATGGTAGACAGGACAACAGAAATCCAGTCAGTTGTAAAAGGATGGAAAAATAATACTTATCAGGAGGATAACGGCAAATGTTAATTAAAGAAATGTTTAAAAAGGATATTGACCGTGATATACAGGGCGTAATTATTGTTGGACAGGATGAGGCAGAAAATGTGGCGCAGGAATTGGATGAATATGTAGTAACTAAGGAATTGCAGAAACACTTTGCAGATTTTTTTTCTGCATATAAAAAGGGTATTGTTGGGACTACCCCCAAGATGGGTGTATGGATTTCTGGTTTTTTTGGAAGTGGTAAATCACACTTCTTAAAAATTCTTTCTTACTTGCTGGCAAATAAATCTGTGGACGGCAGAAAAGCTGTTGATTATTTTGTTGATGACAGCATTACAGGGGGCAAGCCAAAGATTGCAGACCAGATGACTATTGCAGATATGAAGCTGGCTGCTGCTACGGAGACGGATGTTGTGCTTTTTAATATTGATTCTAAAAGTGAAGGGGGCAGCAAGCAGAATAAAGCCGCAATAGTTAATGTATTTTTAAGAGTATTTAATGAAATGCAGGGATTTTGTGGAACAATGCCTTTTCTGGCAGATTTGGAAAGAAAACTGACAGAAGAAGGGCTGTATGGGGAGTTTAAACAAAAATTTAAAGAACTGTATGGAGATGCATGGGAAGATTCCAGACAGGACTTTGATTTTATTCAGGATGATGTTGTGGAAGTTCTTACTGGAATGGGTTTTATGAGTGAGGCAGCTTCACGTAACTGGTGTGAAAAAGCAGTTGAACCATACCAGATTAGTATTGAGGATTTTGCAAAGCGTGTCAAAGCATATATTAACCATAAAGATAATAACCATCATGTTGTTTTCCTTGTTGATGAAATTGGACAGTATATTGGAGAAGATTCACAGCTGATGTTAAATTTACAGACCATAACAGAAGAGCTTGGCAAGGAATGTATGGGCAAGGTATGGATTATTGTAACCAGCCAGCAGGACATTGATTCTGTGACAAGGGTAAAGGGTAATGATTTCTCTAAAATCCAGGGACGTTTTGATACAAGATTATCATTATCCTCTGCAAATGTAGATGAGGTTATTAAGAAAAGAATCCTGGAAAAAAAAGAAACTCCTGCACAGACTTTACGTTTGTTATATGGCCAGAAAACAACTATTATTAAGAACTTAATTACATTTAATGATGGTGTGGAAAAGAAACTGTATGCAGATGAAAATGATTTTACATGCGTATATCCATTTGTACCATACCAGTTTAATTTGCTTGCTAGTGTATTGACATCCATCCGTACCCATGGTGCATCTGGAAAACATCTGTCAGAAGGAGAACGTTCTATGCTGGCAATGTTTAAAGAAGCAGCAATGGAATATAAAGAAAATGAAACAGGTACAATTATTCCATTTTATGCTTTTTATGATGCGCTGGAAAACTTTTTAGACCACAGTCACCGTGGAGTGATTATCAGGGCATATGAAAATGATACTATTAATCCAGGGCATAATGAAAAAGTATTTGCTGTCAATGTACTTAAAGTACTTTTTATGATTAAATATGTTGATAAGGTTGTAACAGCAAATATTGGCAATATTACAAGCCTGATGGCAGAAAGCATTGATGATGACAGAATTGCGCTGAAGGAAAAAGTAGAAGATGCATTGAAAGTATTAATTCACCAGAACCTTGTACAAAACCTTGTACAGAAAAATGAAGATATTTATATATTCCTTACTGATGAGGAACAGGAAATCAACAGAGAAATTGAAAGCCAGAATATAGAGATGGCAGAGATTATCAATAAAGTATCAGAAATGGTTTTCGATGATATTTTTGAAGATAAGAAATATAAATATCCTTTATTCAATGGCAGATATTCTTTTAACTTTAACAAGGCTGTGGATGACAGGTTTTATAAATCTGCACAAAATTTTGACATTGGGGTGCGAATACTTACTTCGGCATCTGATTATGGTACAGATGAAACAACTCTTAGAATGATATCCGGACAGGGCAGGGAGATACTAATACTTCTTCCAGATAACCGTGCATTTATGGATGAAATACAAAGGTACCTTAAGATTGAAAAATTCTTACGTTTAAATACAACATCTGCATTGTCCAATTATGAGAACATCAAAGAAGCAAAAAGACTGGAAATGAGAGATCGTAACAGTAATGCTAAGCTTTTTCTGACAGAGGCTTTAAAAAATGCCAGTATCTATGTAAATGGTGACAAGGCACAGATTAATGTAAAAGATGTGCCGGCAAGAATCAGTGAAGCTCTTCGCAGATTAGTCAAAACAGTTTACCACAAGCTGGATTACATTGATACTGCTATGGGAGAGAATGACATTAGAAAACTCTTAAAAACAGGCAGCCAGATTATGCTTAGCTTAGAAGGAGGTACAGAGCCTAATATCCATGCACTTGATGATATATTACAATACATTGCAGGAAATAGCCGGATGCATATAAAAACATCTATGAAATCTATAAAAGACAGGTTTATGAAAGCCCCTTATGGGTATGTAGAAGATGATGTCCAGTGGCTTGTAGCAAAACTGTTTAAAAGAGGGGATGTTTCTTTCTTTATTAATGGTTCAGGCGTTGCTATGATGGATAAGGATGTAGAGGAAATTATAAATTATATTACAAAAAAGGCTTTTGTAGAAAAGCTGATGATGGAGGAGCGTGTCCGTGTATCTGGTAAGGATAAAAAGGCAGTACGTGATATTTTAAAAGAACTATTTCATTCCAGCAGCCCGTCTGATGATGAAGATGTGGTAATGAATTTCTTTATAACCTTTGCAAATAAGCTTGTTACAGAACTTAAAGATATAAAAAGGTATTATGATGGAGTAAAGTATCCAGGGTTAAAAGTGATTGAAGAGGGTATTGGAATAATGTCTGGTATTGTCCAGAAACATTCCCCGGCAGAATTTTTCCAGACAGTATCAAAAAGCCAGGATGATTTGCTTGATTTTGCAGAAGATTATGAACCAGTTAAAGCATTTTTTGCAGGAGAACAGAAAAATATTTTTGATAAGGCGTTGTTGTATTTGGAAAAATATGATGACAGTAAAACTTATATAGTTGATACTGGGCTGGAGAATGTTGTAGATGCAATCCGGGCAGTTATAAAGAAGGATAAGCCATTTGCAGATATTCCAAAACTTCCGGAGCTTTTGGAACAGTTTACAGATATATATTCAGGAATTTTGGATGAGCAGCTTGTACCTGTGCTTGATTCTGTTTCAGAATCTAAAAAGAGAGTATTTGAAATATTAAATACAAAAGAGTATAAAGAAAGTAAGAGGAACAGATATATTGAATTGTTTGATGAGATTGAAGATGGAGCAAACAGCTGTACGAATGTATCTACATTGAGAGGTTATGCTGACAGGGCAGAAACTTTAAAAATCCGTCTTTTAAATGAAATGGATAAGTCAGACCGGGAAATTGCTATAAAAAAAGCGGAAGAAGCCAGAAAGAAACTTGAAACAGAGGCAAGGGAAAACGGACAGTATGATACAGATTTAATAGAGCAGCAGGTAATCAGGGTTGCAGAAGAGAATGGATACCAGTGCAAACAAGTAAAAAATATCTCATTTAAAAAAATAGCCAGAACTTCATCATGGCATATCGAAAATAAAGAAGATGTAGAACGTTATATAAATGAGCTCCGGGTAAAATTAGTAAATGAACTGGATGCAGATACTATTTTAAATATTGAATTTTAGGAGTGTTAATATGGATAAGACAGCCATAAGGAATTTCTCTATATGGGCGAGAAATAAACTGATTGCAGACATTACATATAAAGCAGGATTATTAGGTATAACAGAGGAAGGTATCAGGGATGCATTGCCCCAGTCTGCACAGGATACTGAATTTTATGATATTGGTACAAAAGAGCCATATACTATTCATGGGGAAGAAACCAGGCAGCGCAGGGGACTGGTAAGCGTAATACAAAAAAAGGCGTCACAGACAGGGTATAAGGATGCATACCATAATGTTATTGAAGAAGTGGCATATACATGGTTCAACCGCCTTATTGCAATCCGGTTTATGGAGATTAATGACTATATGCCAGCACATATCCGGGTGTTGTCTTCTGAAAGTGGAAAACTGGAACCAGATTTGGTAACAATGCCGTTTGATGCTGGAATCGGATTTACACAACAAGAAACAGAAAATATTTTGCAGTTGAAAAATGAAAACCAGGTGGATGCGCTTTTCCGTTTCCTTTTTATTAAACAATGTAATGAATTAAATGCATATTTGCCAAAATTATTTGAAAAGACATTTGATTATACAGAACTTTTATTGAATGTTTCTGTTACAGACCAGGATGGTATTGTGTACCATCTGACACATGATATTAAGGAAGAAGATTTCAATATTAGTAATATTGGGGAGGATGGAAAACCAACCGGACAGGTAGAAATCATTGGATGGATGTACCAGTATTACAATACAGAGCCTAAAAATGATACATTTGCGTTGCTGAAAAAGAATATAAAAATTACAAAGGAACGTATTCCGGCAGCTACCCAGCTTTTTACACCAGACTGGATTGTACGCTATATGGTAGAAAACAGTGTTGGCAGGCTGTGGTTAGAAGGGCATAAAGATGATGAGTTGAAAAAACAGTGGGTATACTATCTGGATGAGGCAAGGCAGGAAGCAGATGTGGAGGAACAGTTAAAAGCTATCCGGGAAGAATATAAAAATATTAAGCCTGAAGAAATTAAAATAATTGACCCATGTATGGGGAGCGGGCATATACTTGTGTATGCATTCGATGTTTTAATACAGATATATGAAAGCTATGGGTACAGCAGGAGGGATGCTGTTAAGAGTATTGTAGAAAATAATATTTATGGTATTGATATAGATGACCGTGCGTTCCAGCTTGCATACTTTGCAATTATGATGAAAGCACGCTCCTATAACAGAAGGTTTCTGGCTCTTGGAACAGAGCCAAATTTGTGTGCAATACAGGAAAGTAATGGCATACAGTATGACAAGGATATGGGGGATTCACTGCTTAGTGGGGAGCACAGGGAAACTTTGCAGTATTTATTACATACTTTTGTGGATGCTAAAGAATATGGTTCTATCATTGATGTTAAGAAGTATGATTATGATGGATTTATGAAAGCATGGGAGCAGGCAGCAGAAGCTGCATTTGAAAATGTTATTATGGCTGGCTGGTATATGGAGTGCAGCCAGATTGTGCCAGCGTTGGCAAAACAGGCTAAAATTCTTTCACACAGGTATGATGTTGTAGTGACAAATCCGCCATATATGGGAATTTCAAACGGAGGTGAAAAATTAAATAAATATGTAAAAAAGAATTATCCTGATAGTAAAAGCGACCTGTTTGCGGTATTTATTGAAAGATGTGGTAAAATGCTTGGTGAAAATAGATATCAGGCTATGATTACACAGCATGCATGGATGTTTTTATCCAGCTTTGAAAAATTACGTGTAAAACTACAGAGGACAGATACTGTAAATATGGCACATCTGGGTGCGAGGGCGTTTGAAGAAATTGGTGGGGAAGTGGTACAGACTACCAGTTTTGTAATAAGGAAAAGCCATATTGCGGAATACAAAGGGACATATTGCAGACTGATTGAACCAACAACACAGAAAGGCAAGGAAGAGATGTTTCTTGCAGGAGAAAACCGTTATATGGCAGTGCAAGGAAATTTTGCGAAAATTCCAGGAAACCCAGTGGCATATTGGGCAAGTGAAAACCTTTCGAGTGCATTTAAGATAGGTAGCAGCATAGATACTATTGGCGCTTCTAGAAGTGGAATGCAAACTGGAAATAACGATTTATTTTTGAGATTTTGGTATGAAGTTGAGTATACTAATATAAAATATGGCACATTGCCATCAGATGATTTGACAAAAATAAATGAAAAATGGTTTCCGCAACCTAAGGGTGGCTCATATCGGAAGTGGTATGGAAATTTTGAATATGTTGTTAATTTTAAAAATAATGGTAGAGATTTACGAGCCTACACAGGAACAAGTATAATAAAAAACCCCCAATTTTATTTTAGAGAAGGCGTGAGTTGGTCACATACAACCTCAAAAGCTTTTTCGGGAAGATATATACCAGAAGGTTGTATATTTAATGTAGAAGCACCAACATTTTATCCAATAGAAACAGAGACTATATATTATGTGTTGGCGTTTGTAAACACCAAAATATTGGATCAGTTGTTTGGCGTAATTAGTCAAACTATGCACTATATGGCTGGAGATATGGCGAAAATACCAGTTATCATTTGTGAAAATGAAAGTCAAGAATTATTAATTAGTGAATTAGCGAAGAGAAATGTTTTATTATCTAAACAAGACTGGGATTTTTTTGAAACGTCATGGGATTTTAAATGTCATCCATTGGTTCAGTGCGCTAATTTTACACCACATAAGATTATGGAAGATACAATGTACCATAGCTCTGATATTAGCAAGATTTCAAACGCTTATGATAACTGGAATTCTCAGTGTTATCAAAGATTCAATCAACTTAAAATCAACGAGGAAGAACTTAACCGTATTTTTATTGATATTTATGGCTTACAAGACGAATTAACACCAGAGGTAAAAGATAAAGATATTACTGTCCGCAAGGCAGATATGGGAAGAGATATCCGCAGTTTTATTTCCTATGCAGTTGGATGTATGTTTGGGCGGTATTCTTTAGAGCAAAAAGGATTGATGTTTGCAGGTGGAGATATAAAAGATATATATGAATATTATAGTGGAACATTTGCTGATATTGCTAATATCAAGTTAGATGGGAAATATACATTGGGGGAGCTGGGGACACCATTTTATTATTTACCAGTTGATGGTAAAGAACCGTTAGAGTGTTGGAAGGTAGATGCAGATAATATTATTCCAATTACGGATGAAGAATATTTTTCAGATGATGTTGTAAACAGGTTTGTAGATTTTGTTAAGTTTGTCTATGGTGGGGAAACTTTAGAAGAAAATCTGGATTTTATTGCAAAAGCATTAGGGAATAAAGGCAATTCTGCAAGAGAAGTTATACGTAACTATTTTCTAAAAGATTTTTATACTGACCATTTGAAAGTATATCAGAAACGCCCCGTTTACTGGCTATTTAATAGTGGTAAGCTGAATGGTTTTAAAGCGCTTATTTATATGCACCGTTATAATGCAGATACAACCGGAAACTTACGCATAGATTACTTACACCGTATGGAACGAATTTATGAAAGTGAAATTAACCGTATGCAGGATATGATTGATAATAGCAAAAATGCAAGAGAAGTAACAGTAGCATCTAAACGTAAAGAAAAATTGCAAAAACAGCTTAAAGAATGCCAGGAATATGATGAGAAGATTGGACATTTAGCATTATCCAGAATTGAGATAGATTTAGATGATGGTGTCAAGGTAAATTATGAAAAAGTGCAAACTGCAAAAGATGGAAAGAAATACCAGGTATTGGCTAAAATATAGATTATTGTAACTATGCATTCTAAATTTATTTTTAATAGCATAGAGAATGTTGGGATTTATGATTTGGAAAATATGATTTTTGCAGGACACGGATTAAATGACGTTATAAATGATTGTAATGCAGAGGGATATTTTAGGGATGGTAAACTATCTGGTATTTTTGGAGGTATGGATATATGGCAGAGTTAAATCTAAAACAGATTATAGACAGGCTAAATGCGGAGTTTACAGGTGAGGAACGTAAACTCGTTTTTTGGTATGACGAGAAGGGCAGCTTTTCTGATGATATTGATGGAATTTTGCTTGCCAATGCAAAAGTATATAAACTGGAGCAGGGGAACCAGTTTTATACAAAGTATTATTTAGAAAGGGTGGATACTACGACAAATTATCTGATATATGCACCTTTTCCAAAACCACCAGTATCTGAAAACCATTTGGAAGACACAATGCTCTATTCTAAAAGATTTTATGCAGACCGGGCATCACTTTTGTTATCTGACCTTGGTATAGAAGAAAAGTATAAGCCTGTTATTGAAAAGCATATTAAATTTTTTGGCAATAAAGAAAGAACACAGCGTTTTTATGATTTAGAGATAGAGAATTTCAATGAGGATAATATCCTTATCGGGCTTATGAGTGCAGTTTGCAGGATACATACCTGCTCTTTTGATGAAGTGGTCCGGGTATTACTTACAGATGATACTTTAGAGGATAACAGATTTATTGAAGAGTTTCGTAAATATGATTTACTTGAATCATTTTGGAAATATGCAGAACGGCAGTTTGGATATTCCTCACCTGCACCAGCTTTGGAAAATTTTGTGGTTTGTTTGTTTGTGACTTATGCAGAACGATATATCAATACTGAACTTCCGAAGGGATGGAAAGGATTTGTTTCTTATAAATCTGGTAATATTATCGCATTTATGGATAACTTGATGAATAATGTTTTATACCAGGATAAATATGATGAACTGTCATCTTATGTGGCAGGGGTACTGGATGCAGAAAGGATACTTTCTGGGTATGAGCCGGAAGCTCTGGCTGAATGTGGCTGTTTTGCAGATATCGACATTATTTTGATACGCTGGATAAAGGAGAGACTGCTTGCAGAAGATTTGCTTGCCAGGCTGGATAATAAAGGTCTGTGTGAAGTCTGTGGGATACGTTCCAGAATGCACTTTGGAAGAAGGTATGTAAAGGTTTACCAGATGCTCAGTAATGCTTATTATGTAATAAATCAGGCAAGTTATGAGCCATTAGTTGGATTTAAGAGGATTATTGATAATTATGTGGCAAGTGATTATTTAATAGATTGCAGTTACAGGGAGTTTTATATAAACTATGACGGATTAGAAGATACATCTGGGTTAGAGGAACTCCGTGAACTTGTGGAGAATATTTATACAAATGAATATCTTGGAAAGCTGTTGCCTAAGTGGAATGATGGATTACAGGAACAAGATGCCCTTACGGTGATACCATTACAAAGAAATTTCTTTAGAAATTATGTATATTCTAACAAAGAGCGTACAGTAGTAATTATTTCAGATGGTATGCGTTTTGAGGTTGGATGTGAATTGTTTAAGCGGATGAAAGACAACCCTAAGTGCAAGGATTCCCTGTCAATCAATCCAATGCTTAGTGTACTTCCATCATATACACGGCTTGGTATGGAGGCATTACTGCCACATAAGACATTAGAGCTGACGGATGAATTTAAGGAGCTTGTGGATGGAAAGTATGCGGTTGATACACTGGCAAGACAATCAGTATTACAGTACTATATACCTGAAAGCCGCTGCATAAGGTATAGTGATATTAAGAATATAAAAGGCACTGGGCTAAGAGAAATCTTTACATCACAGCAAGTGGTATATATTTATCATGACCAGATTGATAATGCTGGAGAGAATATGGAGGATGAGGTATTCCAGGCTTGTACAAGGGCAGTAGATGAAATTGCAGAACTAATCCAGAGAATTTCAAATTGTGCAAACACCTACCGTTTTATTGTGACATCTGACCATGGTTTTATTTATAAGAGAAATCCAGTGCAACAAAGTGATAAGATAAGTACAGCAGAAGAACAGGGCATACTAAAGAAACGCAGGTATATTCTCGCGAAAGAGCCAGTAGCAGATGATGGCATATTAAATATTGGATTGGGATATATGCTTGGAAATGAAGATGATAAGATTATATCCTGCCCTTATAGTACAAGTGTATTTTCAGTGAAGGGGAATGCCGGTCTTAACTATGTACATGGTGGTTCTTCTCCACAGGAAATGTTAGTTCCAGTGATTGATATAAAGATGGACAGGGGTACAGTGGAAACCCGTACTGTCCAGGTAATGCTTGTAAGCTTAATACAAAAAATAACCAATCTTGTTACTACGCTTGACTTTATTCAATCAGACCCGGTAAGTGATTTGGTAAAGAGTACAACATATAAGCTGTATTTTTTGTCAGAGGATAATGAAAAGATTTCCAATGAGAATATTTATGTGGCAGATAATAGAGAGGAGGATGTGCAGAAAAGATTGTTCCGTATGCGTTTTACATTCAAGAATAAGAAGTATGATGAGGGAAAAAAGTATTATCTGATAGCCTATGACGAAAACAATAATGCAGAGGTATTCAGGCATGAGGTTGCAATGGATGTGGCATTTACAGATGAATTTGGAAATTGAAAAAATAAGTATTTTATGACATAATAAACAAATATAAGAAAGATGCAATATATATTATTGAAAAAAGGATTTTCTAACATAGTAAAAAGAAGTGTAAAGAAGAACAAAAAGTGAGGTATCTGCTATGGATAAAATAACGCCCATGCCAATAGGTATAGAATTTTATAAAGAAATGATAACCAAAGGATATTATTATGTAGATAAAACACTGTTAATACGGGATTTGCTGGCATACAGGAATAAGGTTACATTATTTACACGCCCAAGGCGTTTTGGTAAAACATTAGCCCAGAGCATGGTTAAGACTTTTTTTGAAAAAGAAGTACTCCCAGATGGCACAGTGGCAGACAACTCTGTGTATTTCCAGGGGAAAAAGATTATGTACGCAGGAGAAGAATACCTTAAGCATATGGGGCAGTACCCTGTAATATTTTTGTCACTGAAATCAGCAAAGCAGCCAGCATATGAAATGGCATATGAAAAAATTTGTGATAATATTGCAGGTGAATTTATAAAGCACAGTTATGTATTAGAAGGAAATTCATTGTTTCCAGGACAGAAAAGGGAATATTGTGCCATTATGGAAAAAACCGCAAGTGTTTCGGAATATGCTACAGCGTTGTACTTCCTGTCAAAATGTCTTGAAATATACCATAACAAGAAAGTTATAATACTTATAGATGAATATGATGTACCTCTGGAAAATGCTTATTTTAATGGTTTTTATGAACAAATGGTTTCGTTTATCCGTTCACTTTTTGAATCCGCATTAAAAACAAACGAAAGCCTTGAATTTTCTATAGTAACAGGCTGCCTGCGTATTAGTAGGGAAAGTATATTTACAGGGCTTAATAATTTAAAAGTAGTTTCTGTATTAGATAAAAGTTATGCAGAATATTTTGGGTTTACACAGGATGAAGTTGACAATCTTTTAAAAAACTATGGTATTGCATACAAAAAGGATGAAGTAAAAAAATGGTATGATGGCTATGTTTTTGGCAGTACAGAAGTTTATAACCCATGGAGTGTGATAAACTATGTTAGTGATATTATCCACAAGGATACAAACTTTCCAAAACCATACTGGTCTAACACTTCTTCTAACAGCATTGTACGTGAGTTAATTGAAAATGCAGATGAAATTGCAAGGTGTGAGCTTGAAGAACTTGTTGATGACGGGACAATAGAAAAGCCAGTACATGAAGATGTTACTTATGAAGATGTATATGCATCACAGGATAATTTGTGGAATTTTTTATTTTTTACAGGGTATCTGAAAACCGTAGATAAAAAGTTTAAATCTGATAAAATTTATCTTTCATTAAAAATACCTAACAGGGAGATACGCAGCATTTACAGGGACAAAGTAACAGAATGGTTTGACAATAAAATAAAAAATGAAAATTTCCAGGGGCTGGTTACAGCTTTTGAAGACGGGGACTGTGACAAAATATCTGATATAATTACAGGACAGCTTATGGATACAATAAGTTTTTATGATTATAAGGAGGATTATTACCACGGTTTCCTTGCAGGTCTTTTAAAGCATAATAAAAAATATTTTGTTAAATCTAACAGGGAAAGCGGTCTTGGCAGATATGACCTGGTTCTTAAAACACGCAGGATAAGGCAGGGAAGGGCATTTATTATTGAGTTGAAAGTTGCTGGAAGTATTGGAGGGCTGGAAAAAGGCTGTAAAAATGCACTGGAACAGATAGAAAAATTCCATTATGACAGTGAGTTATTAAATGAGGGGTATACAAATATAACCAGGTATGGTATCTGTTTCTATAAAAAAGAATGCCTGGCATTAAAAAGTTAATATAAATTGTCACTAAAAATCTGGTAACTTATATTTGACACCATAGGGGGTATTACGGGGCAATGACATTACAATGGATACTGTAAGTATACAGAAATATCTGATACGTGGGTCAAATGGCATAGAAGAACCTAACAGGTTGTGGGGGGATTATGTTATTATAGTGTCATATATAATAATGCCAGGGGCAAAATACCTTTTGCACCTGGCTGATGCTACAAAGACAGTTTATATATTGCCTTTGCAGGAATTTTATATTATTCATGGTTTCCTTCATGGTGGTGTTCTTCGGTGCTGCAGCCGTTATTACCGCTGTATCCATTATTTGTATCTGTATTATCTGTGTCATGCCCATGTCCTGTAATAATGCCCTGCATTTCTGACATACTCATATTATGGCAGTCATCAGTAGTTATTGTATTATCATATTGTATAAGCTGGAGATATAGATAATACTTCCCAATGGAAAGCCCGCTGTCGTGGGCATCCTGGACAATCCCTGTGTCTGCAGTAATACTATGGCTGCTATGCCCTGAATGTCCGTAGCTGGTTTTAACCCCTATATTTATACTGCTTTCATGGCTGCTTTCTGCTGCTATTGTAAAAACAAGTTCAGACTCTTCTGTCAGGTAAATATTCATAGTCTGGCTTTCAACAATAGTATCAATTGCATATGTATATATTTTTCCTTCAAGATGCAAGTCTTTAATTACTTCTTCACCTTCGGCATTATAAGCAGTTACATATAAAACTCTGTCAAAGCGGTCAAGAGCCAGTTCAATTGATGGGTTTACATCAATGCTTATATAAGAAACAGGTGTTTTTATCCATACATACCCGTTTATTCCTGCCACAATAATTAATGCTATACATAATATAGCAAATCTTTGCTGCAATGCTGGACGGCAGCGGGCAGGCAGTATTTTCCCGTTATGCTTTTCAGAAATAAACTGTTTTGTTGATTGTTTAAGCTGGGAATTTGCTTTAATGTTATCAAATGCGTTATGTATTTTACCAGCCATTTTCATCACCTCCCAGTTTTTCTTTTAATATTTTCCGTCCCCTTGATAAAAGGGAATAGACAGTATTCTCTTTTTTACCAAGTATTTTTCCAATTTCAACAGCAGAATATTTCTCATAATAATGCAGGTAAATTACATCTTTATACTTAGCAGGAAGGGACAGTACTGCTTCTAAAACTTCCCTGTGTTCTTCTGGTACTTCTGCTGCTATTTCATTTAAAACTTCAAGTGGTACTTTATTACGCCGGAAAAAGTCATCCAGGAAATCTTTGCATGAATTAATAGTCACACGTAAAATCCATGCTTTTTCATGTTCTTCATCATTAAAAGGTTTATCATGCAGCATATATTTTAAAAATACATTCTGGAAAACATCTTCTGCATCTGTATTATTTTTCAAATGGTAAAAACAAACATGTTTAACCATATCTGCATACTTATCCACTGCATTAATTACTTCCTGCTCACTCCGCATATGTGTACCACCCCTTCCAATACACTGTAATAACCCTGTTATTATTGTAACAGGGCAGGTGTATATAAATTATACATCAATAATTGTGGGATGTCATTAAGTTAAGAGAAGATGTTTAAAAATTACATATGCTGGACGCGCTGGCAAATCCAAAGTGCTTTCAATGAAAAAAGCACGCTTCCGCTTGGACTCGCACGCAATGGTGCATAAAGCCCCTAATGTTCCTATGGAACATTTTAAGACAGGGCTTAAGCACCAGCGGCTTCGTACAGCTTTTTCATGAAAACACATTTGGAATTTGCCAGCTAGCTTACACTTTGGTGATTTATAAAGATATTTTTTATCTGGACTCTTAACTAAATGACATGGTGGTGGCGGGAATTATTCTGCTAGTCACTTATTACATAGTGAAGAAGTGACTGGTATATATCCATTGTCTTCCGTTCCTCTAAACCAGATGTTTCCCAACATAATTTACAGTTATTATTTTTATGTTTTCTGGAATTTTGCAGAGAACATCAGATTTTACGTGTTCCAGCTAATATTATTCCATGACAGAGGCGCTCCAGTCCACATAGCAGTACAATGTCATTTAGTTAAGGGGTTAGGTGGAAAATATTTTTATAAATTACCAAAGAAGTGGAGTGGCTGGCAAATTCCAAATGTGCTTCCATGAAAAAGCTGTACGAAGCCGCTGGTGCTTAAGCCCTGTTTTAAAATGTTCCGCAGGAACATTAAGGGCTTTATGCATCCATTGCGTGCGAGTCCAAGCGCAAGCGTGCTTTGTTCATGGAAGGCACTTTGGATTTGACAGCGTACCCAGTATATGTAATTTTTTAAACATTTTTCCTTAACTAAATGATATTGTGGCATAGTGGAAGTGTGCCCTGCCATGGAATAATTTAGTGGAATACGTAAAAACCTGCGTTCCCTAATCCACAAAAACACAAAATAATTGCAAATTATCCATCCAGTTCTATTGACAAAAGTGTGGTTTCCATCTATACTTTTTAAAGAATTTATCTGGGGAGCTTTTTAGCTGAGAGGGATTTTATCCGACCCATTGACCTGATACGGTTAGTACCGTCGTAGGAAGATTTGTGGCTTATGTTATAATTTATTACATATTTATAATTGCAATTTCACCACCCTGGGTATATTTCTGTTATTATATCTGGGGTGTTTGTTTTAGTAATTAAATACGATTTATCAAATATAAATAATAATAAACATGCCTGTGTCTGGTAAGTTTTCCTAAAGTTATAAAATGGTCTTAAAAGTCTTATTAAATAAAATATTTAAAGGAGAGTGGATAATATGGAATATTCTACACAAATGGAAGCAGCAAGAAAAGGAATTATTACAAAAGAGCTTGCTTATGTAGCAAAAAATGAAGGTATGGATGAAAAGGAGCTTTTAGGACTTGTGGCATGTGGCAAGGCAATTATCCCTGCCAACAAGCGCCATACATGTATTAAACCAAGTGGCATTGGCAATAAACTGCGTACTAAGATAAATGTAAACCTTGGTACATCAAGGGATTGTACAGACCTTGAAATGGAGATGGAGAAAGTAAAGAGTGCTGTAGAGCTTGGTGCAGAGGCTATTATGGATTTAAGTTCTTTTGGTGATACGCAGAAGTTCAGGCGCAAGCTTACATCAGAGTGCCCCGCCGTAATTGGTACAGTGCCAATTTATGATGCAGTTGTATATTACCATAAAGCATTAAAGGAAATTACTGCCAGGGAATGGATTGATGTTGTAAGGATGCATGCTGAAGATGGTGTAGATTTTATGACAATCCACTGTGGAATTAATAAAGAAACTGCTGGCAAGTTTAAAAGAAATAAAAGGCTCACAAATATTGTGTCACGTGGGGGTTCAATTATTTTTGCATGGATGGAGATGACAGGTGAGGAAAATCCTTTTTTTGAATATTATGACGAAATTCTTGATATCTGCCGTGAATATGATGTAACAATGAGCCTTGGGGATGCATGCCGTCCTGGCTGTTTAAAGGATGCTTCTGATATTTCACAGATAGAGGAGCTTATTACACTTGGTGAGCTTACAAAGCGTGCATGGGAGAAAGATGTACAGGTAATGGTTGAAGGTCCGGGGCATATGCCTTTAGACCAGATAGCAGCCAATATGAAGATACAGCAGACAATATGCCAGGGAGCGCCTTTTTATGTTCTTGGGCCTCTTGTTACTGATGTTGCACCAGGATATGACCACATTACTGCTGCAATAGGAGGAGCAGTTGCGGCTGCGAACGGGGCGTCCTTCCTTTGCTATGTAACACCCGCTGAACATCTGCGCCTTCCTGATGTAAATGATGTTAAAGAGGGAATAATGGCTTCTAAAATTGCTGCACATGCTGCTGATATTGCAAAGGGAATAAAAGGTGCAAGGGACTGGGATGATGAAATGAGCACAGCCAGGAAGAAACTTGACTGGGAAGAAATGTTCCGCCTTTCAATAGACCCTGGAAAGGCAAGGGATTACCGCGCATCTGCAAAACCAGAAAAAGAAGATACATGTTCCATGTGTGGGAATTTCTGTGCTGTTAAAAATATGAACCGTATACTTGACGGGGAAATTGTATCAATATATGATGAATGATAAATATTAATAGTAATTTATAACAAGAGGTATTATTATTTTCTTTGCCTTACATTGCCAGCCAAAAAAGAAAGTGCCGGCTTATGGGAAAGCGGCATAAACGCTATTTGCAGGAACGCACAGTTCTTAGCTTACAAGGAACTGTGCGTTTAAATGAATGGTTAATTTGAATTAGCCAATTACGGCATCCTCTGCAGTAAAATGCCCAAGAGAGTTTTCCTTTACCTGAATACAGATATAGGTAATCCCGGAATCACTGGCTGCAAAGAACTGGCGTTTGGCATCTGGTGCAATTCTCAGCCAGTCTCCGGCGGCAAGGCTGGTTTCTTCTCCATCAATTACTGCCTTGCCCTTGCCTGAGAGAATTCCGTAGATTTCTTCGTTCTCCTTATGAGAGTGGACAAACGGAACACCTGCTCCTGCAGGCAGTTCATTTAAGCTGATTTCTGCACCAGTCAAAGCCAGCTTTTCGTGCAGTTCACATCTGTTTTCCTTACCAACTGTTGTTTTTGTGTAATTTGCCATAATAGTCCCCCTGCCGCCTCCAGGCGGCACAAATAATAAAACGAATAAATTCGTTTATGAAAAATGCTACAGCATTTATGGTGTTGTTTTGCAATTCCTTGTTGTTTGATATTAGTATAGTATGGAACACAGGCAAAAACAAGTACGCACCTTTTTGTAACTGTACATTCAAAAAAGGATGTGTTATAATACGCCAGGAGGTGAAGAATTATGCGGACAAAAGAAGAACTGCCAGAGTGCCCGGTTGCAACTGCTGTGTCTCTTATAGGAGGAAAGTGGAAACTGCTTATTTTACGCAACTTGAAAGTGCGTCCGTGGAGATTTAATGAACTGCAACGGAGTATCGATGGTATTTCACAGAAGGTCTTGACAAATAGCTTGCGGCAAATGATTGACGATGGGCTGGTATACCGCCACGATTACCAGGAACAACCGCCAAGGGTCGAATATGGTTTGACCAGACTTGGAACAGAAATGCTTCCAATCGTTAATGCACTTGCAGATTTTGGCAACTATTATAAATCAGTTACCGCTCTCCGTTCCTGATTACCAGGATAAGTTACGGTAAAAGACAGAAGGGATGGAGATTTTTCATGGGTAAAAAGTTTAAGGACAAGGGGATTAGTAATGGAAGATAAAAATTTAACTGGCGGGTGTTTCCGCAAGAAAGTATTAACAATTGCAGGTTCAGACTGTAGCGGGGGTGCAGGCATACAGGCAGATTTAAAAACAATGTCTGCACATGCAGTATATGGAATGAGTGTTATAACTGCAATTACTGTACAAAATACAACAGGGGTTGAAACATCAGAACCAGTACATCCTGGTATTGTAGCGCGCCAGATTGATGCGGTATGTTCTGATATAATGCCTGATGCAGTTAAAACAGGTATGCTTTTTTCAGAAGAAATAATAAATGCAGTTTCACAGAAGATAGAGGAATACAGGCTTAAAAACCTGGTTGTTGACCCTGTATTTGTTTCAACAAGCGGAAGCCAGCTTTTAGAACCACAGGCAGCAGAAGCACTTAAGGAAAAGCTCCTGCCGCTTGCAATGGTAATTACACCTAATATTCCTGAAGCCCAGGCATTAACAGGCATAAATATTAATAATAATGATGATATGCTTCTCGCAGCATCAGAACTTAGCAAAGCCAGTGGCACTAATGTGCTTGTTAAAGGCGGGCATAGTACAGGAGGTGCTGATGACCTGCTGTATTGTACAGATAAAACAGCCCTGCTTTTTAAACCTGGACAGGATTATAATATTGGTAATATTACTGTTAATATTAATGGAAATGCAGCCTGGTTTACTGGTGAAAGGATTAATACTTCCAATACTCATGGCACAGGGTGCACGCTTTCATCCGCAATAGCATGTAACCTGGCAGCTGGCATGGATATTGTAACGGCGGTAGCGTCTGCAAAAAATTACTTAACCTTTGCATTAAAAGCAGGGCTGGTAATAGGGCATGGAAACGGGCCTGTTGACCATTGTTTTAATATAAATGCACCTAATTATAAATAAAAACTTCATCTGCTGTTTGCTGTATTTCATCCCAGTAAACAGCAGAATTTTCATCATAAACTGCTATAACATGGCATCCTGCACCTTTTGCAGAACGTACTGCAAAAATGGTGTCTTCATAAACGGTTGTATTCTCTGGAGGAATATTATATTTGTCACAAATGTTTTTATAAATTCCAGGTGTGCGTTTATCCATATTTAATTCTGAACTTGTGTAAATTGCATTAAAATAATTGTATATGCCAAGCCTTTTTAGTGCTGGAATGGCGTATGCTTTTTCTGATGTAGTCAGAAGGCATATAATATGCCCTTCTAAGTGTAATTTTTTTAATAGTCCATCCATTCCAGGTTTCAGAGGGATATTATTCTCATATTCATCTTTTACAATAGATACTACTTCTGAAATAATAAAATCCCTGTCCCTGTCTATGCCAAGGCTTATAAAATAATCTGCACATTCTGGAAGAGTAAGTGGCGCTACTATTTCGTCCAGGTTATCAGGAGGCATTATATTATAACGTTTAAGGTAATGTTTGTCAAAATCCCGCCATAATGGCATGGAGTCAAGCAATGTCCCATCCATATCAAATATAAATAACTTTTTACCCATTTACAACCTCCCTGCATAAATTTAGCATTTCCGCAGTTGCCAGTCCCACGTCTTCCTGTGCAAAAATTGCAGAAATAACAGCCGCCCCGTCAATTCCTGAACCTTTAAGGCTTAGTATATTTTTGTGGTTTATGCCGCCAATTGCAACAACAGGTATCTGGATATTATCTGTTATTTCCCTAAGTCTGTCTAACGGTAATGGAATAGTATCATGTTTGGTGGATGTAGAAAAAACTGCACCTGTACCAATATAATCTGCCCCTGCCTCCTGTGCGGCAAGTGCTTCCTTAAGGTTATGTGCCGTCATGCCTATAATTTTGCCATCACCTAACACTTCCCTTGCTTTAATATAGCTTGCATCATCCTGGCCAATATGTACGCCATCAGCACCAGCTTCCTTTGCAGCATAAATATTGTCATTTATAACAAAAGGGACATTATATCTGGCAGCAATTTCTTTTATCTGGACTGCTTCTTCTACAAGTTCATTATAACTTAAATTTTTTTCACGCAGCTGTAAAAAAGTTGCACCATTTTTTAATACTTCCTCAACCTGTGAAAGCAGAGACCTGCCATTAAGCCATGTCCTGTCAGTAATTGCATATAAAAGTAAATCCTTTCTGCTAATTTTCATATTTTACCACACCTTTCTTCTTAATATACTTTCATAATGGACACTTCCGTTTGTCTGAATAAAATACCACACAACATAATTTGCAGTTATTATAATAACTGCAAATTATCCCGTACACTTTTGCATATGCTTGTAGAAATTTATAAAATCCAGTATAATATTTAAGTCAATAATAGTGGTTTTTAAAACTTATGTCAATGGAAGGAGATTAGCATGGACAGAAATATACCATTACCAGGAAGTTTTTACAGATATCCAGATGGAAATACACTACAGATAATATGTATAGCAAATAACTGTATTGATAAAGAAAAGAACATAGTATACCAGAAGATGTTCCCGCCATTTGATATCTGGACAGAACCGCTAAACAGATTTATGGAAGAAGCAGATAATAACGGTTTGCAAATATACCAGTCTACTGGAAATATGCCAGGGAACATGTTGCCAGGAATGGATTTGCCAGTAAATAACATGGATATTAAATCCAGCGTAATCCCGGAAAACAGTGTTATAACTGACAGCATGTTTAAGGAGGCATTGTTAAATGGGGCATTAGACAGAAAAATTGCAGGAAAAATACCAGATAGTGAAATAGCAGAAAAGGGTTTTATGGAACTTCTTGATGCCAGGACTTACCATGAGAAATATATTATATTTACAAGCCTTAGGAAATATCTTGATAAACGTCTTTTAAATAATATTGCAGTAGCACTTGATATAGTGTTAGAAGACGGGGATGAAGAAGAACAATATGACTCAGTCCTGCATTGTTTACAGACATTTGAACATTATGAAACACAAAGGCTGAGGTAATCTTGACATACGTATTATAAGATGGTAAATTAAATATACTAAATACTTTATAAATAATTGTTGACAGAATAACCAGAAGGGGTTATTATAATTAAAATGAACTTATGTTCGGAAAGGATGAAAAATATGGCAAAAACATCAGCAACAACATCTACTGAAGAAAATAAACTGAAAGCACTTGAGAATGCTATTGCACAGATAGAGAAAGCATATGGCAAAGGTGCAGTAATGAAACTTGGTGATAATACACACCTTAATGTAGAAACATTCCCATCAGGTTCATTAGGGCTTGACCTTGCACTTGGTGTAGGCGGTGTGCCAAAAGGAAGAGTTGTGGAAGTATATGGTCCAGAGTCAGGCGGTAAGACAACCGTAGCACTTCATATGGTAGCAGAAGTCCAGAAACATGGCGGGATTGCAGGATTTATTGATGCAGAACATGCACTTGACCCAGTATATGCTAAAAGGATTGGCGTAGATATTGATAATTTATACATATCACAGCCGGATACTGGTGAACAGGCATTAGAGATTACTGAAACAATGGTGCGTTCGGGCGCTATAGATATTGTAATTGTTGACTCAGTTGCAGCGCTTGTGCCAAAGGCAGAGATAGAAGGGGAGATGGGAGACAGCCATGTTGGTTTACAGGCAAGGCTTATGTCCCAGGCGCTGAGAAAACTTACAGCCATTATTGGCAAGACAAGCTGCATAGTAATATTTATAAACCAGCTCCGTGAAAAGGTTGGTGTAATGTTTGGCAATCCTGAAACAACTACAGGCGGGCGTGCATTAAAATATTATTCATCCATAAGGCTTGAAGTAAGGCGTGGTGAACAGATTAAAAAAGATGGTGAGGTTATAGGAAACCGTACACGTATTAAAGTTGTAAAGAATAAAGTTGCACCTCCGTTCAGGGAAGCAGAAGTTGATATTATATATGGTGAAGGAATTTCAAGGGAGGGCGATATACTTGACCTTGCTGCTAATGAAAATATAGTTAATAAAAGTGGTGCATGGTATGCATATAATGGTGTTAAAATAGGCCAGGGAAGGGAGAATGCTAAAATATATTTAAAAGAACATCCTGATGTAATGGCAGAAGTTGAACAGAAAGTACGTGACAAGTTTATAAAGAAAGATGATGAAATGGAACAAAAGGACGAAGAAAACAATAACCCTGTTCCAGCAGCAGAAGAAAATATTAATACAGAAGAAGCAGATTTTAATACAGCAGATACAACAGAAAGTGCAGATGAGCAGTAATGGATGAAGAAGAATTACTGCGTGCAAAAAAGAAAGCCATGTCTTTATTAAATTATAATGACCGTACAGAATGGGAGCTTATGGACAGGCTGGCAAATGCAGGCTTTTCTGATGAAGCTGTAAATGGGGCAATGGAATATGTAAAAAGCTTCCATTATATAGATGATGAAAGATATGCAATGATGTTTGCCAGCATATACCATAAGTCAAGAAGCATTAAAAGGATGTGGCAGGATTTAACTAAAAAACATGTACCAGAAAAGTATATTTCTATTGCCCTGGAGTCTGTAGAAGGCGGCGACAGTGAAGCATTAGGGCGGGAAGTACAGAAAATGTTAAAAGGCAGGGATTTAGAAGAACTGTCTTATGAAGAAAAACAAAAGATGGCAGCAAAGCTTTACAGAAAAGGATTTGGTGTAAGTAATATAAGGAAATACACTGGTTTATAAAATTGGGGATTTCTTTAAGCTTGTATGGTGCGGTTTATGAAAAAAAACAGAATTAAGTGTAATGATATTATTTTAATATCCATATTTCTTATAACAGCTATTTTGTTTTTGGTTGGATATAATTTATTTTTCCATAAAAAGGGGAATTATGTCCAGGTTACGGCAGATGGCAGACTTGTAGAAAACCTTCCACTTGATGTGGATACTACTATAACAATAGATGGATATAATAATGGCCAGAATGTTTTACAGATAAAAGATGGTTATGTTTCAATTATTGAAGCAGACTGTCCAGACAAGCTTTGCCAGAAACAGAAGAAAATCAGGTATAATGGGGAAACGCTTGTATGCCTTCCACATAAAGTAATTGTTTCAGTTATTTCATATGAGGAAACAGAAATTGATGGAATAGCATATTAAAAAGGACAGAATAAAAACTCTGTCCTTTTTATGGTTTAATACATAAGTAGTTTTGTTTAAATATTATAATATTAAAAATAATAGTTAAAAATAAGACCGCTGTATAATGATGTTATATAAGAAAACCCTTCTGATGGTTTGCTAAAGTCAGGATATGTCCCCATAAGCTTATCTATATATTCCATAGGATTAATTTTAATTTCGTATGCTTTGCCTGTCATGGTCTGTACAAACCCGGATGTTTTGGAAAAAAGTTCCTGTAAGCTGCCATCATTTACAGCCTGTAATACAAGAGCCTTGTCAAATGATATCCGGTTATGGTCATTAAATACAAATCCACATGCCTCAAGTTCTGGTTTAAATGGCCTTATTGTGCTCTGTATATCATTAGCAAGTTTAAGGTTGTAACTTGCAACCTTGGCAAATTCCTGTGAACTGTCAAGCATAAAGTTATATGCCTCTGCAATTTTTTGCAGGCTTCCCATAATCCTGTTGCCATCAGGATAATAATTTATTTTAACTGCCTCTTCTGATGCCTTTCTAAGAGTAATTTTAAGACATTTGCCCATAGTAAATTCATTAGCAAGTGTATGCCTTTCAACCCCATCCATGTAAAACGTTGAACTGGCAGGATTACGTTCAATTCTGTCTAAATCCATATATGATACTATACCATTGCCATTAATATTTTCCTTGTCAGACATTGTAAATATAGGCTCACCTGCTGACGAACCTGTCATATCTGATTCAATGCACATCCTTATTTTACCAGGTTCATCTGGAACTGGTTCAACTAAGGTCTGTATTCCGATATTTGCTTTATTAATAAATGAAGATAATCCTGTGAGGACTTCTTTATTATTTGCACCACTTCTGATATTATACTGGAAGTCATACATATCATCGCCAACATTTACCTGGAATTTGTATGTGCCTCCGATTAAACCTTTACTGGTTGCATATAAGTCCCTGCCCCTGTTAACCTGGCTGGTTGCAAGGCTTGCAACCTGTATGGAGAATTCATCAGGAAGTCTTGACTGGTCATCACTTATAATTTCCGCAGCTGCAGTTTCAATATCAGATGAATATGCTTTCTTGTTATTAAAAGCACTGTCTGGTGAATCGTCACAAAGTTCCCCGAAACCATTCTGGAACATTATAGCAGCTTCCTTAATCCCAAGCAAATAAGTTTGTTTAGCATCATTCATTTTTACGAAATATGTTGGTGATTCTTTTGTAAGTTTAGTTATTTCATTAACAATATTACGTAGTTCTGATGCTTTGTGAGTATCATATTTAGTAAGCGGTTGTGGTTTGTATGTAGGTACAAGATGGTTATATATATTATCCTCTGCGCCCATATAAACACCTCTTTTCCCCGGTATAACAATCCATTGTACAGCCGGTATATAAAAATTCTGTTAAACAATTCTGTCTAAATAAATTAAAAAATGAGTTCCTTCTCTATAAAAATGAATTAAAAATAACCATCTTATTTTGAGTCCGCTACTAATAATACTAATAGTATATCAACATTTATGCATTTTGTCGATTATTTTTTATAATTTTGTATAACTTACATGTTATTTTCTATAATTCAGGTATTTAATTTCATTAAGAAAGCCAGGTATCCCATATTTCTGTATATGGGATACCTGGCTGGCAGGAGAATACCAGTTTTAATGGCATCTTCCATTCTTGTGTGTTTTGTGGTGTGTAGTGCAGTAGTATTTGCAGCTGCTGGCATTTTTGTGTGTTTTATGGTGGTAAGCACAATAAGTTCCTGATGTGTAGCTGCTTCTGTGGTGGCTGCTGCCATGTCCATGTGCCATTGCAGGCATAATTAAACCTGTTGATAAAAGGACACCTGTCATCATTATAATGCCTGTCTTTTTCCAGTTTTTTAAGATTTTCATATAAATCCCTCCTGTTTTTATTGTGTATTTTATGTTTCTATATATAACACGGTTTACAATGCAGAATCCTTGCATAAAAAATAAAATTTTCCAGAAAAATATTTCAACCTGTGCGGTTGCAATATTTATTTTTATTACAGGCTTTTTAAGTTAAGGGTATTGCAAATTAACAGTATAATTATGTATAATTGTCCAGTGCGCATAGTGTGAAAAATTAAAAAGGAGTATAGATATGGTTAAAAGAAAGAATATTTTAAATCTGACGCTGGCATCAATGTTTATGGCTATAGGCATAGTTCTTCCGTTTTTTACAGGACAGATTCCACAAATTGGCAAAATGCTTCTTCCAATGCATATTCCTGTTTTATTATGCGGGCTTATATGTGGATGGCAGTATGGGCTTATTGTTGGTTTTGTAATGCCTTTTTTACGTTATTCAATGTTTGGAATGCCCGTTCTGTTTCCAACAGGAATTTCTATGGCGTTTGAACTTGCTACATATGGAATGGCATCAGGGCTGTTTTATTCCCGTTCACGCTGGCAGTGTGTAATTTCGCTGTACCGCAGTATGGTTGCTGCAATGCTGGCAGGCCGTATTGTATGGGCATTTGTCCAGATGGTTCTGCTTGGAACAGGGGAAGGCGGGTTTACATTACAAATGTTTATGGCAGGGGCTTTTCTTAATGCAGTTCCTGGGATTATTTTACAGTTAGTCCTTATTCCAGGTATTATGGTTGCGTTAAACCGTACAGGGCTTGTACAGTTTTCAGGAAAAAGGGCAAAAGTACAGAATGTAGAAGGTTAGGAGGCAGAGTATGGATAATGCAATTCCAGCAATTTTACAGTATATTGGCAGCAGCAGGAAAGAGCCGTTATTAATTGCTATTGATGGAAGGTGTGCAGCAGGAAAAACAACTACTGCTTCCCTGGTAAAAGAAAAAATTAATTGCAATATTATCCATATGGATAGTTTTTTCTTACAGCCATGGCAGCGTACAAAAGAAAGGCTGGATGAACCAGGAGGAAATGTGGATTATGAAAGAGTAAAGAAAGAAGTTTTAATACCACTTAGCCAGGGGCAGCCATTTTCATACCAGCCATTTGACTGTAAAATCATGGAACTGTCTGTTCCAGTAGAAGTAGAACCAGCAGTAGTTACAATTATAGAGGGCTCTTATAGCTGCCATCCCGTTTTATGGGATTTTTATGATTTACGCATATTTTTAAATATTAATGCAGAAGAGCAGCTACAGCGTATAAAACGCCGTAATGGCATTGAAGCAGCACAAGTATTTTCTAATAAATGGATTCCAATGGAAGAAAAATATTTCAGTGAGTATAATATACAGAAACGTTGTGATTTAGTATTTTAGGCTTATTTCTATTGCAGCATAGGACATACGTATATATGAATAAAATAGAAACAGATAGAAAAGAAAAGGTTGTGCATGTTATGGAAATCAGCAATGAAAAGCTTACAGAGATGGCAGCTCTGGATATAAAAGAAGCAGATATTTCTCTGTTGTCAGATTTAAAGGATATTAAAATAGATGAATCTGCTCCCGTTAAAGAAAAGATTAATTCATTCGCAGAGCAGACTGGCAATATTTATGTAAACCGTATTGGGGATTATATTGTTAAGGTATCTTACCAGGAATCTGGGGCTGGCATAGATGAAAAGCTGGAACAATATATTAGAAGAATGGCAGAAGAATATATATAGACTGTTAATATATTTATAATTAATGGAGGAAAAATGGAAAGACAACATTTCTATACAGCGATGTATCTCCGTCTTTCAAGGGATGATGAGGACAAAGGCACATTAGTACATAGGAATGGTTTTATTAAAAACGAAAGTGGAAGTATTGCGAACCAAAGAGAAATAATAAGAAATTTTATTATGGAACAGCCAGATATGGAACTTTATGATATATATTCTGATGACGGGTATTCAGGCAGTAATTTTCTAAGACCGGAATTTAAAAGAATGATTGCAGATATTGAAGCAAAGAAGGTTAATTGTGTAATAGTAAAAGACTTATCACGTTTTGGCAGGGATTATATTGAAACAGGCAGGTATTTACAGAAAATATTCCCTGGCATGGGTGTACGTTTTATTGCAATTTCAGATAATTATGACAGTTTTTTTGTAGGCAACGGGGAAAATTCTTTTATGCTTCCAGTTAAGAATTTTATTAATGAGTCTTATTGCAGGGATATTTCAGTAAAAGTTAAAAGCGGGCTTGAAGTTAAACGCAGGAACGGGGAACTGGTTTCACCATTTGCAGTTTATGGATATAAGAAAGATACAGAGGATAAACAGCATCTTGTAATAGATAAACATGCTGCTGTAAATGTGAGGAATATTTTCAGGTGGAAAATAGAAGGGATGGCAGTTTCAGCTATCGCAGATAAGCTAAACGGGCTGGGAATACCATCTCCCAAAGAATATAAAAGGTCAAATGGAATAAACTTCAACGGTGGTTTCCAAAGTACAGGAAAGCCGTTGTGGAGCAATGTTTCAGTAAAAAGAATTCTTACAAATGAAGTATATATTGGACATCTTTTACAAGGAAAGACACAAAGGGTAAATTATAAAGCCAGAAAAAATATTACTGTGTCAAAGGAAAAGTGGATTTGTGTAAAAAATACCCATGAAGCAATTATATCAGAAGATGATTTTAATATTGTACAAAATATTTTAAAAGCAGACAGCCGGAAAAGCCCTGGAATGAAAGAGGCAGGGAGGTTTTCATGTCTGCTTTTTTGTGGTGACTGCAGGGAACAGATGGTACGCAGGATAAACCAGAATAAAAAGGGTACAAAAGTTTATTATATATGTTCAACTAAGAACCGTAGTGAAGGATGCAGCCGGCATAGTATAGAAGAAACTGTATTAACAGAAATTGTAGATTATGTTATTAAGAAGTATAGCAGTATATTGGCTGACAGGCAGAAGCTTATTAATATTGCAGATAACATTGTAGATAATAAAGAAACAGATTTTAATATAACCAGATATGACAGATATGCCAGTGATTACAATAATGAAAACAGCCGCTTACAACAGGAACAGGATAAATACAGCAAACTTTGCAAAAGCCTGGACAGGGATTTGGAAGAAGGCTTAATTACAAAAGAAGAGTTTAGCAAGCTGTATAAGAAGTTTAAAGAAAAAAAGGAAGAAGCCGCAAATGCACAAAAAAGATATAAGGATTTTATAGAAATGACAGTTAAAAAAAATGCAAAATCTGGCGGCTGGTTAAAGGATTTTAAATCTTCACCGAAACTAAAGGAAATTGACCGCCATACATTAAGCAGCATGGTAAAAAGAATTTATGTATATGAAAATAAACGTATAGAAATAGAATTTTCTTTTACAGATACCGCATTACAATAAAAGGAGGCTTTATATATGGCAAGGGTTTCAAAAAGAAAGGCAGCAGGCAGAAAAATACAAGCTGTAAATAAAAAGGTATATAAAGCAGGGATTTATACAAGGCTTTCCAATGCCAAGGATAGAAAACCAGGAGGGCATGTTATAGAAAATGATTCTATAGAAGTACAGAAACAGATATGTATGGAATTTGTAGAAAACTTTAATAAATCCTGTAATGAAATAATAGATATAACAGAATTTTATTCTGATATAGGAAAAACAGGCACAAACTTCAGGCGTGAAGGTTTCCAGAATCTTATGCAGGACATACGGCTTGGGAAAATAAACTGTGTTATAGTAAAAGACCTTTCACGTTTTGGCAGGGATTATTTAGAAGCAGGAAATTACATTGAAAAAATATTTCCATTTTTAGGTGTAAGGTTTATTGCAGTAACGGATAAATATGATACAAATACAGAAAATAACAGTACAAATAATATATCATTAGAAATCAAAAACCTTATGAATGATATGTATGCAAAAGACTTTTCTTTTAAGTCAAAACTGTCATTAAAACAAAGGCGGGAACAGGGCTCATATGTTGGCGGGCCACCTCCATATGGTTATAATGCCATATGGGAGGGAAAGATAAGAAAACTAGTGCCAGACGGAAATACAGCAGGGATTGTACAGTATATTTTTAATAAGTTTATAGAAGAGAAGCAGTATAAAGCAGTTACAACTGCACTAGAACAGCAGCATATTAATCCGCCCCTGGTTTATAAAGAAACAAGACAAACAGTGTGCCCTTGCGGTATGGAATATAAAAAATGGGATAAAAATGCAGTTATAAGAATTTTAAAAAACAGGACTTATACAGGCGTGCTGGAGCAGGGGAAAACGTCTATTAATATGCGCGATGAAAGCAGCCGTATTAAAAAAGATAAAACAGAGTGGGTAATAAAAGAAAATACACACAAGGCAATAATCAGCCAGGAATTATTTGAAAAAGCAGCATGGATAATAAACAGGAAGAGCAGGCAGGATTTAATAAAATTATAAAATAATTGATTTTTTCTTAATAACATTGTATATTTATATTAAGGTATTATTAAAGCCAGATAAAATATGTACATAGTATAATTACAGAAGCATTAAATGCAAATGCGCGGAATATGGGGTTAAGATTTAGTTTTTTGCATTTTTATTCAGCCTATGGGTTGTTATCATCAAAGGAGATGATGGACTGTCTTCTTCTTGATATAGATATGCCAGAAACAGATGGGATAGAGGCAGCCAGACAGCTAAACAGAAAAGGGAAGTTGTATAAAATTATAATTATTACCAGTAAAACAGAAAGATTTAAGGAAGGTTTTGAGATAGGTGCTTTCCGCTTTGTTACAAAACCTATATCAGACATGGAACTGTGCAAAGCTGTTGAGGATGCACATAAATGCAGGATTGGAATGGACAGGGTACAGGTTTACAGGGATGGTATATCATATAATATAATGTAGAAAGATATATTATTTATAATGGCAAATAATTCGTCCACAATAGTATATGCAGATAATAATGAGTTCAAAAGTGAACTTTCCCTTATAAAATGGGAGGCTCTGCTTGATGAAAGGCTTTTTTATAAATGCCATAAATCATATTTATTAAATCTTGGGGCTATATCAGATATTAAAAATAAATATGCAATTCTTAAATCAGGTGATAAAGTGGAGATTTCAAGACGCAAGATGAAAGAAATATTTATCAAATACATGGAGTATGATACAAAATACAGGTAGCAGTGGAGAGAAAATATGGTATTAATAATTTTTTTACATATACTTATGATAGCAGAATACTGTTCATTCTGCTATGTATTTTTTAATAAAAGCCTGGATAAAATTACTAAAAAAACATATATAGGAGGCATTTTAGTGCTTGCTCCTGTTGAATGTCTGTTTTTATATGTATTAATGGTTTTTGGGATTTCCCACCTGTAGTAAATAACATATTATATACATTGGTTATTATATTAGTGATATGGTTATATTATATTGCAATAATTAAGAAAAATAGTAATTTTATAAAAATACCAATTAAACTAAAAACCATAATAATACTTGCAATAGCTGGAATAGTGCTTATGGTTGAATTTATAATATATAATATGCCAGGTTTAGATAAAAAATTTAAAATTATGGGTATTCCTATAATTGCTGGTGGCGTTCTTGGAGTTTTAGTATTAATATCCGCAATTATATATTATCTTAATGATATACAAAAACAAAATATGAAAAATATTATATTAGAAAAATATAATAAACAACAGGAAGAATATTACCAGAACATGCTGGAACGTGAAACCAGTACAAAGCAGTTCAGGCATGATATTATTAATCATTTAATACAATTACAAAGTTTTAGCAAAGCTGGGGCTTATGATAAACTTAATAATTATCTTAGTAATATATTAAAGGATATATCAAATATAAGCAATAGCCAGTATGATGTAGGCAATATGGTAATAAATACAATGCTGGACTATTATTTAATTCCTTTAAAAAATAACTGTGATATCATTGTAGAAGGTTATATATCAGATAATATTATTATCGAAGATACAGATATGTGTATAATCGTTTCCAATGTTATAAAAAATGCTGTAGAAGCAGTTTCGCAAATAAAAAATACTTCTAAAGAAATATTATTTTCAGTAAACCAGGGAGAGAAGTTTTTAAGATTATGTGCAGAAAATACTATAGAAAAAGAAGTATATATTAATAAAAATGGACAGCATATAACAACAAAAAGCGATAAAGAAAATCATGGTTTTGGGATTGGTAATATTCAAAAAATTGTTAAAAAATATGGAGGATTATATAATGTTTATGCCAGAAATGGAAGATACAAAGTGGAAATTATATTAAAATATGACCATTGACGGGTAAAAGTGACCGTTTGCCAGGAATACTATTGCAGAAAATAAAATTATATATTAGTTTTTATATATTTAACGATAACTGATATAGTTTGTTTTTTATTTGATATGTATAACTAAAAAGAGGTATATACTTTAATGAAATTTTAAATTTTGGAAGGAGGTGTTGTGAATGATTATGTATAGTTTTTGGCTTGGGTTGATAGACTGGATTTTTAGATAATAATATTGAACGAAAAAATTTATAGCATATTTTTTTATAGTTGTATCTAGGTGGGGAGGGATAAATGTTAAGTAAGGATAGCTTTAAGTTATGTAAAACAATTAGTTAAGGAGGGCGGTTTAAATGAGAAAAATTATATTGGTTATTTATGGATTGTCAATATTAGTCCTTGCTTCTGGCTGTGGAATAACAAAAGGCAATGGAAATGCTGCTGGAAATAACACAAAGAATGCAGGATATGCAGGGAACAGTAATTCTGAAAAACTGGGTGTATACCAGACGGTAGATTATCCAGGATATAAAGATGCAGATGAATTAGTTGGTTCAACAGATTTAGTTTTTTCTGGTACGGTTTATGAAAAAAGATGTGAACTGTTAGATGACAGGACAGACAAATCTGGCAGTATACCAGATGAAGAGAAAACTTTGTGTACTGTATATGGTGTTTATATTGATAAAGTTTATAAAGGTGATATAGAAAAGGATATGGTTTATGTGTCAGTTACAGGTGGTGAACTGGAAAAGGATAACCGTATATACTCAGGGGAAACAGTTAATCTGGATATAGATAACAGATATTTGTTTTTTGCGTCAGATTATTCAGATTATGGAGAGGAGTATCTAAAGATGGTTAATGTGCACCAGTCTGCTTACAGCATGGATGATGAGGGTAATAAAAAACGTATTACAGCAGTTGGTAATGACAGTGGTATTACATTATCTGAAATATTTGAAGTAATTGGTAAATAGTTAGCCTTTATTGTTAATGGTTTTAGTAATATTCAAAAAAATATATTAAAATCTGACCGTTTACAGATAAAAATAACAATATTTTAGAAAAGTTATTGAAAAGAATAAAAGTATATGTTAGGCTGTTGATAGTTAATAATAACTGACACAGCCTGCTTTTAATTAATCTATATATTAAAAATGTAAATGCCAAGTATAGACAGGCTTATGTAAAACAATTAAGGAGGGCGGTTTAAATGAGAAAAAGTTTATTGTTTATTTATGGATTGTTAACATTAGTCCTTGCTTCTGGCTGTGGAATAACAAAAGGCAATGGAAATGCTGCTGGAAATAAAACAGAGAATGCAGGATATGCAGAGAGCAGTAATTCTGAAAACCTGGGTGTATTCCAGACAGTAGATTACCAGGGATATAAAAATGCAGATGAATTAGTTGGTTCAACAGGTGTAATTTTTTCTGGTGTGGTTTATGAAAAAAGATGTGAACTAGATGTAAATAAAACCTTGTATACTATTTATGGTGTTTATGTTGATAAAGTTTATAAAGGTAATATAGAAAAGGATATGGTTTATGTATCGGTTACAGGTGGTGAACTGAAGAAGAATAACCTTACATATTCAGGGGAAACAGTTAATCTGGATATAGATAACAAATATTTGTTTTTTACGTCAGATTATGGAAATGATTATTTAAGTATGGTCAATACCAACCAGTCTGCTTACAGTATGGATGATAAAAGTAATAAAAAATATATTACAGCAGTTGGTAGTGACAGTGGTATTACATTATCTGAAATATTTGAAGTAATTAATAAATAGTCCAGTTCCTGCTGTTATATATGTATATTATGGCAAGGGTGTTAAGAGGGATATATTTTCTTTTAAAATATGGAATAAAAGATATGGCAGTAATTTTCTATATGGTTTTAAGCAATATGGCATTAATTTAACATAAGAGGGCAATGGGAAGCTTAATATTTATAATGTATTTGAAAGCCTGCGGGGGTATTAATTATGCTTCTTTACGGTGGCTTGTGGAACTGTTGTCGTTGCTGGCGGTTTTAACTTCGTGCAGGAGCACCTTATATCTTAATGTGGCAGCGTTAATGGCATATATATAGCTGTCTATAAGGTCGGGGTCATTTACATCCTGTAATCCATTATATGCATCTTCAAAGTTTTTCTGGGCTTCGAGCAGCGCCTTTTTCAAGAAATCCTCTTTTTTAGGAGGGTTTCTTTTTTTTGTCTTTAAAAAATTCATAAACAGTCCTTTCAAGCCAGATACCCTGCAGAAAGGTGCAAGGTATCTGGTTACTGTGGTTGGTTCTGCATACACAGCAATAAAATAATATGATTAAAAGGGTTCTTATATATAATTATAGACAGTGTTGGAAGAAATATGCAGACAAGCATGAATTTTTTGCAGACATGTTTAATAGAAATATATTAGGAAGCAGTTTATATATTTTCTTTAATAATGTTGTGAAAGGTGGCAAAATGCAATGAATATTATGTATATAGTGGCATTTATATTAATTTTTTGTTTAGTATCTAAAACTTTTGGGGTCAATCCACTTAACCTGCTTGTCAATATGCTTCTAAGAGTGTTGTCAGGCATTGTATTTATTAGTTTTTGTAATTACCTGATATTTATGTCAGGCAAAAGTTTTCATGTAAATATTAATGAAATAAGCCTGGTGGTTTCAGCAGTTCTTGGTATAAGCGGTGTGTGTTTCCTTTATCTTTTCCAGTGGATTTTAACAATAATGTAGCGTATTTTTGTATAAAATATCTAAGATAACTAGTGTTTGACAAAATCTGATTATGGTGTTATATTATCCCCACACTTAGCAGGGAGGTAATGTCCATGAAAGAATTTATAATGTTAAATATATTAATATGTGCAGTAACGGGTGATTTACTGGATTATAAAATCAGAAATCCTGTAATTATTGCAGGCTGGGCAGCAGGAATATTCTTTAATGCTTTTTCAAGCGGGTTTTCTGGTATATTCCATACTATATTTTGCATTGTAATCACAATTATAGCGGGCTTTCCTGTTTTTATGGCAGGAGGGGCAGGTGCTGGCGATATTAAGCTTTTTTCTGTGATTGGAGGGATTTATGGACTTGCCTTTCTTGCTAAAGTGGTAATGCTGTTTCTGGTAATGGCAGGTGCTGTTTCATTTGTAAAGTTAATAAAAAAAGGGGCACTGGTATCAAGGATAAAAGCTTTTATTTATTATATTTTACATATTGGGATTATTAAAGACAGGTATTATAACATGGAACGGGATGGTACAGAATTTGCTATATGTCTTGCACCTGTAATAGCAGCAGCATATTTTATTACATTATTTTTCATGGAAGGAGGGTTAAAGATTTGAAAAGGATGTTGTTAGCTGTTTTAGCAGACGGGATGTATTCTGGCAGGTTTTCGGATTATATAAACCATCATAAGAATATGTTAATTGATTTGGTAACATTTACCAGTATAAACAGTGCGGAGGAATATTTAAAAAATGGCAGCGCAGATATACTTCTTGTCAGTGGTGATATGGCATGTGAGGCTGGCAAGTTAAAAAATATTAAAAAAATAATAATCCTGTCAGACGGAAGCTATACAGGAGCGCAGGAATATCCAGTTATATTTAAATACCAGCCAGCAGCACATATTTTAAAAGAAATTTTTGCACAGGTAGCAGAAGATGATACTATACAAGGCATGCCAGTAATACATACATCAAAACAGGCAGAACTAATTGTTGTATTTTCACCATATGGGGGCAGTGGGGCAAGTACATATGCAAGAAATCTTTGTGCGGGCATGGCAGGCAGTAATAATGTATTATATATTAACCTTGAAATATTTGATAGTTTTGCAGAATTTGAAAGTAGTACAGATAACCATGAGTATATATGTGGTATGTCTGAGGTGGTATATTATATAAAACAGAAAAAAGATAAGCTTGCATTTAAACTTGGCTCTGTTATCAAGCGTCATAAAGATGGTTATAATTATATACTTCCAGTTGAAGATTACAGGGATTTATATAGTATATCACCAGAAGATATGGAGTGCTTTACGGATGTGCTTGCCAGTGGGATGATGTATGACAAAGTTGTTTTTGATGCTGGATATGTACATGGGTCATTATTAAAACTGCTACAGGTTTGTGATGTGTTAATTTTGCCTGAAGCATCCGGGCAGATACAGGAAAATAAACAACATTCTTTTGAAAGGCTTCTTATACGGAACGGAATGGATAATGTAGTACAAAATATCCAATATATAGAAATGAAGGGCAGGTGGGATGCAAATTAATACAGAAGAACTGGATAAGATAAAAAAGAAACTGCAGGAACAGTTAATAAAAAGTATATCACAGGAAACCTATGGGACAGAAGATGAAATATATGAAATAATAGAAAGAAGTGTCCTTATGGAAGGCAGGAATGTTTATATTACAGCAGATGAAAAACAGTATCTTGTAAAAAGTGTATATAATTCTATAAAAGGACTGGATATATTACAGGATATTGTGGACAATCCTGATATTACTGAAATAATGGTAAATGGGCCTGGACATATTTTTATAGAAAAGGATGGAAAGCTGTCAGAATATCCTGGACATTTTTCAAGTTTACAAAAACTTGAGGATGTAGTGCAGCAGATTGTTGCAAAAGTAAACAGAATGGTAAATGAGGCTAACCCTATTGTAGATGTAAGGCTTCTGGATGGTTCAAGGGTTAATATAGTATTACCGCCCGTTTCGTTAAACGGACCAGTGGTAACAATAAGGAAATTTCCTAAAAATCCTATGACTATGGACAAGCTGGTTAGTATAGGTTCTATTAGTACAGAGGTGGCAGGTTTTTTAAGGATGCTTGTTGTTGCCAGATATAATATTTTTATAAGTGGCGGCACAGGCAGTGGAAAAACTACATTCCTTAATGTACTGTCTAATTATATTCCATCAGATGAGAGAATAATTACAATAGAGGATTCAGCAGAATTACAGATACAGGGTATTCCAAACCTTGTAAGGCTTGAAGTAAGGAATGCAAATGTTGAAGGGAAAAATGCAGTTACCATACGTGACCTGCTTAAGTCAGCGTTACGTATGCGTCCCAGACAGAATTATATTAGGAGAGGTCAGGGATGCAGCTGCATGTGAATTATTAAGTGTTATGAATACAGGACATGATGGCAGCCTTAGTACCGGACATGCTAATAGTACACAGGATATGCTTAACAGGCTTGAAACACTTGTACTTATGGGAATGGATATTCCGCTGCTGGCAGTAAGAAACCAGATTGCTTCTGCTATTGATATAGTTGTACAGCTTGGAAGGCTAAGGGATAAATCAAGAAAGGTACTTGAAGTGGCAGAAGTAACAGGTGTGAAGAATGGTGAAATAACAATGCAGCCTATATTTAAGTTTATTGAAACAGGTACTTGTACTGATGGAAAGATAAAAGGTGAACTGCGTGCTACAGGTAACAGTCTTGTTAATACTAGTAAACTTGCAAGTGCAGGATTTCTTGGCAAGTTTATACCAGATAAGGCATGACAGGCGTTCCTAAATACAAAGGAGTTATAAAGGAGTTATTTTGAGGAAAAAACAAAGTAAAATTGTAATAGACAGACAATTTTTAAAAGCGTTTGCCCTGGGATTTATAAAGGCATTTATACTTCTGCTGTTGTTTTACAAATCGCTTGCATTTTCATCTGTTTTAGCTGTAGTGTATGGAATTATTAATATAAAAGTTTATAAGAAAAAGCAGCTGGAAGACTGGCGGTGGCAGATGAATTTAGAATTCAGAGAGGTTATGACTGCTGTTTCTGCAGCGTTAAACGCAGGTTATTCAGTTGAAAATTCTTTTAAGGAAGCCAGGGAAGATTTAATGCTTTTATATGGAAGTAATTCTGTAATGGTTAAAGAGCTTGATAAAATTAATTCACAGATTACGCTTAACAGACCGCTTGAAATTGTACTTATGGAATTTGCACAATATTGCCAGGTTGAAGATATTAGTAATTTTGCAGAAGTGTTCCATACAGCAAAGCGTACAGGTGGAAACCTTATTGAAACAGCAAGGTCAACTGCTGATAAAATTAGTGCTAAAATAGAAACCAGCCGGGAAATAAGGACAATGGTTGCAGGTAAAAAGATGGAAGGCAGGATTATGGCTTATATACCACTGGGAATAATAGTTTATTTCTGGGTAAGTTCACCAGGGTTTCTTGACTGCCTGTATGTTCCAGGTGGAAGGCTTTTTATGACTATATTATTAGTAGTTTATTTAGCAGCATTTAAATGGAGCGAAAGGATAGGAGGCATATCTGTTTAAAATAATTATATTATCCTGTTGTATTATCTTTCTTGTATTAATAGCTGCTTTTATCCAGGTTAAATTTAAAAAGTATAAAGCCAGCAATATAAAACTGCCAGACGCTGGCAGCATATTTATAAAAAGGGTTTACCCTGCATCAGAAAGCATATACAGGTTATTTAAAAATAAACTGCATTTATCTTTAAATAATAACAGGATTGAAAATATTAAAAGAATTTATACAGGACTTGATAGTGAAAGTGCAGAAAAGTTTTATTTTTGTAAGGTATTTTCAATAATTATTATTGTAGTCATTAGTACAATTCTGTTAATAATGCTTATTATGCTAACCTCTGCTGAAGAAAATATTCTGGAAAATGGATATTTTATAGAAAGAGATAAGCCAGAGGGAAGTACAAGGGAAGAGGAATTAGAAGTTTCTATTGATGGGGAAGAACAGGAGATAATGGTTGGCATACCAGCAAGAAAATATAATGATAATGAGCTGGAAATTAAATTTAAGGAGGCAATGGAGTATACCAGAAAGAATTATCTTGGGGAGAACCCGTCATCAGAAAAAGTAAGTAAAAGTTTAAATCTTGTTTCTTATATACCAGATAGTGCGATTAATATATCCTGGGAATATGATACAGGCAATATAGTAAATACTGATGGTACACTTGAACGTTCACAAATTGCAGAACCAGCAGTAGTGCAGATAATTGCTGTATTTTCTTATTATGGTATAGAAAGGACAATGCCATTGGAGTTTACAGTCCTGCCCATAAATAAAAGCAATAAAGAAATTATCTGGGATAAATGGAATGAAATGTTTTCTGAATTATCAGAGTTATCAGGCAACAAGAAATTCCTGCAATTACCAGCAGAAGCTGGAGGAAAGAAGGTTTTATATAAAGTTCCGGAAAAAAATTATATTTTGCTGGTTATTCTGCCAGCTTTGGCAATTATTGCGCTTATACCAGTAATTACTGATAGCAGGTTAAATGAAAATATAAAGCAAAGAGAGCAGGAGCTTCGTATTGATTACCCTGGGTTTGTAGAAAAATTTGTGCTTTTAATTAGTGCAGGGCTTAATTGCAAAGGTGCGTGGTACAGAATGGCAGATGAATATAAGAAAAAACTTCAGAATGGAGGGAAGAAACGGTATCTTTATGAAGAAATGCTGCTAACAGAAAGGCATATGGAAAGCGGTATGAATGAGGCAAAGGCTTATGAACTTTTTGGAAGAAGGACAGGGCTTTTAAAATACATGAAATTTAGCACGCTGCTTGTCCAGAACTTAAAAAAGGGCTCAGACGGACTTTTAAGAATACTTGAATATGAAGCGGCTGATGTATTAAAGGAAAGGCGTGAAAATGCCAGGATACTTGGAGAGCAGGCAGGGACAAAGCTTTTAATGCCAATGGTTATTATGATGGCAGAAGTATTTGCAATAATAATATATGCTGCTTTCCAGAATATGTAGAAAGGAGATGTTGTTTTGGTTAAATGGTTAAAGGCTTTCTGGTATGAAGAAAATGGAGTGGGGATTATTGAAATAATTCTTATATTAGTTATTCTTATTATGCTTATAGTTATTTTCAGGGAAAAAATACAGGAAATAGTTAAGAAAGCATTTTCTAATATAAGCAGTGATGCGGATAAAATAAATAAAAGCATTAATATAAAATAAGAGCTATATATTAATTAAATGGTATTTTACATTATAGCCTCTCGGATTCATAAGAGCTGGTTAAGATTTGTGTATTGACAACTGA
>CAJUPJ010000027.1 GCA_910588655.1 uncultured Lachnospiraceae bacterium | reverse complement strand
ACTGATTGTAGCCATAAAACTTTGTTTCCCAAAATGCCTTTGGCACTTTCCCGGCAACAATAAGATAGCCTTTGCTCTGTAATTCTTCATTTAATTCTCTTATCAGTTTGTAAGCGTGTCCTTTGGAAACACCCAATGTTTCCGCAACTTCTCCGGCAGTCAATAAGTAGTTCTGTCCGTTCATGCAATCTCTCCTTATCATTTATTCCACTATTTATTAGTGTTAATGATATTCTAGCACCCTCTATCATTTATGTCAATAATTTTTATTTGCATTTTTTATATTTATTATTGTTGTCAATATTTATTGGAAGTGCTATACTATAAGAAAGCAAAAAAGAAAAGAGGTAACGGCATGGATAATACAATTCAGATAGCAGAACGGATAAAACAACTCCGTAAAAATCTAGGTTTGAACCAAAGTGAATTTTGTAAAAAGCTAGGCATAAAGCAATCCACCCTATCCAGTTATGAAAACGGAACGGTATCTCCGTCCAATGAGGTACTCTATGCCATAGCAAAGCAGTATCACGTTTCTTTGGATTGGCTTTTTGGTATTTCAGATAATGAATTTTCTTTATCGTCTATGGGCGATATTATCAGTTTTCTTATGGAATTGAACGAATTAAAAGAATTGCGCTATGAACTGGAAATCAATGATAAATTTTTCAATGACATAGAAACCGAAGATAACCGTTGGTATGCCAATATTAAATTCTATGGGAATGAAAAAGGACACTTGTATAATGCGGATATGTGTCAATTCCTTGCTTCACTGAATGAGAGCCGGGAAAGTTTTGAATCCTACTTTACGCCAAAGGATATGTTTGATATTTGGAAAAAACAGAAAATTGCTGATTACTCCACCTTGCCAGTGACAAAGAAAGTGTATGAGGATATAGACAATGCTACAAGAATGAAACTCCGAAATGAACATTTGGAGCAACAATTTAAGAAAAATCAGAGTGACAGCGAATAAAAATAGAGCCATTTTAGAGCCACAAGCCATTTTCAATGAAATTCCGGCAAGTGGCTTTTCCTTTTGTTCGCTATTATTTTTAGGCATTAAGAAACCGCAACCCCTTGATTTTTCAAAGGATTGCGGTGCTTATTTTTATTATTTGGCTCTAATTACAAGATTACTCAATGATTGTAGCAACCTTACCTGAACCTACTGTCCTTCCACCTTCACGGTTCGTAGGAAACATAATCACAATGCGTTTTCATGTATTTCATTGGATTTTGTGTTTATATTCTCCTATTTCAGCCATGTTATTTGAGGTTTTCATATTTTTTAGAACCAAAATAGAACCACAAATAATATATCCGTATTATTTTATAAGTCATAATTTCATTTTACAAAATTGCTAATGCAAGAATTATAAAATTTGTTTTTTACTAACCTTGCAGTAAAAAATACCTAAATCTTTATACCTTATCTAATTTCACTATCTCTTAATCCATCAGGTAACAATTCATCTACCTCTCCTTCCCGGAATGTTTGTTCTTCTTCATTTTGCAATGCATTTTGTGCTGCAGCATAGCTTTTACCATCTGTTTCAGGATATTTTCTGTTTATTTTTGATACTGTATCTTGCAATATATCTCGTTGTTCTCTGATGTTATCCTCATCTAAAATATCAAAATCCGTAAGAAGCGAAATATATTTTTCTCGAACATCCCACAAATCATCCGCAGCATCTTTATGCTTCTGAATATCTTCTTGTAAATTAAAATCTTTTGTATACAAGTTTAGCCCTAATGATAATGCCGCAGTTGTACCGCCTAGCCAACTAAGCAAAACTTGATTTGTAATAATTGTCGCTAAAAATCCAACTGTAGATACTGCTGTCAAAGTAATTTGTGTAACTTTAATAATATTTTTTTGCTTAATAAGCCTTGCAGCAAATTTGTGATGAGCCGTATATGTATAAAGAACTTTTCCATATGCATCTTTTATTTGCGATTTTAGTTTTTCCCTATAAGCTATTGTTTCCATTTTTAATTACCTTCTCTATACCATATAATTCAAAATCTTGCCTAGCACATCCCATCCCTTAGATACATCAATAGGCATTTGACTCCCCGGAGCAAATATGCTTGGCGTTATATAACCATTATACGAAATCTCATTGTAATAATTTAATAATGCTTGCTCATACGTAATACCTGTATCTACATGCTGCTCCCCCTCAGCTAAAAAATGCCATCCTTGTATAGCATCATACACAAACGCGTCAATCAAGATTCCCGATAAATGGTAACTGGAATAATTATTATCCCTTATATTTCTAATATGTTTACATGTATCATACAACAATCCATTTGAATTAGCATTCTTCTTTTGCATAGCTTCCTGTTCTGCTTTAGGATTAGTTGATTTCCAATTTCCCCCCATATTAGTGTCAGGATATGTATATGTGACATTGCCAAAATAATCAGTATTAGAAAAAGCAGGTAATATCTCAAATTTAATTCCATCTGTAAAATCAATAACAACGACTTGACCATCAGCTTTTATATTACTACGAGGATATGCCGAAATAATTGCATTCTTCACTGCTTGTAAAAATCTTGACTGCCCATTTCCTTTTTGTACATCATATCTATTGTACTCGCATTCTGGTAATTCCACTAACATATCAATATCACTTGAATCTATTGCTGTTCCCCTTCCATATGAGCCTACATAAAAACTATGCATTGAATCACTGGAAGAACCCCAAAATTCTCCATTAATTGCCTTTGTTATCGTATGATACCGAACAGAAATAGTTCTTCTTGTATCTAACGATATTACCTCTCCACGCCTAGTGACCTTTGAACCCATTTTCATTCCTCCTCACTTATTTAACTGTATGCCGAGTATATTGCATCGACAACAAAGAACCCTTTATTGCATCATATAACTCCTCATGCCCTATTGCCTTCAATATCCTACGATCAAATATCTCCCTATCTGCATCTTTTAACTCATCTTCTGTATCCATAACATTACGGTTTTTGACTTTGCCAAACAACTCCACAATCTCCAAAGCGTCCGTATCTGATATAATTTGCGGATTTATCATATACATGTTCTTCAGTTTGGTGCTACTCGCATCTAACACGCCTAACCCCCGACCAAAACCAATCGCTTCAATTGCAAACATACCAAATAAAGAATTCAATAATGCATGTAATAAATCTTTCGATATATTTGTATTCTTCATTAGCATTCTCGTAAAGCGTTGGTCTACGAATGTGCTCTCATCAAACTTTGCTACAAATAAACGTTTATCAGGGTTAAGCGCAGTCACAAAGTCTGCTTTTGTTGTATCATCCATTTCATACCAAAAACTTCCTGAACGTTTTAATGCTTCTGGTAATAATTTGCCTGTTCCATTTCTAATATTCTCAAACTTTTCTATCCAATTTAATGCCCCTACATGTCCTAATTGTCGCAATTCATCTTTCGATTTATGACAGCAAAATGCAACAATATCCGTTTGTGCTGTATACGATTTTAATAACGCCGGATTTTTTAACACTGGCTTAATATATTCACTCTCAATCCCACTATTTTCAGACGGATAAAACAAATCGTTCCATCCTCTACGTTCGCCTCTTTTTACAGTAAGAAGTTTTTCGATCGGAATTATACATTCTTCCAGCTTTTCAACCCATGATACATCGTGAAATAAGGCATTCAACGTTATACCCTTATCTGTAATTTTCTTAATCATATCAATAGAATATTTTTTTACAGAAACCACTGTTCTGTCAATTTCTTCCCCCAACACAATACTATTTATGATTGTTTCCTTTTCATGTCTATTAAGTTGTTCTATCTCTTTATTCAGCATCCAAAAGTTTATTTTTAACCTCTGATTCGGTCTTGCAATTTCTTTTTTCTGTAATATCAACAAAGTCGCTACAACATCTGCGTTCTTAAACCAACGTCTGCAATTACTTATTACTACTGTATGGATATCATAATAGTACTGCAATGCATCAAAAAACTTCTTACCAATATCCGTTCCAAGCCACGAATTTGATAAAATGATTCCCAATCTTCCTCCATCTTCTAATAATTCATACAATTTAAATGGAAGATAATTATACAAATCCGTCTTTCCCAATGTAAATTCTATACCTGTATTATCTTTTATCCGCTGTCTATATTCACTAATATATTCTATTTCATCAGCAGCTATTTTATTGTACTCAACAAATGGCAAGTTAGAAACAATAGCTCCAAAGCTTGGAATTTCTTTTTCAATTCCGCTACCGTCAATCGGGCTTTTTATTTCTATTTTATCTCCGCTTTTTACAGCAAATATATCTGACTGAAATATATTTAACGGAATATTCAATGCTTCCATATTCGTTACTGCAATATTGGCAATCTGTAATGGATATGCATATTTATCAGATATCCACATAGTTGTAAATGCAGCTTCTGAATTGTGCAGTCTTTCCGTTTTATTCTTAATGATTGCTCTCGCAATCGTACCAGTTCCCGCACACAAATCTGCACATTCATCATTCCAATTATGAATCGTTATTTGGCAAAGTAAATCTGCCAAACAATATGGTGTCGCATATTGTCCTCTTATTTCTCTTTTTGCTGTATTTACTGTTTTTTCCAGCATTTCTTGTAAAGCTGCCTGAGCAATTTTTTCTATTCTGTTTTCCACCAAAAACTGATTGTAATCCACAATATCTATCCATGTGTCCTCTGGCACAATCTCGTTGTATTCCAATCTTTTAAATACATTATAAAAATCCCCTTGTTCTACAATTTCATCAATAATTGCATTTCCATCTGAAGGTGTAGATGTACTATCAATTCTATCTATCTCATAAGCGCAGTTATGGTACTTCTTTATCGTATTCGCAAACATGATTCTGTTTGTCCAATTAAGCAAAATAGACTTTGCATACGCAGAATACATATCATTCTCATCTTTATCATATTCTTCATGGAATGCATTCCACCATACTTTCAACCGACTCTCCATTGTCATATTGCTGCCAACTTCTAAAATAAGGTTTTCAGCAACCAAATCCTTATTCCTTTGGATTATTTCTGTCATAAGTCCATCAGATATCGTTGTTTCAATAGGCGATGCCGATATTGTACCATTCACCAAAAATTCATTTACTGTTAAAACAATGTCTTTTATAATTGGCAACCACTCTGCTTTGTATGTGGTTACATCTTCTCGATTCTTTATATGATTCGTCCCACTCCATACTTTAGCTTCCTCAAAATCGCCACTCACACTTTTTATATATAATTTCCCATATGTAAAATTCCAAATAACAAAACTGTTTAAATCTAAAGCAACTGCTTTTCTGGTTGCGTCCTTTATCAATGCTTCATCCGTAATTAAGACATCCGGCATCTTGAGTTCCCACCCCTGTAAAATCCTGTTTTGTGCTTCATCTTCATATAGTAAAACATCAGGAAACATACTTTTCTTATTTACAGAAAGAGTACTCTCCCCGCCTGCACTTTTAATCTTTAAATTCATTCCTTTAAGCATTGCTCTTATTTCTGAAATAATAACAATAGCCCAACTTCTTTCATTACGTCTAACAATTGTACCCATACACATCTACCTCTCGTTAAATTCAGAAATAAGATTTTGCTCCTTTATATATTTGCGTGTCTTTTTATCTAGCTGCTCCCATGCCAAAAATAATCTTCTCTTTGCAACATCTATATAATCAATTTCTTCTCTTTTAAACAATGCTACATTTTCATTCTTTTCAATACCAATAAAATTTCTTCCTTCCATTAATGCAGCAACCAAAAATGAACCGCTTCCAAAAGTGTTATCCAAGACAACATCCCCTGGATTTGTATATGTTCGTATCATGTATCTTCCCAATTCTATTGGTTTTTGCGTTGGATGCAATACAGCCCCCTCACATTCAGCAGTTTTAACATATATGATATCCGTTGGATAACGTTCTCCCTCGCTTGCCACGTGGACTGGTTCAAAATCACCATAATTTCCACACAATTGGTTTTTTCTTGTTCCTTTATCATACGGCTCACCTTGTGTCATCTGCGGATGATATGTCGGTTGCTTCTTATAAAACACACACACATCTTCATGTTTTCTAAGCGGTTGCTTTTTAGCATTCAGAAAATTAGTTGGTTTTGATTTTTCCCAAACCCACTTATATTTATAAATATTAGGCTGACTTAAAATAAGCTTCGCTGTAAATACTCCATTAGAAGTCAATACAATTGCACCATTTGGTTTAATAATCCGATTATACTGTTTCCATAACTCGTCTAAAGAAATATAGCAGTCCCATTCATTTTGTGTCATTCCATATGGCAAGTCACAGAGAACCATATCTACACTACCATCTGGTATTTCATTCATATATTCAAGGCAATCGCCCTCAAAAAGCTGATTTATTACCTTATCCATATCTATGGCTGGCATACCTACTGTTTTCATAAAATCGCTCCTTAACTCTATTCATCTATCTAAGCCATAATAACATATTTCAAACTCGAACACAAGTTCTTATTTTGGTTTTTTCTTATAAAAACCCAAAATAATATTATCACATCTTCAAAACTTTTTCCATAAAATTATACCAAACAAATATTTTCTAAAATTCGCATAGATAGCATAATATACTCAACAGAATATATGTAATATTATCTAATATCCATCTTAAACATGGTGCTAGCACCATGTCATAAAATATCATTAAGGAAAGGGCAGATCATATTTGCCTGCCCTTACACTTATATCTTTTATTATTTTGTAAAACTCCTCTCCAGCTTCTCCCTCTGCCCTCTCAACTCATTCTGCTTTTCATACAAACCATTACGTTCCTCACACAGTTTTTTCATACGTTCTAATTTTTCTCTGACACCCTCTCGGCACTCCGGTTCTATCTGTTTGTATTCCCCTGTCAGACTGCGGATTTTATTGTTATTCTCTTTCATCTGCTCCGAAACGCATATCCAATCCACCAAATTCCGCACCTCCATATCCATTTCGTATAACTCTGTTTCTGTCAAAATCTTCATGCATAACCGCACCATTACTTTTTTCTCTGTATCTGTCATATTTCCCTCAACTTTCATATCTAAAAAATTCTCTTGCCAACGCTTCTGCCATAGTTTTACTGTATCCCTGCTTCAAATATCCTTGAACAATTGTGCCAAACATCCCTTTTACCATATCCGCCTCTATATCACAATAGGCTTGCAGTTCTCCCGACAACGCCATTGCAACATACTCAATCGGCTTATCATCCAACAACTTATGCAGCTTCGCAAGCGATTGTTCTGTGGTGTGCAGATTAGCTTCTATTTCTTCACATTTCAACTGCAAAATATTGCCGTCAGAATAATAAACTTCCACATAACCGTTATCCATGTTGTATTCACAACCCATAATATTTTCCATAGAATACTGTTCGCTCCAATTTCCATTATCCATCATATCAATCCGTCCTTTCTTATCTGCCCATTCCATACGCTCTGTTCTGCTGTTTTTCACTCTGTGCGATTCGTTCCAATTCCCTTGCATTTGTCACAATAATATCAATTTTGTCTACCCCGACATATTGTTTCACACGCTCAAAATCATCCGCTTTTTCCTGCAACTGTTCTAATTTTACATACTGCTGATGTACCTTACTTTTATAGAAATCAATATCCTCTGCCTGTTTTGTGACTTTTGCCTTTAACTGCTTAATCTGATCCATGAGGTTGACACATTTTATTGTAAGGCTTTTTACAATTTCTTTCAGCCTTTCCACAAGTGGCATAGCGTTCTTTTCCCGATAAGCCTTTGCGCCCATTAAAGCAGCCGGCTCCGGCAACTGCCATCTTGCATCTTCATCATAGACATGTATGTTACGTTCCAATGTCACTTTAGAATCAGCCATTTTCTCAATATCCTGCTGCAACTTTTTCTGTCGCTGTTCCAATGCTTTATTATCAGACATCAGCTTTTCTCTATTCTCCATCAATCCATCCGTCTGCTCCCTTAATAAATCATTGGTTGCGGAAAGCTCTGTTGTTTCTTGCCGGACAGCTTCATTCTCTTGCTTTATCTTCTCCATTTCATTTTCAGCCAAGACTTGCTGATAAATAATGTGGGATAATTCCGCTTTATTATTGGATACCGCCTTTTCCAATTTTGCGACTTCTTTCGCTCTCTCCTGTTTTTCAAAGTCCAACACAGATAAATGCTTATTATGCGTTCCTAACTGTTTCCACCGCACCCCATATCTTTCCGCAACTTTTGAAAGTTCCTGCTTTTCAGATTCTATCCATTGATTCCATTCCGTTGCGCTTCTTGTACCGCCTTTAAATCCCTGCTCTGCCAGTGCGCCTTTCAGCGAAACTCTCGTATCAAGTCCACGCTTGCTGTTACGGATAAAAGGAACAAAATCAATATGAACGTGTGGCGTTTCCTCATCCATATGCAGATGCGCCGAAAACACATATAGATTCGGATTTCTTTTCTGAAAATCTTCCATAAACTCTATCAATATTTCCTTTGCAAGCTGCCCTTCTTCGCTTTTGGCATTCGTATCATCTTTATTCCCAATCTGAAGAATAACCTCGTGAAATAACTTCTCCTGCTTACTCTGTCTTATCTTCTCATAATAATTGTCAATTTTTCGGTCACTCCGTTTCTGCTTTCCATTGTAACGCTCCAACGCATCATCAAACAATTCGTGATATACCTTTTTAATATCCAAATGGCAGAACTCTATATTATATTCGCTTCGTTCCATATCTACATTCTTTGCGCTGAAAGTTCTCGTATTATGGCTGACAGAACCTTTTCCCATCATGCCGCTGATTGTCCTCTCCAATAATTTCACACCTTCCCATCTTCTTTATTTTTATCTGTTATATTTTGTGCCGACAGGCACAGCCTTTGTTACTTTCTGCGAAAGTAACGCAAAAGCACTTTCGACACGCTCCGCTTTATCAAAAGTGCCTTTGCGCCCTGCCGGGGGCATTGCCACATAGGCGCGAACTTAAGAAAAAATTGCACAAAAAACCAGTAAAATTAAGAGAAAAGATAAAATTTTATATTTTATTATCTTGAAAAAATATTCTATAAAATAGCTACTTTTACGTTCTATTAGAAAAATTATCCAAAAATTTACAGTGCCTATTTTTCCTTGAATTTTCAGCATTTTTCCTATACATTTTTCTTAAGTTCGCACTTATGGGGCATTGCCATGCTTACGCTGGCAAATAACTTCGCCTATTCATATACTCATTTCATCCATGCGAAAACGCATCTTAATCAAGTCCGCAACAATGCAAAGCCTATATATTTTGCAACCTTGCAATATTCATCTCCGCAAAATCTTTATAGTCTGCATTGTTGCGTTCTTCCTTTTATTCCGGCTTGACCTTATCCAATTCCCAATACCAAGAATTGTTTATCTTCCTCGCCCGAATGCCAAGCTCCCTTTTTGCATTTTCCAATGTCCTCTTTGAAATTCCCTGCTCGTCCGCCATATCAAAAATCTCATTGCTCTGAATTGCATCAGAAGTCAAAGCCAGTTCCCTAAGCAATCGCTTCGCCTGTTCCATTTTATTTGCTTTTGGGGCAATGCCGCCTAAGACTTCATCAGCCGTAATCTCATAATCTCCAAGCCATTGAAAACCGTCCTCCGACAATGCAAATGCTTTCGGGTGTCCGAATGCAGCAAGGTTATTTTTAATTTGCACTACTGCTCTAATATTTGGTTCTCCTTCAACCCTGCCAACCAATAATACGCTTCTTGCTACTGCAAAGAAATCAATCGAACCCATGCCCCGATACGCAGCCTTATTTCCTGCCGCTTTATTCATGTGACCGATAAGAACGATTGCACACTGATATTTCTCTGCTAACGCTCCCAATTTCTTCGTCATATCCCTTACTTCATTTGCTCTGTTCATATCCATACCACCGCCAAGATATGCCTGTATTGGATCTAAAATTAACATTCTTGCTTTCGTCTGCACAATCGCCTTTTCCAATCGTTCATCAACCATAGATAAAGATTTTTCCTTTTCATCAATAACCAATATCCTCTCACAGTCTGCTCCTGCCAGCTCCAATCTTGGTTTAACTGTATCTGCCAAACCATCTTCCGCACTCTGATAAATTACATTCACAGGCTCAGACAATTTCATCTCACTGTCTAATCCCTCTCCCTTTGATAGCCATGCCGCTATATTCAGCACAAGCGTTGTTTTTCCATCACCCGGATCGCCTTGAATGATTGTCAGCTTGCCATAAGGGATAAACGGATACCACAGCCAAGAAACTTCCTGCGACTGTATTTCCGACATTTTTATCATCTGTAACCCTGTTTTTGTTTCTTCCATCATGCCCTCCATTGCTAAAAAATTATTGTCGTTGGAAGAAACCTCTGCTATACTTGTATTGTGATTACTGATAACAGAGGTTTTCCAGTTATCATAAGTCCTGACAGTTGCCGCTGTTAGGGCTTATTTTTTGTTGGTTCAACATATCCGCCACTTGCCTTTGTTGGTTAGGATACAAATGCCCATACGTGTTCAATGTGATTTTTATATCCTTATGCCCTAACCGTTCTTTAATAATCAACGGTTGTACGCCCTGATTGATAAGGTACGCTACACTGCTGTGACGAATATCATGGACACGTATCTTTTTCACTCCTGCCTTTTCCGCTTGCCGCTTCAATTTATGTTGCAATGCTTCTGCAACAATAGGGAAAATGCGTTCATCATCCGGCAATTCATATAACTTATCTACATATTCTTTTATTTCCTGTGTCAAGAATTCTGGTAGTTCGATTACTCGCACAGATTGTTCCGTTTTGGGTGCTGTAATTACATCACGTCTTTCTGTCCGATAATAGGTCTTTGTGATGCTCATACGGTTGTTCTGAAAATCTACGTCCGATTTTGTTAAGGCAAGTAATTCTCCTTCCCTTATTCCCGTCCAAAACAGAATTTCAAAAATTACATAATAGCGGCTTCCAACCTCAACCGTACTGATAAACTTGTCATATTCCTCTTTCGTCCAAAAGTCCAATTTATCCGCATCCGGCTTTCCCATCTTTTTAACTCTCTTACAGGGATTATTTGACAAATTGTAAATACTGCTTGCATGAGTAAATAATGCGGTAATTTGATTTTGCACCATGCGGAGATAGGTCTGTGCATACCCTTTTTCCCTCATTATGTTTTGCCACTGGATAATATCTGACGGAGTAATCTCATTCATTTTCTTATTTTCAAAATACGGAAGAATATGAGCTTCTATCATGTATCTTTTATTCTTGATTGAACGCTCTTTCAGCTCGCCTTCCTTATCACGAAAATAAATCTCAACAAATGCTCCCAATGCCATATCCATATTGGCATTGGCAGATAATTTGAAATTATTTTCCCACTCCAACGCTTCTTTCTTTGTTTTAAACCCACGTTTCTGCTTTTTCTTCTTGTTCCCCTGCCAATCTTCATAGTAAAACAGACTAAGCCAGGTATTCCTCTTTTCGTCCCTGTATGCTGGCATTTTTCCCTCCCTTATGCTGTTTGATAACCATAAAACTTCTTTTCCCAAAATGCTTTAGGAATTTTCCCTGTTACCACAATAAAGCCAGACTTTTCCAATTCTTCATTAAGCTGTCGTATTATCTTATATGCATGACCTTTGGAAATGCCCAGCTCATTTGCAACATCTTCTGCGCTCATCAAATAATTTGTTTTCATTTAGCCCTCCTATAATTTGAATTTTAATAGAAATATTTAATTTCTTGTATTTTTATCATAATATTTGTTTTTAGATATGTCAAGTAAAAATATTAAATTTTAAATATTTTTATTTATTTTTGTTGAAATCGTGGTATAATAATTAAAAATCCAATGTGAGGTGAGAATATGCGAATAGCGCATTATTTACATGTAGACAAGCGTTTGAAGTCTTTTCGTATGGGAGCTGATATGTCCCAAAAAGAAATGGCTGCTAAGTTGGAATTGTCTGTTCCGACTTATTCTAATTACGAAAACGGTTATAGCGAACCGCCTATGGAAGTAATACAAAAATTCTGTTCCATTATCGGTATTAAAGAAGAATTATTTTTTGGATACACAATTAAACCCAATGAAGAATTGAGCATTAACACATATTCAGATATTTTAAAGGTAATCATGGAATTGATAAGAGCAGGTATTCCTGTAGAATGTTCAACCTCCGTCAACACAGCTACCAGACGTTTAGTGGCATCCATTAACATAGAAAGTCCGCAAATTGCATCACTTATATCCCGTTGGAATGAATTGAACAAAGAACTGGAAAGCGAAAAAATCGACAGTGACGAATACAATATATGGATTGATAGTCTGATGAACTCATTTAATATTCCAGTAGAGAACTATTAGAAGATATTTTTGATATATTTTCCTGATGAACAAATTTTTTAGAACCAAATTAGAACCACAAAGCATTTTTGAATTATCTTGTAACATAAAAAGGCTTTCGGAGAAATCCCCGAAAGCCCCATATTTACTAAATAAATTGTAATTACTCAACAATTGTAGCAACCTTACCTGAACCTACTGTCCTGCCACCTTCACGGATAGCAAAGTTAAGACCCTGCTCCATAGCTACTGGATGGATAAGTTCAATTGTCATTTCTACGTTATCGCCAGGCATACACATTTCTGTACCTGAAGGTAATTCGCAAACACCTGTTACGTCTGTTGTCCTGAAGTAGAACTGTGGACGGTAGTTATTGAAGAATGGTGTATGGCGTCCACCTTCATCCTTTGTTAATACGTATACCTGTGCTGTAAATTTCTTATGGCATGTTACGCTTCCTGGTTTAGCAAGAACCTGTCCACGTACAATCTGGTCACGGTTGATACCACGGAGAAGTGCACCGATGTTATCACCAGCCTGTGCTTCATCAAGCATCTTACGGAACATTTCGATACCTGTTACAACTGTCTTGTTGCTCTCTTCCTTAACACCAAGGATTTCAAGTTCGTCGTTAAGATGGAGTGTACCTCTCTCAACACGGCCTGTTGCAACTGTACCACGTCCTGTAATTGTAAATACGTCTTCTACTGGCATAAGGAATGGCTTATCTGTGTCACGCTCTGGATTTGGAATATATTCATCAACTGTTGACATAAGTTCCATAATCTTGTCGCCCCACTCACCATTAGGGTCTTCAAGTGCTTTAAGAGCTGAACCCTTAATAATTGGGCAGTCTGTAAATCCATACTCCTCAAGTGCTTCAGAAACTTCCATTTCTACTAATTCGATAAGTTCTTCATCATCAACCATATCACACTTGTTAAGGAATACAACGATATAAGGAACGTTAACCTGGCGTGAAAGCAGGATGTGCTCTTTTGTCTGTGCCATAACACCATCTGTTGCAGCAACAACAAGGATAGCACCGTCCATCTGTGCAGCACCTGTAATCATGTTCTTTACATAGTCAGCATGGCCTGGGCAGTCAACGTGTGCATAGTGCCTTGCTTCTGTTTCATACTCAACGTGTGCTGTAGAAATTGTAATACCTCTTTCACGCTCTTCTGGAGCTTTATCAATATTTTCAAAATCTACTGCTGCGTTACCTGCTACTCTTTCTGCAAGAGTTTTTGTAATAGCAGCTGTTAAAGTTGTTTTACCATGGTCTACGTGTCCGATAGTACCAATGTTACAATGGGGTTTAGTTCTTTCAAACTTTTCTTTAGCCATTTTATATAATCCTCCTTTAAATAAATAGGCAACATAATGCCGCACTTTACTATGCTATGGGCACTATTATATTGCAAAATTAACCAATTTTCAAGTCTTTTCTGGTAATTAACCAGTTAAGAAATTTAAGAATTCTTTGCTGCAAGGACTTTTTCCTGTACAGACTTTGGAACCTGCTCATACTTCTCAAAGAACATTGAATAATTACCACGTCCCTGTGTCCTTGAACGCAGGTCTGTTGAATAACCAAACATTTCAGCAAGTGGCACAAAGCCCCTTACTATCTTGCCACCGCCAATGTCATCCATGCCTTCAATACGGCCACGGCGTGCATTTATATCACCAATTACGTCACCCATATATTCTTCAGGCATTGTTACTTCTACCTTCATAATAGGCTCAAGCAATACTGGTTTTGCTTTCTTCATAGCATCTTTAAATGCCATTGAACCTGCGATATGGAATGCCATTTCACTTGAATCGACTTCATGGTATGAACCATCCCATACTGTAGCATGTACACCAAGTACAGGAAATCCTCCAAGTACACCTGCCTGTGATGCTTCTTCAATACCTTCGCCGACAGCAGGTATATATTCCTTAGGAATAGCACCACCAACTACAGTTGATTCAAACTTAAATGTTTCCTCACCATTAGGGTCCATAGGCTCAAATTTAACTTTACAATGTCCGTACTGTCCACGTCCACCAGACTGTTTAGCATATTTACTGTCAACATCAACAGCCTCTGTAAATGTTTCCTTATAAGAAACCTGTGGAGCACCAACATTTGCTTCTACTTTGTATTCCCTGAGAAGACGGTCTACAATAATTTCAAGATGGAGCTCACCCATACCAGCAATAATTGTCTGTCCTGTCTCCTGGTCTGTATGGTGCTTGAATGTAGGGTCTTCTTCTGAAAGTTTTGCAAGTGCCTCGCCCATCTTTGTCTGGCCATCTTTTGTCTTTGGCTCAATAGCAAGCTCAATAACTGGCTCTGGGAATTCCATAGACTCAAGTATAACAGGATGCTGCTCATCACAGATTGTATCACCTGTTGTTGTAAGCTTAAATCCTACAGCGGCAGCGATATCACCTGAATAAACCTTGTCTAACTCTTCCCTTTTATTAGCGTGCATCTGTAAAATACGTCCTACACGCTCTTTTTTGCCTTTTGTAGCATTAAGCACATAAGAACCTGAATTCAGTGTACCTGAGTATACCCTGAAGAATGCAAGCTTACCAACGAACTGGTCAGCCATAATCTTAAATGCAAGTGCTGAGAAAGGCTCATCATCTGAAGAATGGCGTACTACTTCGTTGCCCTCATCATCTACACCTGTAATATCAGGTATATCTGTTGGTGCAGGCATATATTCAAGAATAGCATCAAGAAGCTTCTGTACACCCTTGTTCCTGTAAGCAGAACCACAGCAGACTGGTACTGCACGGCACTCACATGTAGCAGCACGGAGTGCTTTCTTCATATCAGCTACTGGAGGCTCTTCACCCTCAAGATATATCATCATAAGGTCATCATCAAGGTCACAGATTTTCTCAACAAGCTCTGTATGGTACTCTTCCGCCTGTTCCTTCATATCATCTGGAATTGCTACAACTGAGATATCATCGCCTTTTTCATCATTATAGATGTAAGCTTCCATCTCAAATAAGTCAATAATTCCTTTAAATTCGTCTTCCTTGCCAATAGGCAGCTGGACGATAATTGCATTTTTACCTAATCTTTCACGTATCTGGTCAACAGCTCCGAAAAAGTTTGCACCTAAAATATCCATTTTATTAATAAATGCCATTCTAGGTACGTTATAAGTGTCAGCCTGTCTCCAGACATTTTCAGACTGTGGCTCAACACCGCCTTTGGCACAGAATACACCAACAGCGCCATCAAGTACACGGAGTGAACGTTCAACTTCAACTGTGAAGTCAACGTGTCCCGGTGTATCAATAATATTGATACGGTGCTCTAATGCACCATCCATAGGCTTTGTATGGTCTTCAAGTGTCCAGTGGCAAGTAGTCGCCGCAGATGTGATTGTAATACCTCTTTCCTGCTCCTGGTCCATCCAGTCCATTACAGCAGTACCTTCATGGGTATCACCAATCTTATAGTTAACACCGGTATAGTATAAAATACGCTCTGTCAATGTTGTTTTACCAGCATCAATATGCGCCATAATACCAATGTTCCTTGTCCTCTCAAGTGGATATTCTCTTCCAGCCAAGGCTCTTTACCTCCTGATTTAATATTGCAGCAGCAGACTGCTTCACAATTACCAGCGGTAATGTGCGAAAGCTTTGTTTGCTTCTGCCATCTTATGCATGTCTTCTTTCTTCTTTACAGCAGAACCTGTATTATTAGATGCATCTAAAATTTCATTAGCAAGCCTTTCCTTCATTGTCTTTTCGCCCCTTTTACGTGAATAAAGGGTAAGCCAGCGGAGTGCTAAAGCCTGTCTTCTGTCAGGCCTTACTTCGATAGGCACCTGGTATGTTGCACCACCGATACGCCTTGCCTTAACTTCGAGCTGTGGCATAATATTGTTCATAGCCTCCTCGAATACTTCTACTGCATCTTTTCCAGATTTCTCTGCTATCTCTTCAAAAGCGCCATAAACAATTTTCTGTGCAATCCCCTTCTTGCCATCAAGCATAATATTGTTGATAAGCTTTGTAACAACTTTATTCTTGTATACAGGGTCTGCTAATACATCTCTTTTCTGTATATGTCCTTTACGTGGCACGTTACTTCCCTCCTTAACATTATTTAACAATGTTTACAGCATAACTGTATTATATACACATTGCTATTATTAATTCATAGGTACTCACGGTATTCTGTGTCCGCACCAGGTTAATTCTACTTATATTAATGTGAAATTAATCCGGCACTTCCCCAAATTAGTGAATATTACTTTTTAGGTCTCTTTGCCCCATATTTAGAGCGGGCCTGCTTCCTGTTAACAACGCCGGCTGTATCAAGTTTACCACGTACAATATGGTATCTTGTACCAGGTAAATCCTTAACCCTGCCGCCACGTATAAGAACAACGCTATGCTCCTGTAAGTTATGTCCCTCACCTGGAATATAACTTGTTACTTCCATACCATTTGAAAGACGTACCCTGGCTGTTTTTCTAAGCGCTGAGTTAGGCTTTTTAGGTGTGGCAGTACGTACAGCAGTACAAACACCCCTCTTCTGTGGGGAACTCTGCTCTACAACTCTTTTATTAAGTGAGTTGTATGTGTACTGGAGCGCAGGAGAATTAGACTTCTTAGCTGAAACCTTTCTTCCTTTTCTGACTAACTGGTTAAATGTTGGCATTAATTTCACCTCCTGTTTTTATAGTAATAATTTCCTGTATGTTAAAAATACATACCTGTTCATTCTAATATGCAAATATTTATTTGTCAACACCTTTATTGGCATTATTTTTCATTTTTAAGCCTTATTTTCTGGATTTTAGTATCCATAACCAGATAATATTTATTAATTCCATCTGCTGGAAAAAACTGGAGCACCTTTCCATTAACCTTACATGATAATTTTTTTACCCCGTTTATACGGAATATTGTACACTCAGATGCCGAATTAAAAAGAATTTCATCATCCCCGTACATTTTTACTGAAGTATAATCATTATCAAATCCAAGGTCTAATACCTTTTCTCCTGTAAGACCATATACTTTCATCTGGTATGGCTTTGTCCTGCTGCTATTTTCAAAAACCATTCCAATATACTTACTATTGCAAAATGCACTTTTAATCTTTTCCTCATATGTATTAGAGTATGTTTCCCTTGGCTGCCTGGCATTTTTCCATATGCTAAAACCATTATCAGTAAATATGCAGATATTATTGCTTCCAAGAAACCTTACGTCAGCAATTACTGTTTCATCATAGTTTTTAGCGCCAACAAGGCAGTTTGTATTCTTTCCTACATCTGTAAAATCATAAAATGCCACCCTGCTCTGTATTTTGCCATTTGTTACGCACACATAGGCTGCTACAAGGTTTGTGCCCTCTGGAGATATATCAATACATACAGGATATCCGTCATCAACATTTGTAGGTATTTCCACAAGAAGCTTACTTGAAACATCATATGGATTGTATATATTTATAACATTTGATGTTTCCTGTTCAAGTAATACAGCAATAATCCCGCTGGCAGAAACACATGCCTGTACTATAGGATAGTCTGTTACTACTTCCCTGCCAAGCCCCTCTTCATTATATACATAAAGTGATTTGCCGCCAATATCCGCTGCTACAACATATTTTTCACATACATCGGCTGATGGTGAAACCATATTGTAACTTCCATTCCATATCGTGCTTCCTGATGCATCAACCGCAGAAATACCATCCCTGCTGTATCTTAATACTTTATTGTCATATGAAGCATACTTAACAAAACTGTCACCAGTTACAGAAGTTTCATCTTTTACTTCATATGATGTATAGCTTCTGTTCATAAACGAACGTGCAAGCAGGAAAAATATCCCTGCCGCTACTGCTATACAGGCTGTACATATAATTATAAACAACGTTATTTTACGGCGGCGCTCACCAATAACAGTTACATCCTGCGAACGCCCTACAAAACTATCCATATATAATTCCTCTGTTCCTTTGCTTTTTACTACTAAGTAATAAGTATAACTTATCAAATAATACAAAGCAAGCATATTTGTGGTAATTTCCAGTTATACTTTTTTGATGAAGAATTATTTCATGGCAGGGCACGCCTTCGCTATTATAAATACAAGATAACTGCAAATATACAAAAAGCGCCAGGGAATATGGCGCTTTTTGTATACGTTATATTGCTTTTTACTGATGCTCTGATTCAGAACTGCTTTCTTCTCCCAATTCAGCAACAGCAAGTGCATATTTTTCTAAAATAACTTTCTGGATTATATCCCGTGTCTCTGAATTAATGGGATGCGCTATATCTCTAAATTCGCCATCTCCAGCACGTCTGCTCGGCATCGCAATAAATAAGCCTTTATCTCCATCAATGACTTTGATATCATGAACAACAAATTCATCATCCAGAGTCATTGACACTACAGCCTTCATTTTACCTTCCTTTGTGATTTTCCTCACTCTTACGTCTGTTATCTGCACATTAATACCCCCTTTGGTCACTTATGGGACATATCCTGACCATTTTATAACGCATATCTCTCATTTTTCTCTACTACTATCCTAATCTTTCCATCTTCCCCTACATAGTTAGTATTAGCGCGGATTGTATCCCTGCTTTCTACGATACAATTCTCGATATGTGTGTTATCTCCAATGTATACATCATTTAAAATGATAGAATTCTTTATAGAACAGTTGTTTCCAACATATACTTTCTTAAACAGGATTGAACCATCTACATTACCATTGATAATACAGCCACTTGATACAAGGCTGTTCTTGACAAATGAACCACTGTTATATTTTGCCGGAGGCAAATCTTCAACTTTTGAGTAAACATCCGGATACTCTTTAAAGAAATAATTACGTACATCTGCTTTAAGGAAATCCATATTTGTCTTGAAATATGAATCAACAGATGAAATATTGCTCCAGTAAGTATCTAATGGATATGCATATACTCTTTTGACACCCTTATATCTTATAATAATGTCTTTAACTAAATCATATCTCTCTTCCTCAACAGCCTTCTCAATAAGCTCTATAAGCTGCCTGCGGCGTACTACATATATACCAGTTGAAACCTGTGAACCATCTGCACTTATTGGTTTCTCTTCAAAATCAATTATCCTGCCATCTGCATCAGTCCTGACAACACCAAACCTGCTTGGGTCATCCCTTCCCGAAACATCTGCTGTTACTACTGTAAAGTCAGCTTTCTTTGCTATATGGTATTCAAGCACCTTAGAATAATCCAGCTTGTAAATTCCATCACCAGAAGCTATTACTACATAAGGTTCATGGCTGTTCTTCAAAAAGTCAAGGTTCTGGGCAATGGCATCAGCCGTCCCCCTGTACCAGTAACTGTTCTTTGGTGTAGTAGTAGGGGTGAAAACATAAAGCCCTCCCTGCTTTCTTCCGAAATCCCACCATTTTGATGAATTTAAATGCTCATTTAATGACTTAGCGTTATACTGTGTAAATACTGCTACTTTCTGTATATGTGAATTGCTCATGCTGCTAAGGACAAAATCTATACTCCTGTATCCTCCTGCAATAGGCATAGCTGCTACTGCACGCTTATTTGAAAGCTCCTTCATTCTGCTGCTATTGCCACCGGCTAATACAATACCTACTGCTCTCATATTTTTTCACCTACCTTAATTAATGTTTCTCCGCTTGCAAGAATACCATCCGGATAATCACTTATGTCAGTTTCGCCTGAAATTGCTGTATTCTTCCCTATCTTTACATTGCTTGGGATAATGCTGTCTTCACCAATAGTAACAAGTCCAAATGAATATACATCAGGCTTAACCTTATTAGGTACATCTTCACCAGTACAAAGAATACAATTCGCACCTATCTGTACTTTTTCAGCAATAATCGACCTGTCAACAACAGTATTTTCACCTATGGATGAGGAACTCATAATAATTGAATCCCTTACAACTGCCCCTGGTGCAATATATACACCTGAACCTATTACGGAATTGTGTACTTCACCGTATATTTCAGATGCTTCACCAATAATTGCCTTGTCAATGACAGCTTCTTCTGCTACAAACTGTGGCGATACAAGTTCATTCTTTGTGTAAATCTTCCAGAATTCTTCATAAAGATTAAACACAGGTATAAGGTCTATAAGCTCCATGTTTGCCTGCCAGTAAGAACCAAGTGTTCCTACATCTTTCCAGTACCCATTATACTCATAAGCAAATATCCTTCTTCCCTGTTCATGGCAATATGGGATAATATGCTTGCCAAAATCGCATGATGGCTGGTCTTTAAGCTTTATCAAAGCTTCCCTGAGCACAGGCCATGAGAATATATAAATACCCATTGAAGCAAGATTGCTGCGTGGATGTTCTGGTTTCTCTTCAAATTCCTGTATCTGCTTATGTTCATCTGTTATAACTACGCCAAAGCGGCTTGCCTCTTCAATCGGAACAGGAATCGTTGCCAGTGTCACATCAGCTTTGCTTGCCTTGTGGAAATCAAGCATAACCTCATAATCCATCTTATATATGTGGTCCCCGCCAAGTATAAGTACATATTCTGGATTATAGAGCTCCATATAACGCATATTCTGGAAAATCGCATTAGCAGTACCTGTATACCATTCACTGCTTGTACTCTTTTCATACGGCGGAAGAATAGATACACCGCCAACATTCCTGTCCAAATCCCAAGGTATACCAATACCTATATGCGTATTCAGACGTAATGGCTGGTACTGTGTCAGTACCCCTACCGTATCAACTCCAGAATTAATACAATTACTAAGCGGGAAATCAATAATTCTGTACTTACCACCAAATGAAACTGCTGGCTTGGCAACATCTGCTGTAAGCACACCCAGCCTGGAACCTTGTCCGCCTGCAAGTAACATTGCTATCATTTCTTTCTTAATCACGCTTTCACCCCCGTTGTTTTAGATATGGAACTATACTTCTAACCTAGAGTTAAGTATATAAAACATCAACAAAATTTGCTGACGTCCATAACAAATTTATTTACTTTCTTACGAATACAGTATAACATATATGTTCCAAATTGTGAATAAATTTTACTAAATTTTTAAAAATTTTTTAACATTTTTATGCAACTCCACTAAAAAATGGCAATCCTATACTATTTTATAACGTCAAAGCCACTAAAACTAAGTTTTTATGGTTACAAATCCTTTACATTACAGCCTGTTCTCTACTATAATATAGTAAGAAAATGTTATTGGCAATTTTGAATTGTATTTTCCATAACATTGGCTATAATGATAAGTATAAACGGCACTGCCCGTTTTACCTCTGTGCCAGCATAGCTGGCATGGCAGCAGGCATAAACCAAGTAAAATAACCCAGATAGGATGGTGGCACTATGTACCAGATTGATTTAAACAATCCATGCAAGGTATACTTTACTGGCATAGGCGGTATAAGTATGAGCGGCTTTGCAGAACTTCTCCACAAAAACGGCTTTGATGTATATGGCTCTGATATAAAAGAAAGCAAAATAACAAAACATCTTAGCTCATCAGGTATCCATATAGTATATGGACAAAGCGCTTCAAATATTACTAACGATATTGGTTTTCTAGTTTATACGGCAGCAGTCCATCCAGACAATCCTGAACTTAAAGCAGCTAAAGAGCTTGGAATACCAGTAATGGAACGTGCAGAGATGGTTGGGCAGGTTATGAAAAACTATAACAACGCAATTGCAGTAGCAGGAACACATGGCAAAACTACTACTACATCAATGCTGTCACATATTTACCTGGCTGCACATAGAAATCCTACCATATCTGTAGGCGGAATTTTACCAGTAATTAATGGAAATATCCGCATTGGCGGCAAAGAAGACTTTATTACAGAGGCATGTGAGTATACCAACAGCTTCCTGAAATTCCACCCGGCAGCAGGAATTATATTAAATATAGGCGCTGACCACCTTGACTTTTTCAAAGATATTGATGACATACGCCTGTCATTCCGCAAGTTTGCAGAACTAATACCTGCTGATGGCATACTTGTTATTAACAGCTCCATAAGTAATATTCCATATATTACAGACAACTTAAAATGCAAAGTTGAAGTTTTTGGGGCAGACAGCCCGGATGGCTACTCTGCTTCTGGTATATCATATGACGGAAATGGATGCGGCAGTTTTGAAATTACCAGGTCTGGCATAAAAACAGGCAGGCATATCCAGCTTAATGTTACTGGCAGGCACAATATTGATAATGCCCTGGCTGCAATCGCTGTTGCTGATTACTACAATATACCTGAAGAGGCAATATCAGAAGGGCTTCTGGCATTTACCGGCACTGAAAGGCGTTTTGAGGTTAAAGGTTCGTTTAACGGGGTAACAGTTGTTGACGATTATGCACACCACCCGGTAGAAATACAGGCAACACTGGACGCTGCTGCAAGATACCCGCATGAACATCTATGGTGCGTTTTCCAGCCCCATACATACTCCAGGACACGCAGCCTGTTACCAGCTTTTGCCCATGCCCTCTCACTTGCGGAAAATGTTGTACTTGCCGATATATACGCTGCAAGGGAAGACGACCCAGGGGATATTTCATCAGAAACACTGCAGCAGGAAATGGAGAAACATGGCAAGAAAGCATATTACTTCCATTCGTTTGAAGAAATAGAGAATTTCTTATATGAACATTGTAATAACGGCGACCTGTTGATAACTATGGGAGCTGGAGACGTTGTAAATATTGGGGAAGACCTGCTTAAAAGATAGTTATCCACAATGGCATTTATACGGAGGCAATTAACAGCAATATGGACACTATATTAAGATGCTCGGGCTATCTGCCTGCAACAACATATATACACAATACATTTATTGAAAATTATATGCTCACTGCCAACGGAAGCTATGTAAAGGTCTATATATACCTTTCAAAATGCATCCAGACAGGCGAAAGTAATTTGTCCATTTCCTCACTTGCTGATAAAATGGACAATACAGAAAAAGATATTTTAAGGGCACTTAACTACTGGGAGAAAAACAACCTTTTACATCTAATAAAAAATGAAAACAATAATGAAATAACAGGAATTGAAATACTAAACCCTGACCATATGGATAACGTCCCGGATGCTGCAGCACCAGCCAGACATTCCAAAAAAACAGTGAAACATGAAACAGCAGAAAATCCTGCCAAACCAGATACCACAAAAGAAAACCCTGCAGAAAAAACCAGTGCCGCAGAACCTGGCACAGCTGTGCCAGGCAAAAAGGACACCAGCGGAGGGACAGGCAGCAATGATGCCAGCCAGGAAGCTGCCACCGGTAATACTGCACCAGCAGTCCAGGAAAAACATATAGATATAAAAATTACTGCTGCACAGACTAAAAGGCTTGCAAATGATGAAGAATTTATATGGACAAGCCGTGTAATAGAAAGTTATGTCAACAGGCCGCTTAACCCTGGCGAAATACAGCTTGTTTCTTATCTGTATGACAACCTTGGGTTTTCTCCTGATTTACTGCTATATTTGTATGAATACTGTATTTCACTAGGCAAGACAAATGTAAATTATATACAGGCTGTTGCCCTTTCCTGGGATGAACAGAATATAAAAAGCCCTGAAGATGCCAAAAATGCATCTTCCAATTACAAATCTACATATACTGCCATATCCAAGGCATTCGCCCTTGGACGCCCGCTTGCAATTATTGAAAAACAATATGCCAGCAGATGGCTTGATGAATGGCATATGGACCTTGCTGTTGTGCTTGATGCATGCAGCCGTACTATGCTAAAATTCCAAAAAGCAGATTTTAAATATACCGAAGGAATTCTTGACAACTGGCATAAGAATAATATACACACATTACAGGATGTCGGAAAAGCTGATGAAATCTATGCCCAGAAAAAAGCAGGGACACAGAATAAAAAACAGCAGGACAGCAAAAAATCCAACCGCCAGGATAAAAACCAGTTTAATAAATTCCAGCAGCGGGAAACTTCACAGGCAGAAGTTGACGAACTTGAGAAGAAACTTTTAGCCCATTAACTTAATACTTTCCAGGAGGCTACATATGGGAATTTCCAATGCACAATACATGGATATTATGTACCAGTACGACCAGATACGTCTTAAAAACCACCATTTATCAGAACAGAGATATACAGAAGTTTGTGACAAAATCCCTGAAATACAGCAAATCCAGGAAGAACTTGTAAAGCTTTCAGCAGATTATGCACGTTTACAGCTTCTTGGCACAGGAGACAGCACACAGCAGTCACAGGATTATCTTACCAGGAAGAAAGAACTCCAGGAAAAGAAGTCACAGCTTTTAACCCGGAATGGTTATCCCGCAGATTACCTGGCCCCCATATATAACTGTAAATCCTGCAAGGACACAGGATATATAGGAAGCACGCCTTGTAACTGCCTTAAGCAGCGCAAAATAGCCCTGCTTTATGAAAATTCCAATCTTATGGAAGTCCTTAAAACTGAAAATTTTGACACATTTTCAGAGGCTTACTATGATGATACTGAAATTAATGCAAACCTTTCACTTACACCAAGGCAGAATATTATTAAAATAAAAGAAATATGCCTTGATTATACCAGACATTTTGATGAAACTTATAACAATATTATTTTTTATGGCCCTACAGGTGTAGGTAAAACTTTTATGACACATTGTATAGCCAAGGCACTGCTTGACACATCACACACTGTTATTTACCTGACAGCACTCCAGTTATTTGATATATTAGAGAAAAACAAATTTGGCAAAAATGATATGCCAGAATACAGCGGCCAGGTTTCATATATACTAGAAAGTGAACTTCTTATTATAGATGACCTTGGCACAGAACTTGCTAACAGCTTTACATCTTCACAGCTCTACTATCTTATAGAAGAAAGGCATTTAAACAGGAAATCCGTTATTATCTCAACTAACCTTTCTTTTAAAGAACTGCGTGACAGGTACAGTGAACGTATCTTTTCACGCTTTACAGGATACTATAACTTCTATATGATAGCAGGGGATGATATACGTATTAAAATAGCAATTTCCTGATACAGTTTTACTATTGCAGCATTTTTATTGTTAATAATACATTATGGAGGACATTTTATATGAAACGACATGACAAACTTGCAGAAACAATACCATATGGCTCTCTTGGAATTCTTACACTTGAAAGCAGCCGCGGCATGGGTGAAAAGGTCAATGACTATATTGTTGGCTGGAGGGCTAAAAGAGCTAAACGCCACGCTGCTGCATCCAGCTTTGCAGGATATAATAAAGAGTCATTTATGATTGACTGTGCATGCCCGCGCTTTGGTTCAGGTGAAGCCAAAGGAATTATACGCGAATCCGTCAGGGGTGATGACCTTTACATCCTTGTTGATGTATGTAATTACAGCCTTACATACACTGTATGCGGCCATACAAACCATATGTCACCTGATGACCACTACCAGGACCTTAAACGTATAATAGCTGCTGTAGGGGGCAAAGCAAGAAGAATTACTGTAATTATGCCATTTCTGTATGAAAGCCGCCAGCACCGCAGGAGTGCAAGGGAATCATTAGACTGCGCACTTGCACTGCAGGAGCTTACCCAGATGGGCGTAGAAAGTATTATTACATTTGATGCACATGACCCAAGGGTACAGAATGCAATACCCCTGAAAAGTTTTGAAACCGTACAGCCAGCATACCAGTTTATAAAAGCATTGCTGAAAAATGTGCCTGATTTAAAAGTTGATACAGAACACCTTATGGTTATAAGCCCGGATGAAGGTGCAATGAGCCGTGCAGTATACTATGCAAATGTACTTGGAATTGATATAGGAATGTTCTATAAACGCCGCGACTACAGTAAAATAGTTGACGGGCGCAACCCGATTATTGCACATGAATTCCTTGGTTCAGACCTTGAAGGCAAAGATGTAATAATAATTGATGATATGATTTCATCTGGAGAAAGCATGATAGATGTTGCAACAGAGCTAAAACACCGTAAAGCAAACCGCATATTTGTTGCCGCAACATTCGGCCTGTTTACAAATGGAATGGAAAAGTTTGATGAAGCATATGATAAAGGTTTAATTGATAACATACTTACCACAAACCTTGTATACCAGCCTGAAGAAGTCCTTTCACGCAGCTATTATATTAATGTGGATATGAGTAAATATGTTGCACTTCTTATTGATACATTAAACCATGACCAGTCAATAAGTGAACTTTTAAACCCTGCTGAACGTATACATGATGTATTAAAAAAATACGGCAAAATATAATTTATCCTTTATTTAGACAGAGTTTTTCAAATTAATAAATCGTTCATATTTAGGACAAAATCCGAACACAATTACAATATATAATGTATTTATACTTACAGATAAGGTAATACTAATAAATGCCAGCAACAGACTGGCATATTTGAAAAGCTTATTGACTAATGTTTGAAATAGATTCTTTTTCATTTTTTTCATTTGGCCCTGCAGTAGCTCCCTCTGCTGTAGGGCAACTCCTTTCTTTTTGGTTTCCTCATTTATTTTTATAAAATAAATGTGGCAGCCAATTTTTTTGTCCAAAAACCAGGTAAAGCAGTTTTCCAGTATTACTGGACGGCACATGGTTTTATACACCATTGCATGTACCATCCAGTAATACTTTTAATTACCTCTTCTTAACTAAAGGCTTATTTATAATTTTTCAACACCAAGTACCACTTTTTCCCCATTTATATTCCACTCTTTAGTAAATCCTTCTGCTGCCCCATATACTGTTTCATTGGCAAGGACTTCTGATTTAATTGTACTCTCATTATTCCTTATAACTTCTATAACCTTATCATTATCCTTTGCACTTATGCGTATATGGTCCATAACCTCAAAACCTGCATCCTTGCGCATTGTCTGTATTTTGCTTATAACTTCACGTACAAAACCTTCTTCAATTAATTCTGGTGTAAGGTTTGTATCAAGCACTACAGTAATTCCGTGGTCTGTAGCGGATATATACCCTTCCATCTGTGCTGCCTCAATTAAAAGGTCATCCTTTGCAAGTGTTTCTTCACTGCCATTAACAGTAATTACAAGCTGCCCTGTAGTATTTATCTCTTCCATTGCTTTCTGCCCGTCAACGCCTGCCAGTATCTCTTTTACAGTATTAATATCCTTGCCAAACCTGCGTCCAAGAGTCTTAAGCTGCGGCTTAAAGCTGTATGTCGTAAGAGTGCTTACATCCTCTTTAAGGATTGCTTCTTTAACATTAAGCTCATCCTTTATTATATCCAGATAAAATTCTGAAAGGTCTGCACCAGCCTTTATAAACATCTTGCTTAATGGCTGGCGGTTTTTGATATTGGCAGTATTCCTGCATGAGCGCCCTATAACAACTGTTTCAAGCACTGTTTCCATATCCTCTTCAAGCTTCTTGTCTATAACCTCTTCACAGACTGCCGGGAAGTCACAGAGATGTATGCTTTCAGGCGCATTTTTATCTGTACTGCACACAAGGTTACGGTAAATTTCTTCTGTCATAAAAGGAACCATAGGCGCTGCTGCCTTGGAAATTGTTACAAGCGCTGTATAAAGTGTCATATATGCATTAATCTTATCCTGTTCCATTCCCTTTGCCCAGAAACGCTCACGGCAGCGCCTTACATACCAGTTGCTCATTTCGTCTGTAAATTTCTGCAGCGCCTTAGCTGTTTCTGGTATACGGTAAGCATCCAGGTTTTCATCAACTTCTTTTACTGTGCTGTTAAGACGTGAAAGCAGCCATTTATCAATAACCGCAAGCTTATCATACTCAAGCTTGTATTTTGTAGCATCAAACCCGTCTATATTAGCATAAAGCACAAAGAAAGCATATGTGTTCCAGAGAGTACCCATAAATTTACGCTGTCCCTCCTGGACTGCTTTGCCATGAAAACGGTTAGGAAGCCAAGGTGCACTGTTTATATAAAAATACCAGCGGATTGCATCTGCACCATAAGTTTCAAGGGCATCAAACGGGTCAACCGCATTTCCCTTTGTCTTGCTCATCTTCTGCCCGTTCTCATCCTGTACAAGCCCAAGTACAATTACATTTTCGTAAGGTGCTTTATTAAACAGAAGTGTTGATTCTGCCATAAGTGAGTAGAACCATCCCCTTGTCTGGTCTACAGCCTCTGAAATAAACTGAGCCGGGAACTGCTGCTCAAATAAATCTTTATTTTCAAATGGGTAATGGTGCTGTGCAAATGGCATTGCCCCTGAGTCAAACCAGCAGTCAATAACTTCTGGCACACGTTTCATTACACCGCCGCAGTCCGGGCACTTAAATACTACTTCATCTATATAAGGGCGGTGCAGTTCCCTTTTTGCATCATCAGGGCAGCCGCTTCTCTCTGCAAGTTCAGCCCTGCTTCCCACAGCATCCTGCAAACCGCAGCTTTCACACTCCCAGATATTAAGCGGTGTGCCCCAGTAACGGTTACGCGAAATACCCCAGTCCTGTATATTTTCAAGCCAGTTTCCAAAACGTCCTGTACCTATAGACTCAGGAATCCAGTTTACGGTGTTGTTATTACGTACAAGGTCATCCTTAACCTCTGTCATCTTTATAAACCATGATTCACGTGCATAGTAAACCAGCGGTGTATCACATCTCCAGCAGTGAGGGTAATCATGCTCAAACTTAGGCGCTGCAAAAAGCTGGCCGCGCTTGTCAAGGTCTTTAAGCACTTCAGGGTCTGCCTTCTTGACAAAAAGTCCTGCAAATGGTGTTTCCTGTGTCATTTCGCCCTTTTCATCTACAAACTGTACAAATGGAAGGTTGTATTTGCGCCCTACATTAGCATCGTCTTCACCAAATGCTGGTGCAATATGGACAATTCCTGTACCATCTGTCATTGTAACATATGAGTCACATGTTACAAAAAATCCTTCTTTATGCTGTTTATCTGCTACTTCTTTAGCACATCCGTATAAAGGCTCATACTTTTTATACTCAAGGTCTTTTCCTGTATAAGTTTCAAGTATTTCATATGCTTTTTTGCCCTCTTCCTCTACAAGGCGTGAAAGTACAGTATCAAGAAGTTCCTGTGCCATATAGTATGTGTAACCATCTGCTGCCTTTACCTTACAGTAAGTTTCATCCGGGTTTACACAAAGACCCACATTAGACGGAAGAGTCCAAGGTGTTGTTGTCCATGCAAGGAAATAAGCATCCTCATCCACAACCTTAAAACGTACAATTGCTGAACGTTCCTTAACAAGCTTATAGCCTTGTGCAACTTCCTGCGATGAAAGCGGTGTCCCGCAGCGTGGGCAGTAAGGCACAATCTTAAAGCCTTTATATAAAAGCTTTTTATTCCAGATTTCTTTTAAAGCCCACCACTCAGATTCAATAAAGTCATTATCATAAGTTACATATGGGTTATCCATATCTGCCCAGAAACCAACAGTTCCTGAAAACTCTTCCCACATGCCTTTATATTTCCAGACAGATTCCCTGCACTTATTAATAAAAGACTCCATTCCATACTCTTCTATCTGCTCTTTGCCATTAAGTCCTAAAAGCTTTTCAACTTCAAGCTCCACAGGAAGCCCATGTGTATCCCATCCTGCTTTACGCGGCACTAAATAGCCTTTCATAGTCTTATAACGTGGTATCATATCTTTTATAACACGTGTAAGCACATGGCCTATATGCGGCTTTCCGTTGGCAGTAGGAGGCCCGTCATAAAATGTATAGACAGGGCACCCCTCCCTTGCTTTCATTGACTTTTCAAAAATCTTCTGGTTACGCCAGAACTTCCCAATATTCTTCTCGCGTTCTACAAAGTTTAAATCAGTTGAAACTTTTTCGTACATAAATACAACTTCCTTTCTAAATAATATAATAATTAGATATAGAATAGGACGAAGTTTCCTGTAAAATAAAAAAGCTTCCACCCTGCATAAACAGGATGAAAGCCGGAACATTCATAACCACCTATTCTGCTGTACGTGGACATTATAATAATATCCAGATACATGACCTGTATAACGGCAGGAACCGGCGGAGTGTACTAGCAGCAGCAAATACCAGCTATGGCATACCTGCATATGCTTTCCACAAGCAACTCAGGAGTGATATCCTTTCTTTGTTCTAAAGCAAAAATGCTTATGCACCTGGTTCACACTATCCCAGGCTCACTGTGGCTTCCCAGAAGAAAGGCCGCCTGCATAAAATATGCAGATACGTCTCCATCACAGTCTTTAAATATTTATATAGACATATTCTAGTATGGTTTAAATGCTTTGTCAAGGTAAATTTCATAATTTAATACTGGTGAATGGACGCATGGTTTCCTGGTGTCCCGCTAAATTATTCCATTCCATGATGCCTGTGCTACGTTACAATGCCATTTAATCCAGAAAAGATGTTTAAAAATTATATATACTGGATTTGCCAGCGTACCCCTGTACGGAATATTCTGGCTCTGGCACAGAAACCGTCCGTCCACCAACCCTTACAAAAACACAAACACCAGATAACTATAAAATACCCATACTACTTTTCCATCAACCAGAATGATGCTGAATATGCTGGAAGCTCACTTCCCCCACCAAAGTCATGTGGCTTTCCTGTAATTAAATCTTCTGCCATCCCGCATCCTGCATCAAAATGTGCTACACATGGCTGGTCAGAAGCATTAATTGCTACAAGCACCCTTTCCCCTTCACATGCACGCTCAAATATGCACTGCTGGTTTGTAAGGACAATATTACGGTAATTGCCATAATTTAAAGCCTTGCTGCCTTTCTTCGCCTTGGCAAGTTTAGAAATCCATTCTGCCAGTTCCCCAAATACAGGTTCTTCAAAACATGCACGCAGTGCAGGGTCTCCCTCACTTTTATCTGCTTTAGCACCCCATTCGCTTCCATAATATACACATGGTATTCCAGGCATACCAAACGCCAATGCATAAATTAACGGAAGATGTTTCTCATTAGAAAGGTTACTTGCAATACGTGTTACGTCATGGTTGTCCACAAAACTTAATAAATGCATCCCTTTATAAAGTGTCCACTCTTCCGGACCATACTGCCTTGCAAGCGAATGGCATATTTCAAACATATTCATGCTGTTAAAACTTGAATACAGCCCTTTATAGCACTCGTAATTAGTCACAGAATGACACATCTCATTATTTGCCCATTGTTTATAATCACCATGAAGGGTTTCACCTACAATAAAAAATTCCTCTTTAAGTGAATCTGTAAACTGCCTGAGCCTTTTTAAGAAATCCTTATCAAGACAATAAGCCACATCGAGGCGCAGGCCGTCAATATCAAATTCACTAACCCAGCTACGGACTGCATCAAAAATATGTTGTACAACTTCTTCATTACGGAGGTTCAGTTTTACAAGGTCATAATTGCCTTCCCATCCCTCATACCACAAGCCATCGTTATAATTTGAATTGCCTCCAAAATTAATATGAAACCATTCGCGGTACTTTGACCCCTCCCTGTTAGCAAGTACATCCTGGAATGCCCAGAACCCACGTCCAACATGGTTAAATACACCATCAAGCACCACTTTTATGCCTTCTTTGTGAAGTTCTTTACAAACCTTTGCAAAATCATCATTATTTCCAAGCCTGCAGTCAATCTTTTTAAAATCCCTTGTATTATAGCCATGCGTATCAGACTCAAACACAGGTGAAAAATATATAGCATCAGCTCCCAGCTTCACAATATGTGGAATCCAGTCAATAACCTTTAAAATACGGGGTTTTTCCTCCCCGTCATTCTCAAATGGCGCTCCACAAAATCCCAATGGGTAAATCTGATAAAATACACTTTCGTATGCCCACATAATATTTCCCTCCTTTTTGTAAATTATCTGTGCCTGTCTTAGTATACCGCAAATTCCAGTATACATCAATGCATTATTATACAATCATTTCCAATTACCTTTTAAAACATTTTTATATTTAGAAAGAATAATTTTATCCATCATGCAAATAATATAAATGTTACAATGCAACATTGTGGTACATCCACAAAATATTATTTGTGCAAAGCACAGAAAGAGGTTATTATGTCTAAAAATTCAACTTATTCAAACAACACAAACAACTCTAGCAATAACAGCCAGAACACAAGCTCAAATTATTCTAACACATCTGGCAGCAACAAAAGCTCTAATAAATCAAGCAATGCTAATAACTGTGGCAAAAATGCCAGCAACACAAGCAGCAATAAGAGTTCTAACAGCAGCTCAGACTCTTCAAACCAGAGCAGATAAGTTTTAACTTATTATTGTACAACCTTTTATAATAAATTATTAAAATTCTATTAATAATTTTATTAGAGTGGCAGTACTTTACGTACTGCCACTGTCGTTTTTAATATTCCTGCATAAAATATATTAATAATTTTTGCCAGGAGAATGCCTATGACCCTGAAAATTATTTCACCTGGAGATTTAAAAAATTATATTAACAATTACAATACTATATTAATAGATTTACGTGACAAAGCGGATTATAAACAGGAACATATACCAGGAGCAGTCTGGGCTGACTGGGAAAAACTGGATAAAAACATTGGCAGCCTGCTAATGTCCCATAATAAGAAACCAGACTGGATTATACTATATTGTGAAAGAGGCAATATAAGCCTTCTGGCGTCCAGAGACCTTGCAAGGCTTGGATATCCTGTAATCAGCCTGAACGGAGGCTATGACCGCTGGTATGAATGGTCACACGAAAAAAATAAATTCCATGCCAGATATGGCAACAGCAGAAAACCTTACAGGCAGTAAAAGGTTATATATGCATCTGTAAAGGTTTCTGCCATATAAGAAAAGTGCCAGCAGGTTTTATCTGCTGGCGCTTTTCTTTATGTTTTATATGCTGTTAGCAATTACATTACGTGTCTTATAACCATAACCATTATCAATTATATAATCCTTTATACTTCTGATACTGTGCCAGTCATCACTTTCCTGCCCATAGCTTGTTGTATGCTTTGCAGAATTGTCATATGCATGGAACACCGCAGATTTATTTATCCCATCTATATTGATATCATACAAAGTAGATGGAAAATAAATATTCTTTATATTTATTCCACCTCTGAAACCAGTGTAATAAGATGTTTCATCTGGTTCATTGCCTCCATACAAATATACTTTTTTTATTCCCTCTTTAAAAGTAATTTTTTTAAGAGAAGCGCACCCTGCAACATGTACTGCAACACTTTTTAAGGAAGATGGCAGTGTAAGCCCTGTAAGATACTTTGCACCAGAAAATGCATCAGGGTTTATATATTGTACACCATCTGGTATCTTAAATGAGCCTTTTTTTGCATGTGGATAAGCATAAATCTTTGTCATATCATAGTTATAAAGAACACCGTCTGATGATTTAAAATATTTATTACCCTTATCAACTGTTATCTTTTTAAGGTTCGCTGCAACATCATTGCACCCGCCAACATAAAATGCGCCCCACCCGTAGAAATAACCATAATCCGATAAACGTACTACATAATTAATAATTGCATCTACATTGCGTACTGATGGTGGTATCTTATATTTATTCTTTTTGCCAGGGAATACTTCTATAACTTCTATAGCTTTATCATATAAAACACCCATATATGATGCAAAATATTTATTTTCCTCTGGAACAATTATCCTTCTAAAATTATTCTGGCATCTTTTATTAACTATAAACTGTGTATTTTTATGTATTTTTAAAGATTTTTTTGCAAATGGCATAAGCCACATTACTTTATAGTCATAGGAATAAAGTGCACCATTATAAATTTTAAAGTGTTTGTTTCCATTTCCTAATGTTATTCTTTTCAGGCACGGAATATCATATACTGCATCACATGTATACCCTCTGTCATCATAAACCTTGTCATATGTATTTTCTTTAGTGGTGTCCTCATAATTTTCCTCAAAATCTGTATCAACAATTTCCAGACTTGCAGGCAGGTTTAATACTTCCAGTGACGTACAGCCACAAAGCCATTTAAGCCGGAATTCCGTAATATTTTCATTTAAAGCCAGTCTTTTAAGGTTATGGCAATACTGAAATGCTTCTTCATTTATTGTAATAACTTTATCTGGCAATTTATAATCTCCTTTTTTAAGACCAGGATAATTTATCAGTTCCCGCATATTTTTAGTATAAAGAACACCATCAACTGTCTTATAATATTCATTCTCTGCCCCAACATAAAGTTCTGCACCACAATTATAAAAACTGCCATATACTGATATAAGTGAACTGCCAAGGTTTAATTTCTTTAATTTAATACAATTTTTAAACGTAGAACCAGATATTTCAGTTAATTCAGCCCTGTTATCTACAGTTTCTAATTCCATGCATCCTGAAAAACAATTTCCTTCAAGTTCTTTTACAGAAGAAGGTATATTTACAGAATTTATACTGCTGTTTTCAAAGGCACTTCCACCAATCTTTTTAAGCCCTTTATTTAAAACAACCTTTTTAAGATACCTGCTGCCAGCAAATGCATGGCGTCCAATAGTTTTTACTGTACCAGGCACTTTAAAATAAGACCTTTTACTGTAAGATGGGTAATATATCAGTTCTGTCATTTTTTTATTATACAGGACGCCATCTTTTGAAATTAAATACTTATTCTTTTTAGATACATTAATTTTTGTAATATTTGCCTTCCAGCTTGAAGCATAATCTTTTTCAATGCCTGTTACATCTGCACCAATAAAAAGGCTTCCTGTCCCTGTAACCATAAAAATCCCACCTGTTTTACGGGACTCTGTATAAACTTTTGCACCTGCTTTTTCTGGAATAATAACCATAATTAAAAATATTGTAATCGAAATAAATAATTTATAACCTGCTCTTTTCATTAAATTACCTCTAAATTATAACTATCTTTATGGAAAATATAATTGTTTGCTCATAGTCCCCAAAGTGGCTGTATTACTGCACACCCTAAAGGGTAGTGTCACAATCACTGTCACTGGTCCCCTTACAAAGCTGTACTTCTTGAATCCTCTTTACATGATTCTTCAGCCTGTTCTTTTATATATTTCTGTACTGCTTCATCAATGAATATTACCAACTGTTTTTATATAATATCCTCCTTGCTCAGAACACTTTGTCCCATTTACTCCGCAGTTCTGGATGTCTGCCATATATCATTAATGTACTTTTTCCTTTTAAATACCCCATAAAATTTAAAATACTTATCTTTAGCGGAATTGCTATATTAAAATGTACTGATGGTTTCTCTTGCATCTTCTCTCCCCTTTCCTATGGCAAAATTTTATGTACTATAATAAAAAATATAAATTCTAAAACAAAAATATATTCTCCTGCACCTGATATATTAATCACACGTACAGTTATCACATTAGCAATTAAAATTAAACTGGAAAGAAACATACAATTTATTAATCTTTTTGCATGATATCCCCCTAAATAAACCCTTACAGGTACAAATGCAATATAGAATAAAAATATCTCCATCCATGCTTTTAATAAAAACGAAATAAAAACAGTTAATACAAAAGCAGCTAATTTTTAAAATAAAAGATTATATCCATACCTATATATTTCTATTTCTGATTGCGGAATTTTTTTCTTCTTAATCTGGCTGTCTGCAATATTATTTATCCAATATGCCATATAAAAACCTTACCCTAATGCTTTTTCAATACATTAGCCTCATCTGGAAACTCTGGCTGCTGTAAAAGCCATATACATGCCTGGTTAGCACTTTGTACTGCTGCCATTAATGCAATACTATTTAATATTCCAATAGACATATACCTCTTTATAATACCTTTTATTTTCATACAGAACCTCCTCTTATTTAATTATTATTTAATTAAATTTATCTTATAATTTAATACCAGAAACTTCAAGTACAAGTGGAAATATTTGTTATTATAGGTGAATTTTTTTGTTATATCTATTACATTTTTCTACATTACCTGTCTGCTGGTATAATAACTACTGTTTTAAAAATGCTGTCTGTATAATCCTGCTGCATATGTCCATTATATTTATCTATGATATTATGTACACTTTTAATTCCAGTGCCATGTACCCCCTGTATATTTTTAGTTGAAATAAATTTATCACCATTTTTATAAATTAATCCATTATAACTATTCTCTATACATATTACAGATAACATACCCTGGTTCTACATGAAAAAAACAGCATTTATTTTTCTTTCTTTGCATTGTTTTGCTGCTTCCAGTGCGTTATCTAATAAATTCCCAAGAACTGCTACAAGGTCACTTTCTTTCATAAATTCAATTCTAAAACCTGTTTCAACAAAAAATTCTATACTAACATGTTCCTTTAATGCCCTTTCTTTAAAATCTGTTAAAATAGAATTTAAAAAACCATTAGTGCATATTATTTCTCTTTCCCCTCTTATAAATTCTACTTCTAAATCTGATAAAACCTGTTTAATTTTTTCAATCTGGTTATTATCTGCATAAATCCCTATCTGTCTTAAATAATGGTTTATATTATGAAAAAGCTCCTGGTACTTTTCACTAATGTTTTCCACTGTATTATGATATTTTTTCTTTTCCTCATATTTTGTTTTATTTACTTCATGCACTATTTGCTGTTCTTTAAATTTACTATACCTGCTAAATACATAAAACAAACTTACATTCCCTAAAACTGAAAATATATAAAAAATAATAAGTATTAAGTCTATTAATGTATACCCCCTGCCATCCCCTCTTATATAAGGAATTGTAAACATAATGCCAAATGTAGCAACTGGTACTATTATATAACTTACAAATAATTTTAAATCCAGCTTTTCAGTTGAATACTTTGAAAACTGCCTGGCTATAGAAAGAAGTATAAAATAGACCAGTTTGCCAGTAAACATTGTGGCAAAACATATATAACACATAAAAAATCTGGCTTTTGGCTGGAAACACCGCCTTATTTCATGAAATGCCCTGTAAAAATCAAGCATAAAATATATTTCAAACATACAAGATGCTATTAAACATAAATTATAAATTATTGTATATTTCATCTTAAGTTCTCCCTGTATTTTTGTTTTACATACCTGGTAAATTCCTTTGAAAACTGCTCTGTCTTTCCCCTGGCGGCTGGTATTCTTTTTCCATCCAGTTCCAGAAATTCTTTATGCATATTAAATGCAGAAATATAACGCATATTAACCAGATAGCTGTTGTGCGGACACGCAAATCCTACATAGTACAGCATTTCCTGTAATTCTTTGAAATTATATGGGGTAATAAGTTTTGCATCTGGATATTCCCTGCTGCGTTCTTTGTTTAAATGGATAATGCTTCCTTTTTTATGGTGTGTAAAGTATACAATATCTGATGTCTGTAAAACTACTTTTTCCCTGTTATATGAAGCTTCCATTGTAAAACAGGTTTTCATCCTGTCCATTTGCAGGTTATTTAATAAATCCTCACCAGAATAATACCTGGTAAATTCAAGTTCTCTTTTATTTTTATTGCACTCTTTTATAAGCTTCTCAAGTTCTTTAACAAAAATGGCATCATCATCACAAATTAAAATTTTATACATCTGCTTTATACTCCATGTATTTTACGTATATATAATTACTTGTACCACTGGCTTTAAACTGCTATACAAGTATAAACATTCTATGTTTAAAATTATATACTATCATTTTACAATTTGCAATCTGTTTAAATACTGTACTATTTAAAACTGCATATAGAAAAAAGTATTATATATATTATTATGGTACGTACCATATATAATTTAATTACATGTGTAATATGTATATGAAAACTGTCTAAAACTGTAACTGGAAAAGACTGGATAAATAGCTGGATAATTTTTATATTATTTGATAGAATATATTTTATGGCGCAGCATTAAAAGAACGGAGGTTACATATGTATAATGAAATTTCATTTATATTTAACCAGATGGGTTATGAACCTGTGAAACTAAATGTACCAGAACCTCATGTAAATATTAAGCTGGTTAGCAATGGCATGTCTGCTGGCACTGAAGGATATGTTGTAGTTACATTGGATGAAACTTCTGGCATAAGATATACAGAAGAACAATTCAGGCATATTTCCCAGCAGATACGTGGTTTTCTTGTGCATAAAGGCTGTACGGTGTACCATTTCCTTTATATTTATATAAGTAACAATAATACACCACCTTTTAAACTCCAGGATGCTGGCGAATGTCTATGGCGCATATCACCTTCTGGAAGACAGCTTATTATATATGGCAATGCACTCCCTATGTATATTGGGCTTAAAAAACCATTAGAGGACTTTCTTATGCCTGGTGGTTTATCCGGTAATATGGCACATAATACCGAAGATAATTACAGACAGTATAATTATCAAGCAGATAATAATGTTTTAGCAGCACGCGCAAACCTCGCTATTGTTATTATTAATGTCATTATGTTTATACTGTCAGATTTTATAAACCCTGTTACTGGCGGGATGTCCCTGCTTGACAAGGGTGCGCTTTCGTGGGATTCTGTTATTAACGGACATGAGTATTACAGGATATTTACAAGCATGTTCCTTCATGCAGGCCCAAGCCATATATTTAATAATATGCTTGTGCTTTTGTTTATTGGAAGCTATGTTGAACAGTATACTGGCAGGATAAAATACTTAATTATCTATTTTTCATCAGGGATTATTGCAGGGTGCGCTTCAATGGTTTATAATATGCTGAGGTATGATTACACACAGTCTGTTGGCGCATCAGGGGCAATATTTGGTTTAATGGGTTCTCTGCTATGTATAATACTTGTAAGCCAGCATTACAAAGAACTTGGCTTGCGGCGTGTTTTATTTATGATATTATTAAGCCTGTATGGCGGCATTACAAGCCAGGGAGTTGACAATGCTGCACATATTGGCGGGTTTATTGGCGGCTTTTTTACCACTTTGCTTATATCAGGCAGGAAATAACCATACCCTGTTTACTTTTAATTCCAGAAGAAAGGCAGGAACGAATTAATGACTAATGTAAATATTTATTATGGCGGCAGGGGGCTTATTGAAGACCCTTCAAACTTTGTAATAAGTAAGTTAATCCAGGTTCTTGAAGAATTAAATATACAGGTTAAAAAATACAATTTATACGAAGATATCCGCGGAATTTCCGTACTGCCAACAACTTTAAAAGATGCAGATGCCATAATATTAGCAGCCTCTATAGAATGGCTTGGTATAGGCGGGCTCTTGCAGCAGTTTCTTGATTCATGCTGGCTGTATGGTGACAAAGAAACAATTAAGCGGCTTTATATGATGCCTGTTGCTATATCTACAACATATGGCGAGAAAGAAGCTTATGTCACACTTGTTAAAGCATGGGAAATCCTTGGCGGCAAAATATGTGACGGGATATCTGCATATGTAAGTAATAATATAGATTTTGAAACAAATTCTGATTATGCTGCCCTTATAGAGAAAAAGGCTGAAAATTTTTACAGGGCTTTTTCTAAAAAGATTATATCATTCCCGTCAAGCACTGATGCCGTACTTGACAATGTTGCACAGCCTAAATCTATAAGCCTTACGCCACAGGAAAGTGAACAGCTTTCAATGTATGTATCTAATGATAAATATGTCAAAAAACAAAAAGCTGATATTAAAGAACTTTCCCAGATGTTCAGGGGTATGATGGGTGACTCTTCCCCTTATGACAAAGGCCCTTATATTGAAACACTGGAAAACCATTTCCATCCTGTACCTGGTGTTGCACTTTCATTTATTATAGAAATTGCAGATAAGGGCAGTACACTTGTTATTGAGACAGATAACACATCATTAAACTGTTACTATGGTGAAAAGGATAACCCGGATATTATATTAAAGACAACTTCAAATGTTATGGACAAAATAGTTTCTGGGAAAAATACTTTACAAAGCACATTTATGACAGGCGAACTTACAGCCCGCGGAGACTTTAAAATACTAAGGATATTTGACTCGCTTTTCCAGTTCCAGAGGTAAAATTTATATAATTAATGGAGGTCTGAAATGAATAAAAATATTGATGATAACTGTATTTTCTGTAAACTTGCAAATGGCAGGATTCCTGCCACTTCAATTTATGAAGATGATGACTTTAAGGTTATACTTGATGCTGCACCTGCTTCAAGGGGACATGCAATAATCCTTCCTAAAACACATGCTTCAAATATTTTTGAACTGCCAGATGAATACTGTGAAAAAATATTTAAGGTTGCAAAGAAATGTGGGGCAGCAATTAAAAATGCATTTAATTATGATGGGTTAAATGTACTCCAGAACAATGGTGAAGCTGCCGGGCAGACTGTATTCCATCTGCATGTACACCTTATTCCACGTAATATGGATGATGGAATTACTATTAAATATGTACCAGACAACAATATGGATGAAACATCTGCAGCCCAGACAGCGGAAAAAATTAAAGAATTTCTTTGATATCTTTTTCACCAGGTAATAACTGAATAGCAGAATAATTTACACTACCCAGTTTACAGTTATCTTATTATTATGTATTTTTTGTCAATTTATGGGTTTATAATGGAAGGTTTCATGTGCCAGATGCCAGCAATATTCCGTACAGGGGTATTTCACCCCTTTAATGGAATATTCTGGCTCTGGCACAAAAACCGTCCGTTTTTACACCAACACAAGATAACTGTAACCCATCCCATATTCTAAGCCATAAACCCTCTTGACTGTTCATTCCCGTTCATAAATACTTCATTCAGCCTGCCCTTGCCATAAGTAAGCCCAGCATATACCTGCTGTGTATTCTGCATTACTGCCCCTGATGTATCCTGCCTGGCTACCTCCACAAATGCACTGTGGAGGCTTTCCATAACTTTATTTATCTCATCAAATCCCGACAAATCACGCCTTGTAATTGCAGTTACCAGAAGCCCGTTGACATATCTGTACAGGCTTGCAAGGTTATGCGAAACCTCATACTGGAAGTCCAGGTTTCTTTTAAGTTCACATACACATTCCTGCGCTTTTTTAAGGTGCTTTGCAACCATTTCTTTATTATTATTGCTATATGCCTGCTTTGCCATATCCATGCTGTAAGAAAACAGTTCATATACAATAACTACAAGACCGCTTCTGTTAGCCTGTGCAATACGGGCTGTATACCCTCTTAACTGCTCTTTATCCATAAAACCAGCCAGCCTTTCCATAATAGGGTAGGAAATAATTTTTCAAATTATATTCCCTGTAATAAATTCATAATTTCCTGTGGTTTGTTATTTGCCTGTGAAAGCATAGAGGTCGCTGCCTGGGTTAATACAGTAAGCTGTGTATACTGTGTCATTTCATCTGCCATATCTGTATCCATAATACGTGACATTGAGTTAGTCATATTATAGCTTGCAACATCAAGGCTTGAAACAGTATCTTCAAGGCGGTTCTCATAAGCACCAAGCTCTGAACGTGCGGCAGAAACCCTTTCAATTGCCAAATCAAGTGATGCGATTGCATTTGCTGCACCATGTTCTGAGCACACATTTATAAGGCGCTGGCCATTTGCATCACGAAGCGAAAGAGTGTTGCATGATATTTCATCAAAATTCATATTAAGCATCTGGTTTTCATTACCACCAATCTGCATTCCCATATATCCTGCATCATATACTTTTAATGTAACTTCCTGCCCTTCTGTTGAACCTTCTGGGGTTTCAGCAGGTATTTCAACCAGCATTTCAAAACCATCATTATCCTTAATTGTAATATGGCTTCCATTTGATGAAGCTTTGGCATTCTCTGAAAAACCATCACCAAGTTCTATTTCCACATCAGAACCCATATACACTTCAACTTCATTATCAGAATTTCTTACAGTTATATGTTGGTTAGAACCTGTTGCTTTTGTTGTAAGGCTAAATGACCCTCCTGAAAACTCTACATCAAGGTCCATTTTGCCACAAACATCTAAAATTTTGTTCTCAACATCTTCATCTGTATCATCCGAAAAAATGTTTATAGTAGTATTATTAATACATATGCAACTTGTACCTGCATCAGGTATTGTATACTCAATATCTTCAGCAACTGCTGGCTGTGGTGCTGCATTTACACTAAAAACGTAATCCCCGGCAGGTACTTCTGCTGATGCCTTAAGTGCATGTATTCCATCTATATTGCTTGTAACTGCCCTTGATGATGAACCATCTAAAAGCCCTTTTCCATTAAATTCTGTAGTGCTCGAAATACGGTCTATTTCATCAAGAAGCTGGTCTATCTCATTCTGTGAAGATGCACGGTCTTCTACTGTATATGTATCATTTGCATTCTGGACAGCAAGCTCACGTATACGCTGTAATATAGCAGCAACTTCATTTAATGCACCATCAGCCGTCTGTACAATAGACTGTCCGTCCTCTGAATTTCTTGACGCCTGGTTTAATGCCCTTATCTGTGTGCGCATCTTATTGGAAATTGCAAGCCCTGCTGAATCGTCTGCTGCCTTTGTAATTTTATATCCTGAACTTAACTTTTCAAGGCTTGCAGAAACCCTTCTTTCATCTTTCTTTAAATTTACATTTGCTATCTGCGCTGTTACGTTATGGTTAATTTTCATATATATACCATCCTTTCTGTTATATCCTCTTGTTAAAGCACTAAATTTTTACTTATTTTCTATATTCTTAATTATATCCGAAAGATAACATGCTGTAATTTTTGCTGTCTTATATAAAGAAGCAGTAGATGTGCTGTTACCAAGATTAATCTTTTCATCAATAATGCCTCCATGTGCTGTGCCAAGGCTGCATGATATATTTTTAACCTCAAAACCAGCTTCCCTTATCTCTCTTTTTAATTCCAGGATGCTTTCCTGTACTGCTTCATAACTTTCCCTGTTACTGCATACTACCAGGCCTTTTACAGCACCATTTGATATCTTAAATTCTGCTGATATATTTAACTGTTCTCCTGGACTGCTCTCTGTGCCAGTATTGCCAACAGAGATTTTCACTTTTCCCTTATCCCCCTGGCCGCTTAATATAGTTACATTCATGTTTGTTATTGTATCACCAGTAATTACAGGGATATCATAACTTCTTCTGCCTGCCATCATTCCATGTAACTGTATTCCCCTGCCAAGTGACTTAAGTTTCATAAGTTCATCTGATGTAATATCGGGTGCACAGTAAGACCTTGAAAGAATTTCTTCCATATACTTCCTTGTCTTGTCACACTCCGCTTTTATGCTTTCCTCAGAGTCTAACGCCTCTGCCATGCTGTCTGCTGTTTCTTCAAATTCTTTCTTTTCTTTTTCCCCTAAAATATTTCTTCTGCCATAGCAGTCTTTTACAGGATTATAACCTTCCTTAAGCATCTGTATTGCAGCACCAAGTGATGCTACTGTAGAAGGAATTTGCATATTGGCAAGATAAAGGTCTGCTTCAGCACGGTTCTGCATCATATCGCGTACTTCCTCTGCCTGCTTGTCGTAATATTCCCTCATCAGTTTATTTTCTGGTGACCTGGTTTTCATCTCTTCTGCAAACTTCTCAAGTGATGTATTAAGAAGTTTTTCCATATCACCATCTGATATTTCATTAACACTGTCAGGTGTAATATTATCTATTGCCTCTGAAACGAGCCCCTGGTAATACCTGTTGCCACTGCTGCCCTCTTCTTTATTATCCGGGTTAAAGCCGCTGTCAATCTGTGCTGTTATAGGCTTGCTGTGGTATACAAGCCCTTCAAGCCTGCCATAGCTATTATCAACTTCTACATCAATGCCTTTTCCTTTAATGCTTCTTACCGCAGAAAGGAGGTTGCCAAGTGTCATCTCCCTTTTACTCTGGATAACTGCACCGATTGCAGCACCATCTGTTTTCTCTATATTATTAAGCAGCCTGTAAACTCCTATGTAACCGTCTCTTTCCTGTTCTGTTATTGAATTACTTCTCTCTAACTGCCATAAATACCTGCTGTACTTTTCTTCTGGTGTAACACCTTTATTAGAAGCAATCCCTGTAAGTTCCTTATCAAGCTCTTCTATTGATTTGTCAAGAGGATTAATTCCATTCCTTATTATATCAAGTACAACTGATGGTTTCATATTATCAATTATCCTGTTAAGTGAAGCATCATATTCCTTAACAGCATTAATATTATCCTCTGTAATTTCCATGCTGTTATATCCAAGAATTCTGACAGCCCTTTCATTTGCCTGTGTATTTTCAAGCCCAAGACTCTGTAAAATATCAGGCACACTTCTCTGGAATGCTTTCTCAATGGAGTCACCAAAGTTCTTATCAGGCTCTGTTACAACCTTTTCATAAATCTCCATAAACTGGCTTTTATTAGCTGTTTCACTTACGGCAGCAGCATGGAGTTCATTAAATGATATAAGGTTCATCTGCCTGATGCCCATTCCGATTACTGATGCAGGTGCATTTGCAATATCAGATGTCTTCTGTAAAGCTTCCTGCATAAGTCCAAGTTCTTTGTCTGCCATCTCGGCTGATATGCCATATCTGGACATATAATAGGCATTTTCTATATCCCTTAATTCTTTTACAATATTTTCAAGAGGGGCAGTTTCTATATTTATGCCCTTGCCTGCCATTACACCAACAGACTGCACTGTCATTTTAAGGCAGATTTCTGCTATATTCTTCTTAGCTATAACTGCCTGTATCTCCTGCTCTGACATGCCATCCGCTATATTTTCTGGTATAACTGCTGTACTGCCAGCACCATTATTCTGGTTTTCCTTAGCAGCCTGTTTTAAAAGTTCAAGGTTTAATTCCTGTACTTCACCATTTGCGCCTGTATTATATTGTATTGCATTATTAGAAATTATTTTAATGGCAGTAACTATATCCCCGTCATTTACTGAATTAAAGCTGTTAATCCAGTCTCTTGCTATTGTAAACTGGGATGTATCAAGTAATGCCTGCTCTGCCTCACTCCCTGCTGCCATAGCCTGTACAATCTGCACAAGAGCCTTGTCAAGTGTCATATTGTCCTTAATATCACGCAGCACATCAAGAGTCCTTAAATTATCTATTGTTACTGGCAGGTCATTAGCTAAAAGCCACTTTGCATCATCCGTGGCAGTCTGTAAGCCAAGCCCTGCAATATCTATAATATCTTCAATCTGCCCTTTCAGTGACTCCCATATCTCCTTGTCATATACAGATAAATCATAGGCATCACTTCCTGAATACTGCCCGTGGTAAATATTTTCAATAGTAGGAGGCATCCCCTTGCTTATAATATATGTTTTCACTTTGTCAGACATATCACCTGCAACCATGCTCATCTGCAAAGCTGAAACTACCCTTGATATATTTTCAAGCGTAGGCGGTATATCGGCTTCACGTAAAACCTGGGCAATCTGCGACTCACTTTTCTGGTCAAGGAAACCCTGTTTCTGGATATTTTCAAGACCTTCTTTAAGCTGCTGGCACAGTTCCTTGTTACTTTCCTGGTAAAACTCTTTCCATTCTTTCTGTTCCTTGATTTTCTGTGCAGCACGTTCTAAATCTTCTTCCCTGCAGTCCTCTATATTTCCTTCTTCTTTCTCAATACTTGCATAATCCTCACCCGTAAGGATAGCTATATTTTTAACTGCTTCTTTATCTTCCGCTGCCACTTGTGCGTTGCCTTTTACATTGTTGTTATTACTGTAGATTCCGGCATTATCTGGTGCTTTTGTGCTCACCAGTGCCCTGGTGCTGCCCTGGCTGCCAGTATTTCCAACCTCTTTCAGTACAATATTGTCCTTTGACACATCCATGATTTGAAATTTCCTAGTTCCGCCTTCCGTGGCATTGCGTACTGCGGAATGGGGTACTGCAACCTCTATTCCGTTAAAGCTGATGGAAATCTTATCTGATACCTTTGATATCACCCCTTCTACTACCTGGCCTTTTTTTCCTATAGACAGAAACGGGCTTCTGTCCGGCAAAATGCCTGTTCCTGCCACATTGCCAGGCTGGTGCATAATATCCTTAATATTCATAGACTTCTCACCGTATGTACCTTTCTCTGAAAATCTTTATATATCTACTTAATTAAATCGGCATTTTAACAGAATATCTTTAACCAGGCAGTTTAAAAACAGTTTCCTGTAAACAAAAAGACAGGCGTTTTGCCGCCTGCCTTTATATAAACTTTATATCCGCAGAAATACATTGCCCTATTCCTGCCTTCCATCCTCTGTTACTTCTTCTTTACGTATTTCCTTTGTGCGTATTTCCTTACATATACTATCTATAAATTCCTGTAAATCTTTCTGTCCTTCATCACCTGCAAAACGGCTTCTTACAGACACTTTCCCTGCCTCTTCTTCCTTTGCCCCTACAACAAGCATATATGGGAGTTTATCAAGCCTTGCCTCACGTATTTTATAACCAATCTTTTCAGAGCGGTTGTCAACTGTTGCATCTATGCCATTTTTCTTAAGTTCTGCAAGCACGCTTTCCGCATAATCCTTAAATTTCTCAGAAATAGGAAGCACACGTACCTGCTCAGGACAGAGCCATGTAGGGAATTTGCCTGCATATTTTTCAATAAGCCATGCAAGAGTACGTTCATAACATCCCATAGATGTGCGGTGTATAATATATGGACGTTTTTTATCCCCGTTTTCATCTATATAGTACATATCAAAACGTTCTGAAAGGAACATATCAAGCTGTACTGTAATCATTGTATCTTCTTTGCCATATACATTTTTTGCCTGTATATCCAGCTTAGGCCCGTAAAAAGCAGCTTCCCCTGCTTCTTCTGTATATTCAAGCCCTATATCATCAAGAATTTCACGCATTGCACCTTCTACCTTATCCCACTCCTCTGCTGTTCCAAGGTATTTATCTGTATTTTCAGGGTCCCATTTGGACATGCGGTATGTTACATCTTCCTCTAAGCCCAGTGTCTTAAGACAGTACCTTGCAAGTTCAACACAGCCCTTAAATTCATCTGCAATCTGCTCTGGTGTACATACAAGGTGGCCTTCTGAAATAGTAAACTGGCGCACACGTGTAAGCCCATGCATTTCCCCGGACTCTTCATTGCGGAAAAGTGTTGATGTCTCACCCATCCTGTATGGAAGGTCCCTGTATGATTTCTGCCTTGCCTTATAGACATAATACTGGAACGGGCATGTCATCGGACGCAGTGCAAAAATATCATTTCCAGAAATGCTGTTGCCTTCCTCGTCCTCATCATCTTCACCAAGTATAAACATACCTTCTTTATAATGCCCCCAGTGGTCAGAAACTTTATATAAATCTGACTTTGCCATAAGCGGTGTCCTTGTCCTTACATATCCCCACTCGTTATCCTCAAGGTCTTCAATCCAGCGCTGGAGCTTCTGTATCATCTTTGTTCCTTTTGGCATAAGAAGCGGAAGCCCCTGCCCGATTACATCCACAGTTGTAAATAAATCCATGTCCCTGCCAAGTTTATTATGGTCACGGTTCTTAATATCCTCAAGATATGCAAGGTATTCCTCTAAATCCTGCTTCTTATTAAATGCCGTTCCATATATACGTGTAAGCATTTTATTATGCTCATCACCTCTCCAGTATGCACCTGAAGAAGAAGTAAGCTTAAATGCCTTAATCTGCTTTGTACTCATAAGATGAGGCCCTGCACAGAATTCCACAAAATCCCCCTGCTTATAAAATGTAAGGGTATCTGTATCTGGATGTTCATTAATCATTTCAACCTTATAAGGCTCATCCCTTTCTGTCATAAGTTTTACAGCTTCTTCTTTAGAAAGTGTATACCTCTCAAGCTTTTCGCCTTTTTTAATGATTTTCTTCATTTCCTTTTCAATATTGTCAAGTTCTTCCCTTGAAAGGCTTGGCATATCAAAATCATAGTAGAAACCATTATCTATTGCAGGCCCTATTGTAAGCTTTGCACCAGGATAAAGGTTCTGTACTGCTTCAGCCATAACATGTGCACATGTGTGGCGGTATGCCTTCTTTCCGCCTTCGCTGTCAAATGTAAGGATATTTAATTCACAGTCACTGTCAACTACAGTACGCAAATCAACAACCCTGCCATCAATTTCTGCAGCACACGCTGCCCTGGCAAGCCCCTCACTAATATCTGCTGCAATATCAATTACAGCCATTTCAGAATTATACTCTTTAAATGAGCCATCTTTTAAAGTTATCTTCATAATCTAACCTCTTTTCTTACAAAATAAAAAGCCCCTTCTGGCAAAATGCCAAAAGGGACGTTACATTCTAAGCAGCGCGGTTCCACCCTGGTTCAATGGAATAAAATTCCATTGCAGCTTTAACTAACTATAACGTAGTCACCGGACCGGATCAGGGCCACTCCAAGGCAGTCTTCAGCTATAATGCAATAAGATGTTCACAGCTGCCATCTCTCTCTGGAATTGCATGCTTATAGCTTACTTTTCTTATCAACGTGTTACGTGTATTATTTTTATTGACGTATTTTACATCAGCCAGCAAAAAAAGTCAAGATAAAAATTTGATAATTTATAGTTATTTGTTACTATTCAGGCTTTAGGGTATAAAAATAAATAATTTTTGCCAAAACA
>CAJUPJ010000026.1 GCA_910588655.1 uncultured Lachnospiraceae bacterium | reverse complement strand
GGGTTTATAGGAGTTCCCTTTGAATAACCTAAATACATTATACAAGGAGAAAGATGGTTTATATTATAAGCTGTGGAACACACAGGCAAAATATTATAAAACTGGAAATGAAGCAGGTTAAAAAAATATGGAACTAATACAGAACTAGCAGAATTTAAAAGGTGTTAAAGGAAACAAAGCCTGAATTTATGGAAAGGAAGGGGATTTAATGAAAATAGGTACTTGTATAAGAGGGCAGCATTTACTGGAGGATTTAGAAACTGCTGTTGCAGCAGGGTTTGACACAGTAGAGCTTTATTTTAATGAAACACTTGCAGGAACAGACTTTAAAGAAATTTCTTCAAGTATAAAAGAGATAACAGGAAATTATGGTGTAACTGTATCAGGTGCAGGGCTGTACTGTAACCCGTTACAAAGTGAAAAAGCCAGGAAAGAGTTAGAGTATTGTATAGAAAATGTACATTTGCTTGGAACAGATTTTGTAGGTACATTTGCAGGCGCAATTCCAGGAAAAGGTGTAGAAGAAGCAATTCCTGCATTTAAAAAAGTTTTTACAAGGCTTACAAAACTTGCAGAATATCATGGTACAAGGATTGGAATTGAAAATGCACATATGTATGGGCACTGGTATAGTGCTACATGTAATATAGGTTTTTGCCCAAGGGCATGGGAAATAATGTTTAATGAAGTACAAAGTGGATGCCTGGGGCTTGAATGGGAACCATCACACCAGGCAGGGCAGCTTATAGACCCTTTAATGCAGCTTGAAGAGTGGATGCCAAAGGTATTCCATGTACATGGAAAGGATGCACATGTAGATTATGGACACATTAAAAAGTATGGTGCATGGTTTGGGGAAAATTATTGTGTGCACCGTTTTCCTGGAATGGGTGATACAGACTGGGAGAAAATTATCCATATACTGGAACGTGGAGGTTACAAGGGGGATATAACTGTAGAGGGATACCATGACCCTGTTTATTGTGGTGACAGGGAAGCAGACGTGCAGAAAATGGCACTTATATATTTAAGGGAATGTTGCAAGCAGTAAGAAAGATATTTTATCACTATTTGTGCCACAAGGAGGCGGCATGGGAGGTTATTATGAATTCAAAGGAAGTTGTACAGAGTGCAAAAGAAAGTTTTGAGAAAATTTTATTAAATGAAAAATATAGTAGTATTATTAGAGATGACAGACATCTGGATTTACTCTTAAATATGCTTCCATTAAAACAGTGCAGTGAAGTGCTTGATATTGGTACAGGTGCTGGCTATCTGGCTTTTCCTGTTGCACAGCAGGACAGTAGCTGTAATGTTACAGGGATTGACATTGCAGAAAAGGTAATTATACAGAACCAGGTTAAAGTAAAAGAAAACCATATTGAAAATTTACATTTCAGTTCTTTTGACGGGATAAATTATCCATTTACAAATGAAAGCATGGATATTATTATGTCACGTTATGTATTCCACCATTTTCCAGATGTGGAAATGGCAGTAAAACAAATTGCAGGGATTTTGCGTAAAAATGGAAAAATTCTTTTATCTGACCCTGTCAGAAATCCAGATGACAAAAAGAAAGTTATAGATAAATTTATGCAAGTAAAAGGGGATGGGCATATTGGTTTTTATACACAAGAAGAAATTACTAGTTTGTTTGCAAAAAATGGTATTTACCAGGCAGATTTAAAAGTAACTTGTATGGAATTTCCGTTTCCAGAAAAGCAGGAGTATAATACATTGTTTAATTCACTGGATAATGAAGAAAAAGAAATGTACAATATTTATTTAAAGGAAAATATTGTATGGATTGGGAATATAAATGTTGTTAATATATTAATGGAAAAAAGATAGAAATATGTATTGGAAATTAAATATAAATGACATTATATTGACAATATAGAGTAATATAATAAAGCTTGTAAACTACTACAGTAGTTAAAATAAACAGAAAGGAAAAAAGGATATGAAAAACAGAAAAAAATATTTATTATTTCCCCTGTTATTATTAGCTATCCTGGCATCCGGCATTAACAGGCAGTTTCCAGGAAAAGATATTGCTGTTATTGCCAATGCAGCAGAAACAGGCTTTATTATTGATGATGACGGAATACTGGTAAAGTATAATGGGGATGATACCAGCATTGTAATTCCAGATGGGGTAACAGGTATAGGTGACAGGGTATTTTACAACAAAACCAATGTAAAAAGTATTGTAATTCCAGACAGTGTAACAACTATAGGGGATAAAGCATTTTGGAATTGCAGAAGTTTAAGAGAAATTATAATCCCGGAAACTGTTACATCAATAGGAGGAGGCACATTCAAAAAATGTCTCAGTTTAACAGAAATTACAATTCCAGGCAAAATAACAGCCATAGAAGGTGCTATGTTTTCTGGCTGTAAGAATTTAAAGAAAGCCGTACTGCCTGGCAGCATAACAGAAATAAAAGCAGCTGCCTTTGAAGGCTGCCAGAGCCTGGCTGGCTTAAAACTGCCAGAAAATCTTGTTAATATAGCTGATAGTGCATTTTCAGGCTGCAAAAGCTTAACAGAAATTATAATCCCAGGAAATGTGGTATCTGTCGGAAATACGGCATTTTTAGGATGTAAAAAGCTGGCTGCTGTTACAATTCCAGAAAAAACAACAACATTAGGGGATAATATATTTAGTGGCTGTACTGCATTAAAAAAGATTGAAGTTAAGAAAGGAAATAAAAAATATAAGTCTGAAGATGGTGTTTTATTTAAACAAGTAAAATCTGGCATGGAGTTAATAATATATCCTGCTGCCAAAAAAGGCAAAACATATAAAGTACCTGCAAAAACAAGCAGTATAGGGTATAATGCATTTGAGGGCTGCAAGAACTTAACAGGGCTTGTACTTTCTGGCAATCTAAAAAAGATAGAATATAGAAATGGTGCATTTTTTAATTTTGCTGGCTTAAAGAATATAAAAATACATATGAAAAAAGACCAGAAAACCAATATGTATTTTGTTATTGATTTAGATAGTGAAGCCGGACCTGCTATACCAGAAATTACTGTAAAAAATAAAAATATTGCAAGAGTATCAATGCCTTCAGGCTGGAAAGACAAAAACAGCGGAGACATAGATTATATAGAACCATATACTTTAAAAGGTTCTGTTAAAGCTAAGAAAAAAGGAAAAGCAGAAATTATTTTTAAAAGGGAAGTTGTAAATCATAAAAAAGTTAATGATAAAGAATTTAAACTGGAAAATGTCAAATTGAAAACAACAGTAGAAATTATAGTAAAATAAAATTTATTTTAAAATGTATCAAGACAGGAAAGGCTGGTTTGCAGCCTTTCCTGTTATTATATTACTTTTTCCAGTGTTCCCTGCTGGTTTTAAACAGTACCTAAGGCAGCCACTGGAATTTATTGTTTTTGTGGAATTCCTTACGCTCTTCCATAGTTACTTCGGGCGGCAATAGTTTATACAGCTCTTCCAGCATTGTATGGTCATAACCACCATCATTGGATTTATGCCTGCAGGAGTGTATGCTGTCCCTGCCATTGGCATCCTTCTTATAATACCTGTATTCTTGTCATGCTCATATTTTGTTTTATCCTGTCTTATACGTTCCAGTACCTGCATGGGACTATTATTTAAAGAATTAACATTGTTACTCAGAACATAACCAGCACACTCATCACTGCAAGTAACTGGAAATTATCCCATTATGTTTCAAAATCTTGACTTAAACCAGATTGGAGCATATAATAAAAATTAGTTACTTGTCAATAACAAGCCCATAAAAATTTCCAGGTTTGTTTCTGTATTGGAGAAGGAGAAAAAACATGGCAGATAAAAGGAAAAGGTTAATCAAGGACAAGGGACAGGGGGCAGCTTTAAGGAGACTTGTAAAACATGCAATTATGACTGTTGCAACAGGGGTTATATTCCTTGTGCTGACAATAGGAGTAAATCTTATTTCTTCAAATGCGCAGTCGGAACAGCTTAATGCAACAAAAGCACTGAACCAGTACCGCAATGGTTCTAAAAGCCTTACATATTCAGTCCAGTCATATGCAGTTACAGGTAATAAAAGTTATTATGATGCCTATATGAAAGAACTAAATGAAGACCAGTCAAGGGAGAAGGCGCTGGAAATCTTAAAAGGCATTAATATTACAAGTAGTGAATGGGAGGAACTTAATAATATTTCAGGACTTTCAGAGGGGCTTGTGCCATTGGAAGAGGAGGCGCTTGAAAGTGCATCTGGCGGTGATACAGAAACCGCGTGTGGTTATGTTTTCAGTGATGAGTATGAGGACACAATAAGCCAGATAAGCCTTCTTACTGATGATGTAATTGACAAAATACAGGACAGGAACAGCAATAAGAGAACAATACTTAACATAATAATGATTGTAATACAGGTATTGTTTATTGGAGCATTTGTATTTATAGTAAATGATATTTTGAAAATAATCAGGTTTGCCAGGGAGGAACTTCTTGTGCCGGTTGAGAAGGTGTCTTTACAGATGGCAGAGCTTGCAGACGGAAATTTTAAAGTACCGTTTGACCTTAAGGAAGATGAAAGCGAAGTAGGGTCTATGGTAGCTTCAATTAATTTTATGAAGCGTAATATTACTGGCATGGTAAGGGAGATATCAGATACCCTGGAACAGATGAGCAATGGGGATTATAACATTAATATACAACAGGAATATGTTGGTGAGTTTGTACAGATTAAAGACTCATTTATAAGTATTGGTGAAAAGATGAGAAAAACACTTTACACCATACGTGAGGTTTCAGGCCATATTGATAATGGTTCTGAACAGCTTGCATGTGCGGCGGAAGACCTTGCAGAAGGATGTACGGCACAGGCTATGCAGGTAGCAGAGCTTGTTAATATAATTGGAGGCATGACAGACAGCATGGAAAGCAATGCGTCAGCTGCAAGCGACTCAGTAGGCATTGCCGCAATGGCTGGCGAGTCACTTCAGGCAGGAAACCAGAAGATGCATGAATTAATAGATGCAATTAGTGAAATAAGCAAGTGTTCTGAACAAATAGGGTCAATTATTGGTGATATTGAAGATATTGCATCACAGACAAACCTGTTATCTTTAAATGCGGCTATTGAAGCAGCGAGGGCAGGTGAAGCAGGCAAAGGTTTTGCTGTTGTAGCAGAACAGGTTAAGAGCCTTGCAGAGGAATCAGCCAAGGCAGCAGGAAGGACAACAACACTTATTGAAACGACAATAGAAGCAGTAGACAAAGGGATTTCAATTGCTAATGAAACTGCTTCCAATATGTCAGAAGTTATGGACGGGGCAAGGGAAGCAACACAGAAAATGGGGCAGATAGCTTCAATGCTACAGCAGGATGTTAAACGTATGCATGAAGTAAATGATAATATTTCACAAGTTTCCGCAGTAGTAGATAATAATTCTGCTACATCAGAGGAAACAGCAGCTATAAGCCAGGAGCAGAACCAGCAGGTAGAAGCAATGGTATCTTTAATGGACCAGTTTGTAATTTGAAATTTTATGTAATATTATTTATTGAAAGGAGCCATAGTAATGACAGTAGAGGAGTGTTATAATGCTTTTGGAGGGGACTACAGTGAGGCAATAGGACGCCTTGGCAGCGATGTTCTTATTAAGAGGTTTATGTTGAAGTTTTCATCACAGTGTGGTTATGATTCGTTGTGCAAGGCAATGGAAGAAGAAGATTATGAGGCAGCATTTACAGCAGCACATACATTAAAAGGTGTGTGTATGAATTTAAGCTTTGCAGTTCTTGGAAAATCAAGTTCTTTGCTTACAGAAGCATTGCGCAATGGCTTTTCTGAAGAAGTTCCTGGGCTTTTTGGACAGGTGCAGGAAGACTATAAGAAAACGGTAGATGCAATTAATGAAGTTGCATAAATTTATTTTATAATCCAGAAAGGAATTTTATTATGGTAAAACATATTATTTTATGGAAGTTAAAGGAAGACCTTAATGGAAAAGGAAAGCAGGAGGTTCTTGATGGTATTAAGGAAAACCTGGAAGGACTGGCGGGCAAAGTTCCAGGCCTGCTAAATATATCAGTGGAAACTATGCCGCTGCCTTCTTCAAATGCTGATGTCATGCTTTATAGTGAACTTGAGGATGAAAATGCTTTAAAGGGATACCAGGTGCATCCTGCGCATGTAAATGTGGCAGATAATTTTGTACGTCCATATACAGAGACCAGGATGTGTATGGATTTTGAGGTATAGGCAATGTATGACAGGCTTACACAAAAAGATATAGAGAAAATGGAGCAGGAGATTGAGCACAGGAAGCTTGTAGTAAGGAAACAGGCTTTAGAAGATGTAAAAGAAGCAAGGGCTCATGGTGATTTAAGCGAAAATTTTGAATATAAAGCAGCTAAAAAGTTTAAAAATGAGAATGAAAGCAGGATACGTTATCTTGAAAAAATGGTTAAAACTGCAAAAGTAATTAAAGATGACTCCAGTGAGGATGAGGCTGGTTTAAATGATACTGTGGTTTTATATATTGAAGATGAAGGATGCGAGGAAGAATATAAAATTGTAACAACGGTAAGATGTGATGTATTAAATAATATGATTAGCATTGAATCACCTATGGGCAAATCACTTTTGAAACATAAAGCTGGTGACAGGGTTTATATTGCAATAGATGACAGGAACGGTTATTATGCACAAATAAAGGAAATACGTAAAAGTGATGATGAAACAGAAGGAATAAGCAGGTTTTAAGTTGTAGATAGCAGGTTGTTATGGTATAATTAGTAATAAAATTTACGGAAAGTAAATCCAAGGAGGTAGAGGCATGAAAAGATCCAGAACCAGGAGTGTTGCTATTTATATTATAATACCTGTAATTTTTATAGGTATTTTAAACTGGTTTTCTGTTAATGTTGTATTATCAGGGCTGGGCAGGGTTAATGATGTAAGCAGGGAGATAACTGGTGAACAGTTAAAGAATATTGACGTCCTTGACCAGATGAGCCTTAAGAGTGAACGTATACAGAAAGTTATGTTTGAATTGTGCATTGCGGGGAATAAGACTGCAATGGAACAGGTATGGGAAGAAGCACAGAAACTAGTTGGTGAGTCGGACAGCCTTATAGGGCAGCTTGACGGGATGTTTACAGATAAGGACACTAAAGACAAGTTTATGAAGTATGAAATTGACTATTCTGCCTTTATAGAAGATGTAAACAAGCTTGGAGGGCTTGCTTTAGAAGATACTGTAGAGGCTATTAATTTTGCAACGTATAACCTTGCAAGATGGTCTGATATATTGCAAGAAGATATAGATGCTATTATACTTGCAAATGATAAAGTAACAGACGGGCTTAAAAGTGAACTGGATTCAGTTTATAAACAGTCAAAGACCACAGGAAATTCGCTTCTTGTAGTTGTATTTGTTGTAATTGTTGTAATAATTGTTACAATACTGCTGGCAGTTATAAGACCTTTAAAAAGGATGAACAAGGAGCTTGACAGCATTGTAAATGATATTAATTCAAACCATGGTGATTTGACAAAAAGGATTTCAGTAAAATCTGCTAATGAAATAGGGCGTGTATCTGCTAATGTTAATGAATTTATCAGCAAGCTTGAAAACATTATGAGGGTAATTAAGGATAATTCCAAGAACCTGGACAACAGTGTGGGAAATGTTGTAAAAAGGGCAGAAACAGCTAATGCAAGTGCATGCGATATTTCAGCTGTAATGGAAGAACTTTCTGCTACAATGGAAGAGGTTGCTGCCACAGTGCGCAGTGTTGATGAAGAGACATCGGTTGCCAATGATAAAGTAAATAATATGGCAGAAGAGACAAATGGAATTCTTAATTATACAAATGAAATGAATGAACGTGCAACCGGACTTGAAAGAATGGCTGAAAACAGTAAAAATGAAGCTACAGATATAGTTTCTGTAATAATGAAAGAATTAAGGGAAGCTATGGAGAAAAGTAAACAGGTTGAAAAAGTTGCACAGCTTACTACTGATATTTTAAGCATATCAAGCCAGACAAACCTGCTTGCACTTAATGCTTCTATTGAAGCGGCAAGGGCTGGTGAAGCGGGCAAAGGTTTTGCTGTTGTTGCAGATGAGATAAGGCAGCTTGCGGAATCAAGCAAAGATACTGCTAATAACATCCAGGGAATTAATGAGATGGTTATTGAGTCTGTACAGGGGCTTATAAATTCAGGGAACAAGATAATAGAATTTGTTGATAAAACTATACTTCCTGACTATGATAAGTTTGTAAAAAGCGGCAGGCAGTATAATGAGGATGCAACACATATAAACAGCACAATAAACAATTTTTCCCAGCTTTCAGAAGACCTTGCAAGGATAATTAATTCTATAACAGATTCTATAGATGGCATTACAAAAGCAGTTGAAGAAAGTGCAGACGGGGTGACAAGTGCTGCAACAAGTGTAGATTCAATGGTTGCTGATATAAGTGATATGAACAGCGAAATGGGAGTTAATGAAGAAATTTCTGCAAAGTTTAAAGAGGAAACAAACTGTTTTGTAAATCTTTAAAACAGTTATAATAATCCAGAAGGTGGCTTTAAGAAATGAAGGAAAGTAATAAACTTGCATATTGTACACAGTATTCAATGTGTGTGGCAGGAGGATTTATTGCAGCATATGCAATATTAAACCATGCAGATTTCCTTGCATCTGCCCAGACAGCCAATCTTATAAATATTGCATTATGTATAACAGGGAGTAACTGGATGGAACTGTGCCTGCGTCTTATAGCAGTTTTGGTTTATATGGTGGGGCTGTCTGTCCCGGTACTAGTTGCTAAATATACGCATATCAATGTAAAAATGCTTTGTATATTTGTAGAAATATCCATGATAATACTTTTGTATTTTTTTACAAAAAGGATAAATACAATTATAGCACTATACCCTGTATTTTTTATGACATCAATGCAGTGGAATTCTTTTCCAGGTGTGGATGGTTTTGCAAGTTCTTCTATATTTTCTACTAATAATTTAAGGCAGTTTACAACATCATATGTAGAGTACAGATGCAGCAAGGACAGGGAATATCTTAAAAAGACAAAATTCTTTGGCGGGGTTCTTTTGTCATACCATGCTGGTGTTATATTTTCATATTATGCCTACAGGCACTTTGCAATGAAGGGTGTAATATTCTGCCTTATCCCGTTATTTACAGGTATGTTGTTCATTTTAATGGAAAATGGGTTTTTAAAAATAATAAAGAAAGAAATTGCTGTTGCAAGAAGGGTAATTGCAACAGGCAGAAGTTAGAATAGCAATGCCATAATGGTGTTGCATGTTATTATGAGAGGAGAAAATTAATGGACAGAAGGTTAAAAAGGGGTGCAGGAATACTGCTTCCTATAAGCAGCCTGCCTTCACCATATGGCATAGGGACATTTGGCAGGGCAGCTTATGAATTTACTAAAAAATTAAAAAGAGCAGGACAGACATACTGGCAGGTACTGCCAATAGGCCCTACAAGTTATGGGGACAGCCCATACCAGTCATTTTCAACATTTGCGGGCAATCCATATTTTATAGACCTGGATATGCTTGCAGAAGAGGGGCTTCTTGATAAAGAGAGCCTGGCAGCAACAGACTGGGGGCAGTCAGAAGATGATATAGATTACAGCAAGATATATGAAAACAGGTTTAAAGTGCTTAAAGAGGCATTTTCTAAAACAAAAGAGTGTGAAAGTGCAGAGTATAGTGCGTTTATATCAGAAAACCAGGAATGGATTGAGGATTATGCATTATTTATGTCATGCAAGGAGCATTTTGGGCAGAAAGAATGGCTTTTATGGGATGAAGATATCAAGACAAGAAAGCCGGATGCAATACAGAAATATTCTGAAATGCTTAAAGAACAGACAGGTTTTTGGAAATATGTACAGTTTAAGTTCTATAGCCAGTGGAAGAAGTTAAAAAAATTTGTTAATAGTAATGGCATAAAAATAATAGGGGATATTCCTATATATGTAGCACTTGACAGTTCAGATGTATGGGCAAACCCGGCACAGTACCAGCTTGGTGCGGATTTAAAACCTGTAGATGTAGCAGGATGCCCTCCTGATATTTTCTCAGGTTATGGCCAGAAGTGGGGCAATCCTCTTTATAACTGGGATGTTATGGAGAAGGACGGCTTTAAGTGGTGGAAAAGGAGAATGAAGTCAGCAGCAGGAATGTATGATGTAATAAGGATTGACCATTTTATTGGAATGGCAAAATATTATGCTATACCTGCTGATGGAGTGCCAGCAGAAGGTGAATACAGGCTTGGGCCTGGGCGTAAGCTTACAGATGCCATTGATGAGGCAATAGGGGATGCGCAGATTATTGCTGAAGACCTTGGAGTTGCAATGCCAGAGGCAAAGAAGCTCCTTAGTGAAACAGGTTATCCAGGAATGAAAGTGCTGGAATTTGCATTTGATGGAAGCTGTACTAATGAATACCTTCCACATAACTATGATAAAAACTGTGTTGTATATACAGGCACACATGACAATGAAACCCTGTCAGGGTATCTTAGGACACTTGGCGGCAAAGGTTATAATTATATTAAGACTTATACAGGCAGCAGGGACAGGGAAGAGCTTGCATTAAATATAATAAAACTTGCATATGGCAGTGTTGCAGATACAGCAGTCCTCCAGATGCAGGATATCCTTTTTAAAGATAATTCTGCAAGGATGAACCTGCCTTCAACAATAGGGCAGAACTGGAGATGGAGGCTTAAAAAGGGTGAATTTGCACAAATGGAGGCAGAGAAGCTCTTTGATATGGCAAACCTTTATAACAGGCTTCCTAAAGAAACATATAAAGAACTGGAAGCAAAGGAAAACAGAAAGCATACAAAGGGCATAAGAGGACAGAAAAACAAGAAGAAGCATTAACTGGCTGGTTTGAAATTAAGGAATCACGTGAACAATATATTAAGGTTTGAGAGGAAGCCTGATGTTAAAAAAATATAAAATAGGATTTGATATCTGGGGTGCGTTGCTATTCTTAATTATTATGATACCTAATTTTATCTGGTTTGTAATTCCTGCGCCAAATGATATATTGAGGGCAGATTCTGTTATCGGGGCACTTGATACACTGGCTTCTATATGCCAGGTGCTGATGCTTATTTCTTTATGCATATTTGTAAACCAGGAACGGAAAAAGCTTAAACATTCACGGTTTATAATTACCGTAATTGTTAGTTGCCTGCTATATTTTGCAAGCTGGGTATTCTATTATATGGGCACTACTAATGCGGTTGTCATATTGGGACTGACGCTTCCGCCATGTCTGGCATTTTTATGCTTTGCTATTGGCAGAAAGAATATAATAGCGGTTATTCCAATCTCAGTTTTTACAATATGTCATTTGGTATATGGAATAGTTAATTTTATTATTTAGTAAATTTTATCAATCCCTACAATTTTATTTATTTTGGATTGCCAGGAGAAAAATTATGGAATATAAGGAAAATATGCTGGCGTATGAGGAAAGTTATCCACAAATAAGTATAAGCTATTGAATACCGTTTTTGTATCAATATTTACACAAGATAAATTATTACATTACTTAATAAGTGGTTAGCGGAATAATTACATTTATCCATTTATAGTTATCTTATTATTTTATATTTTATTACAATACCAGATATTTTTTTGTATAATTAAACTATCATAGTAGCAGGATGCATAATATCTTGTGCCATAGATTTATAGAAACCAGGGTGATAAGGTGATAGACGATACAAAGCAGAGGCAGGAAGTTAAGGCAAAGCGTACTGCAAAAAACAGTGTGTTTTTAGACCTTTTCCAGGATAAAAAGAATTTATTGGAACTATATAAAACATTACATCCAGAGGATGCGGATGCAACAGAGGACACATTGGATATTGTAACTATAGACAATGTCCTGACGGATAATTTATATAATGATTTGGGCATAATGGCAGGTAATAACAGGTTACTTTTGCTTTTGGAAGCACAATCCAGCTGGACAGTAAATATTTTAATCAGAATACTGTTGTATTTAGCACAGAGTTACCATGAATATTTTGAACGAACCAGCCAGAGCCTGTATAAGAGCAAGAAAGTAAAAATGCCAAAGCCTGAATTGTATGTGATATACACAGGCAACAAAGGCAGAAAACCAGATACAATATCTTTATCACAAGAGTTTTTTGGTGGTGCAGATATTGATATTGAGATAAAAGCCAAAGTAATATATGAGAGCGGTAAGGACAATATAATCAATGAGTACATTGTTTTTTGTAAAGTTTTTAATGAGCAGATAAAAGAGCATGGAATGACAAAACAGGCAGTTACAGAAACAATCCGTATTTGCAAGGACAGGAATATATTAAAACAGTATTTAAGCAGCAAGGAAGTGGAGGTAGTAACTATTATGATGAGTTTATTTGATGACGAACAAATTATGAGAACTTATGCGAAAGACATTGAAAAAGAAACGGAAAGAAAAACGGCAAAACAAATGATAAGAAATGGGAAAATGACACTTGAAGAAATTGCGGATTGTGTATCTTCTTTGTCATTTGAAGAATTAAAGGAACTTGAAGCTGAGGTCATGCAGTTGGCATAATTAGCCATATAAATTAAATATAGTAACAGCATCAGAGCATATAGAAACTTAAATCTATATGTTCTGTTTTTTTCCAGTTATCTTGTGTTTGTGGCTGACGCAGGGTTTCCATATCCAGCTAAATATTATTCCATGACAGGGCACGCTCCCGCTACGTCAGCCCACGCAACGGCACATAAAGCCAGAAAAAACATAAACAAGCAGGCTGGGCAGTATAACTGGAAATTATGTTGTGTGGTATTTTATTCAGACGGGCGGAAGTGGCTGGCAGAATAATTCCTCACCACCCCATTTATAGTTATCTTGTTATTTTATGTCTTATTGATTTATGGTAACAGGTTTCATGTGTCAGATGCCGTCCGCCTGCAATTTGCCACAAACACAAGATAACTAGAAATTATCCTACTTTTTTAATAAAAATTATTGACTTTATACAAAAAAACTGTATAATTATACTTATGAACAACCGATTGCGCACCATTAGCAGGAAGGGGAAAACATCTATGGGAAAGGCAAGAAAGTCTAAAATAGAGTTCAGGTATTATAAAATGCCATCTGGAATTCCTATTTTAGCTCTTCTGGGCAGGGAGTGGATAAGGACTTATGGTGTGGGGATAGATTATTTACACTTTCATAATTGTATGGAAATAGGATATTGCTACAGTGGCAGTGGAATACTGACTGTTGGGGAAGATGACTACCAGTTTTCAGGAAACCAGTTTTCGGTTATACCACAAAACTGTCCGCATACAACTATAAGTGACCCAGGTACTTCCAGCAGATGGGAATATCTTTTTGTTGATGTGGAGGAAATCCTCAGGGAGCTTTATCCACCGGGCATTAATGACAAAAGGGTTAAAGGTATTATAAGCAAGATTAATTCAAAAGGGCTTTTTCTTGATGCAAGGGATTATCCAGTGCTTGCAGGTAAAATACGTAATATGCTTGATATTATAAGAGGGAGGAAGGAATTTTATTTAGAAGAGGCAAAGGGCGTTTTAATTTCATTTCTGGCAGAAGTTGCCAGAAAAAATAATGGGGATAACTATGCAGATACCAGCCAGCCTGCACAGGATGGAAAGAATAATCTCCTGGTTTCAGATGCCCTGGATTACATAGGGGAACACTATATGGAGACAATACGCATTGAAGAACTTGCAGGACACTGCCATATAAGTGAAACCCATTTCCGCAGGCTCTTTTCTTCTTGTATAAATATGGGGCCTTTAGAGTATATTAATCTTGTACGTATACAGAATGCATGTGAAATGCTTAGGAAAACAGATGCGTTGGTGTCTGATATTGCTTTCAGGTGTGGCTTCTCAACACTTTCTACATTTAACCGTAATTTTAAGCAGGTAACCGGCTGTTCACCATACGAATGGAGAAAAGACCCAGCAAATTTTGAACAACAGATAATGAAATTTGAGATACATTCAGAAGAAGGATGGTAATATTGATATAACATTTATATGGGCATTTTGTACATTATATAGCCGGAAATGCAAAATATGTGGTTGAAAATGCAAACTGTAATTAAATGTATAATGGTATAATATGCACATGAAAAGCGGTGGACGCCGCTAAGAATTGTACAAAATAACTAACCAGCAATGGTTATAAAATGATTATAAGGAGGAAAAGGGAATGAGAAAAAAACTCATAAGTATGTTGCTTTGTGCAACAATGGTAGCAACAATGGCAACTGGATGCGGTGACAGTTCAGGGGATGACAGTAAACCGTCATCGGGAGCAAACAGTGAAGCAAACGGTGGAAGTGACAGTTCTGGTGGTGCAGGAGGCGGTTCTTCTGAAACTGTTGATTTAAGGCTCTGGGGTGCAGAGGAAGACCAGGACTATTTACAGCAGGTAGTTTCTAACTTTGAAAAGGCTTATCCAGACCAGAAGTTTAATATCGAGATAGGTGTTGAGTCGGAGTTAACTGCAAAAGATACTGTATTAACAGATATTGAAGCAGCAGCAGATGTTTATTCATATGCAAGTGACCAGCTTGCAGACCTTGTAAGGGCAGGCGCACTTGCTGCTATTGATGATGTCGGTGAGGTACTCACAAAGGCAGGAAAGACACTTGATGATGTAAAGAGTGCTAATGCCCCTGATTCTATTGAGGCAGCAACACTTGATGGCAAAATGTATGGTTTCCCTACAGGCGGGGCTAACACTTATTTCTTATACTATGATTCTTCTGTTATTTCAGAAGAAGATGCAAAGACATGGGATGCACTTCTTGCAGCAGCAGCAAAAGCAAAGAAGAAAGTCGGAATGACATTAAATTCGGGCTGGTATAATGCATCATTCTTCTATGGCGCAGGTTTTACAACTGGTCTTAACGAGGATGGTACTACAACAATGGACTGGAACGGAACAAGTGCTGACGGAATAAGTGGTGTTGATGTAGTTAAGTCAATGCTTGATATTACTTCTAATTCAGCTTTTATTCCTATAGCTGATGACCAGATTTCAAATACAATTGCATCTGGTGACCTCTGTGCAGTAATTTCTGGTGCATGGGACAGTAGCAATGCTGAAAAAGTATGGGGAGACGGATATGCTGCAACAAAGCTTCCAACATATACTCTTGGTGGTAAGCAGATACAGATGGCTCCTGCATATGGTTATAAATTTGAAGCTGTAAATGCATATTCAAAGAATTCAGGATGGGCTGTGCTTCTTGCAGAATTTATAGCTAATGAAGAGTCACAGAAACTTCATTTTGATATGAAGAAACAGCCTCCTACAAACTCAAATGTACTTGCATCTGATGCTATCCAGACTGACAAGGCTATTGCAGCAGCAGTATCACAGGGAGATTTTGGTGTAATCCAGTCAGTAGGCCAGAAATACTGGGATACAACAAAGACATTTGGTGAAATGGTTGCAAAGGGCAAGATTAAGGCAAAAGACGATGCAGCAATCCAGAAGGCTCTTGATAACCTTGTAGATGGTGTAACTGCACCATTAAGTTAATCTCATTAAGCAAGCCCGCGCTTTTTAAGCGGCAGGGCTGGTTTACCAGGGCTTTTAACTAAGGCTGGGCGGGCAGGCAGCGTATGCGCGTATGCCTGCCTTTACTGCCAGATGCTGGTTTTAAGAAAGCATCCAGAATTAAGAAAGACGGGGTGTATTTATGGCGGATGAAAAAAAGAGCACTGCTGCAGAGGCGGTGAGCGGCTTTTTTAAGGCTGTTGGCGGCTTTTTCTCCAGTTTTGGGACAGCAGTTGCAAAGGGGGATATTTTCGTAAAATTATCACTGTTGTGGTGGGGAGCTGGTTATGTACGCTATAAGCAGTATGTAAAAGCTATCATTATGACAGCATTAGAAGCAGGAGTAATCCTGTTCTCAGTTTTCTTTGCCTCACAGTACGTACCAAAGTTTGGTACACTTGGAACTGTAAAGGCAGAAATGATTTTTAATATTGACACAATGAAGAATGAGTTTAATGATTATGACCATTCTTTTATGATATTGTTATTCTCGCTTTTCAGCTTTGTTGTATGGTTTGTTGCCATAGTTATATGGATGAAAAATATGACAAATGTATATAAGCTCCAGCTTATGGAAGAAAACGGGGAACATATCAATACATTTAAGGAAGATTTAAAGCTGTATATTGGTGAGAAATTCCATATTACATTGCTTACGCTTCCTGTACTTGGTGTTGTTGTATTTACAATTATACCAATCCTTCTGCTTGTATTTGTTGCATTTACAAACTATGACCAGCAGCATATGCCGCCATCTGAACTTTTTACATGGGTAGGTTTCAGCAACTTTATAACATTGTTTGGTGGTGGAGGGCTTACCGCGACATTTGGTTATTCATTTGTCCGTGTACTTGGCTGGACACTGGTATGGGCTTTCTTTTCAACAATTACAACATATATTGGCGGAATACTTTTGTCACTTCTTTTAAACAGTGCAAAGACAAGGTTTCCAAAGTTCTGGCGTCTGATGTTTGTAATTACTATTGCAGTACCACAGTTTGTTTCACTGCTGCTTGTAAGGAATTTCTTTGCAGATAATGGTATTGTAAATACTATTTGTAATAACATACATCTTACAGGGTTTTTACAGGATATAGGGCTGGTTTCAACTGAGCACATACCATTCTTGTCAGCACCAGGCTGGGCACATGTAATGATTATTTTAATTAATATATGGGTTGGTGTGCCTTACCAGATGTTAATTGCTACTGGTGTACTGATGAATATTCCAGAAGACCAGCTTGAAAGTGCTAAGATGGATGGTGCAAAGCCATTCCAGATATTCGCAAAGATTACCATGCCTTATATGTTATTTATTACAGGGCCGGCTCTTGTTACAGACTTTGTAAAGAATATTAATAACTTCAATGTAATTTATCTTCTTACACAGGATGTATATACCACTACGAACCAGGCACTTGCCAATTCTCAGGCGCAGGAGGTGGATTTGCTTGTAACATGGCTGTTCCGTCTTACACAGGATTACTATAACTATAAGATGGCATCAGTAATTGGTATTGTTGTCTTTGTCATATGCGCATTGTTTACTTTAGTTGCATTTAACTATATGATTGGCGGAGATAAGGAGGGGACATATCAATAATGAAAGTAAAGAAAATGAAAGATAAGCGTCCATCAACGATTATAATGCATAATGTGTTAATCGGTGTACTGGCTGTTATCTGGCTTATCCCTATTGTGTGGCTGGTATGCCAGTCATTCAGTGCAAACCCGGGTATTAACACCAGTACGTTTTTTCCGAGGGAATGGAGTCTTACAAGCTATATTAAACTGTTCCATCCTGACACTGTGGCACAGTTCCCACAGTGGTTTCTGAACACATTTATCGTTGCATGTGTAAATTGCGTTATTTCTACTCTGTTTGTACTGATGGTTGCCTATGCAACATCAATTATGCGTTTCCCTATGAGGAAACCGCTTATGAACATTGCAGTTATACTGAACCTCTTCCCTGGTATGCTGTCAATGATTGCAGTTTATTTTGTATTAAAAACATTTAGCCTGACAAACAGCTATGCAGGGCTTATAATGGTTTATTCTGCATCATCAGGTCTTGGATACCTTATTGCAAAAGGTTTCTTTGATACAGTGCCAAGGGCGCTTTGTGAAGCGGCACGTATAGACGGGTGCAGTGAAGCCCGTATATTTTTACAGATGGTTATTCCTATGAGCCGTCCTATTGTAGTATATACTGTTATTAGCAGTTTCCTTGCACCTTGGATGGACTTTGTATTTGCCAAGATGATACTTAATGCAGGTGTATCTTCTAAATATACAGTTGCTATCGGGCTGTACAAGATGCTGGATAAGAGCCTTATTAATAATTACTTTACCCAGTTCTGTGCAGGAGGTGTGCTGGTATCCATCCCTATATCAATACTGTTTATGATAATGCAGAAATTCTATGTAGAGGGTATTACCGGTGGTGCTGTAAAAGGATAAAGGATTTAGTAATAACTGGTTTTGTGCCCCGCTAGTTTATAGCGGGGTTTCTGGTTTTGCTACGGATTTGGCAAGAATGGGGGATTAAAATGCAGAAGATGGGGAGGCGCGGTGCATGGAGGCTGCCTAGCATTACTGCTGATGGCTTAAAAATATTTGCATGTATAACAATGCTTATACAATCTATTGGTATTGCAGTAATAGAAAAGGGAATAATTAATCTTGACAGTTATACGCAGGCAGAATTGTCACAGGCTATGGCAGATGACAAAAACCTTATGGCAGCAGCAGGTACAGGCTCTGTGATGCAGCTTATAGGAGGGCTTTCTGTCCCAATTTTTGCTTACCTGCTTGTTGAAGGCTTCAGGCATACGTCAGATTTCCGCAAATACCTGCTGTCCATGTTTGTATTTGCATTGGCAAGTGAAATCCCATATGACCTGGCAAACAGCCAGAAAATTGTGGACTGGAGCAGCCAGAATGCACTTGTAACAATGTGTATATGCCTTCTTATGGTATATTTCCTTGATTTGTTTAAGGAGAAGAAGGGTATTGCCATAGTCCTGTTAAGAGGAACTATAGTATTGTGTGCTGTAGTATGGGTAACGGTGCTTATGGCGGCATATGGGCTTTGCATGGTGCTGCTTACAGCAGTTTTTTATCTTTTATATTCCAGGAATGTATTAAAAACGGTGCTGGGAATGGCAATAAGCCTTTTATATGTTACAGGGCCATTAGCATTCTATGGAATATGGTTTTATAATGAGCAGCGCAAAGACAGGCTGCCAAAGTATGTGTATTATGTATTTTACCCGGCACATCTTCTGGTACTTGGTGTAATAAGCTGCTATCTCCAGGCATCATAATGGCACGCAGAAGTTATTTAAAAAATATGCTTTTATACATTGACAAAATGGAAACAACCAACTATACTATGTTTATAAAGCTGAACAACCGGTTGCACAAAATAAAGAATAAAGGAGTATTAAGAATGGAGAATACATTTGTTGTTAATATTATCCACCGTCCTGAGATGGTTCCAGAGTATGCAGAGAAAGTTACAGGGCAGGGCAAGGCAGAGGATATAGGAAGAAAGGCATTGCTTACAGAGTCACTGGACATATTTAAATTCCAGCAGGAGACGGCGCATAAAAATAATTTAAAAGTAACAATACAGATGACTTATGCAAGCCTTTTTAATGATGAGGCTGTAGAAATAGCAAAAGAACACCATGAGAAATATGGTGATGAGATTGCGCTTTCGCTGCTTGGCCTTCCATGCAAAGAATTCCGTGAAAAATATAAAACAAAAGATTTCTGTATCTGGATGTTTTCAATGGAAGACAAGAAAAGCATTGTAGATGATGTATTTGGAAAGTTTTATGACCGTTTTGGTTTTTATCCAGAGTCTACAGGCTCTTATTATATGGATGCAGACCTTACTAATTATATTAAGGAAAAATACCCTATGGTAAAATGTGCAGTTGCAACTTGCTGGGAGGAAGGCCCAAAAGCATACCATACATGTAATAATTCCTGGTATACACTTTTTGATGGAGGTCCTTGGAACCCTTGGATTCCTTCTAAGCAGAATACACATGCACCAGCAGCAAATAAGGAAGAGGACAGCGGTATTGTTGCAATACCACATCTCTCACGTGACCTGATAGCATGTTATGACGGCAATGGTTCAAACTTTGGGACACATCCGCAGAATGTACTCCGTGGCATGATTTATGACAGCAAGACATGGGAGTACCCATATCTTTACAATCTTATCGACCAGTACCGCCATCTGGAGAAATACAATAACGGATATGCTTATAATATGATGTTTGTAGGGCCTGGCTGGTTAAATAAAATGGGACGCTGGGAAGCACCTTATGAGCTTCTTGCAAAGTCATATGAAGATGGAATGGCTTATTATGGGCAGTTAAAGAAAGAGGGCAAACTTGTTGATATGACAATGGCAGAGTTTGCAGATTATTACAGGGAAAATAAATCATATACAGAACCGGAGTGTGCTCTCTGGAAAGATATTTTATATGGTTCAGACAAGCAGCTTTTCTGGTATGCAGACCCTTATATGAGAGCCTGTGTAAATATGGACCAGGGCGGGGCAATTGTTGACTTAAGGCCATATGCTGCAAAATTAAGATGGGAAACAGGAATTGGCACAAAGCATGTGCAGGATGCCTCATATCCGTTCCTTATCCAGGAAAAATACCGTGCGGGCTATTTCACACATTATGCAGGAGAAGGTACAGTGCGCAGCGCGAAGGTGTGTTATAATGGTGAAGAGGTTGACTTATGCCTTTGCCGTACACATGCAAGCTTTGCACAGGAAGGAAAGACAAGAATACTTGTACTCGACCCTGTAGAAATAGAATTTTATGATTTAACAGTAAAAATCCAGACAAAGATTTACTTTGAAGAGGGTGCTTCTAATATTAAGATTGAGAGAAACATCCTTGAGATGAGCAACCCGGATGCAGATGTAACAATTAATGAATATATGGTTGCATGTTATGGCACAACTGAATATCCAGAAGATATGACAGGAATCCAGCTTTCACTTTGCAAAGCTGGTGAAACAAAATCACTGGATTATGAATATAAATGCCGTGAAGAGTTTATGCAGGGTGCAGAAAGTGCAGCAGCCGTAATACCTGCGATTGAAACAAAGGTATCATTAACTACAGATGCTAAAGATGCAGAATTATATATAAGGGAAGGCTATGCTTTCTCACCAATGTTTACAATTGGCTGCCAGAAGAAAATCAGTGATAAGGAGGTATTTGCTACATGGCTCAATCTGGAAAAGGCAAATTAAATTTCAGGTGTCCGTCCTGCTTTATGCGTGACCTGGATATTGATATGTTTTATGATAAAGATAAGAAGGAGTATTACTGTATGCGCTGCCAGTACACAGGCACTGAGGAAGATGTGCTTGCTAAAAATGAAATAGTACGCCTGCGTTACAGGAAAATGCTTGAACGTATTACAGACTTTGATTAAGAATTACCATAATGGTATTATATGTAAATAATAAAAGGCAAAACGTATGTTTTGCCTTTTATTATTTAGGAAATCCTTTTTATAGATAAATTTGTAAATATTATTATAACATACATTCAAGCAGTGCTGAGTTGGTTGGAAGATAAATTTCTGCTATTTTATGGCTTTCTGAGCCATATGTATGTTTAGCGAATATATTACAAATTGTATCATGTGTTTCTGTTGTATATTTCAGGTTGAATATCTTCGCGATGCGGTTAAAAAATACAGGTGATATGGAGTAACCCCATTCTTCGGTATCATTTTCATTAATAAGCTTTGGTGTAATCTTCAAAGTTTTTTCTGTAACCATATTACGTGCTGTAAGCGTAACATATCCTGTAACGTCATCCAATGTGCATGTAAGTTCACATACATCATTGTCATCCATACGGAAATCAAGGGCTGCCAGAAGACCTGGGTCAACGCTTGCAAATGGGTCAAAAAGGTCCAGGATAATGTGGTCACTGTCACCTGTAATAAGTGTAATAAGCTTATCAATGCTCTTCTGGTTCATTACATCGCTGTTAATGGAATTTCTTTTGTCGTTGAGGAAATCAACTAAAGCATCAACCTCTTTCTGGTTAAGTAAGGAAAAACTTGGCTTTTGTATATCGCTCATATCAATACCTCCAAATATATTATGTAATTTTACCAAACCTTGTATGTGCCGCATGGGCATCAGTTTTAGGAATAAAGCGTTATATAAATATTATACATATATTTGGCGTAGGTTTCAAGTATTATATACAATTTTGATAATTTCCAGTTATTTTTTGTTGGCGGGCAGACACAAGGTTTCTGTGTCCAGCTAAACATTATTCTATGACAGGGCATTATTTCTGCTGTGGTGCAATATCATTTAGTTAAGGTAGTGAATTGTTTAAAAATTACATATATTGGATGGGCTGGCAAATCCAAAGGTCTCCCTTAACAAACCAGAACAAAGCACGCTCCCGCTGGTTTGGCAAGGGCGTCACACGCAATGGTGCATAAAGCCCTCAATGTTCCTACGGAACATTTTAATACAGGGCTTAAGCACCAGCGGTTCCGTACAGCTTGTTCTGGTTTGTTAAGGGAGCACATTTGGAAGTTGCCAGCTAATCTAAGCTTTGGTAATTTATAAAATATTTTTCCCGGACCCTTAACTAAATGACATTGTACCATTATGTATACTAAAGTTTCCCTGTCATGGAATAATATTTAGCTGGAACACTAAAAACCTGCTGTATCTGCCAGAATTACAAAATAAATACTATAACTGGAAATTATGTTGGGAAGCCAGGTGATTTAGACGGGCGCAAGACTAATAACATCCCAGATTTGTTGTTTAAAAAGTGTGGGTTTAAGGGGGCGGTTTAATAAGATTAAACAAGCACAATGTTTGTAAGTGGCTAGCAGAATAATTTCCACTTCCCATTTACAGTTATCTTATTATTCTGGGGTGTTGTAAAGTTATGATGACAGGCTTTATGTGCCGTTGCGTGGGTTGACGTAGCGGAAGCGTGCCATTTAACTGTAAATTATCCCATCTTATAATTGACACAATACCAGCATTAATCGTATAATAGTACATATTTCCAAAGATGCAAATTTAACCAGGAGGCTTTTTTATGTTACAAAATAAGAAAAATTACGGTAAGATATCTTCTAAAAGTATTAGTAAAAGAATTATTGCCAGGCTGGTGATTATTATTGCTGCCATGTTTTTTTTGATTGTAGCTGTATCAGGCAATATTTCTATGGACTCATTAAGCAGTGTCACAAAAGGCAAGCTTGTGTCGGTTGCTTATGAAAACACATTTTTGATTGAAAATATGATTGAGAATGCTTATGGGCAGGCAAGGGGCTTTGCTAACTCATTAAGGAACATTTCAGCACTTCCGCCAAAGCAGCAAAGGGACGCAATTGATAATGCACTTGCTGGCGTGCTGCTTGGGGATAAGAACTTTACTACAGTATTTGCCTATTTTGAGCAAAATACCATTGCTAATGCAGATGGGCTGCCATACAGGGTACATAAAAAAGATATTGCTTATGAAGCTATTGCATATTTTAGTGAAGATGGAGAAGATGTTGTTTTTGAAAAACATGAAGATGCATTTGATAACTTTGATAAGGAATACTATAAACAGATAAAAGCAACAGGTGATGTATATGTTTATGAACCATATGTATATGAATTGCAGGGCAGGAATATTATGATGATAAGCATAATTGCACCTGTTTATGATGCTACAGGGGAGTTCCTTGGGGTAGCAGGCTGTGACCTTGCACTTGCAGATATGCAGACACAGAATTATGCTCAGACGGGTTATCCTTCTACACACATGGTAACTCTTGCAGAAGACGGGACTGTACTTACAGATTCAAAAAATCCTGATTCAGTAGGGATAACTGCTGAAGAAGCGGGTTATGAAAATATCATAAAAGATGTACAGAAGCTGAAAAGTATGCAGGATGATAATAATGTGAACACTCTTTCTGTAATTAATGATGATGTTATTAATTATGCAACAAAGGAAAAAGGTGTTTCTGTTGTAGTGCCGCTGAAATTAAGCAGCGGGAATTACTGGACATTGTATCTTGCAGTTGATGACAGCGAATATACTGCACCTATTAAAAGGGACTCCATGAAGCTTATATGGGTGGTGGCTGTTGTTGGTGTAACACTGCTTGCTATTATTTATTTTATAATTAAAAAATCGCTGTCACCAGTTAAAGATATTTTATGGGGCGCTGCACAGCTTGAAGCGGGAAGCCTTAAGATTAACCTTCCTGTTAAATCAAATGATGAACTTGGGCGTCTTGCAAGTGCTATTAATAATATAAGTATTACAATGGACAATTATGTAAATGATATTTCACAGCAGCTTTCTAAAATGGCTGGAAATAATATGAATATAACAATCGACCAGAAATATATTGGTGATTTTATACCAATACAGACTTCAATTGAAAAGATTGCACAATCATTAAATAATACATTGCGCCAGATGACTATTTCAGCGGATAACGTGGCGAATGGTTCTTCTAGTGTATCATCTGGTGCGCAGGTGCTTTCACAGGGAGCTGTGGAACAGGCATCAGCAATAGACGGCCTGGCATCTTCGCTTGAAAACCTGTCACGTGATGTTACTGCCAATGCAGAGGATGCACACAATATGAATTTGTCCATTATTGAAATAGGTAAGAATATTACAAAGAGCAATGAAGAAATGGATAAGCTTACAGGTGCAATGGCAGAAATACGTGAATCTTCTGCTGGAATTGAGAAAATTATTAAAACAATAGAAGATATTGTAACACAGACAAACCTGCTTTCACTTAATGCATCAGTAGAAGCTTCAAGGGCTGGCGATTCTGGAAAAGGATTTGCAGTAGTAGCATCAGAAATACGTGAACTTGCTTTAAGAAGTGCTGAATCAGTAAACCAGACAACAGAACTGATAAGCCATTCACTGTCAGCAGTAAAGAATGGTACTGCTATTGCAGATGATACTGCAAAGTCACTTTCTGCTGTTGTGAAAGGTGCAAAGGAGATTTCAGAGTCTGCTAATAAAATAAATGATGCATCCCAGAACCAGAAAGAAACACTTCTTGAGATTACAAGAAATGTAAATTTAATTGAGCAGGTAGTACAGTCTAATAATTCGGCAGTGCAGGAAAGCGTTGTTACAAGTAAGGAATTGTCACAGCAGTCATTACATCTGCACAGCCTTATAAACCAGTTTAACTTAAAAGAATAAAATGCTAATGGCAGAGTATGGGAGTACCATAATATTTTCTATATTATTTCTTTTTACATAATACCTGTTATGACAGAAGCCTTTTAACCAGGATGGTGAATAGTAATGCCTGTAACTGGCAATAATGTATATATAATAATATAGCAGTGTAGAAAAGAGGGTTTTATGATAAAAAAGAAGAAAGTAGAAGTTAAGACTATAGAGGATATTAAGAAACTTGAAAAGGAAGAACAGGCAAAGTGGGAGATTGCAGCAGAAATAGGGCTTTTTGACAAGGTTGCAAGCAATGGCTGGAAATCCCTTACATCAAGGGAAAGTGGAAGGATTGGCGGAATACTTGCCGCAAGGAATAAAAAGGAAAATAAAAAAACGGACTGATGAAAATATTTGTGCCTGTGCGCTGTCTGGTACAAAAGTATCTTAATATATGCAATCCTGGCATCGCAGGGATATTATAAACAGTGTAGAAATGAGGAAATTTATGTCTGTATTAAATCTATATAATACTTTAACTAAGAAAACAGAGGAATTTAAACCAAATGAAGAGGGTAAAGTCCGCATGTACACATGTGGACCCACCGTTTACCATTTTGCGCATATAGGTAACCTGCGCAGTTATATTATGGAAGATGTGCTGGAAAAATATCTGAGGTATATGGGATATGATGTCAAGCGTGTAATGAATATAACTGATGTCGGCCATCTTACAAGTGATGCTGACAGTGGGGAAGATAAGATGCTGAAAGGTGCAAAACGTGAACATAAAACAGTGATGGAAATAGCAGAATTTTATAAAAAGGCTTTTTTTGATGACTGTGCCAGGCTGAATATTAAAACACCTGATGTAACTGAGCCTGCAACAAACTGCATACCAGAATTTATACATATGATTGAAGAACTTTTAAATAAAGGGTATGCATACCAGGCAGGGGGCAATGTGTATTTTGATACTTCAAAACTGGAAGAATACTATGTGCTTTCTAAACAGAATGAAGAAGAGCTCCAGGTTGCTGTACGTGATGACGTTGAAGAAGATACTAATAAAAAGAATAAGACAGATTTTGTACTCTGGTTCACAAAATCCAAGTTTGATGAACAGGAACTGAAATGGGAAAGCCCGTGGGGCATGGGATATCCTGGATGGCATATCGAATGTTCAAGCATAAGCATTAAACATCTTGGTGAATACCTGGATATCCATTGTGGCGGGGTTGACAATATTTTCCCGCACCACACTAATGAAATAGCACAAAGTGAAGCTTATCTCGGACATAAATGGTGTAATTACTGGTTTCATGTACAGCACCTTAATGACCAGACTGGCAAAATGAGCAAGTCAAAAGGGGAATTCCTTACAGTGCCGCTGCTTGAAGAAAAGGGTTATAACCCGCTTGTTTACAGGATGTTCTGCTTACAGTCGCACTACCGCAAGCCATTGCTTTTTAGTTTTGATGTGCTTGATAATACAAAAACAGCCTATGAAAAACTGGTTAATAAAATTGCTTCACTTGGTGAAGACGGCACATTGGTTCAGCAGGATATTGAAGAATACAGGAAACAGTTTAATGAGGCAATGGGAAATGACCTTAATACATCCCAGGCGCTTACAGTTATTTATGATGTGCTTAAATCAGGCCTGGATAATGCAAGTAAAAGATATCTTATAGAAGATTTCGACAAAGTGCTTTCACTTGGGCTTCTTGATGCTGCTAATGCCAGTGTAGAAATTGATGAAAGTCTTGCAGAATTTGCAGAAAAACTTATAGAAGAGAGAAACCAGGCACGTAAAAACAAGGATTTTGCAAAGGCTGACGCAATAAGGGCAGAACTTGCAGAAAAAGGCATAGAAATAAAAGACACAAGAGAAGGTACAGTCTGGACAGTGGTAAGGTAAAACCAGAACAAAATCCCCTGGATTATATTGTTATAGGCCAGGGGATTTTGAAATTATTCTTTTCCTTGTATTGCGTTATTACCATATTTTTTAATAACATTGTTGTTTTTATCCAGGAATTTTATACTTCCACTTTTTTTATATTCCAGAACTTTAAACCATAATTTCAGGTTATGAATATCATTTAATTCAAAAATTTCTGCTTTTTCGCCATTAACTTCTATATTTTTAACAGAAGGATTGTAAAAAAATCCCCATGCAAGTCCATATAAATAAGTTTCGTTTTTATCCCTTATTGTACTTACAATTGTTGGAAACTGTGATTCTTCCTTTGTGCCTGGAAGTCTTAAAATTCCTGAAGTATTAAGATAGTTTTCACTCCAGTCTGCACCTTTTGTTTCAAATATTGCTGATGTATAGCTGCCTTCTTTGTTTTCATAAAAAACAAGCAGGTAATCATCCTGGATAGCAGAAAACAAGTACTTCTTATACTGGGCAATTGGATAATCGTAATAGTGCTGGTTTAGAAAACCTTCAATAGTCTGGGAAGATGGGGCAATCCGGTAATAGACCACCAGGCTTATTGCTATACCAAGAAAAAGACCAATAAGTATACCTGGTAATAGCTGTTTGTTAAATTTTATGTTTTTCATAATATTAATATTTTATTCCGCTCAGGCTTGCAACTAATGACCATTGCTGTGGACAGTCTGATAATGCAAAACCAATGCCAAAACCTTCCTGGCTTAAGTTTATGCTAATTGTTCCAGCAAAAGACTGGTAAGTATGTATATATTTTGCAGAAATAGAAGTTGTGTTTCCTCCTCCTGTAAGTTTATTTTTCTTCAAAGTAATGAAAGCATTCAGATAATCCATGGAAGGATATGCTTCACTAAATCCCCATACTAATCCTGCATTTGGTTCATGCTCTGCTTTATAGAAAAGCATAGGGGTTTTAGTTATATTTAATCCGCTTATACTTTCTGCATAATAATCAAATCCACCACCCCATATAAATCCAACAAAGTCATCACCATAAGCTGGACCAGATTTACCAGAACCACCATTCCAAGATGCGTAAATTCTTAAATCACGTTCATTCTGGGATGTTTGTGATGGAATGGTTAAACGTAATGTTAACTGTTCTTTAACTTCTGATGTTCCAGGATAGATTGAACTTCTTTTACATATACAGTTGCTGTAACTGTAGTATCACCATCTGCCCTAGTCATTATGTTACTAGTTTCTATATATGCATCTGGAAATTCTGGTGAATATACATTTGGTTGTATTCTTGATTGTGCAAGTGAAGTTAAGCTGTTTGTAGCTGCTAATAAAACAATAGTACATAAAACTAACGCTTTTTTTAATATTTTATTCATGGTAACTCCTCCTTAAAATACTAGTATATAATATTATTAGTATTTTATATACAAATTTGATTGGCTATAGGTAACGAAAAAGTTATTAAATACTAGCAACATCTTTTTTTAAAAAAGAAAGAATAGAAGTTATATATATAACGTAGTTACAATATAGCATATATATATCATGAAATCAAGTATATATTAAATAGAATAAAATGCATTTATGTATAAAAAAGCATAAAATTTGCTTCGGGATTAAAATATATAAATGATTTAAAATATATGAACGATTTAATAAGTTTATAGTATTGCATTATAGTATGTATAAAGTAATATATGCTGGATATACGGAATAAAATAGCAGATTAGATTTGTTGTTTTATTGCAGGCTTTGAAGCTCCTGTAAAAATTCCAGTATATGCAATGCTTCATTATGTGATACCATCTGCATTTCAAGTTTTGACATAGTTTCTTTACTTTGGTAATTGCTGGTATTTATATCAAATTCAGCAAATTTTTCATCATTTAAGTATAATTTAATGTCACTCACAAAACTGGACCTGACAGAGAATTTTATACTGTCCCAGGGCAGGAGTTTGCCGTCTTTGTAGCATCCTTTTGTTGTTACAAGGCGTTTTCCATAAATTAGCGGGTATTCCCCTTCCCCAAGGGAAATATTGCTGCTGTGCACATGTTCTAAAAACTGTGCCTGGTCACTTATATATGTAAAGAGCCCTGGGTGTACTGCCGAAACAACAGGCCCGTATTCGCAATGTCTGCTTATATACTGGTATACATTGTGTTTAAATGCCAGTTTTATCATTTTGTTATAAATATCTTTTCCAGGTATATCCATTGTGATATAAGGAATATCTGTGTCCTTTGTATTACTTTCATCCTGGCTTCCGGGTTTTTTATATTGTTCTGCCGGCGGTGCACTAAACCCGTCTTTTAATGGTGTTTCCAGGTTTAAAGGGTTATAATCTTCAAAGATATGGTTTTTCCTTCCAAATGGCATATAATTGTCATCCAGTAATACAATTTCACCATTTTTAAGGTCTGGAAACTGGCTTGCAATCCGTTTTAACACTTCCCATTCGTCCTGGGTATTTTCCTTATTGCTTTCTTCAAGTGCCGCCAGTGCAGCATTAATTTCATCTTTATTGGAAGTCCCCCAGTAAAGCGGATGTGGTGTAAAAGATGAAAAGTAAAAACCTTTTGAATAATTAACGAAGCAGGAACAGGGGATTTTTTCATATAATTCTTTTTTTGCGCCATCTATATTTTTAACCACAAGATTATAACAGCCATTAATTGTTTCCCCTCCGTCATATGCAGTAAGGTTTGCTATTGCCATTACAACCAGGGGCTGTGTTTTTACAATAATTCCAGGGACAAGGAGCCCTTCTTCATAGATTTCATTAAGGTAACTGTCTGGTACTTTTCCAGTGCCACGCCATAAGAAAAATAACGCCAGAAGCCCAAAAACAATAGTAAGCGCCAGTTGGACCCGGAAAAGCACTATTGCAAGTATTATGCATATAACAAATATTATTTTCGAGTCTTTGCGCTGCTTTAAAACAGCTGCCATAATTTCATCCATCTTTTTTATGCGCTTTGTATCTGGTTGTATTCCAGATTTAATGCTTGCCTCAAATTGTGAATAATCTGTCATTTTAATCCTCCGTTTCCATAATTACTGCCTGGTTACATTTTTATAATACAAAGTACAAACAATCCAATAGCAGAAACCATCATAAACAAATAAAACAGTTTAAGTATAGCTGGCGCTTCAGTTTCTTTGCTTAAATGTTTCTTAGTACCTTCATATTCATATTTGTCTTCTGTGCTTGTAATAACCATTTCCTTCTGCATTGTGCGCATAAACCTTATGGCATTGGCAAAGAAAATAAGTGCAATATAGAAAAAGCCTCCTTTAAACAAAAATTCCTGCAAGCCATCACCAATTTTATAAATAGCAAATACACATAAAAGAATTGCAAGAATACCAGTTATCCAGTTAAAAACTATTAATCTGGCAGTTTTTATTTTTGACTCATCTGTAATAACAATTGCTGAGGCATCTTCTGGCTTGTACCTGCTTTTTGTAAGAAGCTGGTGTCCTGTATCATTATCTATTTCCAGGTATTCTACAAGCTCATTTTCATTGAATTTAGTTTTGCCAGTTTTTGTATCAAGTTTGCCACTGATGCCCATAAATGATAAAGATATATAAAATTTATCTTTCAAGGGAGAGGTGTATAATGAAATTTTACAATGTTCTACATTAACTTCATAAAGAGGTTCTAAAGAAGCTAACACTTTACAATCACCTAAAAGCAGCCTTGTTATAAACAATTCATCATCTTCCGGGACACTGCTTGTAAATACAATTTTTTTCATCCATCTGCCAGAGGTTTCACAAAAAGGCTTGCGGCTGTTTGTATAAAATCCTGATGCAAAAAATATTAATGAAACAATACATAATATAACCAGTATAATAATACATATATTACCTGGCATGGTGAAAAGAATTTCACCTCTTTTGCCAGTAATTACAGCACCATTACCTTTAAGCACAGAAAATGCATTGCTTAATTCTTTAAAGTGGAAAATCCGTAAAATCCCTTGTAAATTTTCATTTAATAAATAAAATGATTTCATATCAAACATGTTTTTAAATGGCATATAAAAAATTATAAGGAAATACCAGTAAAAAATCCCAAGAATAATTCCGCTTATGGCAGAAAAAACGGTGTTACGTATTTTTCCTGCCATTACACAGAATATTGCACTGTATTTTGCAATTTTTATTGTGGCAAAAATAAAAATAACAGCATCAAACAGGGAATATGGTGAGAAATGTATACAGAATATGCATACAAATGCACATATAGCCATTATAAAAATCATAAAAATAAAAACTGGAAAAAATAAAAAAGAAATTTTACCTGATGGTTTGTAAACATGATTCATAACTTTGCTCCCCTCCCTGTAGACTGCTTGTAATAAAAAGTAAATTCCTGGCAGTTTAAAAATATGTTACCATATGTACTACATTATTTCAAGTAAATAGGATGGTGTACAGTTATTTTGTGTTTGTGTTTTGTGTGTGGGTTGGCGGACGGTTTCTGTGCCAGAGCCAGAATATTCCATAAAAGGGCACGCTTCCGCTACGTTAACCCACGCAGCGGCACATAAAGCCCATATGCCCCAAAAGAAACTTACGTTTCTTCTGTGACATATGTTCTTAAATGCCGGCGGGGTTAAAGTGCCCCTTTTATGGAATATTACTGGCATCTGGCACGCAAAACCTGTCATCGCAGCTTTACACTAAAACCCAGAATATTAAAATAACTGTAGGCGGGGTGGTGGAAATTATTCTGCTAGTCACATAAAAACTGCTATACTGGCTACTTATTAAACAATAATAATTGTTTGTATATATATTAATGTCACAGGTTTTCCGTTCGTCTAAATCAGCTTCTTACCACTATAATTTACAGTTATCCTGTTGTCCAATGTTTTGTTGGTTTATGGGTTTATAATGACAGGTTTCGCGTGCCAGATGCCAGTAATATTCTGTTAAAGGGGTACTTTAAGCCCGCCGGCATTTAAGCCAGATATTTAATGTGACGGAATAAACGCCAGTTTATTTTGGAACATTAAATATCTGGCTTTATGTGCCGCTGCGTGGCTTATCGTAGCGGAAGCGTACCCCTTTAACAGAATATTCTGGCTCTGGCACAGAAACCGTCCGTTTTTACACAAACACAATATAACTGTAAACCATCAAATCACTTGTAAAGTGATTTTTTATTTGATATACTAAAGACCAGGCTATTTTTTCTATAAATTTATTGGGGAGGTTATAAGATGAGTATTACAAAGAGCAGGTTTGGAGTGGATAAAGCAGGCAATGAGGTTACAAAGTATACATTAAAGAATAAGAATGGCATGGAAGTTTCATTTATTGATTTAGGAGCAGTTATTACAGATATTATTGTACCAGGCAGGGATGGTGTATTTGAGGATATTGCACTTGGTTATAGTGAAACTGCACCATATGAAGTAAATAAACCAAGTTTTGGCGCGCCTATTGGAAGATACGCCAACAGGGTTTCAGATGCAAAGTTTGTTTTAAATGGCAAGGAGTACAAGCTTGACCAGAATGATGAAACAAACTGCCTGCATGGAGGCAATCTCAGGTACAACTGCTGCATGTATAATGTAGAATATGAAGAGTTTGAAGAAGAAGATAAAATTATATTTTCAAGGCGCAGTCCTGATGGTGAACAGGGTTTACCAGGAAACCTTGATTATTCAGTTACTTATATACTTGATGATGACGATGAACTTATAATAGGATATAAAGCAGAATGTGACCAGGACACAATAATTAATTTTACTAACCATACTTATTTTAATCTTGGGAAGGGCGGACATAAATGTCCTGATGTATTAGACCAGGAAGTCCAGATAGAAGCAGACTGTTATACACCTGTAAATGATATACTTGTACCTACAGGGGAGATAAAAGAGCTTGCAGGCACAGCACTTGATTTCAGGGAATTTAAGAAGTTAAGGGATGGAATTGGGAAAGAAGATGCATATGGCAATGTAGTAACAGGTTATGATTACAACTTCGTATTAAGGAATGATACAGGTGATGGCATAAGAAGGGTAGCACAGTTCCGTGATAACAGCACAGGGCGTATTATGGAAGTGTTTACTGACCAGCCAGGCATGCAGCTTTATACTGCCAATGACCTTGATATAGATGGATGCAAGGACGGCGTGCATTATGGGAATTTCTGTGGTGCGTGCTTTGAAACACAGAATTTCCCAAATGCCATAAATACAGAAGGTTTCCCAAATGCTATATTAAAAGCAGGGGAGCAGTTTAAAAGTATTACAGTATACCGTTTTAAGACATTTTAAGCTGCCAGGTTTTGCCTGGGTCTAAGGAAATATCATGGGGGATTTATATGGAAGAAAATATTATTGTGAGGAACATCAGGGTTCTTGTTGTAGATGACAATATGGTTAATGTAATGGTTCTGGCTGCAATGCTTGAACGTTATGGAATAAAGGCAGATACGGCAGAATCAGGCATAGAGGCAGTAGAAAGGGTGAGGAGTGTACTCTATGATATAGTTCTTATGGATTACCTTATGCCTGAAATGGACGGGGTTGAAACAACAAGACAGATAATGGAGATATCAAATGGTAAAAACCAGCCTAAAATAATAGGGGTTTCAGCTACTGTAGATGAAGCAGTTACCAGGCTGTTTACAGATGCAGGCGCAGACTGTGTAATAAAAAAGCCTTTACGTATAGAAGATTTTGAGGTAAAACTTAAACAGTATGGTTTTATAAAAGGGGAAACAGGGGAAAGCTGTGCAGAGGAAGAATGTATTGACTCAGCAGGGTTTCTTTCATTAGTTGAAGGTCTTAACTATGATGAGGGAATTGCGCTTATGGCAGGAAGCCTTGATAATTATATGAAAGTCCTTAATGTTTCTGTACGGAATATTTTAGAGCATTATAATAAACTGGAAGAAATAAGGAATACTGAACAATTAGAAGCTATGTCAATGCATTTCCACAGCCTTAAAGGGATTTTCCTGAATATTGCAGCAAACAAGCTTGCAGGCTATTCACAGAAAATGGAATTATCTGCTAAAGAATACCAGCGCATGTATATAATTTCACAGATAGGTGAATATATGGAAATGGTGAAAGAATTCCACCATCAGCTTAAAATTGCATGTGATTATTATAACCAGAAAAACCTTGCTAAAAAGCCAGGGGCTAAAATGGAAGAAACAGAATTTATTAAAAACCTTAACAGGTTAAAAGAAAGCATTGATAATTACGAATATATTGAAATTACAGACCTTCTTGAAAAAATGCTTGCAGGAAGTAATGAAAGGCATATTGGAAAACTCCAGGAAATGTATGATGCTATACAGAATTTCCAGTATGATGAAGCATCAGATATATTAAATACAATGTATGGGGATTAATATACAGGGCATATCCAGGGTATTCCCCATAAGATATGCCTTGTATAAGATTTATGAAAAAAAGGTGTACAAAGAATACCACAAAGTACAGAAGGGATTAAGACAGATGAAGGTTTAATGAATTCTGTACTGGAAATTACAAGTGGTATCCATATAAAAATGCTAACAGATTTATGTGATGTTTTTGTGTATTTCATATGAACGCATTGTGAAAAACCACATAAATTAAAATAGAATGTTGCAGCCAAGGCGGGGTATTATCAATGAATGTTTTTAAAAAATGTTTAAAAAAGCAGTTTGGAAGAAGAAAATACATTTCATATGTGCGGATGTTTGAAGAGGAAGTCATAAAAAATGCTTATACTAAAACAAAATTCCAGGATAAAAAGATTTTTAATGATATGTATGAGCTGCTTAAGGAAGAGAACAGTGAATATATAAAAGAGCGCAAAGAACTGCTTGCAGAAACACTTTATATGGCACTTCAGATTGGACGTAAGTTTCTTTCTGTAATTGTTTTTTATATTGTTGCCAATATAGTAGTTCTGGCACTGGACTTAAATTATTTTGTTACATGTATGAGTGTAATTCTTATGGGCGGATGTTTTATTTATAAGCTTATAGAATTTCTTTCTAATAAATATTGTGTTATAGATGCATACCTTATTATGATATATAAAACAGTGCTTGAAACCCTGTCTGGAAAGACTGCCAAGGGATAAAATAACAAGCCAGTGCTTTGTTTAAGGCACTGGCTTGTATGTAATACAGAAGAAATATATTTATATAAGTTTATAATGTTTCATAGCATTATATATGCCATCTTCCAGTATGCTGCTTGTTACATAATCTGCATGGCAGGTAACACAGGCAGGGCTGTTACCCATTACAATACCTGTTCCTGCAAAGTTTATCATAGGCAGGTCATTGGTGCTGTCGCCTATAGCATATGTGTTTTGTACAGGAATATTATAATAGTCCATTAAAAACTTCATTCCTGTTGCTTTAGAGCATCCAGACGGGACAATTTCAAAAAAATTGTTGCCACGGTCTATAAAATCAAACTCTTTATTATATTTATTATGGAAATATTCAAAATCACATCCAGGTGAAGTGCATATGCAGAATTTATCAAATGATAAATCCTGTGCATTTTCTGGTGGCAGGATTTTACATATGCCAGGAAACGTCTTCTGATGGTCTTCTTTAAAATACCTTATTCTTGTTTTATGTGGCATATCAATATAATATAGTGAGTTTTGTCCTTCAAGAACCCATTCAAGCCTGCATTTTATAAGGTCTTTTATTAATTCATTACCAAGGCAGTGTGGTATAGTCCTGGAAAATAATATTTTATCTTTAATACATATATATGTGCCACATCCGCATACAAAACCGTCTACACCAATGTCCAGTATTATATTTTCCATGCCGGCAATTGTCCTTCCAGAATTAATAAAACACAGGTTTCCATTTCTGCGCAGAAGTTTCAAAGCAAGGGTGGTGCTTTCTGGTATTAAATATCCATTTTCATCTTTGGTAACTAACGTTTCATCAACATCGAAAAAAACAAGGTTTTTCATAAGTATTTCCTTTCATTGCCAGCAGTATTATTAACTCCCGTTATTATATATAAATATTACCAGACAAGTATATTACTGTGGTATATATTTGTCAAATGCTACATGACATGCCAGTGGCAAGAAAAATGATTGCATTTCCAATAATTATATTATACAATAGTATTATTAGATATTAAATTGTTTTGGTTATGTTTGTAAAGGGAGTGGTTTATATGAGGAAAATTATATCAAAGGTTTCTGTCCTGCCAGTCTGCATGGCATTAGCATTAAGTGCTGGTGCATTTCTATCTGGCAATTCCGTAACAGGAGAACGTACAGCATATGCTATAAGCAGGCCAGATAACAGCAGGATGGAAGAGGCTGGGACAGTCCAGCTTTTAAAGGATGCAAGTGTAGAAACAAGTGCAATGTGTTTTTGGGAGTATAGCAATAATAAAGCAGAAAACTGCTGGTTGTTTGACAAGAACGGGGAACAGGAAATAGTTGGCTATATTAATGGGATAAAACTTGGTGATGCTGTACAGGATGTAGATATAGATAAATTAAAAGGTGATATGTACAGTCTGGAGATTGGCAGCAAAGAAGGGGCGTTTATAAGTTTTACATGGTATGACGGGTATGTTTTTCTAAATAATGGCAGCATTTATAAAGCTGATATTGATTTTGGGAGAATTAAAAATTACCAGTGGCAGGAAAAAGATGAAATGTCAATATCATCATTCCCTAATATACGCTGTATTGCTTTAAAAGATGGAAAGTGGAATACAAAATTCCTTACAAAAAGCAGGAAAAACCAGCCACATGGGCTGAAAATTACAAGTGTCCAGCTTAAAGGCACAAAACTTGAAGTTAAATTAAAAAACAAAACAAAGAAAGAAACATATTTTGGCGAGTATTTTTCAATCCAGGCAAAAGTGGATGGCAAATGGTATGATATACCTGCTAAAGAGGATATGGTTTTTAATGATATTGCTTATATAATGAAAGCCGGGGGCAAGACAAAGAAGACATATGATTTAACTCCATATGGTGAACTGCCTTCTGGCAAGTACCGCATTGTTATCGAGGGTGCAACAGCAGAGTTTACTATTTAACCTCATCAAGTAGCGGAGCGGATTGCGGATATATGCTTGACCATGGTATTTTTGCAGAATTTTACAGTATAAAACAGGAGGATTTATTTAAGATGGAAAAGTATAAACAGGAATTTATTACATTTATGGCAGAAACTGGTGTATTAAAGTTTGGTGAGTTTACTTTAAAAAGCGGGCGCAAATCACCATTTTTTATGAACGCAGGTTTATATAATACAGGTACACAGCTTATAAGGCTTGGAAAGTATTATGCACAGGCAATACATGAACATTATGGTGATGATTTTGATGTATTGTTCGGTCCGGCATATAAGGGAATACCTCTTAGCGTTGCAACAGCTATGGCATACAGCACTCTTTATAATAAAGATATAAAGTATTGTTCTAACCGCAAAGAAATTAAAGACCATGGTGATAAGGGGATTTTGCTTGGAAGCAGCCTTAAAGACGGGGACAGGGTAGTTATTATTGAGGATGTAACTACTTCTGGCAAATCCATTGAAGAGACATTCCCAATTATTAAAGCACAGGCGGACATAGAAATCAAAGGGCTTGTAGTTTCATTAAACCGTATGGAGAGAGGGCTTTCCACTGATAAAACTGCACTGGATGAAATAGAGGAAAAGTATGGTTTCCCTGTTAATGCAATTGTTTCTATGGATGATGTTATAGAGTGCCTGTATAATAAAGAATGTTGTGGAAGTATACTAATTGATGATAATATAAAAGAAGCTATTAATGAATATTATAAACAGTATGGTGTAAAATAATCCAACCTGCGCGGTTGCAATAATTTGTAAAGGAAAAGGATAATTATGGGCGAAAAAATATATAAAACTATGAAGTCAGTTGGTGCTTTTAATATAGTTATGGGAATTCTTTTAATTGTAACAGGGATTTGTACAGGAATCCTGGTTATTACAAATGGTGCAAGACTTCTTAAAGACAAGTCAGAAATTATATTCTGACAGAAGGGACATGCCTTGTGGAAGGAATAGTTCTTGGGTTTTATAACAACTTCAGGTGTCTTGCAGGAAAGTGCAGATATACATGTTGTTCTGGCTGGCGTATCGCAGTTGCTGGTGAGGATTTCCAGCGTTTTGGAAATCTTAAAGATAAAGCTTTAAGGGAAGATATTTTATCAAATATTTATAAAGCAGATGGAAACAGATATTTTTCTACAAAGAGCGGCGGCAGGTGCAGTATGCTTGATGAAGACGGGCTCTGCCGTATACAGAAAAATGCAGGTGAAGAAATGCTTTGTAATACATGCCGCAAATTCCCCAGGCTTTTTGCAAAGCATAAAGGGCTTTTATGGATTTCTATGGCTGCTTCCTGCCCGGTAACAGCAGATTATATTGTAAATAAAGAAGTACAATTCTATAAAATTGGCAATAAAGGGGATATTTCTGTAATTAAGATGCAGGATATTCCTTTTGTTGCAGGTGAAATGCAGGAATATAAAAAGATACTTGAAGAAAATATAGCCTGCAAAAAGACGGCACAGGATTATATGCATATGTATAAACTGTTTATGGATATGGCAGATAATATATTAGAGGTTATAATAGAAAACAAGGAAACGGTTTATTTAAAAGGAAGCTTTGATTATTTTGAAGAGGAGAAAAGTGCGGCACAGATTGTTTCACAATTTGATGAATTTGATATCGCTGTAAAAGAAAAATATGCCAGTGCCTTGGTAAATTATTTAGAATACAGGATATTTAGCAGGTATCTTGGATTTCCAGATGAAAAAAGCGTGGAAAGGGCAGGGCAGGTTTTTGGCGAAATGGCACTGGTTTATATAATTGCTTTAAGCAGGTATTTTACTATGGGAAGAGATATATGCAGCATAGACCTGGAAATAATAATTAACTGGGTATACAGGCTGTGCGTACACAGCCTGCATTCTGGTGTAAAAATCCATAATAAATTTTGCCAGGCTTTCAATAAATAACTGCACCATTATATTATTGTTACAGGTCTTAATACTTCATATACAATAGTTTCCGGGCAATGGCGCTGGTAAACAGGGCAGTTTTCTTCATTCCATTTATAGCCTTTTGATGACGGGTCAAAATTCCATGCCAGGTTTTCGGTTCTTGCCATTACTTCGCCACAGTCTTTCAGGTAATCAAATGGAGGGTGGAAGAAAACCATATAATAACTGGCAGGTAACTACTGGATGGGAAACACGGCTCATGCTGTCAATTATACCACATATTGTATCACAGTCATGTGTTTTCCAGAAATCCATGTAGTTACCAGTTTCTTTATCCCATATTCCAATATATTTATGTTCTGGAATATATTCTATTCTTATATTTGCCTGTGTTAAACATGTTTTATTCATTTTCTGTTCTCCTTTACTGGTATAATGTCCAGGAAAGTATACAACTTGCCGTATGGATATTGGAAGAGGTACTGGGTTCTGGCGGTATGCAGAAGACGCTTGTTTGTGTCCCTGATTTCAAAGGTTGCCCTGGCAAGGGAAGGGTTTTCCTCCAGGTTTTCTTCAATCCAGTTAATTATTTTTTGTATAGTTTCGTTCCATTCGTACAAGTCTGACACCACTTTCCATTTATTTTTAAAAACCGTTGTGCAATACACAATGCGCATGTGCTTTATATATAATACAATAATCCTGTTTAAAATGCTTGATTTAAGTTGTGAATATAGTATATCTTTTTATTGAAATTTATAAAATGGTATGTTATAGTAAACGACATAATAAATACCGTTTACTATGGAAATTTTTACTTAACTGATTTATAAAAGACTGGGGGCTATATGGCTAAAGAGAACTTTATTGACAGGCTGGGACGTGGGAAACTGGTTCTTGACGGGGCGACGGGCTCTAATTTACAAAGGCGGGGGATGCCTGCTGGTGTATGTCCTGAAGAGTGGATTTTGGAAAACAGGGATATTCTTAAAGAGTTACAAACAGAATATATAAAAGCTGGTTCTGATGTGCTTTATGCGCCAACGTTTTCTGGAAACAGGATTAAACTTGCAGAATATGGGCTTGCAGATAATGCCAGGGATATTAATATGAGGCTTGTAGATATTTCAAAGGAAGCTGCCAGGGAGGCAGGTGCAGGCAGGGATATTTATATTGCTGGTGATATAACTATGACAGGAAAACAGGTATATCCTGCCGGACCTCTTAAATTTGAGGAACTTGTGGACATTTATAAAGAGCAGGTAATGTATCTTTATGATGCAGGTGTGGATTTGATTGTTGTGGAAACAATGATGAGCCTCCAGGAATGCCGTGCTGCAGTTATTGCCGTTAAGGAAACATGTAACCTTCCTGTAATGGTTACACTTACATTTAATGAGGACGGGCGCACATTGTATGGAACAGACCCTGGGACAGCCGCCCTTGTTTTAAATGCACTTGGAGTTGCGGCAGTTGGGGTAAACTGTTCAACAGGACCTGGCAAAATGGCAGATATTGTAAGAGAAATGGCAAGATATGCAGATATACCTGTTGCAGCAAAGCCAAATGCAGGGCTTCCACAGCTTGATGCAGATGGTAATACGGTATATGATTTAGGACCGGACGGGTTTGCAGAGGAGATGCTTGCACTTGTGGATGCAGGCGCTGATATACTTGGCGGCTGCTGTGGCACTACACCAGCACATATACAGGCTTTATGTTCTTTGCTGGAGGAAAAGTCATTAAGAAACAGTGTCTTATTTACAGGGCGTAAAGGAAATGTTAAAAGGCGTGCTCTTTCAACTGAAAGAAATGTGCTTGATATAGAACTTGACGGCAGTTTCCTGGTAGTGGGTGAAAGAATTAATCCTACCGGGAAAAAGGCATTACAGGCAGAACTACGTGAGGGATGTTTTGATATTGTTACAGAAATGGCAGAGTCACAGGAGGAGCTTGGGGCTTCGGTGCTTGATGTAAATATGGGCATGAATGGCATTGATGAAAAGGAAATGATGCTAAAGGCAGTTAATGAACTCTCTATTGCCAGCAATCTTCCGCTTTCTATTGATTCAAGCCATCCTGATGTTGTGGAGGAGGCATTGCGTATTTATCCAGGCAGGGCATTAATAAATTCAATTTCACTAGAACCTGGAAAGTTTGAAAGGCTTCTGCCTGCTGCTAAAAAATATGGTGCAATGTTTATACTTCTGCCATTATCAGAAAAAGGCCTTCCAAAAGATATGTCTGAGAAGAACAGCATAATCCATAGAATAATTGATGAAGCTTTAAAACAGGGGCTTTCAAAGGATGATATTATTGTTGACGGGCTTGTGGCAACAGTTGGTGCAAATAGCAAAGCAGCACTTGAAACACTGGAAACTATAAGATATTGTAAGAATGAACTGGAAGTTGCTACAATATGCGGGCTTTCCAATATATCTTTCGGGCTGCCTGAAAGAATGTTTGTAAACAGCAGCTTTATGTCAATAGCAATAAGCCAGGGACTTACAATGGCAATAGCAAACCCATCGCAAGACCTTTTAATGCATTCTGTATTTGCGGCAGGGCTTCTTATGGATAAACCAGAAGCAGGGACAGGTTATATTGACAGGGTTACAAAGCATAAGGTTTCTGTTGTAAGCGGGGAAGTTAATCCAGAGGCAGTCACTTTAAAAACAGGCAGCAGTAATGGAAATGCCTTTACTGGAGATATTATAAATGATGATTTGCTTTTTGAAGCAGTTGTAAAGGGAAGACAGAATAAAATAGAAGATTTTGTAAAAGATGCACTGGATGGTGGAAGGAAAGCACAGGATATTATTGATGGCAGCCTTATTCCCGCAATAAACCATGTTGGGGAGCTTTTCGACAAACAGGTATATTTCCTGCCACAGCTGATTTCAAGTGCAAAAACAATGGAGAAGGGAATAGCTGTTTTAGAACCTTTGCTTGCGGAGAACAGGAGCAAAGAACCTCTGGGGACTATAGTTATAGCCACAGTAGAGCATGATATACATGATATTGGTAAGAACCTTGTTGCACTTATGCTTAGGAATTATGGGTATAATGTTATTGACCTTGGAAAAGATGTACCAGCAGAAAGAATTGTAGATACAGCAATAGCAGAAAAAGCGGATATTATCGGGCTTTCAGCCCTTATGACTACTACAATGATGGAAATGAAGAAGGTAACAGGGCTTGTACGTGAAAAATATCCTGCCTGCAAAGTTATAATTGGCGGTGCAGTTATTACACAGGGGTTTGCAGATGAAATTGGGGCTGACGGGTATTCAAAAGATGCACAGGAAGCAGTTATTCTTGTGGAAAGGCTGTTAAACCATTAGCAGGATTTTGTGGGTAAGCAGAAAGGAAACATAATGGAAGATAAAACAGAAAGCTGTACTAAACCAGTTGTGGATATTATAATTCCAGTTTATAAACCAGCACCAGAATTTAAAAATATATTAAAGCGGCTGTTAAAACAGACTGTACCAGCAAACCATATTTACCTGTTACAGACACTTGATAATGGCAGCAGTTTAATGGATGAACTGGCAGAGGGTATTGTATCAGTACACCCTGTATTAAAAAAGGAATTTGACCATGGTGCTACAAGGCGTTTTGGTGCTGGTCTTTCAGACGCAGAATTTATGTTATTTATGACACAGGATGCCATTCCTAAAGACAACAGGCTTATTGAAAAACTGCTTGTACCTATGTCAGACAAGAATATTGCGGTTTCATATGGACGGCAGATGGCGGGAAAAGATGCAGATATTCTTGAGAAAATGACCAGGATTTATAATTATCCTAAAGAAAGTTCAGTTAAGTCTGGAAATGATTTGGACAGGCTTGGCATAAAAACATATTTTTGCTCTGATGTATGTGCCATGTACAGAAAAAGTGTGTATGAAGAACTGGGCGGCTTTGTAAAAAAGACAATTTTTAATGAAGATATGATAATGGCATCGAAGGTTATTAATGCAGGCTACAATATAGCATATTGTGCAGAGGCAAAAGTAATACATTCGCATTCCTATACATGTATAAAGCAGTTTAAAAGAAACTTTGACCTTGGTGTATCACAGAAACAGTATAGTGAAATATTTGGAAATATTTCTTCTGAAAAAGAAGGTGCAGGATATGCTGGAAAAATAATAAAAAGTTTAATTAAGCGTGGCGAAGTATTTAAGGCATTTTATTTTGTATTACAGTGTGTATTTAAACTTGCAGGATATAAAGCAGGGCTGCATTATGATAAACTTCCAGAAAAGCTTATATTAAAATGTACAATGAATAAAGGTTACTGGGATTAATTCCAGTAACCTTTGTCCTTATTTTGCTTTTTCAATTGTATGCTGCTGTGTCTGTCCTGTGGTAAGGTTATATGTAAAAAGCCTGCTCTGGTCAAATGTTTCATAAAACAGGTATTCAGAAGTAAGGTTCAGATAATTGTAATCACCTTCTGAAATAAGGCTTGTTTCCATTGTTGGAAGTTCAAGCTTGTATAAACCGTTTTCAGAGCCATTATCAACCTGGTAAAATATTGTTGTGCCGTCTTCTGATATATTATAGGTAGCAAGACGCTTGTTTATAAGGGTTTCAACAGAAGAACCATCAAGTGAAACGCGGCATAAACTATAATCCTGTTCCATATCCATAAAATACAGGTAGCTTCCCTGCCTTGCAAGGTTTGTACAGTTACCGGCATATATTACCTGTGAACCTGAACCACTTGTTCCAAGTGAGTGTATGTAATGGTCATTATTCCAGCCTGTATAATATATCTTATCATTATGTAGTACATATGGGGCAGCTGGTTCATTAAGAAGCTTTTTGTTATCATCACCATCTATTTTTACAGAATAAAGTTCAAGGCCTTTCTTCTGGTCATAGTGCTGGTAGAAAATATCATTTCCATAAAGGCATACCACCTGTGTCGGGTCATCATATAATCTTTTAACGCTATGTCCTGAAGTATTAACCCTGAAAAGCCCTGTTGTGCTAATTGATAACAATGCATCAACGTCATTTTCTATCTGGTCATTTCTTCTTGTATAAAAAATATAACCTCCAGCCGAGTTTATATAGCTTGCCCTGTCATCAATAAGTTTCTTTGCATTTGAAAGGTCATTGTCCATACAGTAAAGTTTATTCTCATCATATGGATTTGCAAAATATATTTTACCTTCATTTTCGCAGAAAAGCCCTCCATTTAGAAGATTGCCGCTTGTATTTCCAGTAGTGCTTTCATCATCATAAAATTTAGTGCGGTTTCCTGCCACCATTGTATAAATAATAAAGGCAACAGCTGCAACAGCTATTATGCCCATAAAAATGCGCTTAAAGATTTTTTTCATAATGCCAGTACCTTCCTTATATAAAACTTAAATTTATAAATAATCTAATATTAGTATAACATATTTTATATAAAATTGCACAAATTTCTTTTGTTTTTTTAAGAAATTTTTAATAATGTTTTTGTGGACGCAGCGTTTCTGGTGTTCCACTAAATTATTCCATGACAGGGCACATTTCAGTTACGCCAATATAAAACAATGCCATTTAGTTAAGGAGATGCTGGAATTTAACAATGATGGGATTTGCCAGCCTATACAGTATATGATATTTTTAAACAATCATCCTTAACTAAATGACATTACACCATAGCAGAAGCGTACCCCTTGAACGGAATATTCTGGCTCTGGCACTAAAAACCGTCCGCAAATTCCAGTTCCCCCTAAGATAACTGTAAAAAACCGTTTGTAATTTTTTAGAAAATACTTGAAACTATAAAAACATTATGCTATACTGTACAAGTACGTTGTTTTGTATTTTATACATACAGTGGTATTTTTATCTATATATTGGTTACACTGGAATGGAGGATATTTTTTATGATTAAGATGATTCATGGCATTATGTTAATTGTATACATTATTGTATCTGTTGCATTAGCTGTTATTGTACTTATGCAGGAAGGCAAACAGGCAGGACTGACAGGGGCAATCAGCGGCGCTGCTGAAACTTACTGGGGTAAGAACAAGGGCCGTTCAATGGAAGGCGGGCTTGTGCTTGCAACAAGAATTCTTGCGGCAGTATTTATCGTGCTTTCATTGTTATTAAATCTTAGTATTTTTTCATAGACATTATAGCTTTTTATATTAGTTTTTACAATATAAAAGGTTTTTGTAATGGTACGAAAGCTTAGTGGTGCAGCGTATGGATATTACGTTGCACTTTTTTTACTATAATGGAAAACGGGGGAGGAATGGATATGACGAGAAAAGAACTGGATAGTAAAAAGAGACTTATTATGGAGTTTGCCAAATCAAAGACATACAGGCCTATGACTATTAAGGAAATGGGTGTTGTACTGCAAGTTCCTTCTAAACAGAAAAAAGATTTACGCAAAGTAATTGAAGAACTTTCTGGGGAAGGGAAACTGCAGGTAAATTCCAAGGGCAGGATTAAGCTTATGCCTGATAATATAAAAACTGGAAAGTATATGGGGACACAAAGGGATTTTGGTTTTGTCAGGATTGAAGGTGAGGAAGAGGATATTTACATTGCCGGCGGACAGGCTAAAGGTGCGGTTGATGGTGATACAGTAAGGGTTGCCATTGAAGAAAAAAGAAATGGCAGGAGACGTGAAGGCACTGTAACAGAAATCGTAGAAAGAGGCAGTGGAGTAATTGTAGGTACTTATTCTAAAAGTAAAAACTTTGGTTTTGTAATTGCAGATAACCAGAAATTTGGAAAGGATATTTATATTCCCAAAGCGTGTAGCAGAGGGGCGGTTACAGGGCATAAGGTAGTAGTTGAGATTACGGATTATGGCAGCGGGGACAGAAACCCTGAAGGGCGTGTTATAGAGATTATAGGGCATATTAATGACCCTGGTGTTGATATAAAGTCCATTATCAAGGCTTACGGGCTTCCAGAAGAATATCCAGATGCTGTAATGGAACAGGTGGAGAAAACAGAAGATAAAGTTAGTGAAGCAGAGAAAGAAGGCAGGACTGACTACAGGGATTTACAGACTGTTACAATAGATGGTGAGGATGCAAAAGACCTTGATGATGCTATTACATTATCAAAGGAGGGGGATATTTACAGGCTTGGAGTCCATATAGCAGATGTAAGTTATTATGTAAAGGAAAATTCTCCTCTTGACAAGGAGGCACTAAAACGTGGTACAAGTGTTTACCTTGTAGACAGGGTTATCCCTATGCTTCCGCATAAGCTTTCTAATGGCATATGTTCACTTAACCAGGGTGAGGACAGGCTTGCGCTTTCATGTGTTATGGATATAAACCAGTCTGGGGAGGTCATAAGCCATAAAATAGAAGAAAGTGTTATTAATGTTGACAGAAGAATGTCATATACCAGTGTAAATAAAATAATTGAACTGGAAGACAAGGAAGAGCAGGAAAAATATAAAGAATTTATTCCTATGTTTGCACTTATGTATGAAGTTGCTGCTATTTTAAGGAAAAGAAGGTTTAAACGGGGGTCTGTTGATTTTGATTTTCCTGAAAGCAAGATTATACTTGATGAAAGAGGGAAACCGTTAGAAATCAAAGAGTATGAAAGAAATAATGCCCACAGGATTATAGAGGAGTTTATGCTTGCTGCTAACCAGACCGTTGCAGAGGAATATTTCTGGCAGGAGCTTCCTTTTGTTTACCGTGTGCATGATACACCTGACAGTGAGAAAATACTGCAGCTTGGCATTTTTGTAAATAATTTTGGCTATATATTAAAAACTGGGGCAAATGATGAAATACATCCAAAGGAAATCCAGAAGCTTTTAAATAATGTAAAAGGAAAACCAGAGGAAGCGTTAATCAGTAAACTTGCACTCCGTTCAATGAGACAGGCAAAGTATGCTACAAACTGTGGCGGGCATTTTGGGCTGGCAATGAAATATTACTGCCATTTTACTTCGCCAATAAGACGTTATCCTGATTTGCAGATACACCGTATTATTAAGGAAAATATCCATGGCAGGCTTGAGGGCAGCAGGATTAGCCATTATAATAAGATACTTCCAGAAGTAGCAGAAGCTTCAAGTATGTTAGAGAGGCGTGCAGATGATTCAGAACGTGAGGTTGAAAAGCTTAAAAAAGCTGAATATATGGAACAGTTTATTGGTGAAAGCTTTGAAGGCATGGTTTCGGGTGTTACATCATGGGGCATGTATGTAGAACTGCCTAATACTGTTGAAGGAATGATAAAAGTAGCTGATATACCAGGTGACTATTATTATTTCGATGAAGAACATTACTGCATGACAGGTGAGCATACAGGAAAGACTTATAAACTTGGTGATAAAATAAAAGTTACAGTTGCTAATGTTGACAGGATTATTAAAACAATTGATTTTGTAATTGCAGAAGAGGAAGAAGAGGGCATGGAAACAGCCCATGCAGATAAAAAGAAAACAAAGAAAGCCAGAAAGGATAATAAGGCAAAGGATAAAAATAAGGACAAGGGTACTGCCAGGGAACTGAAGGATGAGGAATTAAAAAATAAAGAGCCTGGAAGCAAAAAAACTGGAAACAAGGAAAAAGCTGGACAAGGGAAAATATTAAAAACAAAAGATATAAGTGCCAAAGAAGACATGGAAATAAACCAGTTAAAAAAGGAAAAGAAAATTATTCCACTGTTTGCGGCTGGAAAAGCCAAGAAAACTAAACATAAAGCTGGTATAAGGAAAAAGAAAAAGCAGGATAAAGGGCTTAAAAGAATTTTTGCCAGCCCGCTTGACAGGCGTGTGGGAAAGCTTGTAAGGAAAAAGCCGGTTATAAATATTCCTGATGAACCAAAGCAGGCTGCAAGGATTAATACAGGAAATGTTATTAAAGATGTTGCAAGGGTTGGTATAGGCAAAAGCAACATAAGAAAGCCAGCCGGGACTTTAAATATAAAGAGAAGTGGTAAAGCGGCAGCTTACAAGCCAGGCAGAAAACCTCTATACCATGCAAAGAAAAAGGCGGTCAGGGGAAAGGTGCTTGTAAACAGGAGACGCATAATAGCTGCAAAGAAGCGTAAAAGTTCCAATAATAATTAGAAAATTGAAAGGATATGGTTTTTGTAATATGGCAAAAGAAACCACTAAGCTAGTAGCAGGCAATAAAAAAGCATTCCATGAATATTTTATTGAAGAAAAATATGAAGCTGGAATTTCGCTTGCTGGTACAGAGGTAAAATCACTACGTATGGGCAAATGCAGCATTAAAGAGGCTTTTGTACGTCTTTACAGAGGTGAAATATATGTCTATAATATGCATATAAGCCCATATGAAAAAGGAAATATATTTAATAAAGACCCTGTGAGGACAAGGAAACTTCTTCTTCACCGCCATGAAATACGTAAGATTGAAGGGCAGATAACACAGAAAGGTTATACAATGGTTCCTTTAAACGTATATTTTAAGGGAAGCCTTGTCAAAGTTGAAATTGGTCTTGCAAAAGGTAAGAAACTTTATGATAAAAGACAGGATATTGCTAAAAAAGACCAGCGCAGGGAGGCAGAAAGGAAGTTTAAGGTGCAGAACCTTTATTAAATCTGTTTATGCCATCCAGATTAAATTTTGACAAATATCCATTAATGTGTTATAGTATAAAAACATAGTATTTGTATATATTTATAACAGATATACCAGTGCCATGCCAGGTGTGTATTTCTGGAAATGGCACTGGGTTAATTACCAGTAAGGGGTTGTACTGGTTTCGACGGGTCTTTTGAAGATGGAGAAGCTGTCCGTAGCGGGCACTACGTTAAAAGTCCAACTAAAATATAAACGCTGAAGACAATTTAGCATTAGCTGCCTAAGCGCAGCTCACTGGCCTCCGCTTTCCGCGGCGGGGATAACCAGTGTCACCCCAGCGGAACACTCTGTTGCTAAAGCTTTGAAGCAGCAGAAAATTTATGAAGCTACTAAAGGGTAAAGCCTGCTAGTGGGCGTTGCCTGGAGGGAATGTCTAAACACTTGCTATGACAGTAGAAGTACATTGGATTGAGGTCCGGACAGGGGTTCGATTCCCCTCAGCTCCACTAATAAAAAACAAATCCATCCACTATGAGTTTTAAAATAATAGTGGATGGATTTGTTTACTTCCAGGATATTTGCAACTGTTTTTTCTGTTTTGCGCAGTCGGAGAGATATAGATTGATAAGTGTCTGGTATGGTATGCCAGAATCTTCGCTTTGGGATTTGAAAAAGTCAATGGTATCACTGTCAATATTGATAGTAATCTGTTTTTTTAGTTTTTTGGAGTAAGGATTTTTTCTAGGATTAAGACTTTTAATATCATATTCATCTTTCATAAAATATCACCTCCTGCATAATTGTTATAAGTTCTTATTTCGTTTTTAGTTGCTTTTCTTGCCGGAATAATTCTGATGATATTATCTTTAGAACGATAGCAATGACTTACAATGCATAGATTTTCATATTTTGAAATACCAAGTATCAGAAACCGGTCTTCATCTATAGAGTGTTCTGGGTCATCAAACAGAATTGCATTATCATCATAGAAAACCGTTTTTGCTTCTTCAAAATCAATCCCATGTTTTCTTTGGTTGGTTTTGTTTTTATTTTCATCCCATTCAAAATTTATGTTTTCCATAATTATATTATAATTATTTTTTACTTATCTGTCAACGCCAGATTTGATGTTCAAAATTGGTGCTGGCAGATGGAAATGATACCACAACGGATAACATAGACCATTGTTCTATGTGTCCGGTGGGTGACATGCCAGTTTCACTAACAAAAGCCTGTAAATTCTTTTGAGTTTCCCCATTTTTTTTGGTTTAGGCATCATCAAGTCCCATTTTTAATGTGTTTAACAGGAAACCGATGGCATGTCAGAGCTTGTTTTCTAAAATAATCCATTA